>CAZOLV010000031.1:43142-47430 GCA_964580725.1 uncultured Anaerolineae bacterium | reverse complement strand
GTATCGCGGTAGAGCTTGACGGTGACATTGGGGATGCCCGGCTCGCCCACATCCTCGATGCCGTCGCTGTCGCTATCGTACCAGACGAAATCGCCGATGGCGCCAGGGGGGACGATGTCCACGCAAGCCAAACCTTCACGGGTCGGCAGCGAGGCGCCCGTGTTGTCGGTCACGCCCATCGTAACGGCCAGGTTGAAGGCGCCGCTCGGGCACTGCGCTCGATAGCCAAAATCGGCGTCGTTGTACTGCTGACCGTTGGCCAGATTGACCGTCAGCGGGTCGTTGGCGGTGGTCAGCGCATAGCCTGGAGGGAGGGTGCTCTCGTCCACATCCACGCAGTAGGCGCCGCCGGTCAAACCGCTGAAGCTGTAGAGGCCGGCGCTATTCGTCACGGCGGTGGCCAGCGGCGTACCGCCCAGGCCGGAAGCCGGTTTGATCGAGACAGCGCCCATGACCCAATCGGCCGACGCAGAGCCTGTCCAGGACATGACGACGCTGGCCGCGCCTGGCCGAGTGCTGCCGCCGGCGCCGACGCGACTGTTGAAGAAGGTCCGCCACCGCTCGCTTTGACCGGCGCCTACGCTGGCAAGTCCCTGGCTGCGCAGCGTCGCCGTGTCGAACACCAGCTCGCCGGCAGCAGAGGGAACCGTCAGGCTGAGCGCCGCGCCGTTGCCGCGGTTGAAGACGAAGGAGCCATAAGGGGTGGTTTGGTTGACCCCGCTGAAGGTGGCGACGCCCACGACAGCGCCATCGGCGTTAGCGCGGCTGAAACCGACCACCACGTTGGCTGCGCCATTGGGTGGATTCAGCAGCGCCCACATTTCGACGCGGGCTTCGGTCGAGCCGTTGTCGTTGGCTGCGCCGATTTGCGTCAGAGGCTGGCCGCCGTAGGTGATCCCCGTGACCTGGTCATTGGTGGAGCCGGTTTCCCGGTTGATCGAAATACCGACCAACAGCAGGCGATTGGCGCCGTTGCCCGTCGTGTGCGGGATAGAGAGGCTGGTCGTGTTGGCGGCCGTGCCGGTCGAGATGGCGTCGAGCGCTGCCGTTGTGGCGGCGCTGCATGTCCCGCCGTAGAGCTTGAGGGTGACGCCCTGAATGCCCGGCTCGCTGCCGCCGTCGGGCAGGCCCGAACCGTCGGCGTCGCTGAACACACGGTCGCCGATCGAGCCGGTGGGCGGCGCCGGGCAATTGCCGAAACTGACCGAGCGGGCCAGCCAGTTGCCGTTCTCGTAGATTTCGGCGCGGAACGTGTGCAAAGCGGTCAGGTCGAGATTCTGCGGCCAGAGGCCGGTCACGGTCTCGTTGCCGGTCGTTGATCCCTGGGCAATGATCGTTCCATCTACCTTGGCGCGCCAATTCTCGCCGGCGCTGTTCGACCCGTCGAAGACAATCTGCCAGCCGTCGCAGGTGGCCGTGGGCCACACCTCGATGATCCAGGCTGGCGCCAGCAGGGGCGAGGTCGCTGCGCCGGCCGCGTGATTGGGGATCGGGCCGGTGACGGTGGGTGCTTTGGCCAGGAAATGCACCTGCACATCGAACGCCTGACCCGGCGCCAGGTCGCTGCCGAAGCCGAACGGCGCCGCGCCCGTCAGATCGCTCCAATTCAACGCGCCGTCATCCAGCGCGTCGTCGGGGGCAGGTTGGGCAGACAGGAAGCTCAACTTGCTGCCATCGTAGAAATCGAGCAGCGGCAGCACGTTCAGAGTCGTTTGGCCGGTGTTGTTGATGCGGATGCTGTAAACCACTTCCGAACCGACCGTCGCCGGGTCGCCGCTGGTCAGCGTCTTGTTCAACTGATAGTCGCGCTGGAGCGCGCTGGTTGGCGTGGCCGTGGGCGTTGGCGTCGGCGTATTGGTGACGGTCGCTGTTGGCGTGGGGGTCGAGGTGGGCGTTGGCGTTGGCGTGGGGGTCGAGGTGGGCGTTGGCGTGGCGCTGATCGTCAGACACATGGCGTCAGCCTTGGTGTAGGCATTGCCCGAGGCATCGGCGTCCTTCAAGATGACCTTGAGATAGGAGGCGCCGGCGGGCGCAACGGCGCTGAGCGTGTAGGGGCCGCCCAGGCTTGGATTCGGCCCGCTGCTCTCCATGTCGTAGGTCACCGTATGGATCGCCGCCGAGCCGACCTGTGATCCCGAAGAATTGTAGAAGCGGATGGCGATGGTCGTGTTGGAACTGGGTTCGTGCGATCCGGCGTAGAACATCAGCCCGTAGGTGGTTCCGGCTGACACCGAAACCTGCTGCGACAACACGCCGGTGTTGCCGCCGCTGAAGTGCACCCAACCGATGCGAGCGCCGTCAGGCTCGTTCGGCAGGTAATCGGTGGTCGAAGCGGAGCCGCTTTCCAGCGTCCAGCCGGTGGGAAACCCGCTGCCGTTGACGGTTTCGAAGCTCGCATTGACGAGCAGCCCGGCCGGACAGAAGGTAGCGGGGGCGGCGCTGCGTGCAGCAGAAACGGACGGCAGGCGCGCAATCGTGAACAAGAGCAAGATTGCGGCGACGAGCGTCAGTTCGAAGGCGCGCCAAAGCGCGCGATTGCTAGGATCGGTCCTCATCTGATGGTCTCCCTATCTCCAACGAATTTTGCGAAACGTTCTCGTGGTGGACTGGGGAGACAGTGCGAAGAACAGCGAAGCATTGGCGCTATGACCGCAAGCAGAACTGCCCCAAAACCCTCACGACGATCATAGCCGAACCTACGCGTGGCAAACAAACGACCGGCGTTCGCAAGGATCGGCGGTCGCAAGAAAGGGGGACGAGTCGCATTGACATCTTCGGCAAGTGCTGCAACTAGTACCAGGGTACCATAACAGCAGGCGAAAGGCAAGGAATCTAGCTTGCAGTTTGCTGACACATTTCATGTACGCCTATTCAGCCCGGGCCAGGTTTTTGGCGCTGTGCGCGTTCAGGAAGTGAGGGGCCGGCGGCTCAAGAAGAGGCTCCAGACGCGCAGCGGCCAGCGCGCCAACCGATTGGGTTGGCGTGCTGGCCGTCTGTTTTGGCGCAGGGTGTGGCGAGTTCTAGCCGCAGCCGCCGCCGGATGGCCCACGCTTCAGTTTGAGCTCGATCTTGGGGGTGTAGTCCAGATCGAAGGCGTGCGGGTCGGGGTTGGCGGCAGGCGACTGGGCGCCCAGGGCCAGGGTGAATTCGTACCGCAGCCGGTCATCCGCCGTAACGGGCGTCGCGGCGGGCAGGGTAGGATCGGCGCTGGCGTAGGTTTCCAGCCAGTGGTTGAGGCCTCCCTCCAGGATGTAGGCGTTGGGTACGCTTTCGGCGGTCAGCATTTTCCAGGCCTCGGTTGCGGCGGTTTCGTCGTTGCTCATGGCGACGAAAATGGTGTTGGCCGGCTCCAGCAGCAGATCTGGAATGAGGGCTGGTAGGGCCGCCGGGGTCACCCGTTCTGCCCCGGCAATGTGAAACAGGTTGTAATCTCCCTCATTGCGCACGTCGAGCAGGATGACCTTCAGCGCGTCGTTGTGCAGCGCATCCAACAACTCGGCCGGTGCAATCTGCACGCTGCGCTTGGCCAGCAGGGGCGCTTTGGTAGGGGCCAGCGCCTGCCACTTGTCTGCCGCGGTAGGCTGGCCGATGACGATCAGGATCACCGCGCCAAGGACGAGCATGCCGGCGCCGGCGTAGCGCAGCTTCGGCTCCAGCTTCAGATTTTTGCCGCCCACGATGCGCTCCAACTGTTCGCCGCCCCAGAACATGAAGAGCGCCATCAGGATGACGAGCAGGACAACCACGCCGACAGGCAGCCCCAACCAGTCCTGGATGGTGAAACGACCCATGTAGGACGAATTCCAGAAGACCGCGAAGGAGTCCACCGTTTCGCCGAAGAGGAAGATGCCGAACAGCCCGCCCAGGACGAAGAAGAGGCCATCGAGCTTGAAGGTGGCGAGCGACACCAGCGAGGTGCCGGGACAAAAGCCGCCGATGATGAAGCCCACGCCCATGATGAGGCCGCCCACGATGCCGGGCCAGAGGTAGGTGGGATTGACCCAAACCAGGTTGTAGTCGAGCAGGCCCAGGCCGGAGGCGATGAAGATGAGCAGCATGGCCACGATGATCGCGCCAAACATCACCTTGAGCACCGTCAGGTCCTTGAAGTAGAACTGCCGCGCCAGTTTGAGCGAGTTGCCGAAGCCGGCGCTCTCCAGCACATAGCCGAAGCCCACGCCGATCAACAGATAGACGACATATTGGCCCCAATGGCCGAAGATGGTTGCCAACGAAAGTGGAAAAGGCGCCATGATGTTTCCTTTTGATGCCTGATGGATGCCTGATG
>CAZOLV010000031.1:0-43042 GCA_964580725.1 uncultured Anaerolineae bacterium | reverse complement strand
ATGCCTGATGGATGCCTGAATCTAGTTCCAGAGTTTGCGCACGAAATAGGCCACCGCGTAGCCGCCGCCGAAGACTGCAAACATGAAAGCCCACGAACCAACCGAGAGCACGGAGCCGCCGGAGAGCGCCTGGCCGGAGGTGCAGCCGCGGGCAAAGCGGGCGCCGTAGCCCATGATGGCGCCGCCCAGGAAGGCCATGGCCCAGCGCGTGGTTGGGGTGATCTGCGGGCCGCGCACCGTTTCTACTTTCAGGCGGCCGTTGCGCCAGCCGGAGAGAAACCCACCCATCAGGGTGCCGATGACCATGTAGACCAGGTAGGAGTCGAGCGGGTTCTTGTTGCCGCCCGCCAGCTTGACCAGGTAGGGCAGGCGGTCCATGTGGCCGGGAGCGACCAGGTCTTCGATGAAGGCGATGATGCTGTTCAAGCCGCCGGAGGCGCCCAGCCCATTGCCGGTGAGAAAGAAGGCCAGAAAAAGCACCAGACCGAGCAAAACCGCGGCCAGATAGGGGTGAATGTAATCTTTGGCCGGGCGTGCAAATAGGACACGGCCGACCACCGTTTTGAGCGAGGGCCGAGGGGAGAGAGATTCGGTATTAGTTGCCATGCGTCGAAGTCTCCTGAGCCAGATTGATTGGTTGCCCGCCAGCGGGCGCGGGGAGCGTTTCGTGCGTTTCGATCATGTCCCATCCGTTCATCATGGCCTGGATGTTGGCCAGCGGGGTCTGACCGGTGGTGGTCAAATAGACGTGCAGGACGACGAAGGCGGCCAGCAGCCAGGCGATCAGCGCGTGGACCGGTGCTAACAGGGGGAGGCCGCCCAGGCGCTGCGCCAGGTCGGGCCAGCGCTGCGCGCCCCACATCAGCGCGCCGGTGATGACCTGCCCGGGCAGGAGCACGTTGAGCAGGCCAAAATAGGTGAGTTGTTGCAGCGGGTTCAGCTTGCGTTCGGGCATTTTTTCGAACGGATGCGGCTCGTTCTTGAAGATGCCCTGCAGGTAGAACCTGGCCTGCACGATGGCCTGGTCGTAGAAGCCAGCCGGCCGCGGGATGAACTGCTTGATCTCGCCGCTCGCCAGGTGGTAGAACAACGAGAGGGCGGCGTTGACGACGACGATGGCGGCCAGCACGTTGTGAACCTGCACCATGGACTTGAACGCAAAGAGACCGAACAGATCTGGTTTGTGGATGACCAGCCCGGTGAAGATCAGCCCCAGGATGGTGAAGGTTTGCAGCCAATGCCAGAAACGCTCGTAGACGGTGTACACGTACACCTGCTTGAGCTGCGGCGTGTGTTTGGGCAAACGCAGCGCGGAGGCAAAGCGCAGTCCGCCGTGCGCCCCAACGGCCAGCAGGGTGCCGAGAAAGGCGATCATGCCGAACCAGTCAATCCAGGACACGCTCGATTTGCCGAAGATGTAGAGGCCGGCGCTGGCGGCGCTCGCCTCGTAACGCCAGGCGCCATCGGCGGTTTCGAACAGGCGGCCGTCAATGAGTGTGCTGTCCGTCGCCAGCAGGGCTGGGGTGACGCCGCTGGGGCCACTGTCGGTCAAAGTGAACACCTGGGTCAGGCGTGAATCTGCGCTGTGGCAGGCGGTGCAGTCACGCGTGACCCATTCGCCGTTGGTCACGTTGTGACTGACGGTGTAGGGCTGCACGTCGCCGACGATGCGGGGATTGGCCAGGCCCAGGGCCGCCAGGCGAGCAGCCATGACGGCTTGTTTGGCGGGGGTGTCAAACGCCAGTTCGGTTTCGCTCAAGGCGCCGTTGCCATCGGCGTCGAGCGCGGCCAGTACAGCGGCCGCGACCTGGTCGCCATCGAACCAGGCGGTCTGCAAGTCGAACAGGCGCACCGGCTGCGCCGGCTCGCCATAGACCCAATACCAGGCTGTCACCAGGTTGTGCGGGGCCAGGCGCGTCTTGCCATCCACATCCTGGCGCAGGAGCAGCGCGGGCTGATAGCCGCTGATGAGGGACGCCGCGGCCTGCGGGTTGCCATCCACGCCGCGGTACTCACGCCGCGGCTCGCCGTTTGCGGTGAGGACGGTCCAGTCCACGCTCTGCAGCGCGGGTGCGTAGACCTGCGGGATGTGGCAGGTTTCGCAGGCGACGGTTGCCAGGTGACGGTCGGTGTAGGGCAGCCACTGGTGGGTCTCGACGGCGTTGTGGCAGCTATCGCAGCGGCGCATGGTGTCGGTCAGCTCCGGCGCAATGGCGTGCTGTGCGGTGGCGCCTTTGGCGAAGTCGTGCAGCGGGCGCTGTAAGTATTCGCCAAAATCGAGGCGCCGCGGATCGAAGGCCAGGTGCGCGGGCCGGGTGTCGGCGCTCTCACGGAAATAGATGGGGTTGTTGAGGGCAAAATGGCAGTCGGTACATCGGATCTGTCGTGCGGCGTGAACGTCCCAGGACCGGGTCAGTTCTGCTTTGCCGGTCAGGTTGAGGCCCGAAGCCGAGATGCGCTGCCCGGAGATGATTTGGCCTGTGGTCAGGGTACTCCAGGGGGTGCTTGTCGCCTGGGTCAGGGAAACAGGGACGCTGGCGCCGGTCTGCACCAGGCCGTGACACTGGCCGCAGTTGGCGCTGGTGGGGTCCTGCACGGTGACGAATTCGGTCTTGAGCTGGCCGTCAGCCTCGAACGCGGCGGCATTCCAGCGGAAGCCGCTGCCGTCCGTCTCCACCAGGCCGGTACCGAGCAGGGTGGCGGTGTTGGCCCAGCCAAACTGGCCGCTCTGCAGGGCGGCGATGCGCGCGGTGTTGTTGGGGTTGGGCAGGTGACAGAGGAAGCAGTTCATTTCTACCACACCCGATGCGGCCCAGTCCCAGGCCGTGGCCTGACCGGTGGCAGGATCGAGCACGGCTGTCTCCGGGTTGCCGGCGTCGGCGGGCAGGGCGCTGAGCGGCCGGCCGTCACGCGTGACCAGGGCCGGGCCGCCGCCCACGTGCCGATCGCCAAAGTCCATGACCCATTCCGGCGTACCCAGGTCGAGCAAGGGGTCGCCAGCCAGGGAGAGGTAGCGGTAGCGCAGGGGGTCCCAACGGCCAAAGGCGCCGGCGCTGCTGTCCCAGGCGCGGGCGCCGGCGCTTTGGCCCGCCTGGTTGAATCCATCCAGGCCCAGGGTGGCGTGGTAGCTGTGACTCTGAATGAAGGCGGTGTCGTGGCACGCGCCGCAGGTTTTCAGCGTGGAGACCGGATTACCGGAGATGAGCACGGACGCGGCGTCTGCGTCGAGCAACTTGAACTGCGGGTGAATGGGCGGCGGCTGTAAGACCGGCGCGACGATCGGCTGAGCCGCGGCCCAGGGCAGGCGGGTCAACGCAGCCAGGAGGAGCAGTCCGCAGAGAATCAGAAGCATGGAGCGGTATGATGTGTTCATGATGCGCCTCTATTTCGCCTGCAGGCGTCCGCCCCAGGTGATGGGGTCGCCGGGATAGCCCAGGGCCTGCCAGTCCATGCGGCCGTCCGCGCCGTGGCAAGATTCGCACTGCAGCGCATTTTCGGCAGGCTGCACCATGTGCGTGGTTGGGTAGTACATCCAGGTTTCGGCAAAGTCGTACTGGCCGGAGAAGGTGATGCCGGCGTCCTGTGCGCCCAGGGCCAGGGCCGAGGGCCAGTCGAAGGTGGTCCAGTAGCCGTTTGCGCCGGCCGTGCGCGGGGCCAACAGGATGTTGGTCGTGGTGTCGTAGGGCTGTTTGGCGATGTGGACCTTGAAGGGGAAGATCTTGGCGTTGGGATCGCTGATGTCGCCGGCCGGCAGGTTGATCATGGTCGGCTGCGTGGGCGTGATGACGTCGCCCAGCAGGTAGCGGTAGGCGTTGCTGCCGTTGAACCAGTGGTAGGTGGGCGTGACGGTCTCTTCGTAGTGAAACTCGCCCTTGATCTTCAGGTAGGTGTAGTGGTCCTCCGGAATGTCCTGCCCGGCTGCGGACCAATCCCAGGTGACTTTGGTGGGGTTCTTGAGCGCCATCGCGGGGATGTGGCAAGACTGGCAGGCCACGCTCTGGGTGTGGGCATCGAGGCGTTCGTCCTCGTGCGGGGTGTCGGCGTGGCAATCGGTACACTGCACCTGCTCCGCAGGCTCGATGGCGATGTTGTCGGCCAACAGGCGGCCCTTGATGACGTGATCCTCGGTGCGGTGGCAGTCCACGCACTGCAGGTTCAGGCTGCTCATGTGGACATCGAGATTGGCCGCCGGGAAGTTGAGGCTGGTGTCCAGGTCGCCATGTTTGACATTGTTGCCGCCGCCGCCGTCATAATGGCAGGCGCCGCAGTTCTCACGTCCGGGCACGCCCACACTCTGGGCCGCCGCGGCCAGGTCTACCCCTGCGGCCGGATAGCCAAAATCGCCCTTGCCGTAGGTGGATGCGTCGGCATGGCAGATCAGGCAGTCCACGTTGAGGGGATCGCTGAAGTCGAACTGATCGTTCTCCCATCCGTAGCCGATGTGGCAGCTCATGCATTTCTTTTCGTTACCCTGTGCGCTGATGCAGAAGTTGTTGATCTGATTCTTCTTGCCGATCGTAACCGATTGGTCGCGCCAGGCGGCGATTGTCGGTTGGCTTTCCCATGTCCAATGCGTGGTGGCCATGATCTGGCTGGCAGAATCGGGATGGCATCCGAGGCAGGCGGCGGTGACTTCGGAACCGTCGGCGTAGGGGCCGGTGAGCAGGTGCGAATGATCGGTTTCGGGCACACGCGTCAACAGCGCCGCCTGAGGCGCGTCGCGCGCCGGGTTGGCGGACGGACGAAACACGAGCAGGGGCGTCAGGATGACGGCAAGGGTCACAAAGAGGCCCACGATCCAAACGGCGTTCTTCTTGAAAAAGACAGGAATACGCATAACAAGCTCCCGATGAGATGCGGCTGAGCGGTTCAGCCTGGCGACGCCGCGGCCGCGGCGTCACTCAGTTGGGCAATTCTGGTCAAAGTCTGGCGGGCCAGAAAGCTCTGATAGCCAATGCTGGAGAGGGCATTGGCAATGACGGCCAGCAGCGCCGTGATCTGCAAGGCGCGGTGGGCGCTGACGACCTCCAGGGAATCGCCGGCGGCGGCCAGGGCGCCGCCATCCACGCCAATGCGGTCGCCGGCGGCCAGCGCCTGATGGCGGAAATCGGCCGGATCGGGCGGCGCGGTGAGAAATTGTCCGGCGGTCACCATGCCCAGGCGCTGGCCGTTGATCGTCAGCGGGGCGCTGGCGTAGTGAACGCCAGCGTGACAGGTGTGAATCGCGGCGCCAGCCTCGGCCGAGCGGGCCACGCTGCGCCATGAGCTGCGACAGGCGTCCATGCCGGCCTCGGTGGTGTGGATCAGTCGGCAGAAGTGGCTGCAGCGGCTGCATGCCACGAGCGGTTGGCCATCCAGGTCGGTGATGAAGGAAGATAGGCCCAGAACGGCGGCGAACTGGTCTTGAATGGCCTGCAGGGTCTTGAGAGGAATCAGGTCGGAAAGACGCAGTGCGGGCGCATCGGAGTTTTGTGGGGCAGGAGTGCGTGTACGATCCTGCTGGCGCAGCCAGGTGGTGATGGCGTCGTTGGAAAAGCGCCACTGACCGCCCACGCGCAGCGCCGGCAGCTCGCCTTCTCTGACCATGCGGTAAATCGTCACGCGATCTAGCTGCAGGCGCTCCTGCAGTTCACGGGTCGTCAGCAGTTTGTCTGGCATCCGCTTCTTCCTCCTGTCGTCTGTCATTACGGACGGGACGCGACCCGTCAGGCACAGCGAATGCCTGCATGATAGTCTTGAATGCAATAGGAATCAATGATTTGAGTCATGTTTTTATAAATTGTAACTCGCAAAGTCACACCGCTGTCGTACCCGGCGAAGGAGACGCCCGTCAGGCGAATTTCACGAAGGGGGTTTGGTCGGTTATAATGTGGCGCCGCTATATGGAGCAATGACGAGCAATCGAAGACACTGGGTGTTGTTCCACCAATTGGTAGTCAGCGAGGAGGCGCATGACGTGGCCAGGATCGAAGGAATTCGGATTCGTAATTACCGGGTACTCAACGACGTAACCCTGGGGCGGCTTTGGAGCTGACAGGATGCCGATCCGCTCACGGCAATGACCGTGGTGATTGGCAAGAATGGCGTCGGCAAGAGCACTCTGTTCGATGCGTTTGGTTTTTTGGCCGATTGCCTCGGGTCTGGCGTCGAAGCGGCTTGCGATCTGCGTGGGCGCGGGGGCTTCGAGCGGCTTCGTTCTCAGGGATGTCACGGTCCCATTGCGTTCGAGTTGTACTATCGAGAGGATGAAGCGGCGCGCCCAATCACCTATGAGCTGGCCATCGAGGCGGATGCCGGTGGCAGGCCTTACGTGAAGCGAGAACGGCTGCGGCAACGTCGCAAGAATCAATCGCGTGGCCGGCCATTTTCCTTTTTGATTCTGGAAGACGGCGATTTCACGATTGATGGCGCGAGGCCAGATCGAGTATGCCATCGCAGACAAACCGACGAGCCGTCAACAACAGTATAGACGCCGGCAGGGCAACGGCCCGCATCGCACATGAGCCTTTCAGGCGGCAAACTAGACGCACAGCATCTTGGTCGAACCAGCCGCTTTGTTCGAAAAAAAAGCCCCTTGACACTGACCGAAAGAGGTTGCATCAGTTGAAACCGCTACCGTTTACGAATGATCGTTACCTGCGCGCAGTGCGCGATCACATTGTGGTGTTCGATGGCGCCATGGGCACCAACATCCAGAAACTGGAACCAACCGCCGCCGACTTTGGCGGCGAGCGCATGTGGGGCAACAACGATTATCTGGTCATCAGTCAGCCCTCGTTCATCGAGACGATTCACGCCGACTTCCTGCGCGCCGGCGCCGAAGTGATCGAAACCTGCACCTTTCGCTCCAATCGGCTGACGATGCGCGAGTACGGGCTGCAAGACCGGATCCTGGAAATGAACCGCACCGCCGCCAGCCTGGCGCGCCGCGTCGCCGACCGCTTTGCGCAGACCACCGGCGCCCCGCGCTTCGTCGCCGGGTCTATGGGACCGACAGGCTTCCTGCCCAGCGCCTCCGATCCAACCCTGAGCAACATCAGCTTCCACCAACTGGCCGATGTCTTCGCCGAACAGGCGCAAGGCCTGGTCGAAGGGGGCGTGGATCTGCTGCTGCTGGAAACGCAGCAGGACATTCTGGAGGTCAAAGCAGCCGTGGCCGGCATTCAGCGTTACTTCCGCCGGGCGGGCGTGCGCCTGCCGGTTCAGGTGCAGGTGACGCTCGACGTGACCGGTCGTATGCTGCTCGGTTCCGACATCGCCGCCGTGCTGACCATCCTGCGCTACCTGCCCGTGGATGTGATTGGCCTCAACTGCTCCACCGGCCCCGATTACATGCGCGAGCCGGTGCGCTATCTGACCGCCAACAGCAGCCTGCCGATCTCGGTGGTTCCCAACGCCGGTCTGCCGCTCAACGTGGACGGCAAGGCGGTCTACCCAATGGAACCGCTGCCCCTGGCCAGCACACTGGCCGAATTCGTGCGCGAACTGGGGGTCAACATCATCGGCGGGTGCTGCGGCACCACGCCAGAGCACATCCAGCAGATCGTCGAACTGACGCGGCCGCTGCGCACGCAAGCGCCGGGGCTGGCGCGCATCGCCGAGACGCGCACCTTTCCGGCGTTGGTCGCCTCGGCAATGCGCGCAACGGGGCTGGCGCAAGAGCCGGCTCCCCACCTGATTGGCGAACGCATCAACACCCAGGGCAGCAAGATGGTCAAGAAGCTGCTGCTGGCCGATGATTACGATGGCCTGCTGCAAATTGCGCGCGATCAGATCGAGGGGGGCGCACATACGCTCGATGTCTGCGTGGCGTTGACCGAGCGCGCCGACGAACCAGAGATGATGCGACGCACCGTGCGGCTGCTCTCGCAGGCGGTGGATGCGCCGCTGGTGATTGACACGACCGAAACCGAGGTGCTGCGCACGGCGCTGGAGAATATCCCCGGCCGCCCCATCATCAACTCGATCAACCTGGAAGGCGGGCGCCAACGCTGCGACGCCGTTCTGCCGTTGGCGGTGGAACACGGCGCCGCCCTGATCGCCCTGACGATTGACGCCAACGGCATGGCCAAGACAGCGGCGCGCAAGCTGGAAGTGGCCCAGGCCATCTACGATATTGCCGTCGGCGAGTATGGGCTGCCACCCGATGCCTTGATCTACGATGCGCTGACCTTCACCCTGGCCACGGGCGACCCCGAATTCGCCAACAGCGCCGTCGAAACGCTGGAGGGCATTCGGCTCATCAAGCGCCAGATGCCTGGCGTCCTCTGCTCGCTGGGCGTCAGCAACCTGTCGTTCGGCCTGGCGCTGCCCACGCGCGGCCCGCTCAACTCGGTCTTCCTCTGGCACGCCGTGCAGGCCGGCCTGGACATGGCGATCATCAACCCCAAGCACACCATGCCCTACGCCGAAATTCCCGCGGCCGTGCGCGCACTGTGCGAAGACCTGATCTTCAACCGCCGGCCCGACGCCCTGGCGCGCTATATTCAGTTCTTCGCCGAGCATGGCGACGCCGTGGGCGAACGCAAGGCAGAGGTGGACCCCACCGCCGGCCTGAGCGTGGAAGAAAAGCTGCACTGGCAGATCGTGCACCGGCAGAAGGGCGGAGTGGAAGAACTGGTCAGCGCGGCGGTCGCCGCCCACGATCCCGTCTGGGTATTGAACAAAGTCCTGCTGCCGGCCATGAAAGAGGTCGGGGACAAGTTCGGCGCCGGCGAACTGATCTTGCCCTACGTGCTGCAATCGGCCGAGGTGATGAAAAAAGCGGTGGCGCAGATGGAGACCTATCTGGAGCGTGAGGAAGGGGTGAGCAAGGGCAAAGTGGTGCTGGCCACCGTCTACGGCGACGTGCACGACATCGGCAAGAATCTGGTCAACACGATTCTGACCAACAACGGCTATACCGTGTACGACCTGGGCAAACAGACACCGGCCAATGTCATCATTGACAAGGCGGTGGAGGTGCAGGCCGATGCAATTGGGCTGAGCGCCCTGTTGGTGAGCACTTCGCGGCAGATGCCGCTGATCGTACAGGAACTGCACGCCCGCCGTCTCTCCTTCCCCGTGCTGGTGGGCGGAGCGGCGATCAACCGTCGTTTTGGCCGGCGCATCCTCTTCATCGAAGGCGCCGACGGGCCGCTCGCCTATGAGCCTGGCGTCTTTTACTGCAAGGACGCCTTCGAGGGTCTGGAAACGATGGAAGCATTGCTTTCGCCTGCACGGGATGCCCTGCTTGCCCGCACGCACGATGAAGCCCTGGCTGAGATGCAGCGCCCCGTCACGGCCAGTGCGCTGGATGGGAGCGCCCGGTCGAACACGCCACTGCTGGCGCCAGGCGACATCCCCGCCCCGCCCTTCTGGGGCGTCAGCGTGATCCGCGCCATCCCTCCCATTCAAGTCTTCCCCTTCCTGGACAAGGACGAACTGTACCGCCTGTCGTGGGGCGCCAAAAATACGCATGGCGCAGCTTGGGACGAGCTGCGCGCCCGTTTCGACGCCCGCCTGGCCGCCATGACCGCCGAGGCGCAAAAGACCGGCTGGCTGCAGCCGCAGGCAGTCTATGGCTACTTCCCCTGCCAGAGCGACGGCAACGATCTGCTGATCTACGATCCGGCCATCATGCAGAATGGCGCGTCCGCCGGCGCCGAACTGCCGCTGCGCGGCCGCCTGCGCTTCCCTCGTCAGGACGAAGATGAACGCCTCTGCCTGGCCGACTACTTTGCGCCGCGTGAGAGCGGTCAGTTGGACGTGGTTGCGCTGCAGGTGGTGACGGTGGGCGCCGGGGCCACGCAGCGTTTCGAGGCGCTGCAAGCCGCCAACGACTACAGCGAGGCGTACTTCGTGCACGGCCTGGCGGTGCAGACGGCGGAAGCGACCGCCGCCTGGTTACACACACGCGTGCAAAAAGAACTGGGGCGCCCGCAGCAAGGCCGCCGCTACTCCTGGGGCTATGGCGCCTGCCCCGATCTGGAGGATCATCGGGTGGTGTTCGATCTGTTGCCGGCGGCGCAGGAGTTGGGCATGAGCCTGACCAGCGCCCATCAGTTGGAACCAGAACAGAGCACCGCTGCCATTGTCGTGCATCACCCGGCCGCCAGATATTTTACGATCGGCGGCAGCCGCGTGGAGCAACTGCTGCGCAGTGGATGAGGCCGGCGGCGTCAGAATAATTCTTACAGTTTTCATAAGAATTGACAGGCAACGGCCCCGTGTGCTAAAATCGTCTCAGGATGAGTCAGGCAATGTCACGAAGGGATCGAGACGTGCAATCGACGCGGCGCCGCATTCTTGAGATTCTGAAAATCGAAAACAGAGCGACGGTGATGGATCTGGCGGAAACGCTGCAAATGGCGCCGGTTTCGGTGCGTCACCATTTGGAGATTTTGCAGAGCCAGGACCTGGTCACATCGCAGGTGCAGCACAAGCGCACCGTTGGCCGGCCAGAACAGGTCTACCTGCTGACCGAAGCGGCCAATGGGCTGTTTCCGCAAAATGTGCTGTCGCTGGCGACCAACGTCTTGAGCGAGGTCAAGCGTCTGCTGCCCAACTGCGAGCTGGAGCAGATGGTGAATCGCCTGGCGGAGAACACGCTGCGCGACGCGCCGCCGACCCGCAGCGGGCAGACCGTCGAAGAACGGCTGGCCGACGTCGCCGCCTTCCTGAGCGAGAAGGGCTATCTGGCGCTGTGGGAGCGTAACAACGGTGACTGTGCCATCCACACCTGCAACTGCCCCTATGCCGGGCTGGCCGCCGAGCATCCCGAACTGTGCCAAATGGATATGATCCTGGTTTCCAGGCTGATGTCGGGCGTTGGCGAGATGGCGCCGCGCTGCGCCGGACGGCTGGCCACCGGCAGCAACCGCTGCTCGTACATCTTCGATGCGCAGCCGGAGGCGCTGACCACCTCCCTGGCAGCGGGAGAGCAGGAATGAGCGCGGCGATCTCACTGCTGCAACCGGCGCTGGCGACGCCGGCGGATGGCGCGCTGTACGATGCCTTTGGCCGCCGGATCGAGTATTTGCGCATCTCGTTGACCGATGTCTGCAACCTGCGCTGCGTCTACTGCATGCCGGAGGAAATGCAATTCCTATCGCGAAACGCGCAACTGCAGGACGATGAGGTGGTGATGGTGGCCCGGGCATCTGCACAGCTCGGCGTGCGCAAAATCCGGCTGACCGGCGGAGAGCCGACGGTGCGGCGCAACATCGTGGAGCTGGTGCGGCGGCTCAAGCAAATTCCAGGCGTGGCAGAGCTGGCGATGACCACCAACGGCCTGCTGCTGCGGGAGCTGGCTTTTCCGCTGGCAGCGGCAGGGCTGGATCGGGTCAACATCAGCGTGGATACTCTGGATGCGGCCAGCTTTCAGCGCATCACCCGTTGGGGAACGTTGCACGACGTCTGGGCGGGCGTGGAGGCGGCCGAGGCGGCGGGCTTGCAACCGATCAAGCTCAACTGCGTGGTGACGCGCGGCTACAACGATCAGAGCGTGGTTGACCTGGCCCGCCTGACGCTCGATCATCCGTGGGAAGTGCGTTTTATCGAGCTGATGCCGTTTGGTGAGGTGGCGCATTTTGCGCATAACGCCGTCGTGCCGTACCAAGAGACGATGGCGCAGGTGGAAGAGGCGTTGGGCGAGATGCAGCCGGTGGCGGGCTACGACGGGCGCGACCCCTCGCGTCCATATCGGCTGGAAGGAGCACAAGGTACGCTTGGTTTCATCAGTTCGGTGACGCAGCCGTTTTGTGCGGGATGTGGGCGGGTGCGCCTGACCGCCGATGGTAAGATGCGTCTCTGTCTTCTGCGTGACAACGAGGTAGATTTGTTGGCGCCGCTGCGCCAGGGCTGTTCGCTTCAGGAACTGACGGCGCTCATGCGAGCGGCGGTGTGGGGCAAGCCCTGGGGACACGGGCTGAGCCAGCAGGTCGTCCCAGAAATCCGATTGATGTCGCAGATCGGCGGTTGAAAAAGTCCTGCAGGAAAAAGCACTTTCACTTTCACTGTTACTTTCACTGTTACTTTCACTTGTACTCTTACTTTCACTTTCAATCAAAGACGCCAGCGGGTGAGCAGCACGAGCGCCGCCCTGGCTGGCAAGTCAAGAAGGCAGCGAGGAGGTATTCATGGTTACATTGACTGAAATGGCAGCGCAGAAGCTGCAAACTGTTTTGCAGAGCAAGGGTTACAGCGAAACGACGCACGGTCTGCGCGTCTTCGTACAGGGCGGCGGTTGCGGCGGCATGCAATATGGCATGTCTTTCGAGAACAGCCCGCGCGAGGTGGATGTCGTCTACGAGAATCATGGCATCAAGGTCATCGTCGACCCGACCAGCCTGTTCTACATTGACGGCGCCCAGATTGATTTCATTGACAATTTGATGGGCGGCGGGTTCCGCATCGAAAACCCCAACGCCGTCTCGGGCTGCGGCTGCGGCAGTTCTTTCCGCACGGCCAAGACTCACACGGGCGATGAGCCGCCCGCCTGCGGCTACAACTAGCCCAAACCAACAGCAATTGGACGAAGGACGGAAGGTGATGGCCGCGCCGTTGCCCGCAACGACGCACTGTGCATCTTGTGTCCTTCGTTTTTTTTGCGCACCTTCCGGGAGTCAAACAGCATGGTCAAACGCAGTGATTTGCAACAGGTGCAGCCTTACGTGTACGAAGTGCCGCACGGCTTCCGTCACGATATGCGCGTCGCCGCCCGCTTCTATGCCGATGAATTGATCCTGCAGCAGGCCCTGGGCGACGACTGTCTGGATCAGCTCATCAATACGACGATGTTGCCCGGCATCGTGGGTCATGCGCTGGCCATGCCCGATATTCATCAGGGCTATGGCTTTCCCATCGGCGGGGTCGTGGCCACCGCCGGCGCTGATGGCGTCATTTCGCCAGGCGGGGTGGGGTTCGACATCAACTGCGGTGTGCGGCTGCTGGCCTCGCGGCTTGATCGCCAGACGGTGCAGCCGCATCTGGCGGCGCTGGCGACGGAACTGTACAAACAGGTGCCGAGCGGCGCCGGCGGCAAAGGGTTCATCAGCCTATCGGCGCGCGAGCTGGACGAAGTGCTGGAACAGGGCAGCCGTTGGGCGGCCAAGAAAGGCTTTGCCCGCGCCGCCGATCTGGAACACACCGAAGAACGCGGCGTGATGGCGGGCGCCGATCCAGCCAGGTGCAGCGCCCGCGCCAAAGAGCGGGGACGCCAGCAGTTGGGGACACTTGGCTCTGGCAATCACTTTGCCGAAGTGGAAGAAGTGACGGAGATCTTCGACGAGGCCGCTGCCCAGGCCATGGGGCTGTTTCCCGGTCAAATCGTGGTGTTGGTGCACTGCGGCAGCCGCGGCTTTGGGCATCAGATCTGCAGCGATTATGTAGACATCTTCCAGAAGGTCGTTCATCGTTACGGAATCCACTTGCCCGACCGCCAGTTGGTCTGTGCGCCGTTGCAGTCGCCGGAGGGACAGGCGTATTATGCGGCGATGTGCTGCGCCGCCAATTTTGCCTTTGCCAACCGGCAGCTACTGACGCATCAGATCCGGCAGGCTTTCCGCACGGTGCTGGCGGGCAAGGTCAAGGATTGCGATCTGTTCCAGGTTTACGACATTACCCACAACATGGCAAAGATCGAGATGCACGATGTGGCGGGGCAGCGGCTGAGGGTCTGCGTGCACCGCAAGGGCGCCACGCGCGCGTTTGGGCCGGGCGCCGACGTCTTGCCGCCGGTCTTCCGCGAGATCGGCCAGCCGGTGCTGGTGCCGGGTAGCATGGGTACCGCTTCGTTTGTGCTGACAGGCGCCGAGGGGAGCATGGCGCAGACGTTTGGGTCGGCCTGTCACGGCGCCGGGCGGGTGATGAGTCGAGCCAGCGCCAAGCGCATGGTGCAAGGGGGTGAGCTGCGCAGTCACCTGCAGGGGCGCGGCATCGAGGTGCGCGCCGGCAGTCTGGCGGGTTTGGCCGAAGAGGCGCCCAGCGCCTATAAAGATGTAGATCATGTCGTAGAGGTGGTGCACCAGGCGGGGATTGCGCACAAAACAGCGCGCCTGATGCCGCTGGCGGTGGTCAAAGGATGAGCATCAAGAACGCACGGGGTGCGAAGACCGCAAAACACGCAGCGAGCGTGAAGGGGAGATAAGGAAAAATGATGAGGGAGATGAGGGAACGGAGACAATCGGAGGTGAGCGTCGAGGACTATCGGCGGTTGCGCGAGACGAAAGCGCGGCATGTGTTGTTGGATGTGCGCGAGGAGCATGAGTGGCGTGTGGCCCGCATCGAAGGGGCGCGGCTGCTGCCACTGTCACGGCTGGCGCGGGAGGGGGCGGCGGCGCTGCCTGCCGACTTGACGCCGGACAGCCATATCGTGGTGCACTGTCATCATGGCCTGCGCAGCGCCCAGGTGACGGCTTGGCTGCGTCAGCTTGGGTTCGAGCAGGCGTTCAACCTGGCTGGCGGTATTGATGACTGGTCGCGCCGGGTAGACGCCGCGGTGCCGCGATACTGAGACAAAGCCAGGTAGACGCCGCGGTGCCGCGATACTGAGACAAAGCCAGGTAGACGCCGCGGTGCCGCGATACTGAGACAAAGCCGAACAGACGCCACGGCGTTGCGATACTGAGATGAAGCCGGGTAATTTTGTAGACAATCATGATAAAAATTGACAGTTTGGGGGCGCGGGGCTATAATCGCGCCCGCCCGCCGGGAGGCGGTGGGCGCTCGTTCGATTGACCGGCGGGCCGCAGCGCCGTTTGCACGAGCGGCCAGAGCCGCAGATCGTCGAAGAGGCGTCCTGGGGCTGAATTCAGGCGGGTCGAGCCTGACGAGGCCGGGCATGGAGCGTGAGCGTGCGGATCGTTGGATCTGCGGCGAGCGCCCCTGAACAGTTCGTGATGGGAGGACTTTGCATGAGAGTCGCTTTGATCAATCCCCGCTTTCGTTTGCCGATTGACACGCGCACGACAGCGCATCTGGGCCTGGCCTATCTGGCGGCGGTTTCGGAGCGGCGCGGCGATGAGGTGCGCGTGTTCGACGCCGATGTCGAGGAGCAGTCGCTGGAGGATTTCGTCCAGGAATTTCGCCCGCACGTGGTCGGCATCACGGCCAACACGCCGCAGGTGAAGCAGGCTTGGCGCACAGCCGCCAAGATCAAAAAGGTGTACGACGTTCCGGTGGTGTTGGGCGGCCCGCACGTCAGCGTGGCGGCGGAGAATCTGGACTTCGAGGCGTGTCAGCAGCCAGATGTGGATATGGTGGTGCGCGGCGAGGGCGAAGCGACCTGGCTGGCCATCAGCGAACGGCTGGAAAGCTATTTGCGCGATCAGCCGACGTATCAGAGCCGCGATATCTTCGACCCGGAAAAGGGCCTGTGGAACGACATTCTGGGCATCAGCTACAAGACCAGCGACCGCCAACTGCGTCGCAACCCTGACCGTCCTGCAATTCCAGACCTCGATTCGCTCCCCTGGCCGGCCTATCATCTCTTCAAGATGCACCGCTACACCAACCTGCAGCCGGCCACCGATCATGTCCCTGGCGCCCAGTCCTTTTCGATCATGACGAGTCGCGGCTGCCCCTACCGTTGCACGTTCTGTTCGCAGTCCATCATGCCGATTAAATGGCGCGCCCGCTCGCCTGAAAATGTGTTGGAGGAATGGCGCCATCTGGTGCGCGACCTGGATGCGTTGGAAATCGGCGTACTTGACGACAGCGCCAACATTCGGGTGGACCGCCTGGTCAGGTTGGCCGACATGCTGATCAGCAATCAGCTCAACCATGTGCCCTGGATCTTCGTCAACGGCATTCGCGCCAATCTGGCCAGCCTGGAACTGATGAAGAAGCTCAAGGAGGCAGGGCTGAAGCGCACGGCGTTTGGTGTGGAGACGGGCGACGAAGCGATCATGGCAGCGATTGACAAACGGGTGGATCATGACACGATTCGCCAGGCGTTCAAGAACAGCAAGGCGGCCGGGCTGGAGACGATTGGCTTCTTCATCATCGGGCTGCCGGGCGATACGCGCGCTTCGATGCAGCGCACGATTGATTTTGCCTGCGAACTCGACCCGCTGATCGCCAACTTCAGCATGATGACGCCCTATCCGGGTACGAAGGTCTACGAGATCGTCAAGCGCCAGGGGCGGATGTTGGTCAAGGATTGGGAAGACTACGTGTTTTTCGATGGCAAGGCGCGTTATGAGATGGGCGATCTCTCGGCCGAACTGATGACCGAGATGTGGAAGAAGTCCTATCGCCAGTTCTACCTGCGGCCGCACCGCGTGTTGGGTACGCTGACGCGCAAGGATTTCTGGCTGAACTACCGTCGCACGTTTCGCGTGGCCTGGCGCACGATCTTCCCACGCAAGGAGAAGACAGAGCTGCGCCGCCAGATCGAGGCTGAGGGGTTGGTGTAAGTCCGAGAAGGGCGTTCCGTCACGAGGACTTCGGCGAGGCTTCGACAGGCTTCGACAGGCTTCGACAGGCTCAGCCTGCGCCGACAGGCTTCGACAGGCTCAGCCTGCGCCGACCGACATCGGGTGGGGCGAAATTTGCCCCACGGCACGCGTCCACGCAGGTGAACGCCCGGCCGCAGGCTTCTCAGGCGCGATTTCAATCAATCGCCTGATGAAAAAACTGTCAACCGAACGGCGGCGGTTGTTCATATGCCTTTCATGCGCGTGCGCCATGCTGAGCGGCCAACGCGCATCCCCGTAAATGACCGAGGAGGACGGATGAGAATCTCTCTGATTGGCCCAAAATGGAACGAGATGGTCAACAGTTACCCCTCGTTGGGCCTGGCCTATCTGGCCGCTGTGGCCGAACGAGTGGGACACGAGGTTCGGGTGCATGACTTTGGCCTGCGCCCCTGCACGACACTGGCCGACGACGCACAAAAGATCATCGAAGACAAGCCGGACGTGGTCGCCTTCACTTCGATGACGACCTCGTATCATCACATCGAGCAACTGGTGGAGATCGTCAAGGCCGAACTGGGCGTGCCGACGATCATCGGCGGGCCGCATGCCACGTCGCTGCCGCAACTGACGATCGAAAACCCTCATTTCGATTACCTGATCTACGGTGAAGGGGAAGAGGTCTGGCTCGACCTGCTGCAAGCGCTGGAGACGGGCGATACCCGCTTCGGGCGCATTGCGGGGCTGTGGTGGAAGGACGACGGTAAAATTGTCGAAAATCCGCAACGCAAGCTGATCGAAGACCTCGACGCGCTGCCGTTCCCGGCGCGCCACCTGTTCGAATTGGACAGGTACCCGCTCTATGCGCCCAACGGCGAACGAATGCTGACGGTGCTGTCGAGCCGGGGCTGTCCCTACAACTGCTCCTTTTGCTTCAAGGGCATCGTGGGGCGCACCTATCGCCAACGTTCGCCGGAGAACATCGTGGCCGAGCTGCGCCAGTTGCAGCAGCAGTATCAGGTGCGCAACTTCTACTTCATTGATGACCTCTTCACGATTGACGTGCGCCGGCTCGAAAAGATCATGGATTACTTCATCGAGCAGAAGATGGACCTGCGCTGGCGCTGTCTGGCGCGCGTGGATCGAGTCAACCCACCGCTGCTGAAGAAGATGTATGCCGCCGGCTGCCGCCAGGTTCACTTTGGCATCGAGTCGGGCAATGAAGAGGTGCTCAAGGCCACGGCCAAGCACATCAACCTGGAGCAAATTCGGCGGGCGATCGAATGGACGGCAGAATCTGGCATTGACAGCAAGGGCTACTTCATCTTGGGGCTGCCCGGCGACACCGAAGAGACGATGGAACAGACGATTGCGTTTGCCTCCACCCTGCCGCTGACCGAAGCGATGTTCTCGATTGCTACCCCCTTCCCCGGTACGCGTTTGTGGGACGAGCTGGTGCGTCGCAACCCGGCCACGCAGTACAACGCCGATTTCACCAAGACCTATTACTACAACTCCTACACCGCCGAAATCGCACCCTTCATGAACGTCAGCGATGTGCAGGACGACCGCTTGAGCGGGCTGGCCATCGAAGCGCGGCGTCGTTTCGACGAGAGCAAGCGCCGGCGCATGTACGAGCAGTCGTTCGGCAAGACGCTTGGCCCGGCGCTGTGGGAGATTTCACGCATCGGCCCGCTGCGCCGCTTGGGCAATTCGCTGGTGGGCGCCGGCCTGTTTGGCAGTTTTCGCCAAACGCGTGAACGGGCAGGAGCCACGACATGGGCGTAAGTTTTCCCACAGCCGAGCGCGGCTGGCAGGATCGGGCGCGGACGCGCCTGCGCTTCTACAGCCAGCAGGCGCTGGCGCCGGTCAAATGGCTGGCCTATGCCAGCGGCCAGACGCGCTGGGTGCCCTACCCCGACCGCCTGTACATCGAGTCAACGAACCTCTGCAATCTCTCCTGCGTCATGTGCCCCACCGGGCGCAAAGAGGTGACGCGCCCCAAGGGCTTCATGGAGTTCGAGGTTTTCCAACAGATCGTGGATCAGATGGCGCCGCACGTCAAAGCAACGACGCTGCACATCTGGGGCGAGCCGTTGATGCACAAGCGCATCTTCGACATGATCGCCTACTGCCGCGCACAGGGGCTGCGCAGCGAAATCAGCACCAACGCCACGCTGCTGGATGAAAAGAAGGCGCAAAAGCTGCTGGACGCCGGTCTCGATGCGATCTACCTGTGCCTGGACGGAATGCGGCCCGAAACTTACGAGGCGATTCGGATCAACGCCGATTACGAGAAGACCAACCGCAACATCCGCCGTTTCATCGAGATGAAGCAGGCGGGCGGCTACCAGACCTTCGTCAACCTGCAGATCATTCAGATGCAGCAAACGCTCGGCGAGATCGAGGAATTCGTGCGCACCTGGCGCCTGCCGGGGGTTGACCGCATCAACGTCAAGCCGTTCGATTCGTGGGCAGACCAGATCAAGGAGATCAGCGAGCTGCGGCCAGGCGAGGCGGCGACGATGCAAGAACGCTACCCCTGCCCCAACCTGTGGTATCATGTGCATGTCTACTGGGACGGCTCGCTGGCCATGTGCGACCGTGACTTCAACAGCGCGTTCCCGTTGGGCAACGTGATCGAGGCCGATGGCCGGGTGCGGGTGATGAAGAACTGGAACGGGCCGCGCATGCAGGAACTGCGTCGTCGCCATGTGCAGAACGATCTGAACGACCTGTCGCCGTGCAACACGTGCAGCGAATGGTCCTGGTGGCGCCCCACCCTGTTCACCAGCCAGGGCAACCGGCCCGTGGAGCAGGGCGAGGCGCAGCGCCTGGCGGAAAACGGCCAGCACACCGGCGACAACGGCGCCTTCGTCCCCCTGGCCGCAGTTGGGTTCGCTGAACAGGCAGCCGGGCGCGATTGACGCGGCTGTGGTTGGCGACGGGGTGGTTGCAGCCGCTGATACTGTGCGATCTGTCGTGTGGATCGAGTAAACGGGACTGAGGAAATCATGCGTATTTTACTGGCGAGTCCAGAATCGAAAGTCTGGAATTCGCGTCAACACATTCACAACGGACTTGGCTACCTGGCAGGGGCGCTGCGCCATGCCGGGTACGACGTGAGTCTGTACGATGCGTCGGTCGAGACTGAGCCGCTGGCCGATCTGCTGCCGCGGGAGCGTTATGATGTGGTGGGCATTTCCAGCCCCACGCCGCTGATTCGTGAGGCCTGGCAGGCGGCGGCGGCGGCCAAAGCCAGCGGCGCGGTGACGATTCTGGGTGGGCCGCATTTGACGCTCAAGCCGGACGAGTCCATGCAGCGCGATGAGGTTGATTTGGTGCTGCGCGGCGAAGGCGAAGATGCGGCTGTCGAGATCATGCAGATGCTGGCGCTCGATCCGGGCGTGCAGGCGACGCCAGAAGGGCCGCGCCGTTTCAGCCATGCCGGCTGGTCGGAGATCTTGGGGCTGTCGTATCGCAACGGCGCCGTGCGTCACAACCCATCACGCCCGCTGCGCCCCGATCTGGACAACATCCCGCTGCCGGCGCACGATCTGTTCAAGATCGAACGGTACACCAACCTGAACCCGCTGACCGATGGCCTGATCCCCAATTCGCGCAGCTACACCATCGTCACCAGCCGCGGCTGTCCGTTCAAATGCACCTTCTGCTCGAAGCCAATCACCGGGGACACGTGGCGCAAGCGGTCGGTGGACAATGTGTTGGCCGAATGGCGCTGGCTGGCGCGCGACCTGCGGGCCACCGAAATCGGCATCACCGACGACATTTGGAATCGCGACCTGAAGCGAGCCAAGGAACTATGCCGCCGGCTGATCGCCGAGGGCCTCAACTCCGTGCCCTGGGTGACGGTGCACGGGATGAAGGTCAACTATGGCGACGCCGAACTGTTCCAATTGATGAAGGCCGCAGGCGCTCGCCGCGTCGGCTTTGGCGTCGAATCGGGCAATCAGGGCGTGCTCAACAACATCATCAAGAAAGGGCAAACCCTGGAGATGGTGCGAGAGGCGTTTCGCAACGCCAAGGCGGCCGGCCTGCAGACAATGGGCTTCTTCGTCCTGGGGATGCCGGGCGAGACGCCGGAAACGATGGAAGATACCGTGCGCTTTGCGCTGGAGTTGGATCCCGATCTGGCCAACTTCATGATTGCAGCGCCCTATCCAGGCACGCGCCTGTGGGACATGTTGGAAGAGATGGGCGCTGAGATTTTCAGCCACGATTGGCATGACCTGGCAATTCAGGACAACAAGGCGCACTTCCAGGTCGGCGGGCTGTCGGCCGAGGCGGTGGAGTTGAAGTGGCGCGAGGCGTACCGCCGGTTCTACATGCGGCCCGAACGGCTGGCGCGGCGTCTGCTGAAGTGGGATACCTGGCGCAATGCGCCGGAGCGGCTGCGCGATGCCAGGCGCTTCTTCCTGGGCAATCTGAGCGCCGCCCCCAAGACGCCGGCATGGAGCGGCGCCGCCGCGCGCCGATTGGGCTAACGACAAACGAGGAGTGAAGAAACCGTGCGAGTCCTGTTGATCAACCCCCCTTTCCAACGTCTGAAGAAGGTATCCAGCATCTACTTTCCCTTGAGCTGCGGCTATCTGGCCGGCGTGCTCGAACAGGCGGGGCACGACGTGCGTATCTACAACGCCGAAGTGCCGGCGCGCAACGAGGAGATCGGTCACGAAACGTATGACAACCTGCTGCACGGGCATCAACTGTGGCTCGACTCGCTGCGCCCCGAAGTGGATGAGACCAACCATCCGGTGTGGGCCGAGTTCATGCAGACGCTGCGCGACTTCAACCCGGATATGATCGGTTTTTCGGTCAAAAGCCCGAAGTGGCCGGCGGCGATCAAAGGGGCGGAGATGTGGAAGCGCGCACGTCCCGACGCCGTGGTGGTCATGGGCGGGCCGCACATCACCGTGCTGCCCGACGAGGTGATGAGCGACCCAACGGTAGATTTCTGCGTGCGCGAAGAGGGCGAATATACCCTGTTGGAGCTGGTGCAGGCGCTGGAGGGCAAGGGCAAGCCGTTGGCCGAGATAGATGGGCTGTCATGGCGTCAGGATGATGGAACGGTGACGCACAACCTCTCGCGCACGCGCATCCCCAGACTGGATGTGCTGCCCTACCCGGCCAAGCATCTGTCGCTTTACCTCGATCGCTACGACCCGGCCCACCTGGGCGTCATGGTGACGCTGCGCGGCTGCCCCTTCTACTGCGGATTTTGCGAACAACACAAAACCTGGGGACGTGCGGTGCGTTTCCATTCGGTGGACTACACAATTCGCGAGATCAAGCACATCATCGAGACCTATGGCACGCGTGAAATCTCCTTCTGGGACGACAGCTTCACCGTCAACCGTAAACGCACGCTGGAGCTGTGTCACCGCCTGATCGAAGAAAAGCTGAACATCTCCTGGAGCTGCACCACGCGCGTTGACCTGCTGGATGAGGAGCTGGTGTCGTGGATGAAGCGGGCGGGATGCAGCGGCATTGACATCGGGGTGGAAACCGGCAGCGCACGGATGATGAAGCTGATTGACAAGGCCACCACGCCGGAGCGGGTCATGCAGGCCAGCGAGTTGATGAACAAATACAAACTGAACTGGTCGGCCTTTTTCATGATGGGCTTTCCCGAAGAGACCGAAGAGGATATCGAGGCGACCAAACAGTTCATGGGGCAGATCAAGCCCAATCACATCATTATGTCAATTTTTACCCCCTATCCAGGCACCCCGCAGCATGAGGTGGCCAAACGATTTGGCCTGCTGCCGGAGAAGATTGATTGGAGCCGTTTCAGCCATCAAAGCCCGGAGAACCATTTCGTGCGCGACATCCCACGTGAGCGTTTCCACGAACTGGTGAGCGAGATGATGGTTTATGTGGACAACATCAACAACGGCTGGCAGGTGAAGGTGCAGCGGGTGCTGAACGATTGGCGCTTCTGGGTGCGCCATCCGCTGCTGCTGACGCAGAAAGCGGTCCATTCGATCCGGGGCCGCGGCCTGGGTCTGCGCACGGTGCGTCCGTTGGGCTGACGCCATGATCAGTTTGATCTCCAAACTGCCCGCCTACTGGGCTTTTCGGCGCTTCGGTTGGCCGCGACTCTATCCGTTCAGCATTGTGGTGAGCGTCAGCTATCGCTGTAATTCGCGCTGTCGCACTTGCGATGTCTGGCGCAAGCCCAACGACGACATGACCGCTGCCGAGTGGCGGCAGGTTTTCCACAATCTGGGGCGCACGCCGTTCTACATGACGTTTACGGGCGGCGAACCTTTCTTGCGCGCCGACCTGGACGAGCTGGTGATTGCGGGGTACGAGGAATGTCGTCCCGAAGTGATCACCATCCCGACGAACGGTCTGCTCAGCGAGCGCGTGGCCGAGCGGGTCGAGCGCATCTGCACCGCCTGTCCCACTGCGCAGATCGGCATCAACCTGAGCCTGGACGGGCTGGAGGGGGTGCACGACGATGTGCGCGGCGTGGATGGCAACTGGGTGCGCGCCATGCAGACGTGGGAACTGCTCAAAGGTCTGCAGCCGCGTCACAAGAACCTGGCGCTGACCATCCACACCGTCATTTCTCGTTTCAACATCCACCTGTTCGAAGAGACCTACGCCGGCTTGCAGACACTGGCGCCCGATTCGTACATCACCGAGGTGGCGGAAGAGCGCGTGGAACTCGACACGGTGGGATGGGGCATCACGCCGTTGGCGGAGCAGTACGCGCCGGTGGCCGATTTCTTGAGCGCCCAGGCCAGACGTGCGCCGGTCAAGGGGATTGCACGTATTACGCAGGCCTTCCGCGCACAGTATTATCAACTGGCCAAGCGCACCTTACAGGAGCGCAGGCAGGTGATTGACTGTTACGCCGGTTGGGCCAGCGCCCACATTGCGCCCAACGGCGACATTTGGAGCTGCTGCATCCGCGCCGAGCCGGTGGGAAACCTGCGTCGCACGAACTACGACCTGGCGCCGATTTGGTTTAGCGATGAGATGGCGCGTCTGCGTCGTAGCATCGCCCACAAAGAGTGCGCCTGCCCCATGGCAAACGCCAACTACACCAACATGCTCCTGCATCCGCCGACGCTGGCCAGGGTCGCGCTGGATGTGGTGCATTAGGAGTCTCTTGCCCGCCGGCTCACCCTGTGCTACAATGCCAGCCAAAGCGACGGGTGAGAACAGCCAAGCGTCCTGGGGTGGATAGCGGCGCAATCAATGACTTTCCAGTGGACGTCGGAGATATGGATTATGCTGGCGGCGTGAACGGCATCCTGGGTATGAACTTCTTGCTTAGGACCGGTGCGATCATCGCTCTACGGCAGATGATCATGGAGTACGATGACGGGGCACATGACGCTGCTGGGAAGTAACTGATCCTTCGTGCTATGATTCGGCCCTGCCTTTACATGTCCCACGAAAATCGAATACTCAGTTTGGCGATGTTTTTTGATGCTGGAACCCGGAACCTGGAATCCAAAACCTGGAACCTGGAACCTATGAAAATGGAGGACAACGCATGAAGAGAGTTCACTTGGTTTCATTGTTGGTGGCGTTGCTGGTGTTGCCCCTGGTCTTGGGCGCGTGTACGCCAAGCGCCTCGACCGGCGGCGGCTCGGCGAGTGGTCTGAGCGGCGAGATCGCCATTGGTGCCGTCTGGTCATTGACCGGCGCGGCGGCGGTTTATGGCCCCTCCCAGAAAAACGCGGCCGATCTGGCCGTGGAGGAGATCAACAAATCTGGTTTCCTCGGCAAGGCGACAATCAAGCTGGTGACCGAGGACGACCGTTCGGTCAAAGAGGGTGCGATTGCCGCTTTCGAGAAGCTCATCAACCAGGACAAGGTCGTGGCCATTCTCGGCCCCACCCTCTCCAACTCGGCCAAAGCGGCCGATCCCATCGCCCAGGAGAAGAAAGTCGTCGTCCTGGCCACCTCGAACACCGCCGCCGGCATCGTCGAGATGGGCGATTTCATCTTCCGCGATAGTCTGCCGGAAGCAGCGGTCATCCCCAACACCATCGCCGTCACCAAAAGCAAACTTGGCTACACGAAAGTGGCCGTGATGTACGGCGACGATGACGCCTTCACCAAGAGCGGTTATGACGTCTTCGCCAAGGCGCTGGCCGACAACGGCGTCGAAGTCCTGACCACCGAAACGTTCAAGAAGGGCGACACCGACTACTCGGCGCAGCTAACCAAGATCAAGGGGTTGAACCCGCAAGCCATCGTCGTGTCGGCGCTGGCCGAGGAAGCCGCCGGCATCATGACGCAGGGGCGCCAACTCGGCATCCCGGACAGCGTCGTCTTCATCGGCGGCAATGGCTTCAACTCGCCCAAGCTGGCGCAGCTCGCCGGGCCTGCCGCTGAAGGGGCCATCTCCGGCGCCGCCTGGTTCATCAGTTCCGATGCCAAGGGCAATCAGGATTTCGTCAAGGCCTACAACGCCAAGTACGGCGCCAATCCAGATCAGTTTGCCGCCCAGGCCTATGCGGGCGTCTACATCCTGGCGACAGCCATCAAGAACGCGGGCGCAGCCGATGCGCAGGCGATACGTGATGCGCTGGCCAAGAGCAAGGAGATGGACACCGTGCTCGGCAAGTTCTCCTTCAGCGATGGCCGTGAACCGCTGCACACCCCCATCGTACAGGTCGTCAAGAACGGCAAGTTCGAACTGTACAAGTAAATAGCGCATAGCGCAACATGCAACCGCAGCCAGACCTGCGACAGCCGCAAGCTGTCGCAGGTCTGGCAAACGACCGGCAAGGCGTTTCATGCAACAACTCCCACAGCAGCTCATCAACGGAATCTGGCAGGGGGCCGCACTGGCGCTCTTTGCCATGGGCTACACCCTGGTGTTCGGCGTCCTCGACATCGTCAATCTGGCGCATGGGGCCACCTACATGTGGGGCGCCTTCTTCGCCTTTCTGTGCGTCACGCGCCTGGATTGGCCACTGTGGGCCGCGATTCCAGTCGCCATGCTTGGCGCTGGCGTGCTCGCTGTCCTGCTCGACCGTATCGCCTTCAAGCCGCTGCGTGCGCTCACCGTGGGCAGCCTGGTGTTGTGGGGCGGATTTCTGCTGTTCCTCATCGGCGCCGTGTGGCCCTGGTCGGTTGGCGTGCGCGCCGTCCTGCTGGCGAGCGGCGCCGTGCTGCTCATCGCCGGCCTGATTCAGGATTACCGGACGACCCGCCCGCTGCGCCAGGCGCAGGCGCCGCGGCTGGCGCCCATGATCTCCTCCATCGGCGCTTCGATCGTTTTCATCAGCCTGGCGCAAGGTCTCTTTGGCGCACAGGTTTCACGCTTTCCTCCTCAGCTCTTCCCAACGACGCCCTACACCTTGTGGGAAAACGCCGTCATTGCGCCGATTCAGGTACTGGTGCTGGCGCTGGCCGTCGCCTTGATGGCGCTGCTGCGCCTGCTCATCGAACGCACGCAGTTGGGACGCTCGATCCGCGCCATCGCCTGGAGCGAACGCACCGCCCGCCTGTTAGGCATCAATGTAGATTGGGTCGTCGCCCAGACTTTCTTCCTCTCCGGCGCGCTGGCGGGTGCAGCGGGGGTGCTGCTTGGTTTGGCCTTCAACCGCCTGGAACCGATCATGGGCAACGAGGTCGAGCTGGCCGGACTGACGGTCATCATCGTGGGCGGCATGGGCAGCATAGGCGGCGCGGCCGCCGCCGCTTTCCTGGTCGGTATGATTCGTGTCCTCAGCGTCGCCTATCTCGACAGCAGTTTCCGGGACGCGTTCGTCTTTGCCCTGCTCATCCTGGTCTTGCTCGTGCGGCCAAGCGGTATCTTCGGCCGCAGCGCCGGATTGCGCAGTTAGCCCGCAGTGAGGCGCCATGCTCGACTTCATCAGCCAATATACCTCGCTCATCAACTTCACCCTGATCAACATCGCCCTGGGGTTGAGCATCTACCTGACCCTGGCGACCGGCCTTCTGTCGCTGGCCAACGCCGGCTTCATGGCCATCGGCGCCTACACCGCCGCCGTCATCGCCACGCAAAGCTCGCTGCCGCTGGGCAGCGGTCTTCTGCTGGCAATGCTGCTCGCCGCCCTGATCGCCATTCCCCTCGGCCTGGTTCTTCTGCGCCTGCGCGACATCTACCTGGCCATCGCCACGCTTGGCTTTGGCGAGATCGTGCGCATACTGGCGCTCAACGGCGACCGGCTTGTGCAGGCCCTGAGCGGAGAGCGCGGCCTGGTGATTTTCAACGGCGCCGAGGGCATCACCCTCCCCTACCGCTCGCCGCAGATCATCCTGGGCCTGCCCGAGACAACCTGGCCCATTCTGCTATACGTCATCGCCTGCATCTATCTCCTGGCCACGCTGCACCATTCGCGCTATGGGCGCATCATGGCGTCCATCCGCATGGATGAGCCGGCGGCGGCGACGCTTGGCATCCACGTCGTGCGCTACAAACTGCTGGTGTTCGTGCTTGGCGCAGCCCTGGCCGCCGGCGCCGGCGCCCTGAGCGTTCCCATCGTACGCGTCATTGATCCGCGCAATTACGTTTTTGGCCGTGCGGTAGATATTCTGGCCTACGCCGTCTTGGGCGGCATGACCCACTGGGCGGGGCCAATCGTCGGCGCGCTGGTACTGACCAACCTGCCGGAGGCGCTGCGTTTTCTCAAGGCGCAGCGAGAGATCGTCAACGGCCTGATCATCATGGCAGCGATCATCTACCTGCCGCGCGGGCTGACCGATCCACGCTTCTGGCGCAAGCTGCGCTTCTGGCCGCTGCGCAAGCGTCAGACCACGGCGGAGTCGGCGCAATGACGCAGACGCTGCTCCAGGTAATTGACCTCAGCCGTCAGTTTGGCGGGCTGGCGGCGCTCGATCAAGTCTCCTTCGAGGCGGCGAACGGCGCGATCTGCGGGCTGATCGGCCCCAACGGCGCCGGCAAGACAACCCTGGTCAACCTCATCAGTGGGCTGTTGGCGCCGACGGGCGGGGACATCCGCTTGAATGGTGCTTCGCTTGTCGGGCTGGCGCCGCATCAGATTGCGGCGCGGGGTGTGGGGCGCACGTTTCAGAACATCCGGCTTTTCAGCGATCTGACAGTGGTCGAAAACGTGATGGTGGGTCATCATCTGCGCCAGCGCGGGACGATCATCGAGACGGCGCTGCGTCTGCCGCGCAGCCGGCAGGCGGAACAAGAGGCGCGCGCGGCCAGTCACGCCCTGTTGACCCGCCTGCGCATGGATCGGTTGGCGGCGTCGCCGGCGGGTGCACTCTCCTATGGCGATCAGCGGCGGGTGGAGATTGCACGCGCCCTGGCGCTGCAGCCGCGCCTGCTGCTGTTGGACGAACCGGCGGCCGGCATGGTTGCCGCCGAGACCGATCAGTTGGCCGATTTTCTGTTGGAGTTGCGCGCCGCCGGCCTGACCCTGCTGGTCATCGAGCACGACATGGACCTCATCATGCGCATCAGCGATCAGGTCGTGGTGCTCAACTTTGGGCGCAAGATCGCCGCCGGTTCGCCAGATGTGGTGCGGGCCGATCCGCAGGTCATTCAGGCCTACCTGGGCGAGGATCAGTAGCCTGCGTTCGACGCCAGTTGGGGGGATCATGCTTGTCGTCACGAACCTGCACACCTCGTATGGCGCCATTGCGGCGCTGCAGGGCATCAGCTTCGAAGTCCCGCGTGGCAGCGTGGTGACGCTGGTTGGCGCCAACGGAGCGGGCAAATCTACCACCTTGAACACCATCAGCGGTCTGCTGACGCCGCGTCAGGGAACGATTCACTTCGACGGGCGCGAAATCACCGGCTGGCGACCTGAGCGCATTGCGGCTCTGGGGCTGATTCAAGCGCCGGAGGGACGGCAGGTGCTGGCGCCGCTGACGGTCGAGGAGAATCTGCTGCTTGGCGCGGTCATGCGACGGGATCGCGCCGGCATTCAGCGCGATCTGGAGGCGGCCTATGTGCGGTTTCCGCGTCTGCGCGAGCGGCGCCGGCAAGTCGCGGGGTCGCTATCAGGGGGCGAGCAGCAGATGTTGGCGATTGGCCGTGCCCTGATGGCGCGGCCGCAGCTCGTCATGTTGGACGAGCCGTCATTGGGTCTGGCGCCACTGCTCGTACAGGAGATTTTCCGCATCATCGCCGACTTGAAGGCGCAGGGGGCGACGATTCTTCTGGTGGAACAGAATGCGCGCAAAGCCCTGCAGATTGCCGACTACGCCCATGTGCTCGAGGGCGGTCGCATCGTGCAGGCGGGTCCGGCCGCTGCACTGCGTAACGATCCCGGCATCGTCGAAGCGTACCTGGGGCGCCGATCGGCGTGATACGGGGGGTGTGAGCAGCCTGGGGACCCGGCTACTCACGAGAGGTAGAAGAGCGGGTTCAGCGCCGCTCCAGACAAGCCGGCCGGCTGATCTGGAGCGGCCGAGGGGTGTCACCGCCAGCGTCGCCGTGTCCGGGTGAGAGCAAGCGCCGCGGCGACACCCGCCTTCGCAAGCATTGTAGCACATCGAGAGCGCGTGGAACTGCACAGATACTGTACACAACCTGCACCCAGGCCACCTTGCCGTAGATCGCCACTTCTCGGCCTCGTTTCTTTCGGCGCCAGTATTTCACTCGATCAGCATGAATGGAGATTCGCTCCCGTATGGCCCGGTATGGATACCGTCTCCGCGCACACTCATAGCGGCCTGTACCCGATCCAGGTCCGAGAATTGCACCCCCTGCCAGAACCTGGTGTATAATCTCCTCAGAGCCTACCGTCAAAGGAGTCTTACCATGCCACGCTGGTTCAATGTCGCCGGGCCGTGCAACCCGGACATTCATTACATGCTGCCGCCTCTGGCCCGTGTCCCCCAGGTGATGCCGCTGATCGAGCAACAGAGCTATTTCGTGATTCACGCGCCGCGCCAGACGGGGAAAACGACCGCCATGATCGCCCTGGCGCGCGCATTGGCCGCGGCCGGGCGCTTTGCCGCAGTTCTGCTCTCGGCCGAAGTCGGTGCAGCCTTCAACAACGATCCCGGCGCCGCAGAGCTGGCCATTCTGAACTCCTGGCAGCGAGCGGCGGCCTTCTTTTTGCCGGCCGAGCTGCGCCCACCGCCCTGGCCCACCGCCGAGCCAGGCACGCGCCTGGCTGCTGCACTCGATGCCTGGGCGCAGGCATCACCGCGCCCCCTGGTCATCTTCCTTGATGAAATTGACGCGCTGCAGAACGAAGCGCTGGTTGCCGTTCTGCGTCAACTGCGTGAAGGTTACTTTCGCCGCCCGGCAGCCTTCCCCTGGTCGCTGGCCCTGATCGGCATGCGCGATGTGCGCGACTACAAGGTGGCCTCCGGCGGCAGCGAACGGCTGCACACCGCCAGCCCCTTCAACATCAAGGCCGATTCGCTGACCCTCGAGGGCTTTTCTCTTCAAGACGTGACGGCGCTGTACCAGCAGCATACGGATGATACCGGCCAGCAGTTCACGCCTGCGGCCACTGCGCTCGCCTTCGAGCTGACGCAAGGCCAGCCCTGGCTGGTCAACGCCCTGGCGCGACAGGCCGTGGAAAAGCTGGCGCCAGACCCCGCCCAGCCGATCACCCCGGAGACCATCGAGCGGGCCAAAGAAATCCTGATCGAACGCCAGGATACCCATCTCGACAGCCTGGCCGAACGGCTGCGCGAGCCGCGCGTGCGCCGCATCATCGAACCGATGCTCGCCGGTCTGACCCTGGGCGATGTGCCCCAGGACGACATACGTTTTCTGCTCGACCTGGGCCTGGCTCGGTATGATCCAGCAGTGGGCCTGGTCATTGCCAACCCCATCTATCGCGAGGTCATTCCGCACGTGCTGGCTTCGACGCCCCTGGCAACGCTTCCATTCCAACGGCCAACCTGGCTCAAGCCCGACGGCGCCCTCGACCCGGAGCGCCTGCTGGCGGCATTTCTCGCCTTCTGGCGCGAGCACGGCCAGGCCCTGCTCAAGAGCGCACCCTACCACGAAGTCGCACCCCACCTGGTGCTCATGGCCTTTCTGCACCGGGTGGTCAACGGCGGCGGCAGTCTGCAGCGCGAATACGCGGTGGGCATGGGGCGGCTGGACATCCTCCTGCGCTATGGCGATGTGCGCCTGGCCATCGAACTCAAGACCTGGCGCGACGGCGAGCCGGACCCGCTCAGCAAGGGGCTGAACCAGCTCGACGCCTACCTGGCCGGTCTCGGTCTCGACAGCGGCTGGCTGGTCATTTTCGATCAGCGCACCAACCAGCCGCGCATCGCCGAACGCACCACGACGACCCCCGGCCTCACCCCGGCCGGCCGCGCCGTCGTCATCATCCGCGCCTGAGCAGCCCCACCAGGGGTGAGCTATCAGCGAGAAATTCACCGGACTTTCGGATGACGACCTGGATGCGCTTTTTGGCGAGGCCATGTCTGTTTTCTTCGACCATCCGTCATCTCCTGGCCAGGCCGCGGCCCACGCGCACTGCGCTTTCCGCCCCGCCGCCGGCGGAGGCTGCGATCTTTCATCGTCTTGACGAATCCGTCCACCTTACCCTGCCTCCTGCAATCGTGATTCTTCAAATCGCGAGAAGAGTTTGCTAATTCCCCAATTTCATGTCACTAACGGGTCATTCTACCCGGTTTTGGTCGCTTGAGACTGCACACTTACTGCACAAAACCTGCAAGATAGTCTGCACGTGGGCCAGTGTGCAGGGCTGTCAATAAACGATTGCCGATGCCGGTGCGCCGCGCCTCGATGCGCAAGCCTTCTACAGGCGCCCCACCACTCGCTGGCGCGCGAGGACTGCAATAAGCCGCTCTACATGTCAAGAGACGGGACTGTCCGCGGCTGTCTCGGCCTGTACCCGATCCAGGTCCGAGAATTGCACCCCCTGCCAGAACCTGGTGTATAATCTCCTCAGAGCCTACCGTCAAAGGAGTCTTACCATGCCACGCTGGTTCAATGTCGCCGGGCCGTGTCGCGCCGATATTCACTACATGTTGCCGACCGCCGCACGCCTGCCGGACGTCAAAAAGCTGATAGACCAACAGACCTATTTCGTGCTGCACGCCCCCAGGCAAACGGGCAAAACGACCACGATGTGGGCGTTGGCCCAGGAACTGACCGCCCAGGGACAGTATGCGGCTGTCTTGCTCTCGGTCGAGACCGGCTCGGCGTTCAACCATCAGCCCGATGTGGCCGAACAGGCCATCATGAGCGTCTGGCAAACGCGGGTTACCGCACGGCTGCCGGCCGAATTCTGGCCTCCCCCCTGGCCGGAAGCCCCAGTCGGCGGGCGCATCAGCGCCGCGCTCAAAGCCTGGACCCAGGCCCTGTCACGACCCCTCGTTTTGTTCGTGGATGAGATTGATTCGCTACAGGATGAAACCCTGATTCTGGTACTGCGCCAACTGCGCGATGGCTACAATGATCGCCCGGCAGCCTTCCCCTGGTCGCTGGCCCTGATCGGCATGCGCGATGTGCGCGACTACAAGGTGGCCTCCGGCGGCAGCGAACGGCTGCACACCGCCAGCCCCTTCAACATCAAGGCCGATTCGCTGACCCTCGAGGGCTTTTCTCTTCAAGACGTGACGGCGCTGTACCAGCAGCATACGGATGATACCGGCCAGCAGTTCACGCCTGCGGCCACTGCGCTCGCCTTCGAGCTGACGCAAGGCCAGCCCTGGCTGGTCAACGCCCTGGCGCGACAGGCCGTGGAAAAGCTGGCGCCAGACCCCGGCCAGCCCATCACCCCGGAGATCATCGAGCGGGCCAAAGAAATCCTGATCGAACGCCAGGACACCCATCTCGACAGCCTGGCCGAACGACTGCGCGAGCCGCGCGTGCGCCGCATCATCGAACCGATGCTCGCTGGTCTGACCCTGGGCGATGTGCCCCAGGACGATCGCCGTTTTCTCCTCGATCTCGGCCTGGTGCGCCGCGATCCGGACGGCGGGCTGACCATTGCCAACCCCATCTATCGCGAGGTCATTCCGCGCGTGCTAGCGCAGAGTACCCAGGACACCTTGCCCCGCATCGCGCCAACCTGGCTCAAACCCGACGGCGCCCTGGACCCGGAGCGCCTGCTCGACGCGTTCCTGGCCTTCTGGCGCGAGCACGGCCAGGCCCTGCTCAAGAGCGCGCCCTACCACGAAGTCGCGTCCCACCTGGTGCTCATGGCCTTTCTGCACCGCGTGGTCAACGGCGGCGGCAGTCTGCAGCGCGAGTACGCGGTGGGCATGGGGCGGCTGGACATTCTCCTGCGCTATGGCGATGTGCGCCTGGCCATCGAACTCAAGACCTGGCGCGACGGCGAGCCGGACCCGCTCAGCAAGGGGCTGAACCAGCTCGACGCCTACCTGGCCGGTCTCGGTCTCGACAGCGGCTGGCTGGTGATCTTCGATCAGCGCGCCAACCAGCCGCGCATCGCCGAGCGCACCACGACAACCCCCGGCCTCACCCCGGCCGGCCGCGCCGTCGCCATCATCCGCGCCTGAACGGTCACACCGATCCTGGCGATCGCCTGAGATATTTATGAACACCACCCTGTTGGATCAAATCAGCGCTATTACTGAGGTCAGCGCCAGGCACTGGCAGCCCTTCGACGCGACCTCGCCTGGCGGCATTGCCTTCGCCGGCTACCTCTGTCGCCGCGAGATGGGGTGGGTCTACGCGACAGTCAAGGCGCTGTACGGGATCGCACAGGTGGCAGAATCGGCTGGGCCTCAGTCTGCCGCGGAGATTGTCAGCGCGCCGCAAGAGTGACCTGTGTCACTACCCCTGGGTAACTTGCCAGGTGCAGGGTAGGGTAGAGTAGGGTATAATGGGAATCGAGGTGTACCATGTGGCGTTCGTTTGCTTACACCATACTTCTGCTGACGTTCATTGCACGGCTGCCCGTCTCAGCGCCGGCCACACCGCCGCCGCCAGGCGAAATCAAAGCCCACACCTGGACTGATTTCCACAACCCGCTGAGCCTTGCGTCACTCGCGCCAGGTAATCTCGACACATTGCCTGACGCCGATGATCATGTAGCGCCTTCTGGTATGGGCGAGTGGACGCGGGTCGTTTTTCAATCGTACCGTGACGGCAACTGGGAGATCTACACGGCCGGCGGCGATGGAAGCCACCTGACGCGTCTCACAAATCATACAGGGAGTGATGGGTTGCCATCTTTTGACTGCGCCGCCACGCAGGTTGCGTTCGTTTCGAATCGTAACGAAAACCTGGACATTTTCACCGTGCGGGCGGACGGCTCGAATTTGCGTCAGGTGACGTTGTCAGGCGATGATGAAAGTCAGCCAGCCCTATCGCCACAGGGTACCCGTATCGCCTACGTACGAGATCGCGATGACAATCTTGATATTTACGTTGCCAACACAGATGGGTCGAATTCCAGTCGGATAACCGATCATGAAATGCCAGATGTTGACCCAGCCTGGTCGCCCGATGGCTCAAAGCTGGCTTGGATACGCATCAACGGCTATTATGGCAGCATTGTTCTGGCCGACTCCAATGGCGCCAATGCGCGAACCATTTCGGCGCCGCTGCGGTACATCGAGAATGTGACCTGGTCACCGGACGGTCGCTTTCTTGCCTTCGATTACGATGCTGACGGTGATCAATGGAACGAAATCGCGGTTGTGGCGATTGATGGCTCAGGGCTCCACACCGTATACGATCCGGCAACAGCGCTCGTAGATGCCTGGATGGGCAGTTGGACCGGGGATGGCAATTGGTTGGCGTTTACACGAACGGAGTATGTCATTCGAGATAACCGACTCTATCTCAGTTCGCTGCGTTTGCAACGGGTACCGATAACAGGTGGGAACCCGCTTGCTATCACCGCATCTCTGCTCGATGCAAACCCCGACTGGCGCTCATTCGATGTTACCCCGCCAGACGGCGCCGTCGAACCATTACCTCCACAGACCCAAATGACTGATGTATCGCCATTGACCATTACAGTCAGCGGCAGCGACGGGCAGGGCGCTGGGATTGCCTCCTTCGATGTCCAAATGCGTGTGAATAACAACCCCTGGTACGATATTGCCAGCAATCTGGCGCCTGATACGAACGGGCGTGCAACAATTACGCAAAATGTATCGCCAGGCTTCACCTATAGTTTCCGGGCGCGAGCGCGCGATCACGCGCTCAACGTTGAACCGTGGCCAGACACACAGGATACTCAGATATCGGTCTATGCCATGAAAATTCAAGGCGAGACGCGCGACGCGCGAGGTGTGCTTCTACCAGGTGCGCGCGTCTATGCCCTTGATCAAAACTGGCAAGGACCGTTTGCCGCCAATTACCGCAGCGGCTACTTTGATCTGCTGTTTGCCGCGGTATATCCACGCACTCTTCAGGCGCGGCAATCAGGTTACGCTAACTCGCCCATTCGAGGTTTTCAACGTGTTACTATACCTGACTTCGAATTCGTTCTACCTGGTGCAACAAATCTGGTAAACAATGGCGGATTCGAACAGGGCGCAGCCGGATGGTCTTTTTCGGGCGTATTCACGCCTACCACAGCGTATCATGGTCGCAGCGGGGCTCATGCAGTGCGCTTGGGACGCCCAAGCACCCTCCAGAATATCGAGATATTCAACGAAGACCGTGCCAGTTGGAGTTCGCCGCTGGCGGTGACGGCGGATTCCTACGGGGAACAACATATCATCTACCTGTCCCCACATTATTCACAAATGCACACCGTGTACCGTCACCGGCCGCCAGGAGGTGATTGGTCCCAACCGGTTACCCTTTCCCTCGATTGGAGCATCCATAGTCTCACAGCAACTGGAGACGGCGCTGTCCATGCAGTGATGCAGGTCTCTTCCGGTAATCAGTACCCGCTCCTTTATCTGCAAAAACAGCCCAATGGCGATTGGTCGGAGCCAACCCGTATCGCATCTCCGTCACCGTATGTCGAACCCATACATCTCTCCGCCACGACTACAGGCCAATTGAGGCTGGTAATGGGCTGTTTTGAATGTCCCGTCAGACTTCAATTCATGAAGCAAAATGCTGACGGCAATTGGACTCCTCCGCAACGCATACTATCGTATGATCCCGATCGGATTACCGGGCTTGTCACCACCTCCGCGCCAGCGGATGTACTTCTCGTGTTGTGGGCTGAAAGACAAACAAACACGCCAGCGCCGGGATGGATCAGAATCATGCAGTCATCCCTGGGAACAGATGGCTCCTGGTCATCCCCGCGTGTTCTATGGAGCGCGCCAGAGACAGTCACGTTCATCACTAACATGAGTCTGGCTGTCAGCCCAACGGGCCAGTTGGTATTGGGAGCAGACGTCTGCAGGGCGGATGGGTGTAGCGTTGGTACGCTGCACTCTCGTGATTGGGGCGCGACCTGGACACTCTGGCGCTCTCCATCCGTGCCTCGATTCATTGAGACATTCTTACTCGATGATGGCCGCGGTGTCGTTCATGCCTTTGGCCTCACTTCGAGCCTGCAAAGTTACAATGGTCTTGGTCTTGCCCACTGGGTCACGACTGACGGCGGTGATACGTGGTCTGCCGAATTGGATTACGACACCTATTTCCCTGTCAGCGCCGGATTGGTTGATACCCCTAACCAACGCTTGCTGATTGCCACGTCAGGCGCTGTAGCCGATATGAAGATCGCCAACCAGCCCGGTGACTCGCAGTTACGCCAGACAATCTCGATCCCTGCCGATATGCCCGCGCCCACTCTGTCGTTCTTCTATCGCTATGGGCAAGTGAGCGCAGGAATTCCCGATCCCCTGCTGTTGACGATCGCGGGCGACACGGTTTGGACAAGCAGTGAATCGGCCGATGATTGGCAGCATGTCTGGATTGACATGACGCCGTTTCGCGGGCAAACGGTCAAGATCGCATTTCGCATGGCCGGCGATGCCGATCATGCGCGCACATGGGCAGAAATTGACGAAGTTAGCCTGTCCGGTTGGCGTACCCCGATCGCTCGGCGTGTAGCCCTATCTGGAAGAACACTGTATCTTGAAGGCGAGAATTTCGCCGATCGCATGACAGTGCAAATTGGCGACGCCACGCCGATCGCCGCGACAGTGATTGACCAGGAACACGCAGAAGTGACGTTACCAGCAAATCTGTCTCCCGGATGTCACGACATCACCACAACATCACCGGATGGACGAGCCGGCGCGGCGCCTGGCCTGTTGCGCGTCGGGCGCCAGACCTTCATGCCGTCCGTTGTGAAATGAATGGCAACTGATGGCACCTATTCCGTCGATGGCCCCTGGGTCGCCGCCCAGGCAGACTGCGCCTTCCGCCCCGCTGCCGGCGGAGGCTGCGCCCTTTCCTCGACTTGACAAGGCCGTTCACCTTCACGAGGGGAGCCGGGTCAATAATGGTTTGGGTTTTCGATCTGAAACCGCTCGGCGGTGGCAGCAGCAAGCAAACCATCGTCGGCTGACACGAAAGTCAGCGAGGATAAGCCGGTGACAGCCAACACATTCTTGGCCGCCAATGCACATGCCAGTTGCACAGCGTCGTAGGCGCGCAGGAAATGCTGCTGAGTCAACTCGAGGCCACGTTCGATCGCAGGTCGTTCGACAGGGATCAAGTGATAGCTATGCTCGCAGTCAAACACAAACGCGTCCAGGAACGTGCGTCGCTGTTCATCTGTCATCTCACCCCGGCGATATCGCCTGGCAAAGGCACTGCCCACTTCTACCAATGCGAGCTCGGAAACAATAATGGCGTGAGCAGGATTCTGGCAAAGATCGCACACCCACGCACTGCCAAGTTTCAGCGACGTAACGTTTGACCAACGCGCTGCTGTCCAGGTAGTAGGTTGGCATGATTGTTCATCCCTCGCCGCGATCTTCGACGATCTGCTCACTCAGAGGTGGCTCGAAACGCAGCCGCGCCAGTTCCGCGTGCGCTTGTGCACGTTGTGCGGGCGTCAGATACACGTAGCGCTCCACCAGCTCGGCGCTCATTGGCCGTGGCAGGCCGACCTGCTGCAGTGCCTGAATGGCCTGATCACGCTCGGAGGTGGAAGAATTGGCCGCCTGCTCTAGAGCCTCCAATCGCGCCAGATCTTCGATGCTGTCCAACGCCGCTTTGGGTTTCCCGCGCCGCGCGATGACGAAGCGTCGCTCCAGCAGTTCAGTCTGCGCCAGCAGGTTCGAGAAATCGTTTCGGGCTTGCGCAACAGTGACAATTTTTATGCTCATATGGCAATACCTCACGACATGGTGTGTGCCCTAAAGACATTATGTACATTATAGAATTGGATAGGCCAGTCGTCAAATACAAAAATACAAAGCGCCCGCGGCATGACCAAAGCTACAATAGGTGGACGGGTTTGTCAAGACAGTGGCAGGGACCTATCGCTCCGGTAGGTCTCCTGTCAACTGACTCGCCGTCAATTCCTGATCCCCAGCGCGGGCTGCGCTTGACGGCCCCGGTGTCCTGTAATCCAACAGCAATCTCGAGATTGCGGGTATAACGTTCCGGCATGTACAGGCGCGTCGCCGTTGCACCAACGACAGCCCACAAGATCGGCGAGAGCACGGGCGTAAGATCGGGCCATTGCATCATCGTCGTCCTTTCCTGCAAGAATTCGCACGAGCTACCGCTGCCTGGGCGTTGACGTCGCCGCGTCATGTTGATAATGGTGCGTCGTGTCAGAGTAGGAAGACCATCTGCTGCTGTCACACCGCTATCATCACACAAGCGCGCTATTTTGACGAAACAGGCGCGCCTGACCTGGCCAGCGGACCGACCATGACAGGGCCTTTGTTTGGGCGCACCGTTTTTCTTGACTCTGCGCCCCACTTCATCTTATAATGTGTTATGTTGTAATGATCGTGTGGCATTGTGCGCAGCCCCACGTGGCGCTCGGCGCACCATCTCGATTGTCTGGAGCGATCCCTCGTCATTGCCTGCAGCGGTAGGCGCAAGGAGTTTCTCGAACGCATCACGCTTAGGACCAACGGCGCATGGCTTCTTCTCTCGAAATCGGTACCGGCCAGGCGGCGGCAACGCTCGTCAAACAGGCTCTGCGCGCGTTCAACGATGATCGCCAACTTCAGAAATGCACTTCGTTTGCCAGATGGCAGTTGGTAGACACCACCCGCCGGCACAGCCCCGCGGCGACCCTGCCAGAGGCGATGCGCGCCGTGCTGAACGATGGCCTGCGGCGCCTGCAAACGCGCGACACGCTCGGCGAGACGGTTCTACGCCGCCATTTCGTGCAAAAACAGCCCGTGTCACAAGTGGCATTCAGTCTCAATTTCTCGCAGCGGTCCATTTTCAAGCTCCAGCAGCGCGCCCTTGTGACGCTGGCGCAGTTGCTATGGCAAGCCGAAGAGTACGCACAGCGCGTCGCCCACCTCACCCCCGCCCAACAGCAAACCCTCGACGAACTCCCGCCGCCCACGTTCTCACGTCTCTTTGGCGCCGACCACATTCTGGCCGCGCTGCGCGTTTTTCTGGCCGGGGCTGATGCACGCTGGCTGGTTGCCCTCGACGGCATGGGCGGCATCGGCAAGACCGCCCTGGCCCGTGAAATCTGCGAGGAACTGGCCTACGCCGGCAGCTTCCAGCGCGTTGTGTGGATCACGGTGCAGCAACGCAGCTTCGTCTGGGGTCGTACGTTCAGCCTGGACACTCCCGCCCTCTCCTACGAACAGTTGCTCGAGGAGTTGGGGCGTCGCCTTCGGCTCGATTCGCTGGTTGGTCTGCCGATCGAACAGCGCGAAGCGCAGGTGCGCAACGCCCTGCGCGCCTGTCCCACGCTCATCGTGGTTGACAATCTGGAAACGGCGCCCGATGTCCAGGCGCTGGTGATGGGTCTGCACCGGCTTTCACACCCCACCCGCATCCTCATCACCTCGCGCTACGCCGTCAGCGCCTTCGATCCACTGACTTCCCTCAGCGTCGGCCCGCTCGATCTACGCAACGCCGTGGAATTCATTCGCTACGAGGGTCAGGATCGCAACATCAAAGCGCTGTGTCACGCCACCGATGAAGACCTGCTGCGCATCGCACGGATCACAGACGGCAACCCGCTGGCCATCAAATGGGTCGTCGGTCAGCTCTTCTCGCTGCCGCTTGATCGTGTGCTGACCGACCTGGTGCAAGTCGCGCAATCAAACCATGACCTGTACCGCTTTCTGTTCAACCACGCCTGGCGGGGTCTCTCCGCTGCGGCGCGCCGCCTGCTGGTGCACATGCCGCTGCTCGATGCGCGCGGCGCATCCTGGCGCGACATAGCCGCCGTCAGCGGCGTCACAGCCGACAGCAAGTTCTGCCGCGCCATCCAGGAACTGGTCAACGCCTCGCTACTCAATGTTGGCCATTCACAAAAAGAAACGATCTACAGCATTCACCGCCTGACGGAGTATTTCGTCCTGTCCGAACTGGTTGGAATCGAAACGCCGGGCGCCGTCGTTGTGCAACCGGCGGATGCGAACGGGTGAAAGGGCCAGGGTGTGCGCATGAATGATACGCCAGCGATCAACTTCAACACCGAATTCATGAACGGGCTGGAGCGCAGCTTGCAGCATTCCCTGCAGTTCGAGTGCCGGTCAGCAGATCACACAGTCTGCGCAGCGGGCCAGGGGCACACCATGCGAGCGTTGCACTGGGCCGTCACCCTGCACCGGTGCCTGCCGCTGGCAGTTGATGTCGCCGTAGCCTGGCATGCCCACTTCCTGCGCACCGGGCACTGGCTCGAATGGAAAGACTGCCTGGTGGGCCTGGTGGAGGCCGCCGGCTGGTTGATTGACGGACAACGCCGCTTCGACCTGATGCACTACCTGACCATCATCTGCAGTCGCCAGGGATACTACGCAGAGGCGATCGAATGGGGCGAACAGGTCATGGCCCTTGCCCTGGATAGCGCCAACGAACGATGGCAGATCATCGCCGCCAACCTGCTGGCAGAGGTGTATCTGGCCACCGAGAACTACGCGTCGGCGCAGCAGTACGCCAAACAAACTGTCCAGATGGCCGCATCGAACGACAAAACGCTGCTCTTGGCCGACGCCTGGATCAACGCCGCGCGCGCAAACCTGGGCGCAGTCATCGAGGCCGCCGGCGGCCCAGCACAGGTCGAGCAGCACTATCTGACGCCCGCCGATACGGTGGAAATCGAAAACTGGTTGCAGCAGGCGCTGCTGCTGGCCGAGATGCTCGATAGCTCGGTCTACTGTGCCAAGGCCCACCTCTTCATGCACCACACGCTGGCGGCGCGCGGCGCTTGGGCGCAGGCGCTGAGTCATGGGCAGCAGGCCCTGGCCCTCGTCGCCTCCTATGGCGACCACGCCGGCCGCGGCGTCGTGTTGCAGGCGTTGGGCCGCTCGCTCGCCGGCCTCGGCCGCCGGCGTGAAGCGATCACGGCGCTCCAGGAAGCAATCACGATTCACGAACAGCACAACAATCGGCCGGCGCGCAGCCTGACACAGCAGCGTTTGCAAGCGCTCCTGCAGCAAGACCGGCCTGCACCCCCCGCTCACAGGGAGTACGCATGGTCATCCTGACCGTTGATATTGGCACCGGTACCCAAGACATCCTCCTGTTCGATTCGACCCGTGACCCCGAAAACTGTCTGAAGCTCGTCATGCCCTCGCCCACCCTGCGCGTGGCCGGACAGATTCGGCAAGCCACTGCGGCCCGCCAGCCGCTGCTGCTCAGCGGTGTGCTGATGGGCGGCGGCCCCAGCGCCTGGGCGACGGAGAACCATCACAAGGCCGGGCTGCCCATCTGGGCCACCGCCGCGGCGGCGCGCAGCTTCGACGATGACCTGGACGCCGTGCGCCGCAACCTGGGCATCGAAATCATCGGCGATGACGAAACCACGCGCCTGGCGCAGCGACCCGACATCGCCCATGTGCGCATGTGTGACTTCGACTTCGATCCCATCCGTCAGGCCTTTGCAGCCTTCGGCCTGACCCTGAAACCGGACGCCGTCGCCGTCGCCGTGTTCGATCATGGCGATGCGCCGCCCGGCGTCAGCGATCGTCAGTTTCGACTGGACTACCTGGCGGGTCGCTTGCAGGCAGACAGCCGGCTCTCCACCTTTGCTTTTTCCACCGCCGCTGTCCCACCCATCATGACCCGTTTGCAGGCCGCCGCCGACAGCGCCAGCGCTCAGGTCTCGGCGCCTGCGTTGGTCATGGACACGGCGCCCGCCGCCATCCTGGGCGCCTGGGACGATGCGCTGGTCAGGGCGCGGCCTTCCGCGCTGATCGCCAACGTGGGCAATTTTCATTGTCTCGCTTTCCAGTACAGCGAAGGACGCTTCGTGCGTCTGTTCGAACATCACACCGGCCTGCTCACTGCGCAGACGCTGGCCGGTTGGCTGGAGCATCTGGCCAACGGTTCCATCAGTCATGCGGCGGTTTTTGCCGATCATGGACACGGCGCCGTCGTGCTCGCAACAACGCCCATTCCCTTGACGTTCCTGGCCGCCGTCGGCCCGCGCCGCGCCCTGCTTCAGCAGACGCGCCTGCCCCTGCACCTGGCCGCGCCGCATGGCGATCAGATGATGACTGGCTGCTTTGGCCTGCTGCGCGCCTGCGCCGATCATTTCAGCGACTGGCGCGACGAGATCGAGCGTTCCCTGGATCACAAACAGGGCGGCAGTCTCTGGTAGTCGCGCCGGAATTAGACAAACGCATTCGACAAACAGATCAAGAGGAGATCATCATGAGCCATTCGGAATTGACCGCAACGCGCGTCGAGGTGTTACGCCGCCTTTCCTACGGTGTTTACATCATCACAACGCGTGATTCCAAAGGGCTGCATGCGGCGACAGTCAGCTGGGCGATGCAAACCTCATTCGAGCCAACGCGCCTGGCTATCGCGCTCCGTGCGACGTCACGCATTCTGCAGCACATCCTGAACAGCAAGGTCTTTGCTCTCAACATCCTGATCCGTGAACAGAGCGACATTGCCCAGGCCTTTTTCAGCTACGCCCACACCGGTTTCGACAGCGACATGTTCAACGGTTTTGGCTGCCGGCCTGGCGAAACCGCCTGCCCGCTCTTCGTGGATGCGGCCGCCTGGATCGAATGTCAGAACGTCTGTACCATGCAGGACTGCGGCGATCACACCCTCATCATCGCCGACGTGCTGGAGGCCGGGATGCGTCCCGACCCCTTCGTCCCCTTGAACCTGTGGGAATCGCCCTGGTCATACGGCGGATAAGATCAGGGCAAACGAAACATCGGTGCGCCCGCTTGGTCACCACGCGCAGCAAACACTGGCTTGACGTTGCCTCCAGCCTGCGTTTTGTGGCAAAAGCTGTAAATCTGCTGCGCTTCATTGACTGGGTCATGAAGCTGCCGGAGGACCTCCAAAATGAGGTATGGAACGAGGTATTGGAGAGCGAGGAGGCGACAGGGAAAATGGAATACATCACCAGTTGGGAACGCACGGTGATTCAGCGCGGCAGGGAGCAGGGTCTGCGGGAAGGTATTCAGGAGGGTATCGAGCGAGGCATCGAGCGAGGTATCGAGCGAGGCATCGAGCGAGGTATCGAGCGAGGCATTCGAATCGGGCTGGAACAGGGTGAGCGCGAGGGGGTGCTCAGCGGCATCGAGCTGGGCCTGGAGTTGCGCTTTGGCGAGGAAGGGCTGCGCGTATGCCGGAGGCGCGTGGGATCAAGGATGTGATTGTCCTGCGCCTGTTGCAGCGCGCCCTGCGCACC
>CAZOLV010000030.1:33260-48454 GCA_964580725.1 uncultured Anaerolineae bacterium | reverse complement strand
TGGAACGACGCCGACGCCGACGGGGTGCAGGATGCGGGCGAACCTGGCCTGGCCGATGTCACCGTCAGCCTCTACCAGGACAACGACAACAACGGCATCCTCAGCGCAGGCGATACCTTCCTCGCCGCCCAGGTCACCGATGCCGTCGGCAACTACCTCTTCGGTGGTCTGCCAAACGGCAACTATATCACCGTCGTCAACCCATCCACCCTGCCCACCGACTTCGATCAAACCTATGACAACTTCGGCTCTCTCGATCACACCAGCCGGGCCGCCGTCAGCGGCGGCGGAACCGTCCTCACCGCCGACTTCGGCTATCGTTACGATCCACCCGGCGGCGCTTCGCTCTACACCCTGAGCGGCCGCGTCTACGATGACCAGAATGACAACGGCAACGACGATGGCGAGCCAGGCTTCGCCGGCGTGGATGTCACACTGGTGTGCGACTTTGGTACGGTCGTCGCAACCACCAATGGCACGGGCGTCTGGACTGTCGCCGGTATTCCCGCCGGCAGCGTCTGCACGCTGCTCGACGCCGCCGAAACCGATCTGCCCCGCTCGGACTATACGGCGGCCGAAACGCCAGGCGTCCCCATCACCGTCAACAGCAACATCACCGGCCTCGATTTTGGCTACCAGCAGACCCCGGGCAGCATCAGCGGCGTCGTCTGCGTCGGCGGCGGCGATGGGCAATGCGCCGCCAGCGAACCGGGCCTGGCCGGCGTTCTCGTCACCCTCACCTGGGGCGATGGCGACGGCATTCTCGGCACGCCCGACGATGTCGTCGTCACCACAACGACCAGCATCACCGGTTTCTACACCTTCACCAACCTCGAACCTGGCCCCTACCAGGTCGTTGAAACCAATCCCGCCGGCTACACCAGCGTCGCCGACGCCGACCAATCCAATCCCGACAACATCGCCGTGACCCTGGGCCTGGGGCAGGATGTCGTCGGACGCGACTTCGAAGACGAACCGACCACCGGCAGCGTCGCCGGCGTCGTCTTCTCGGATCTGGATGGCGACGGCGTGCAAGACCCCGGCGAAACACCGCTCAGCGGCGTCACGGTTGATCTGCTCGGTCCCGGCCCCGATGGCATCCTCGGCACGCCCGATGATGTGGTGGTGGCCACCACCACGACCAACGGCAGCGGCGCCTACAACTTCGCCAATGTCCCGGTCGGCCCCTACCTGGTGCGCGAAACCGACCCCGCCGGCTACACCAGCACCACCCCCAACACCGTCCCGGTCAGTGTCGCTGGCGGCGCCGTCAGCACGGTTGACTTTGGCGACCAACCCACCGCCACGGTCTCCGGCGTCGTCTTCGACGACAACAACGGCAACGGCCTGCAAGACCCCGGCGAACCGGGCATCAGCGGCGTCACCGTGCAGTTGATTGACCCCTCCACCGGCGCCGTGGTCGCCACGACGACCACCAACGCCAGCGGCGGCTACACTTTCACCGGCGTCCCGCCCGGCAGCTACATCGTGCGCGAAACCGACCCCGCCGGCTTCACCAGCACCACCCCCAACGATGTCCCCATCAGCGTCGCCGCCGGCGGCAGCGCCAACGCCAACTTCGGCGATCAGCAAGTCGCGACAGTCGTCGGCACAGTCTTCGAGGACATTGACGGCAGCGGTCTGCAAGACCCCGGCGAACCGGGCATCAGCGGCGTCACCGTCGGCCTCTACGACAGCGGCGGTTCCCTCGTCGCCACCACCGTGACCGACGCCAGCGGCAACTACATCTTCAGCAGCGTCACCCCCGGCGCCTACACCGTGCGCGAAACCGACCCCACTGGTTACACCAGCACGACTCCCAACACGGTCGCTGTCAGCGTGCCGCCCAACGGCGTCGGCATCGCCGACTTCGGCGATCAGCAGCAAGGGACGATCTCCGGCGTGGTCTTCGATGACCCCAACGGCAGCGGCCTGCAAGACCCCGGCGAGAGCGGCCTGGGCGGCGTCCTCGTCCAGCTCGTTGATCCGACCACAGGCGCCGTCATCGCCTCCACCCTCACCAACCCCGACGGCAGCTACACCTTCACCGGCGTCACCCCCGGCGCCTACATCGTGCGCGAAACCGACCCCGCCGGCTACACCAGCACCACCGGCAACGACGTTCCGGTCAGCGTCGCCTCCGGCGGCGCCGCCACCGCCAACTTCGGCGATCAACTGCAAGGCGCCGTCTCCGGCGTAGTCTTCGACGACGCCAATGGCAACGGCCTGCAAGACCCCGGCGAAAGCGGCATTGGCAGCGTGACTGTCGGCCTCTACACCAGCGGCGGGACGCTGGTCGCCACCACCACCACGGCGGGCGACGGCAGCTATCTCTTCACCGGCGTCGTCCCCGGCGCCTACACGGTGCGAGAAACCGACCCCGCCGGCTACAACAGTACCACCAGCAACATCGTTCCCGTCAGCGTGCCGGCTGGCGGCAGCGCCAATGCTAACTTCGGCGACCGCCTCGACGGCCTGGTGTCTGGCGTTGTCTATGACGATGCCAACGCCAACGGTCTGCAAGACCCCGGCGAAGGCGGTCTGGGCGGCGTCACCGTTCAACTGCTCGACCCAACCACTGGCGCCGTTGTGGCGACCACCACCACCGCCGCTGATGGCAGCTACCTCTTCACTGGCGTGACGCCGGGCGCTTATGTCGTGCGCGAAGTAGATCCAGCCGGCTTCACCTCCACCACCCCCAACAGCGTCCCGGTCAGCGTACCCGCCGGCGGCAGCGCCAGCGCCAACTTCGGCGATCAACAGATCGGCACAGTGGTCGGCGCCGTCTTCGACGACGCCAACGGCAACGGCCTGCAAGATCCCGGCGAAAGCGGCATCGGCGGCGTCACCGTCGGCCTTTACGACAGCGGCGGAACGCTGGTCGGTACGACGACCACCGCCGGCGACGGCTCCTACCTCTTCAGCAGCGTCACCCCCGGCGCCTACACTGTGCGCGAAACCGATCCAGCCGGCTACAGCAGCACCACCAGCAACATCGTGCCCGTCAGCGTCCCGCCAGGCGGCAGCGCCAGCGCCGACTTCGGCGACCGCCTCGACGGCGTCGTCTCCGGCGTCGTCTTTGGCGATACCAACGCCAACGACGTGCAAGACCCTGGCGAAGGCGGCCTGGGCGGCGTCACCGTCCAACTGATTGACTCCACCACCGGCCTGGTCGTCGCCACGACCACCACGGCGGGCGACGGTAGCTACATCTTCACCGGCGTCACGCCTGGCCCCTACATCGTGCGCGAAACCGATCCCGCCGGTTACGCTTCCACCACTCCCAACGATGTAGCCGTCAGTGTGCCGGCCGGCGGCAGCGCCAGCGCCAACTTCGGCGACAACCTGCAAGGAACCGTCGCCGGCGTCGTCTTTGATGATCTCAACGGCAACGGCGTCCAGGAGCCTGGCGAAGCCGGCCTGGGCGGCGTCACCGTCGGCCTCTACACCAGCGGCGGAACGCTGGTCAGCACAACCACCACCGCCGGCGATGGCTCCTACCTCTTTACCAACGTCACGCCCGGCAACTACAGCGTGCGCGAGACCGACCCCACCGGCTGGACCAGCACCACCCCCAACCAGGTCGCCGTAACGGTGCCGCCCGGCGGCCTCGGTCACGCCGACTTTGGCGATCAACTGATCGGCGCCGTCAGCGGCGTCGTCTTCGACGACCTCAATGGCAACGGCCTGCAAGACCCCGGCGAGGACGGCCTGGCAGGCGTCACCGTGCAACTGGTTGACCCCGGCACCGGTGGCGTCATCGCCACCACCACCACCGCCGGCGACGGCTCCTACATCTTCCGCAACGTCGCCCCTGGCGCCTACACCGTGCGCGAGACCGACCCCACCGGCTGGTCGAGCACGACCCCCAACGATGTGAGTGTCAATGTCCCCGCCGGCGGCGCCGCCGTCGCCAACTTCGGCGACCGTCTGATCGGCACAGTCAGCGGCGTCGTCTTCAATGACGTCAACAGCAACGGCACACAGCAGTTCAGCGAAAACGGCCTGGCCGGCGTCACCGTCGGCTTGTACGACAACAGCAACACCCTGGTTGCCTCCACCGTCACAGCCAGCGACGGCAGCTACCTCTTCACCAACGTGCCGCCCGGCAACTACACCGTGCGCGAAACCGACCCGTCAGGCTTCCTGAGCACCACCCCCAATGACGTCCCCGTCAGCGTACCCGCCGGCGGCAGCGCCAGCGCCAACTTCGGCGATCAGATCGTCGCCTTCGGTGCGGCCTCGCTCAGCGGCATGGCCTTCCTCGACACCAACGGCAATGGCGCTCACGATCCAGGCGAAACGGTCGGCATCTCCGGCGCTCCGGTGACGATCTACGGGCCAAATGGGCTGGTCATCACCCGCACCACCACCATCACCGGCTTCTACAGCGTCTCCAACCTGACCCCGGGCGTCTACACGGTGACAATGCCGAGCGTCCTCAACGCGCCGACCGCCGCCCGCACCACCCCCGGCCAACTCACGGCCACCCTCAGCGCCGGTCAGCATCAGGGCAACCTCGACTTCGGCTACGTCCTGCCCACGGGCTTCAGCATCGTCAGCTTCACCGCCCAGTGGCAGACCAACGTCGTCCTCGTCCGCTGGGTCGTCCTCAACGAAGGCGGTCTCGCCGGCTACCACATCTACCGTTCCACCGACCCCAACGGCAGCGACCTCCTGCGCATCACGCAGCAGATCGTGCCCATCGGCAACGGCACCTATCAGGTCAACGACGCCACCGCCTTGCAGGGCCAGCCCTACTGGTACTGGCTCCAGACCCAACCAGACGGCCTGCTCTTCGGCCCCACCGAACTAACCAGAAGCAGCAAGATCTTCGTCCCCGTCATGCGCAAGAACCGCTAACCCTCCCCCTGCGCCCGCCCGGCACTCCCCCCAGCCGGGCGGGCATCCCCCCGCAGCACATCCTCCCCTCCCCACTCTCTTCCCTCCCGTCTTTCCTCTTTCCTCTTTCCTCTGCTATACTTCCATCAGCACACCGATTGCCAAGGGAGAAACCCACATGCAACTGTGGAACCTGGAACTTCACGTCACACTCCTGCTTCTCTCCGGCGTCATCGCCGCCGTTCTCGTCTGGATCGCCTGGAGGCGCCGTCCCGCCGCCGGAGCGACTGCCATTGCCCTGCTCATGCTTGCCGTCAGCGAATGGTCATTTGCCTACGTCGCCGAACTTCTCGCCGCCGACTTGCAGACCAAATTCCTCTGGATCCAGGTCGAATTCATCGGCGTCGTCGTCATCCCCCTTGCCTGGCTCGCCTTCACCCTGACCTATATCGGCGCCGCCGTTCGAATCACGCCCTGGCGCGTCTTGCTGACAACCCTCATCCCCGCACTCACCCTCGGCCTGGTCTGGACGAACCACATCCATCGCCTCGTCTACGCCGACTACTGGCTCGACGTCAGCGGCGGTTTCGCCGTCGTCGCCGCCACCTACGGCCTTTGGTTTTGGGTCTACATCGTCTACACCTACATCCTGGTTGCGACCGGTGTCTTTTGGCTGCTGCGCATCCTCCTGCGTTCCCCTGCCTTCTACCGCGGCCAGATCATCACCATCATCCTCGCCGCGGCCCTCCCTTGGATCGCCAACCTGCTCTTCGTCTTCGATCTCAGCCCACTGCCCCATCTCGATCTCACCACCGTCAGCCTCAATCTCACCGGATTGATGGTCATCTGGAGCGTCTACCGCTTCCGCCTGCTCGACATCGCCCCCGTTGCACGCGACGAATTGATCGAAAATATGATAGATGGCGTCGTCGTTCTCGACGCCAACGACCGCGTGGTGGACATCAACCCGATGGCCCTCAGCATGATGGGCTACCGCGCCAACGAAGTGATCGGACAGCCAATGCTGCGCTTTCTCGAAAGTCAGCCGCACCTGGTCGCCCGCTATCGCACCGTCATGGAAACGCAAGAGGAAATCTCGCTCGGTTCCGGCCCCAACCGGCGCTACTTCGATCTGCGCATCTCCCCGCTCGAAGATCGGCGCGGGCGCGTCACCGGCCGTCTGATCTTCCTGCGCAACATCAGCCAGCGCAAGCATGTCGAGCGCCTGCTCCAGCACAGCGAGCGCCGCTATCAAACGCTGCTGGAAAACGTCCCTATCGGCGTCTTTCGCTGCACCCCCGACAGCACCGGCGAACTGCTCATGGCCAACGCCGCCTTTCTCGCCATGTTCGGCCCCGAAACCACCCAAATTGCCAGCCTCTTCCCTCATCCCAACGCCTGGCAGGCAGTCGTAGATCAGGTGCAGGCGCAAGGCCGCGTCGCGCAGATCCAAGCGCCCCTGCGGCGCGCCGGCGGCGGTCGTCTTTGGGCCTCGCTCAGCGCCACCCTGGCCCAAGCTGACACCTCCGACTCCCAATCCACCCCCGATCAGGCCTACCTCGACTGCACCGTCGAAGACATCAGCGACCACAAGCTGCGCACCCTGGAGCGTGAAGCGATCCTGGCCATCAGCGAAGCCGTACGCGCCGCACCCACGCGCAGCGCCATGCTCCCCGTCATCCTCGCACAGGTCATGGCCCTGGTCGAGGCCGAGGCTGCCATTCTGGTTCTGCGCGACGTAAGCAGCGACGATCTGGTCGTCGAGGCCGCCCAGGGTCTGTGGTCCTCTGCCCAGGGTCAGCGTGCGCCCGCTCCCAACAGCATCACCGCACAAACGATGACCTTCGGCTCACCCTACATGGCCGCGCCGGGCCGGCACCAGTGGCCGCTGCCCGACGCCGCGTCCCTGCCCCACGTGGCCGTGGCCTGCGCCCCGCTGCTGGTGGACGGCGCCGCCATCGGCGCCCTGTGGGCGGCGCGGGCGCACACCTTCGATGCCGACAATGTGCGCATTCTCACCGCCGTCGCCAACATCGCCGCCAGCGCCATCCAGCGCGTCTCCCTCTACGAAGAAGTGCAGCGTCACGCCTACCAGCTCGAGGAGCGCGTCGCCGTGCGCACCGCCGAACTGAAAGCCGCCAACGAACGACTCAAAGAGCTTGATCGCCTCAAAAGCACGTTCGTCTCCAACGTCTCACACGAACTGCGTATGCCTTTGGCCAACATCAAACTCTATTTGAACCTGCTCAACCGCGAACAGCCGCAGCACTGGCAACGAAACCTGGATGTGATCGCCCGTGAAACCAATCTGCTGTCGAGGCTCATCGAAGACCTGCTCGATCTATCGCGGCTCGACATGGGCAAAGTGCAGCTCGTTCTCACGCCCCTGGACTTGAACGAACTGATAGAGGAATTGGTCGAACAGCGCGCCGGCCTGTTCGACGAACGCAACCTGCATCTGACAGCCGATCTACAGCCTGATCTGCCGCCCGTCCTGGGCGACCGTCAAATGCTCATTCAGGTGACAACCAACCTGATGGCCAACGCCATGAACTACACCCCCGCCGGCGGCGCCGTCACCATGCGCACCCGGCTGCAAACAGACCACGACCGCCCCTGGGTCGTACTGACGGTCAGCGACACCGGCCGCGGCATCAGCCCCGAAGACCAGGTGCGACTTTTCGAACGCTTCTTCCGCGGCGACGCCGCCCGTCAATCCCAGGCGCCTGGCAGCGGCCTGGGCCTGGCCATCTGCCAGGAAATCGTCGAACGCCACCGCGGCGCCATCAGCGTGACCAGCGCCATCGGCCGCGGCGCCTCCTTCCACGTCCACCTCCAACCCACCCCTACCACCGCCATCTTCACCACGCCCCCGTAACGTCCTGCAATCGTCACCCCCCCTCGTCCACCTTCCGCCAATAGCGCAACAACCCATCCACCGACATGAACGACGGGATCACCAACTCGTACAAGTCCCCCCATCCCGTCGTCTGATCCTCAGCCGCCGTCTCGGCCGCCAACCACTCCACAAAACGCCCAATGATCGCATCCCTCGTCCGGCCGGCCTGCTGTTCGGCCCGCACAAAAGCCGCCGTCCGGTCCAGGTTGGCCTCCACCCGATCCAGATGCGCAGCCACATCATCCACCGCCCCAAAGTGCGTCAGATAGAGCCGGCGCGCCGCCAATCGGCGCAAACGCTGCACACTATCGTGCCAGACCGCCAGCTCGATCTCCGGCGGCGGCGTCGGCAGCCGCACATGGCGACAACCCGGCATCCGCGCCGCCGCCACATCCCCCGTAAAACAGACATCCTCGATCTGATACGCCATGTGGTGCCACGCATGACCAGGCGTATCATGCGCAACGATCTGCAAACCGCCCAGCTCGACGACATCGCCGTCATGCAGCGTGTGCACCTGCGCCGGCGCAATTGGCCACACCTGCCCCCATAACGGAACCATCTGCGCCCCGTAGATACGGCTGGCGCTGTTCCACAAACGCATCGGGGCGATCAGATGCGGCGCGCCGACATGATGCACATAGACCGGCGTGCCCTGCTGCGCCAACCAACCCGCCGCCCCGGCATGATCCAGGTGAATGTGCGTCACCAGCACATGCGTCAAATCTGCAGGGCGCAACCCAAGCGCCGCCAAACCCGCTTGCAGCGCCGTCACCGTCGAGCCAGGCCCAGTTTCGATCAGCGCCGCCGCGTCGCCATGACGCACCAGATAACTGGCAATCGCATGAGACACGCCCTGAAACTGCACATCAATCACATCGAGCCGCCACATCGTTCCTCCCTTGAATTCTCTTGTTCATTGTGGTAGAATTCATACACAATCAACTTCTGCAATTTTTGTATTATTTTGAAGAAAATCGAGAAACTACCGTCATGGTGCGCACCGTCATTAGCCTCTGTCTTGCCCTGCTCGCCCTCGCCATCGCCTCATCCAATCTAGTCGTTGCGACTGCCGCCGCTCCGCCGCCGCCGTCTATCTGGCAACTTCCAGCCGTCTCACCAGGGCCGTCTGCCCCGGCCATCCGCGGTCGCCTCTTCTACGACGCCGATCATTCGCACACATCGAGCTGCGACCGCGGCCAGCGCGCCGTGCCCATTGCACTCTACCGCGACGTGGATCACAGCGGAACCTTTACCGGCGGCATTGACACCCTGATCGAAACCACCGTCACCGACATCATCGGCGATTACATCTTCGAAGCCCTGCCGGCGCCCGACGATTATCTCATCCTGTTCGATCCCGCCGATCCGCATCTGCCCGCCAACAGCATCGCCGTCACCCCCAACCCCCTGGCGGTCAGCCTGGCGCTCACCCAAACCCTGACCGCCGATCTGGGTGTGCGTATCCACCAGGCGCTGCCAGAGTTGAGCGTCGTCATGAACGAAATCGCCTGGATGGGCACCACCGCCTCGGCCGCCGCCGAGCGCTCCTTCCCCGACCTCGACCCCGAGTCGTTCAGCGACGAGTGGATCGAACTGCTCAACACGACCGCTGACACGATTGACCTGCGCGGCTGGCTGCTGCAAGCCACCGACGGCGATCCTGCCATCGTTCTCACGGGGCAAATTCCACCGCACGGGCATTACCTGCTGGAACGCACCGATGACAACAGCGCCCTGGCCGCCGTCGCCGATCAAATCTACACCGGCAACCTGAACAACGCCGGCGAAGATCTGCACCTGCGCAACGGCAACGATTCGATTGACCGCGTGAACGCCTGGTACGCCGGTAATAACACCAGCAAGCAAACCATGACGCGCACTGATCCGACGCTGCCCGGCATCAATCCAGCCGCCTGGGCCAACGGCCCGGTTGACGGCGACCCTCACAACAGCCTGGTTGACAACGACGCCGACGCGTTTCTCTATTCGCCCAACCCACGTCAAGCCGGCCAGTCGCATGACTGCGACGATCAAGACGAAATCATTCATCCCGGCGCCGGCGAAATTCTCGATTTCGTGGACAACGACTGCAACGGGGCAATTGACGACGGCCTACAACTCGAGGCGCTGCACGTCGTCTCCTTCGCCAATCAAGTCATCGAGGCCGTCGCCCCCATCAGATGCACCCTGCCGATGGACCAGGCGCTCGTCACCCTGCTCGACAGTGCGCAAACAACCGTAGATATCTCTATCTACGGTTTCGACCGCATCGGCCTGCGCGATGCCCTGATTCGCGCCCATCAGCGCGGCGTGCAGGTGCGCGTGATGGGCGATGATGACGCCTACGCCGCTTCCACCTATCGCCCGCACTATCAGGCGCTGGAAGAGGCCGGCATCCCGGTCTTGTACGACATGCGCGGAGCCAATTCGATCGAACACAATAAGTTCGCCGTGATTGACCGGGAAATTGTCTGGACGGGCAGCATGAACTGGACCGACAACGACACGACCTACAACGCCAACAACTCGCTGTGGATTCGTTCGTCCCACCTGGCGCAGGCCTACAGCACCGAATTCGAAGAGATGTTCGATCCGCTCATGGGTCGCAATGGGTCGTGCAAGAGCGATAACACCACGCACACCTTCGACCTGGGCGGGGCGACCGTCCGCTCCTACTTCTCGCCGAGCGATCACGTCGAGGAAGCCGTCGTCTCCGAATTGCAGGCTGCCCAGGAGTCCATCCATCTCGCCATGTTCTTCCTGACCAACAACCCCATCGGCGACATCCTGGTCAGCAAAGCGGTGACAGAAGGGCTAACGGTGAGCGGCGTGCTCGACGCCGTCGGCGCTGCCAGCCCCTACGCGCTGAAAGACCGCCTGTGTGCGGCGGGCATCCCCCTGAAGATCGAAAACTTCGGCGGCAAAGTGCATCACAAATTCGCCGTGATTGATGTTGATGGCCCCGACCCGCGCGTCATCACCGGTTCCTACAACTGGACTGCCGGCGGCGCTGAAGCCAACGATGAAAACACGCTCATCATTCACGATGCAGCCCTGGCCCAGGTCTACTATCAGGCCTATCGTGAGATGTTCGACGCACTGCCGGCCGCCGTCATTTGCGGCAGATGCTCGGCCGAGAGCGGCCCCGCCGCCTGTTACGATGGGTTGGACAATGACTTCGACAATCGCGTTGACCAAAACGACCCTGACTGCTTCTCCAACACCTGCAACGCGCTGCAGCCCCTGACCGGTATCGTCTTCAGCGATGAGGATAGCGACGCCATCTTCGCCCCGCCCGATCTGCCGCTGGCCGGCATAGATGTCCTGCTGACGCGTCGTCTCGATCTTGCCTGTGAAGGCGTCGTCTGGACCCCCGTGCGCACCCTGGCCAGCACGCTGGCCGGCTATTCCTGGTTGCTGCAGCCCGGCCTCTACCGTGCACATGCCAATCTGTCCGACCCCGAAGTGCCGCCGCGCAACGCCGTGGCCACCACTTCCTGGGACGATCCCATCGTCGTCAGCGCCGGCTCGTCCGCCCAACGCGACCTCGGCCTGATGTCCTGTCCCGCCGATCTGAATCGCGACCACCAGACCACCGTCGAGGAGGTGCAGTTCGTGGCCGCCCACTGGAACCGCGCCGCCGGCGATCCTGATTACCTGCTGCTGGCCGACATTGACAAGAACGGGCTGATTGACATCACCGACCTCATCCTGATTGTGCAGGCCTGGCCCATCCCGTGCCCGTGATGCTCAAGACGTGCGCTTCTCCTGCGCCGCTCAGCGCATCACATCGGCGCGCCCGCTCACCTCGACCGCCGTCGCGATGAAATCGGCCGTGCCGGCAGTTGCGCCGGCAAATCGCTGATAGTAGGTGCGCAAAATCTCGAAGAACACCTCGTCGCCCACCTTCTCGCGCAGCACGTGCAGCACCAACGCCCCTTCGCGGTAGGTCGTCGCGTCAAACATCTCACGCGGCCGCTGCGGCAGTGGCGGTAAGACCGCCGGCGTAACATCTGGCGTCGAGGCGCTCGACACCGCCCGTTCGTAGGCCGCCCGCCCGGCCGTTTCCTCCAGCCACAGCCACTCGAAATAAGTCGCAAAGCCCTCGTTCAGCCAGATGTCCTGCCAGGTAGCCGGACTGACGCTGTTACCAAACCACTCGTGCATCAGTTCGTGAAACACCGTAGACTCATCGCTGCCCTCGACGCCGAAAGTCGAAAGGGTCTGCGTCTCCAACGCCCACCCGACGGACGTATCGAGCAGCGCCACGCCATAGACGGCAAACGGATACGGCCCGATGCGCGCCTCCATGAAACGGATCATCTCTGGCAAGCGGTCGAAGCGGGCTTTCGTCGCCGCGGGCGTTCCCAACGGAAAGAAGTCGCGCCGCTGCACCCCGTTCACCGGCTCGCTCACCACCATCTCATAGCGCCCAATGTGAACCGTCGCCAGGTAAGTCGCCATCGGGTCAGCCATCTCCCAGTGATAGGTCGTGCTGGCGCCCTCGTCCTGTGCGCCGATCAGCACACCGTTGGCCGCCGCCTGATAGGGTTTGGGAACGGTCACGAAGAAGGTGAAACTCGCTTTGTCCTGAGGGTGATTGTTGCCCGGAAACCAGTTCATCGCGCCCGACGGCTCGCTGACGACCGCAATGCCCTGGCCAAAACGCTGCCAGCCGAGCGGTACGAACGGCACGCCGGGGTCGCGCACCGGCTGCGGCTCGCCCGCATAGCGCACCTCGACCGTCAGCGCCGCCCCGCTCGCCACCTCTTGCGCCGGCGTCAACGTCAGTTCATCCCCCTGTCGCCGCACGCCGGCCGGCGCCCCGTTCACGGTCGCCTCTGTCACCACCAACCCGCTAAAATCGAGATTGAACGCACAGAGCGGCTCGCTCGCCACAGCCGCCATCGTCGTCGTCCCCTCCAGCCGATTCTGCGCCACATCCACCGTCAAAACAATCGTATAGTGCTGCACATCGTAGCCGCCGTTGCCCAGGGTCGCATACAGCGGATCCCCCAGCCCCGCCGCCGCCGGATTCGTGCAAGCCGCCGGCGCGGGCGAAGGCGTCACAGGCGCCGGCGCCCGGCACGCCGTCAACAGCCAGATCAGCAGCAGGCCCACCCGCAAGAATCGCATCCACGCCCTCCCATGAATTTCCACTGCCTCCTACGAATAGACCGCTCCCCGGCTTCCCGACGTCACCATGCGCGCATAGCGGCGCAAGAACTTCGGCAGGTTGGGACGCGTCACCGGCTGCCAGGCAGCCCGGCGCACCGCCAGCTCGTCCTCCGTCAGCTCGACATCCAACCGCCGTCCTTCGATGTCAACCGTGATCCAGTCCCCATCCTGCAGCAGGCCGATGGGGCCGCCGGCCGCCGCCTCCGGGCTGACGTGACCCACGCAGGCGCCGCGCGTACCGCCGCTGAAGCGCCCATCGGTAATCAGCGCCACGCTCTCGCCCAACCCCATGCCCGCAATCTGGCTGGTTGGCGCCAGCATCTCCTGCATCCCCGGCCCGCCCTGCGGCCCCTCATAGCGAATCACCACCACATGCCCCGGTTCGACCTTGCCGCCCAGAATCCCGCTGACCGCATCTTCTTGCGAATCGAAACAGATCGCCCGGCCGCGATGGCGCAGCATCGCCGGCGTCACGCCCGCCGTCTTAACCACCGCCCCCTCCGGCGCCAGGTTGCCAAACAAAATCGCCAGGCCGCCCGTCGCGCTATAGGCATCGTCCACGCGACGGATGCACGCCGCATCGCGGCTGGCGCAGCCGGCGATATTCTCTCCCAACGTGCGCCCGGTCACCGTCAGCGCATCCAGGTGCAGCGCCCCCGGCTTCTGGCTCAGCTCATGCAAAATCGCACTGACGCCTCCCGCCAGGTCCACATCCTCCATGTGATAGTGGCTGCTTGGGCTGACCTTGCACAGCGTGGGGACGCGCAGCGCCACCGAGTCGAAACGCCCCACCGAAAAGTCTACTCCCGCCTCGTGCGCCAGCGCCAGCACATGCAGCACCGTATTCGTCGAGCCGCCCATTGCCACGTCGAGCGCAATCGCGTTCTCGATCGCCTGCGCCGTCACGATGTCGCGCGGCTTCAGGTCAAGCTCGATCAGCCGCAGCAACTGCTGCGCCGCCTGCCGCGCCAGATCGAGCCGCGCCGGATTCAGTTGGAACTTGCCGCCCGCGGCGGCCGGGTCAGCCGCCAGGATCGTGCCATTGCCGGGCAGCGCCATACCCAACGCCTCGCACAGACAGTTCATCGAATTGGCCGTGAACATGCCCGAACAGGAGCCGCAGGTCGGGCAGCCGAAATCTTCCAACTCCTTCAACTGCGCCGCGCTGATACGACCCGCCTTGTGCGCCCCAACCCCCTCAAACACGCTGATCAGGTCAACCACCTGGCCGTTGCCGGTCACCCCCGCCTTCATCGGCCCCCCGCTGACGAAGATCGTCGGCACGTTCAGGCGCATCGCCGCCATCAACATGCCGGGCGTGATCTTGTCGCAATTGGGAATGCAGATCAGGCCATCGAAACAGTGCGCCGCCACCATCGTCTCCACGCAGTCGGCGATCAACTCACGGCTTGGCAGGCTGTACTTCATACCCGCATGGCCCATGGCGATCCCATCGTCCACGCCAATCGTGTTGAACATGAAGGGCACGCCCCCCGCCGCTCGCACCGCCTGGCGCACCACCTCGCCAAACTCCTGCAGGTGCACATGGCCTGGCACGATATCCACGTAGGAGTTGGCAATCGCAATGAACGGCTTGCCCATGTCCTCATCCGTCACCCCAGTGGCCTTCAGCAAGGCACGGTGCGGCGCCCGCTCGAAGCCGAGTTTGATCATGTCCGACCGCATGGCGCGGCGCGTTTTCGCCTTCTCAGCGACATCTGTTTGGTTCATGGAAATACTCTTTTCTGGAAATCTCTTTCGTGCACTGAATCCGTCATCGGTCAGCTTGACAAATCGGGCTTTTGTGCGGATAATATGCCATGACGCAGTGCGTTATAACGCCCGTACTGACATCACCATGGCAGCCCACGGGTAAAGACCACAGGCGTCACGACCCATCTGCGCAGGCTGCAAGTGCTGTCAGGCGCAGACTGGACAGACACCCCAACCGGGTTCCCCCACAGGAGAAACGACGATGGAACAACAAATCTGGGCGCCAGGAATCCGAATACGCGTACGCGCCGGTCACCCCCTGGCGGGCATGTTGGGAACGATCGTGCGGGTCAAGCCGACACATGTCTGGGTCCTCCTTGCCGACGGCCACCAGACCCCCCTGCTCATCAACGAAATCGCCCTGGACGAGGCCCCCGTCCTCCAACCAGACCGCTGACCGATCGCCAGAAGTAGAAGTTCAACTTCTTACAGAAGTAGAAGTTTAACTTCTTACAGAAGTTGAACTTCTCGACTTCTTATGCAAGTTGAACTTCTCTCA
>CAZOLV010000030.1:0-33160 GCA_964580725.1 uncultured Anaerolineae bacterium | reverse complement strand
AACTTCTTACAGAAGTTGAACTTCTCGACTTCTTATGCAAGTTGAACTTCTCTCACTTCTAAAGCATACTCCATCGAATCCGCCAGCGCCTGCCAGCTCGCCTCGATGATATTCGTACTCGCCCCTACCGTGCTCCACATGTGCGTCGCCGCCTGCGCACCCTGTGGCCGCAGCGCCGATTCGATCTGCACCCGCACCTGCGCCCCCGTCGCCGACTGGCTATCCAGGATGCGCACCTTATAGTCGCTCAAATGTACATCGGCCAGCCGCGGATAGATTGGCAGCAGCGCCTTGCGCAGCGCCTTATCGAGCGCATTGACCGGCCCGTTTCCCTCCGCCGCCGTATGAAAAACCTCGCCGCCCACACGCACCTTCAGCGTCGCCTCCGCTGTCAAATCGGATGCCGCATACGCCTGGCCGCCCCCATCGGCGCTGCCGTTCGCCGGCGCTTGCCGATGTTCCACCACCACCTTGAACCGCTCCAACGTGAACGGCGCCGCATAACCGGGCTGGATCCGGCGCAGCATCACCGCCACCGACCCCTCGGCGCCCTCGAAGCTGTAGCCCTGATTTTCCATCTCCTTGATGCGCATCAGCACCTGGCGCTCCTGCTCGCGGTTCAAGCCGCTCAACCCAAACTCCGCCCGCTTCACCGCAATGTTGTCTTTGCCGCTCAACTCGCTGACCAAAATGCGCTTCTGATTCCCCACCAGCGCCGGCTCGATGTGCTGATAGCTCCGTTCCACCTTCACCATCGCATTGACATGAGCGCCGCCCTTATGTGCAAACGCGCTCATCCCCACATACGCCTGCCGGTGATCGGGCGCCAGGTTTGCCAGCTCCGCCACGAAGTTACTCACTTCTGTCAACTTGCGCAGATTGCCCGGCGGCAGGCAGCGATAGCCCATCTTCAACTCCAGATCAGGCACAATGCTCACCAGGTTTGCGTTGCCGCAGCGTTCCCCATAGCCGTTGATCGTCCCCTGCACATGGGTACAGCCCGCGCGCACCGCCGCCAGCGAGTTGGCCACCCCCACGCCCCCATCGTTGTGCGCATGAATGCCCAGCGTCGCCGTCGTCCCCAACTGGGGAAAGCGCGCCCGCGCCAGCCGTACCGCATCTTCGATCTCCCACGGCAGGCGGCCGCCGTTCGTATCGCACAACACAACGCTCGTCGCGCCCGCCTCCAGCGCCGCCTGCAGCGTCGCCAGCGCATAGTCCTGATTCGCCGCCAGCCCGTCGAAGAAGTGCTCAGCGTCGTAGACCACCTCGCGCCCCTGGCCGGTCAGAAAACCGACGCTATCGGCGATCATGCGCACATTTTCCGTCAGCGTTGTGCGCAGCACCTCCAGCACGTGCAAATCCCACGTCTTGCCAAAAATCGTCACCACCGGCGTTGCCGCATCCAACAGCAGCCTGATCTGGGGATCATCCGCCGCCGCTGTGTCAGCCTTGCAGGTGCTGCCAAACGCCGCCAGGCGGGCGTGCGCCAATGTCAGCTCATGGCGGGCGCGCTCGAAAAATTCGATATCCTTTGGATTCGACCCTGGCCACCCTCCCTCGATATAGTGCACGCCAAAGTCGTCCAGCTTGCGCGCCACGCGCAGCTTGTCGCTCACCGTAAAACTGACCGCCTCGCCCTGCGTGCCATCACGCAGCGTCGTGTCGTATACCAAAACCTGAGTTGACATCGCCCTTCCCCTTTCCTGTTGGTTGCAGCCCCCAGCCTGACAACCCTCATCCGGCCGCAGCGCCGCCATCACTCTCGCAAACTGGCCAGCGAAGGGAACACATAATCGGGCCACACGCCCTTCGCCAAGTCTTCCGGTCGGAACTTCCCCGTTTTTACCAGCGCGCCCACCAGACCGGCGTTGCGCGCCCCCGCCACATCCACATCGATGTCGTCGCCGATCATCGCCACCCGTTCCGGCGGCAGGCCGAGCATGGCAAGCGCCTGTTCGAAGAACGCCCGTTGCGGCTTACCCATCACCAGCGCATAGCGCCCCGTCGCAAACTCCAGCCCTGCTACGAACGGACCAGAATCGAGACGCAGCCCATCGGCGGCGCGCCAGTAGCGGCTCTTGCCCAGCGCAATGAAACCGGTCTGCCGCTCCAACAGCAGCCGAAACGCATGGTTCAACCGCTCGTAAGTCCAGGCGTCACCCAAATCGCCCACCACCACAAAGTCTGGCGTCTCACGCTCGAAGCGTACCCCCTCGAACTCCGCCATCGCATCATCCAACACCAGCAGATAAGCGCTGGCGCCCCGCTCCCGCAGATAGTGCGCCGCCACCGCAACGGGGTTCAGGATCTCCTCCTCCGTCGCCTGGACGCCAAACCCGCGTAGACGCTCCGCCAGGCTCGCCCTGCTGCGCATGGTGCTGTTGGTCACGAACCGCAACGGCACGCCCCGTGCGCGCAGCCAGGCCAACGCCTCACCCGCGCCGGGCAGCAGCTCATCGAACTGATAGACTGTCCCGTCCAGATCAATCAACAACGCATCTACATGATCCAGAATCGTCGCCATGTGAACCCCCTCCTCATTGAGGTCTCTACGCCGTCTTCAAGAACCCGATGACTGCGGCGCCCATTTCCTGCGAGCCGATCGCCGTCTCGCCCGCTTGCGCCAGATCGGCGGTGCGCCGCCCGGCCGCCAGCGCTGCCCACACGGCCCGCTCCACCGCCTGCGCCTCAGCCTCCAGGCCCAACGAGTGACGCAGCAGGAGCGCCGCGCTCAGAATCGCGCCGAGCGGGTTCGCCACGCCCCTGCCTGCGATGTCGGGCGCCGAGCCGTGAATCGGCTCGTAAAGCCCGTGCGGCAGCCCATGCCCATTCAGCGCAGCGCCCAACGACGCCGACGGCAGCAGCCCCATCGAACCGCACAACATCGAGGCCTCGTCGGTCAAAATATCGCCAAACAGATTCTCCGTCACTATGACATCGAAGCTGGCGGGCCGGCGCAGCAGGTGCATCGCCGCTGCATCCACCAGTTGATGCTCCAGCGACACCTCCGGAAACTCGCGCCCCATCACCTCGTTCGTCACCCGCCGCCACAGGCGCGAGCTGGCCAGCACATTCGCCTTGTCCACCGAAGTCAGTTTGCCCCGGCGTCCCCGCGCTGCCTGCGCCGCCATGCGCACCACTCGCTCGATCTCCGGCCGGCTGTAGATCATCGTATCGAACGCCGTCTCCAGGCCCTGCTCATCCGGCTGCGCCTCCTGCCGCGGCCCAAAATAGGCCCCTCCGGTCAGTTCGCGCACCACCAACAGATCCACCCCTTGCAGCAGTTCAGGCCGCAGCGGGCTGGCGTGCGCCGGCAGGATCGTCACCGGGCGCAGATTGGCAAACAGGCCGAGCGCCTTGCGGATGCCCAACAGCCCCTGCTCTGGCCGCACCCGCGCCGTCGGATCGTCCCACTGCGGGCCGCCCACTGCGCCAAGCAGCGCCGCATCGGCCGTGCGCGCCAACCGCAGCGTCTCCTCCGGCAGCGGCTCGCCCGTCGCCTCGATCGCACAGCCCCCCAACAGCGCCGGCTCGAACTCGAACATGTGCCCCCAGATCTGGCCCACCGCCTGCAAAACCGCCTGCGCCTGCCCCGTCACCTCAGGCCCAATTCCATCGCCACCCAACACACAAATCGTCGCCCGCATCACCCCTCCTCTCCCCTCATCACATCCCCCTCCTCATTCCGCCTTCCGCCTTCAGCCTTCCCCCTTCCTCCGCTCGTACTCCCGAATCCGCTCGTCCTGGCGCAGCAGATAACTCAGATCGTCCAGCCCCTCCAACAGACAGAGCTTGCGATAGGGGTCTATCTCGAAACGATAGACGCACCGCACCGCATCCTCGCCCACCGTCACCGTCTGCGCCGGCAAATCTACCCGCACCAACACCGACGGCGCCTCCTCGATGCGGTCCAACAGGTCACCCAGCGCCGCCGGCGACAGCGTCACCGGCAGCAGCCCATTCTTCAGGCTGTTCTGATAGAAAATATCGGCAAAATCAGACGAGATCACCACCCGAAAGCCGGCATCCATGATCGCCCAGGGCGCATGTTCGCGTGAACTACCGCAGCCAAAGTTGCGTCCCGCCGCCAGAATCGTCGCCCCCGCATAGCACGGATCGTTCAGCGGGAAATCGGCCCGCGGCGCCCCGTTCGCATCAGTGCGCCAGTCGGCAAACAACCCCTGCCCCAAACCTGTGCGTGTCACCGTCGTCAAATAGCGCGCCGGAATGATCTGATCGGTATCTACATTCTCCGCCCGCAGCGGCGCTGCCCGCCCCGCCAATCTCACGAACGCTTCCATGATATGTGACACCTCTTACCTTTCGTCCCTCACATCCACCAGACGCCCGTGCAGCGCCGCCGCCGCCGCCATGATGGGGCTCATCAAGAACGTGCGCGCCCCGCGCCCCTGCCGGCCCTCGAAATTCCGATTGCTCGTACTGGCGCAGTATTTGCCCGCCGGCACCTTGTCCTCGTTCATCGCCAGGCACATGCTGCAGCCGGCGTCGCGCCACTCGAACCCCGCCTCCGCAAAGATGCGGTCGAGGCCCTCCGCCTCCGCCTGCTGCTTCACCCACATCGAGCCAGGCACCACCAGCGCCCGCACGCCGCCGGCCACCCGCCGCCCCTGCACGACAGTCGCCGCGGCGCGCAAATCCTCCAGTCGTGAATTCGTACAACTGCCGATGAACACATACTCGATCGGCTGCCCGACCAGCGCCTGGCGCGGCTTCAGCCCCATGTACGCCAGCGCCTTCGTCAAATTGGCGCGCACATCGGCATCCGCCACCTCGGCAGGGTCTGGGATGCGCTCGCCAATGCCAATGCCCATCCCCGGATTCGTGCCATACGTCACCATCGGCTCGATCTTGCCGCCGTCCAACGTTGTCTCCCGGTCGTAGCGCGCATCGTCATCGCTGGCCAGACTGCGCCAATGCGCCACAGCCCGCTCGAACGCCTCACCTTGTGGCGCAAAGCGCCGGCCGCGCAGGTACTCGAACGTCGTCTCGTCCGGTGCGATCATGCCTGCCCGCGCCCCGCCTTCGATGCTCATGTTGCAGATCGTCATGCGTTGCGCCATCGTCAGGCGCTGAATCACCGCCCCGCGGTACTCCACCACATGCCCCACGCCGCCGCCAACCCCAATCTGCCGGATGATCGCCAAAATGACATCCTTGGCCGTCACGCCTGGCCCCAACGCGCCTTCCACATGAATGGCAAACGTCTTCGGCTTCATCTGCAACAGGCACTGCGTCGCCAGCACATGCCCCACTTCGCTCGTCCCAATGCCAAACGCCAGCGCCCCAAACGCCCCGTGCGTCGCCGTGTGACTATCGCCGCACACGATCGTCATCCCCGGCTGCGTAATGCCCAGCTCCGGCCCGATCACGTGCACGATCCCTTGCCGCTCGCTCTCCACATCGAACAGCGTCACCCCGAATTCGGCGCAGTTCTCGCGCAATGTGCGCACCTGCTGTGCCGCCTCCGACGGCCACAGCGAGATCGCCAGCGGCCGCGTCGGAATGGCATGATCCATCGTTGCAAACGTCCGTTCTGGCCGCCGCACCCGCAAACCCCGCTCCCGCAGCATCGTAAACGCTTGGGGCGATGTCACCTCATGGATCAGATGCGCATCCACATACAGAATCGCCGGCGCGCCCTCGTCCTGCGCCACGACGTGACTCTCCCACACCTTCTCGAACAGCGTCTTGCCCATTTTGTACCACTCACCTGCGTGCCTCGGCCGCCGCAACGGCCTCGTTCGTGTTCGTTTCTTCCGCCGCATCACGCGCCGCCAACAGCGCCACCTGCGCCCGCGGCGCCACACGCCAGAACAGGCGCACCTGCTGCTCCCAGTCCGCCAAAATGGCCTCCGCGCGCGGGCTGCCCGTCCGTTGCCAATGTCGTTCCAACAGTTGACGCAGTTCCTGTTCCTGCGCCGCCCCGCTGACCCGGCTCAACGCCACCAACTGGCCGTTGACCCGCTCCTCCACTCGCCATTGCGCCGGTTCACGCTCGTACAGATACGCCGCGCCCCCGGTCATACCCGCCCCGAAGTTGCGCCCGATCTTGCCAAGCGTCACCACTACGCCGCCAGTCATATACTCGCAGCCGTGATCGCCCAGTCCCTCCACCACCGCGCGCGCCCCCGAATTGCGCACCGCAAAACGTTCGCCCGCACGGCCCGCCGCATACAACTCGCCGCTCGTCGCCCCGTAGAGCGCCGTGTTGCCCAAAATCACATTGTGATGCCAGACGAATTGCGCCGCCGCCGGCGGGCGCAGCACGATCTCCGCCCCGCCCAGGCCCTTGCCTACATAGTCGTTCGCCTCGCCTTCCAGCTCCAAACGCAAGCCGCGCAGACCGAACGCCCCAAAACTCTGCCCCGCGCTCCCCTTGAGATCCACCACGATCGTGCCCGGCGCCAAACCCCGGTTGCCATGACGACGCGCCAGCGCCCCCGACAGCCGCGCCCCCACCGTCCGATCGGTGTTGCCAATCTCATAGCGCAGATGCGCCCGTCCCTGCCGGTCGAGCGCCGCCAACGCCTCTGTCGCCAGCCGTTCGCCAAGCCCTGGCTCGCCGTCCCCCGCAGTGTCCGACCCTGTCCCGGCCTCCACGGCCTCGCCGGCGTCCGTGTCATCCTCGTGCGCCTGCTGAAGCCGCTCTTCAGCCACACGGCGCCCGCGCCGGGCATGGCCCGTATCCGGCGCCCACAGCAGCGGCAGCAGATCCAAATGCTGCGCCTCGGCGCCAAGCGCCTTCTGCTCCAGCCACTCCGTGTGACCGATGATCTCGTCCAACGTGCGCACCCCCATCCTGGCCAGGATGGAGCGCACCTCCTCGGCCACCTGCACCATGTAGCGCATCACCGACTCTGGCGTGCCCACGAACTTCGCCCGCAGGTCCTCCCGTTGCGTCGCAATCCCCACCGGGCAGGTGTTTTCATGGCATTGGCGCGCCATCTTGCACCCCTCCGCCACCAGCGCCCCCGTGCCAAAGCTAAACTCATCCGCCCCTAGCAGCGCCGCCAGCACCACATCGAGACCGGTTTTCAGTCCGCCATCGACGCGCAGCCGCACCCGCTCGCGCAACCCATTGATCAACAACGTCTGCTGCGCCTCGGCCAACCCAAGCTCCCAGAACGCCCCTGCATTCTTGATCGAACTGAGCGGCGACGCCCCCGTGCCGCCGTTGCAGCCGCTGATCTGCACCACATCGGCGTGTCCCTTCACCACGCCCGCCGCCACCGTGCCCACGCCCGCCTCGGCCACCAGCTTCACCGAAACAACCGCCTGCGGGTTGATCTGCTTCAGGTCGAAGATCAACTGCGCCAGGTCTTCGATGCTGTAAATATCGTGGTGCGGCGGCGGCGAGATCAGCGCCACTCCCGGCGTCGTGTGCCGCACGCGCGCAATCTCGGCGCTCACCTTGTGCCCCGGCAACTGACCTCCCTCGCCCGGCTTGGAGCCTTGCGCCATCTTGATCTGCAGCTCCTGCGCCGCCGTCAGATAGGCCGGCGTCACCCCAAAGCGCCCCGAAGCGACCTGCTTGATCTTCGCCTCGCGTTCGGTGCCGTAACGTTCCTCCGCCTCGCCCCCTTCGCCGCAGTTGCTCGCCGCCCCCAGGCGGTTCATCGCCATCGTCAGCGTTTCGTGCGCCTCGCCGCTCAACGCCCCGTAGGACATCGCCGCCGTCGAAAAACGCTGCACGATCTCCTCCGCCGGCTCCACTTCTTCCAACGGCAGCGGCGGATGCACCCCGATGACAACGCGCAGCAGGTCGCGCGGCTCCGTGGGCGGCCGTCGTTCCACCAACTCCGTAAATCGCCGGTATGCCGCTGCCAACGCCGGCTCTGCGCCCCCTGACCCGGTTTCCAGTTCCGCTGCTCGCCCCTCCGCCAGGCCCACAGCCTGGTGCAAGGCCCGAATCACCTCCGGGTTGAAGGCGTGATATTCGCCGCCTCGCCGCGCCTGATAGAAACCGTAGCTGTCGAGTTTTGGGCCAGGCGGCGCCTCAGCGGGCCGGCGGGCCTCGCCAGCGGCCGTATGGGCGCTGGCATGTCCATTGCCGCCATTCCTCTGCCAGGGCGCCGGCGGCGGTCCGCCAGCCTGAATGCTGGCCGCAATCTCCGGGTAAGCGTTGCAACGCCAGGCCAGCACATCTGCCGCCAAATCTCGATAGCCCACGCCGTTCAAACGGAAGTTGGGCGTGCCCGCAAAGGCGCTTTGGATCAAATCATCGCCAACCCCCACCGCCTCGAAAATCTGCGCCCCGCAGTAGGAATCGAGCGTCGAGATGCCCATTTTCGACATGACCTTCAGGATGCCCTTTTCCAGCGCCTTGATGAAATGGCGCTGCGCCTCCTCCGCGCCCGCGCCCGCCGCATGGCGCCCGCCCTTCTGCACATCGTCCGCCGTCGCCGCCAGCGCCAGCCACGGATTGATGGCATTGGCGCCATAGCCAAGCAGCGCCGCACAGTGATGCACCTCGCGCGGCTCCCCGCTCTCGACGATCAGACTGCAATGAGTGCGCTCGCCCGCCCGAATCAGATGATGATGCACCGCGCTCGTCGCCAGCAGCGACGGGATCGGCGCCCGTGACGCATCCACCGCCCGGTCGCTCAGGATCAACAGCGTGCAGCCCGCCATCACCGCTGCTTCCGCCTGCGCACACAGACGTTCCACCGCCGGGCGCAGCCCATCAACCCCCTCGCTCGCCTCCCACGTCATGTTCAGCGTCGCCGGTTTCAGATGATGCCAGGCCGGCGGGCGCACATCCCGCATCTCCAGCCCCTTCAGCGCCACCGTCTCCTCGTCGGTCAGGATCGGGCTGCTGATCTCCAACAGCCGCGCCGCCTCCGCCGTCTCGCTCAGCAGGTCGGCTCGCCGCCCCAATCGCTGGCTGAGCGACATCACCATGTCTTCGCGCAGCGAATCAATGGGCGGGTTGGTCACCTCTGCAAAACGCTGCTTGAAATAGTGAAACAGCGGCCGCGGCATTGCCGACAGCGCCGCCGCCGGCGTGTCGTCCCCCATCGAGCCGACCGCCTCCTGCCCCTCTTTCCACATCGGGCGCAACACCACCAGCAGTTCCTCGCGCGTATAGCCAAAGGCGGCCAACAGCCGCCCCATCTCCACTTCGCTCGGCGGCGTCTTGGGCGTCGCCGCCGGCCACGCCGTGCGCGTGCGCCGCCACTCCATCACCTGCGGCAGCGTCGTCAATTCCTTCTGCAGCCACTCCCCGTACGGCTGCCGTTCCACGAAGCGCCGCACGATCGCCGCATCATTCTCGATCAGCCCATGCGCTGTGTCAACCGCCAACATCTCCCCTGGCCGCAGACGTCCCTTTTGCACCACGCGCCCCTCGTCCACCGGCGCCGCTCCCGCCTCCGACGACATGATGACCAGGCCGTCGTCCAGGATGACGAAGCGCGCCGGCCGCAGCCCATTGCGATCCAGTGCACTCCCCACGATCCGCCCATCGCTGAAACTCAGCGCCGCCGGACCGTCCCACGGCTCCTGCAAACAAGCATGATAATGATAGAACGCCCGCTGCTCCGGCGTCACCGCGCTGGTGTGCTCCCACGCCCGCGGGACCAGCATCATCAGCGCATGTCGCACATCCCGTCCCGACTGCACCAGCAGATCGAGCGCATTGTCCAGCATCGCCGAATCGCTGCCCTGCGGCGCAATCACCGGCGGCAGCACCTTGGCGTCGCGTCCCCACACATCGGAGCGCGCCAAATCGGCCTCGCGCGCCTTCATCCAGGCAATGTTGCCCTGCAGCGTGTTAATCTCCCCATTGTGACAGACCATCCGGAACGGCTGCGCCCGCTCCCACGTAGGGAAGGTGTTCGTACTGTACCGCTGGTGAAAAACCGCAATCGCCGTGCGGAAATCGGGGTCTTTGAGGTCACGATAGAAATTGGGCAACTGCGGCGCGACGAACAAACCCTTGTAGACCACCGTCAGCGAGGAAAAAGAAGGAAGGTAGAAATTGCTGATGCTCTCCGCCCAGACGCGCTGCGTCGCCCGTTTGCGCACCAGGTAGAGACGTCGTTCGAACTCCCCCGTGGCCACATCGGCCGGGCGTGCCACCAACACCTGCTCGATGTACGGACGCAAACTCTGCGCCCACTGCCCAAGCGCATCGCCATTGGCCGGCACATCGCGCCACATCAGCGTCTGCAAACCGTATTCGGCAATCGTCTCTTGCAACAGCGTGCGCGCCCGTTCACGATGCGCCAGGTTGAAGCGCGGCAGGAAGGTCATCCCCACCGCCAGGTCGCCCCGCGCCGGCGGCTGCATGCCGTTGCGCAGCAGTTCGCGCGCCATCAGTTCGTAGGGCAACTGCGTCAGGACACCGGCTCCATCGCCGCTCTTGCCATCGGCCGCCGTCGCCCCCCGATGGGCATGATTGCGCAGCGCCGTCAGCGCCAGCGCCAACACCTCATGACTGCGCACGCCCGACTTCTGCGCCACGAACCCAATCCCGCAGGCGTCGTGTTCGAATCGTTCGTCATAAAGCGAACCGCTCGCATCAATCCCCTTCAGCATCTCTTGGCACCCCCTTCGGCTGACCGCCGCGCCCCGCGCCGCGGCCCGCCCGCATCCTGATCTCACCCCTCGCGCGCCGCCAGCAGCTTGTTCAACGACTGCACATAGGCCCGCGCGCTCGCCACCACAATGTCCGTATCAACGCCGCGCCCGCTGAAAATGTTGCGCCGCACCGTCCCCTGCGCCGTGGCCCTGGCCGGCGTCCCATCTGCCTCCACCGCCTCGATGCGCAGCGTCACATCGGCCACCGCATCCAGCCCCTCGTCAATGGCCTTGATGCTGAACTCCACCAGCCTGTTGGGCGCTTCCACGATCCGGTTGATGCTCTGATAGATCGCATCCACCGGTCCTGTGCCAAAACCGGCCTCCGTGCGCACATAGCCACCCAACGCATGGCGCAAACGCACCACCGCCGTCGGGATCAATCCCGTGCCGCACTGAACCTGCACGCTCTCGATCACCCAAATCTCTGGCGGTTGATACAGCTCATCTGCAACCAGCGCCTGCAGATCGTTGTCGCTCACATCCTTCTTCTTGTCCGCCAAATCCTTGAACCGGAAGAACACCTCGTTCAGGTCCTTCTCGCCCAAATGATACCCCATCTCCTCCAGCTTCATGCGGAAAGCATGGCGTCCGGAGTGCTTGCCCAACACCAGCCGGCTGCGGTTCAGGCCAATCGTGTCGGCGTCCATGATCTCATACGTTCGCTTGTGCTTCAACATCCCATCCTGATGGATGCCGGCCTCGTGCGCAAACGCATTGGCCCCCACGATCGCCTTGTTGGGCTGCACCACCATCCCGGTCAGGCGGCTCACCATCTCCGACGTGCGGTGAATCTCCTGCGTGATAATGTTAGTATCAATCTCATAGACCTGATGGCGCGTATAGAGCGCCATGGCAATCTCCTCCAGCGATGTATTGCCCGCACGCTCACCGATCCCGTTGATCGTCACCTCCGCCTGCCGCGCCCCGTTTTCGATGCCTGCCAGCGTGTTGGCCGTCGCCAGCCCCAGGTCGTCATGACAATGACAGGAGATCACCACATTGGCCGCGCCAGGCGTATTGCGCCGGATGTCACCAATCAACTGACCGTACTCCGCCGGCGTCGTATACCCCACCGTATCGGGGATATTGATCGTCTTGGCTCCCGCCGCAATCGCCCGGCCAAGCACCTCGTACAAAAAGCGCGGGTCGGACCGGCCGGCGTCCTCCGGGCTGAACTCCACATCCGGGCACAGACTGCACGCAAAGGCGACCATCTCCTCCACCCGCGCCGTCACCTCGTCCGGCCTCATCTTCAGTTTGTGTTCCATGTGGATGGGCGAAGTCGCCAGGAAGGTGTGGATGCGCGGCCGCTGCGCATGGCGCACCGCCTCCCACGCCGCCTCGATGTCCTGTCGGTTTGCCCGCGCCAGCCCCGCAATCACCGGCGGCGGCGCCGGTCGCCCTGACTTATCGGTGCGCGCCTCCACCCCCACCGTCTGCGCAATCTGCCGCACCGCATCCAGATCGCCTGGCGAGGCCGCCGGGAACCCCGCCTCGATGATGTCAACTCCCAGGCGCGCCAACTGCCGCGCAATTTCCAGCTTCTCCTGCGTGTTCAGCGTCGCCCCCGGCGACTGTTCCCCATCGCGCAGCGTCGTATCGAACAGCAGCACTACGTCACGTTCGGTTTGGTTAGCACCTACGGCAGGTTCCATTTCAAGTCCCCTCTTATCAATGCGGAAGGCGGAAGGCGGAAGGCGGAAGGCGGAAGGCGTTCCTATTTCCTATTTCCTATTTCCTATTTCCTATTTCCTATTTCCTATTTCCTACGCGCCGCCCTGACCCGGCGTGACCTCGCGCGGGTTCAACCACGGCATCATCCGTCGCAGCTCACGCCCCACCTGCTCCAACTGGCTGTCGCGCTCGCGCTCGCGCACCGCATTGAACCACGGCCGGCCCTGCGCATTCTCCTCGATCCACTGCTCGGCATAGGCGCCCGACTGAATATCTGCCAGAATCTGGCGCATCGTCTCCCGCGTCTGCTCGGTGATGATCTTCGGCCCCGCCGAATAGTCCCCATGCTCGGCCGTGTCGGACACCGAATAGCGCATAAAACTCAGACCGCCGCGGTAGAACAGGTCAACGATCAGCTTCAATTCATGTAGGCACTCGAAATAGGCCACCTCCGGCTGATATCCCGCCGCCGTCAGCGTGTCGAAACCGGCCTTGACCAGCGCGCTGACTCCGCCGCACAGCACCGCCTGTTCCCCGAAGAGATCGGTCTCCGTCTCCTCCGCAAATGTCGTCAAGATCGCCCCGGCGCGCGTCCCGCCGATGCCCTTGGCGTAGGCCAGTGCATCTGCCAGCGCATGTCCGCTCGCATCCTGATGTACGGCCACCAGGCACGGCGTACCGCCGCCCTCCTGAAAGACCTCGCGCACACGGTGTCCCGGCGCCTTGGGCGCCACCATGCTCACATCCACGAACGCGGGCGGCTGAATTTGCCCGAAGCGAATGTTGAAGCCATGCGCAAACATCAGCGCCTTGCCGGGTTTCAGCGCCTGTTCCACGCTCTCCTTGTACACACGCGCTTGGCTCGTATCAGGCAGCAGAATCATGATCGTGTCGGCCTCCTGGCACGCGTCACCCACCGTGCACACCCGCAGCCCCTGCGCCTCCGCCTGCGCCCAACTGCGGCTGCCTGCGTACAGGCCCACGCGCACATCACAACCGCTGTCCTTCAGATTCAACGCATGGGCGTGACCCTGGCTGCCAAAGCCGATCACCGCGATCTTGCGCCCCGCCAGACGCCCCAAATCGGCGTCGCCATCATAGAAAATCTTCGCCATCGTTCTCTCCATACCTACGCGCTTATGCAATCACGAACTACGCAACGTCTTGTCGCCTTGCCGCCTCACAGCGCCCCAGGTTTTCCTGGTCGCGTCATTGTGTCAACGACTGGCAACACCGTTGTTCCCATTCCTGCCGGCAGCTCCCGGCAGCCACGCCATGTCCGCTTCCTCGTGTTCGTTGTGACTCCCACGCGAGAGCGCAATGCGCCCCGTGCGCACCATCTCCTCGATCCCAAAATGGCGCATCAAATCGAGAAAGCTATTGATGCGGCTTTCAGGCCCCGTCAGCTCCACCACCAACGAATCCACCGCCACATCCACCACGCGTCCGCGGAAGATGTCGGCCAGTTGCACAACCTCGGAACGCGTGGTCCCCTCGGCGCGCACCCGCACCAGCACCATCTCACGGATCACCGCCGGCCCATCGCCAACGTTCTCCACCTTGTAGATGTTGACCACCTTCTCCAACTGCTTGACCGCCTGGTCCACCATTCGGTCGTCCCCATCCACCACGAACGTCATACGCGAAACCCCCTCGGTCTCGCTATGCCCAACCGTCAGGCTGTCAATGTTGAAATTACGCCTGCGGAACATCCCCGTCACCCGATTCAACACCCCTGGCGTATCTTCCATCCAGGCCACAAGTGTGTGCTTCATAACATTCTCCCCCTTCTGCTGATCTCTGCCCTCTACCAACTCGGCTGCGTACCGCTGAACTGCTGCACGATCATTTTCGGGCGGCGCATCATCTCATCCACCGCCGAACCGGGCGCAACCATCGGATAGACGTTGACCTCCTCCTTCACGCGGAACTCGATCAGGAAAGGCCCATCGTACGCAATCGCCTCTGCAAACGCCGGCGCCACATCCACCTTGCGTTTCACCAGGCGGGCAGGGATGCCATACGCCTCGGCCAGCTTGACGTAGTCCGGGCTGAAGATCGGCGTGCCTGCATAGCGTTTGTCATAGAAGAACTGCTGCCACTGTCTCACCATGCCGAGGAAGCCGTTGTTGATGATGGCGATCTTGACAGGGACCTTCTCTTGCACCACCGTGCCCAGTTCCTGCATCGTCATCTGGAAACCGCCGTCACCCACCACGGCCCACACCAACTGATCGGGGTGCGCCACTTTGGCGCCAATAGCCGCCGGCAAAGAATAGCCCATCGTCCCCAAACCGCCGGAAGTCAGCAGTTGGCGCGGGCGCTCGTGCATGAAATACTGCGCTTCCCACATCTGATGCTGCCCCACGTCGGTCACCACGAACGTGTTGCCCTTCGTCACGTGCCACAGTTCGCGCATCACGTAAGGAGGAATCAGCTCATCCACTTCCGCTTCCACGATGTCGCGCTGATGGGTGTCGTCCTGCCAATGCCTGATCGTACGCACCCAGTCGGGGTGGCTGGTGTGGCTGATGTGCGGCAGCATCTCGTTCAGCGTCTGCTTGCAGTCGCCCACCACCGCCACATCGGGCTTGACATTCTTACCCACTTCGGCTGGATCGAGTTCGAAGTGCACGATCCTGGCCTGACGGGCAAACTTATCGAGCCGTCCTGTGACACGGTCATCGAAACGCATGCCGATGGCGATCAGCACGTCGCAGTTCTGCACTGCCAGATTGGTCGGCGCCTCGCCGTGCATCCCGCCCATGCCTAGCGCCAGCGGATGCGTCTCGTTGATCACCCCAATGCCGAGCAGCGTCGTCACCACCGGAATCTCGGCGCGCTCCGCCAGTTCGAGCAATTCCCGTTCGGCGCCTGCCATCTTCACCCCATGACCGGCCAAAATCAACGGTCGCTTGGCGCTGTTGATGACCTCCGCCGCCCGCTGCGCCGCCTGCTCCGCCGAGCGGCGCGGGCGCGCCATGTTGGGCAGCCGCACATCTTCCGGGTACTCATACTCCGTCTTGGCGTTTTGCACATCCTTGCAGATGTCAACCAACACCGGGCCGGGCCGCCCCTCGCGCGCAATGTAGAACGCCTCGCGCATCACCCGCGCCAGCTCACGCACATCCGTCACCAGGAAATTATGCTTCGTCACAGGCTGCGTCACACCGGTTACATCGGTTTCCTGGAACGCATCGTTGCCCAACAGGCTGGTGGGCACCTGGCCCGTCACCGCCACGATCGGGATCGAATCGAGCAGCGCAGTCGCCAGGCCCGTCACCAGATTGGTCGCCGCCGGGCCGCTGGTCGCCATACACACGCCCACCTTCCCCGTCGCCCGCGCATAGCCATCGGCCATGTGCGCCGCACACTGCTCATGGCGCACCAGGATGTGGCGCACAGGGTACTGCGACATGGCGTCGTAAATGGGCAGATTGGCGCCGCCTGGATAACCAAAGACCACCTCCACTCCCTCACGCCGTATGACCTCCCACACGATCTGTGCGCCGGTCAGCTTCACCGTTGCCGTCATTGCTGTCTCCTCCGTGTTCGATTATTTCTGATGCTGCTCAAGATCAACTGCGTCTGCGAATAAAAAAACCTGGCGATGGTCATTCGCTCACCATCAGCCAGGGGCGTCATTGCAACCCGATTGGCGTCATTGCCGGATGAATTCAGAAAACAAGTAACAAAAAAACCTTCCCGGCGTTGGGAAGGTTTTTGCTGCGCTGCAAAAGTAGAAATCGTTCTACTCGTTTGCCCCCAACCGCCATCAGCTCCTGCCAGCATCTACGCTGGCAAGGAGCTTGCGAATGACGATCTCGGAAAGGGACAACGTTCTAGCCACGATGGCTACCTCGCATAGACAATCAAAGAATCTGAATTTACTTCACGCTCAACTGCGGGCGCAGTATAAACGCAATGACGCGTCTTGTCAAATAGGCCAAATGCTCCAAAGTCGCACGTCGTTGTCGCACCGGGCCGCCCTTTTTCGCGTTTCGGTGCGAGACTGCTATAATTGAATCCCGTTTCAGCGCACAGTTCTGACAGAATCGCTTCTCGAAACAGTGAAAAGGCCTCACGGACTTGTTCGCAGCGCCGTGCAAGGTCTTGTGCGATGATCCAAACCAAGGAGTTTTGGCATGAATCGAACGCTCGTCTCTCGTTCCCTTGTCGTTTCCCTCGCTCTGTTGATGGCCCTGGTTCTCGGTTTCTTACCGACCAGCGCCGCCCCTGCCAACCCGCCTCGTTCCGAGACCCCGGCCGATCCGCCACTCGTCGTGCGCGTCTACTATCAAGACCCCGCCGACATCGGCCGGCTGGCAGACTTCGACCTGTTCGAGTACAACAACCAGAAAGAGGGCTACGTGCTCGTGGCTGTGGACGCCGCCGATCTGGTCGTCATTCGGCAGCTTGGCTTTCGCATCGAGGTTGACGCCGAACGTACCGCCGACTTCAACCGCAAACCCGAAGTCCTGCCCGATCAAACCGACGGTATCCCCGGCTATCCCTGCTATCGCACCGTCGAGGAGACTTTCGCAACGGCTCAGGCCATCGTCGCCGCCCATCCAGAGTTGGCCACCTTTCTCGACGCTGGCAACTCCTGGCAAAAGAGCGCCGGCCTGGGCGGCTACGACATGAACGTCCTGGTGTTGACCAACTCGGCGACTCCTGGCCCCAAGCCCAAGCTCTTCATCACCTCGGCCATCCATGCCCGCGAGTACACCACCGCCGAGCTGATGACGCGCTACGCCGAATATCTGGTGGCCAACTACAACAGCAACGCCGACATCACCTGGATTCTGGATCATCACGAAGTCCATTTGATGCTGCACACCAACCCGGACGGCCGCAAGCAGGCGGAAACCGGCCTGTCCTGGCGCAAGAACACCAATCAAAACTACTGCGGCGCAACCAGCACAAGCCGCGGCGCCGACCTCAACCGCAATTTCCAGTTCTACTGGGGTTGCTGCGGCGGCTCCAGCTCCAGTCAATGTTCGGAGACCTATCGCGGACCCAGCGCGGCGTCCGAGCCGGAAACGCAGGCCGTGCAGAGCTACGCACGCGCCATCTTCCCCGACCAGCGCGCCGATCCGATCACCGCGGCGGCGCCCGACGATGCCACCGGCCTGTACATTGATATTCACAGTTACAGCGAACTAGTGCTGTGGCCCTGGGGCTTCACCAGCACCGTCGCCCCCAACGGCGTCGCCATGCAGTCACTCGGACGCAAATTCGCCTTCTACAACAACTATTTGCCCGAACAGGCAATCGGCCTCTATGCCACTGACGGCACCACCGACGATTTCATCTACGGCGATCTGGGCGTTCCCGCCTACACCTTCGAACTGGGCACTTCGTTCTTCCAGGACTGCTCGACGTTCGAGAACGTCATCCTGCCCACCAACCTGCCCGCGCTGATCTACGCCGCCAAAGTCGCCCGCACTCCCTACCTGACCCCCTCCGGCCCCGATGCACTCAACGTCGCCGCGGCGCCCTCCACCGTCACCCCTGGCGACCCCGTCACGCTGACCGCCACGATCAACGATGCGCGCTTCAGCAACGCCAACGGCACAGAACCGACGCAGGCCATCGCGGCCGCCGAATACTACATTGACACACCCCCCTGGCAGGCAGGTGCCGTGGCCCACCCCATGACCGCCGCCGACGGGACGTTCAACAGCGTCAGCGAAAATGTCGTGGCTACGGTTAACACAGCAAGCCTGGGCGGCGGGCGCCACACCATCTTCGTGCGCGGGCGTGATGCGGCCAACAGTTGGGGCGCCGTCAGCGCCGTTTTCCTGAACGTCTCCGCCTTCAGCGTGACGCCGGTCACGCAAGAGGTGTGCGCTCCGGCCGATGCCCTCTATGACATCAACGTCGGCTTCCCCGGCAGCGTGACCTTCAGCGCCTCCGGGCAGCCCGCCGGTTCGACCGCCGCCTTTGCCGTCAACCCGGTCGCCGGCCCTGGCAGCACCACGCTGACCATCGGCAACACCGGGGCCGCCGCCGCCGGCAGCTACACGATCGGCGTCTTGGGTACATACACCGGCGGATCGCAGACCACCGATCTGCAGCTCACACTGACCGATGCTGCGCCGGGCGCACCCGCGCTGGTCAGTCCGGCCAACAACGCCGTCAATGTGTCGCAACTGCCCACCTTCACCTGGCAACCGACGACGCAGGCCAACTCCTACAACATCCAGGTGGCGCTCGATCCGTACTTCAACAACATCGTCGCCTCCGCCTCTGGTCTGACCGGCACGAGCTACACGCCGTCCGCCAGCCTGATGTCCAGTACGCACTACTACTGGCGAGTCTGGGCCGTCAACGCCTGCGGCAATGGCGCCTATTCGGCGATCTATCAGTTCACCACCCTGCTGGCGCCGGGCGATTGCGGCTCCGGCTTCACGCCCAACGTCGTGCTGAACGAGAACTTCGAGGCTGGCCCCAACGGTTGGGCGCAGGGCAGCGGCGGCAGCGGCAACACATGGGCGCTGTGGGGCACGCGCGTCCATTCGGGTGCACAGGCCTGGCATGCGAACGATCCGGCCTCATCCAGCGATCAACGCCTGGTGTCGCCCGTCGTCACGCTGCCAGCAGGCCAATCTCCACTCACGCTGCAATTCTGGAACTACCAATCGTTCGAGGATCGTAGCGGCGGTTGTTACGACGGCGGTATCCTGGAAATCTCGACCAACAACGGCAGCACCTGGACGCAGATCACCAGCGGGCTGCTGACCGATCCCTACGACGGGCCGATTGCGTCTGGGAACCCGCTCGTCGGTCTCAACGCCTGGTGCGGCGACCCGCAGGACTGGACCAACTCCATCGTTGACCTGAACGCCTATGCCGGGCAGACCGTCCGCTTCCGCTTCCGCCTCGGCTCCGACACGAGCGTGGGACGGACCGACGGCTGGAACATTGACGACGTGGTTGTCAAAGCCTGTGAGGCGGAGGCGCTCTGCTACTGGGCCGATCCCGACTGCTCCTGCCAAGAGGGCGGCGCCACCGGGATTGACGTGGTGGACATCGCCTTTACCGCCAACGCCTGGAATCTGTTCCAGACAACGGGCATCTACACCCGCGTCGCCGATGTCGAGTGCCGCGCATCCGGCGGCTGCGACCTGGTCAATGACATCCTCGACGTTCAGGCCGTCGCCTCGATGTGGGGCGCCGCCTGCCCGGATTGATTGGCGGATTTTGACACGATCTGTGGTCTGTGTTAAACTGCCGCCCGTTCGAGGGATCGAGATCAAGATGACAATGATTCAACCAGTTTCCGTTGCCAGTTTCAAGCAGAGCAAGGCCAAGAAGCCGGACGACCACGTCTGGTAGATTGCGCTTGCTTGTCGAATGGACAGCAAAGCCGGCTGCCAGGCATCCTGGGGCCGGCTTTTTTGTTGCCTGCCGTTCGGCGGCTTCAGGATGGCCGGCCCAACCGGTTCGAGATGCCAGATGAAGATCAAAGAGAGGACGATTCCATGTCGCTGAGTAATTTCGCTATCATCGAGTCCACGCTGCGTGAAGGAGAACAGTTTGCCAACGCGTTCTTTACGACGGCGCAGAAGGTGGAAATTGCCCGGGCGCTCGATGCGTTCGGGGTCGAGTTCCTGGAGCTGACCTCCCCCATGGCCTCACCGCAGAGTCTGGAGGACTGCCGCGCCATCGCCGCCCTGCCCCGGCGCACCCGCATCCTGACACACACCCGCTGTCACATGGACGATGCACGCGTCGCCGTGGATACCGGCGTGGACGGCATAGATGTCGTGATCGGCACATCCTCCTACCTGCGCCAGTTCAGCCACGGCAAGGACATTCCCTACATCATCGAACAAGCTACACAAGTGGTGGAGTTCATCAAGAGTCAGGGGGTGCAGGTGCGTTTCAGCACCGAAGACTCCTTCCGCTCCGATCTGCTCGACCTGCTGACGGTCTATCGCGCCGTTGACCAGATCGGCGTGGATCGCGTGGGAATTGCGGATACCGTGGGCGTCGCCTCGCCGCGTCAGGTGTACGATTTGGTCAGCATGTTGCGCAAGCTGGTCAAGTGCGACATCGAGTTTCATGGTCATAACGACAGCGGGTGCGCCATTGCCAATGCCTTTAGCGCGCTGGAGGCCGGCGCGACGCATGTGGATACGACAGTGTTGGGCATTGGCGAGCGCAACGGCATCACGCCGCTCGGCGGCTTGATCGCTCGCCTCTACGCCACCAACCGCGACCTGGTGCGCAAATACAACTTGCCGCTGCTGCGTGATGTCGAAAACCTGGTGGCGGGCATCGTGGGCATAGATGTACCGTTCAACAACTACATCACCGGCTTTACCGCCTTCACGCACAAGGCGGGCATTCACGCCAAAGCCATCCTCAACAACCCTTCGACTTACGAAATCCTCGACCCGGCCGATTTTGGGCTGACACGCTACGTGCATATCGCCCATCGGCTGACCGGCTGGAACGCTGTGAAAAGCCGCGCCGAGCAGTTGGGCCTGGTCCTCAGCGATGATGATCTGAAAGAGGCGACGGCGCACATCAAGGCGCTGGCCGACGAAAAACCGATGGCGCTGGAAGATGTGGATGCCGTGCTGCGTAGCTGGCCGCGGCGCACGGCTCCGTTCACGCACTCCCCAGGCGCCAACGGCGCCGCCGCCGGCGTCCTGGCCGCAACTTCGCACAATGGAGCGTTCGCATGACGACCACAGACGATACGGCCGTAGATCGCAAGCCGCTCGACGCCTGGCAACTGGTGGTATCGCAAGACGCCTTTCGCAACCGTTGGGTGCATGTGCGGCTCGATACAGTGCGCCTGCCCGACGGGCGCCTGTACGAATACGCCAACCTGCGGCGCGATGTGCCGGGCGTGGGCATCATCGGCTTCGACGCCGCCGGGCGCATCCTGCTGCAGCAGGAGTACCGCCACGCGGTCGAACAGACGATCTGGCAACTGCCGGGCGGGCTGGCCAATCCAGGCGAAGACCTGCTGGGCTGTGCGGCGCGTGAGCTGGTGGAGGAGACCGGCTATGCGGCCGAATCGCTCGAATACCTGGGGGGCTGTTGGGACAACCCTGGCCTGGGCAACGCGATCAGCCATGTGGTTTTGGGACGCAACCTGCGCGCAACCGGCCATGCCGACCCTGACGAGGCCGAATTCGTGCGCAACCAGTGGGTGACGACCGCCTGGCTGGCGCAGGCCGTGGCCGATGGCACGATCAAGGACCGCGTGGTGATTTGCGCGCTGACGCACCTGTGGCTGCGTGGGCTGATTGCCCGCTGATTGGCGCCGGTGATGAGGTGGACAATGGGAAAGACGTTTGCAGAAAAAGCACTGGCCAGGGCCGCGGGGCTGACCGAGGTCACGCCGGGGCAGGTGGTGGATGCGCAGCCGGCGGTTGCACTGAGCCATGACAACACGGCAGCTATCGTGCGCATCTTCCGGCAGATGGGCGTGCGCCGCGTACGCTTCCCACAACGGTTGGCGATCACGCTCGATCATGCGTCGCCAGCACCCACGGCGCAGCATGCACAGAATCACGCCGAGGTGCGCCGTTTCGTCGCCGAGCAGGGCATCGCACGATTCTTCGAGGTGGGGCGCGGCATCTGCCATCAGGTCTTGAGCGAAGAGGGGCTGGTCTGGCCCGGTCAACTGGTGTTAGGCGCCGATTCGCACACGACGCATTTCGGTTGGTTGGGCGCGTTTGGCGCCGGCGTGGGGCGCAGCGAGATGGCGGCCATTTGGGCGACCGGCGAGCTTTGGCTGCGCGTGCCGGAGAGCATCCAACTGATCGTGACAGGACACCTGAACGAGTGGGCGACGGCCAAAGACCTGGCGTTGACGATCATCGGGCGCCTGGGGGCGGATGGCGGGCTGTATGCGGCGGTGGAGATCGGCGGGCCGGCCATCGAGGCGCTGTCGCTGGAGAGCCGGATGGTGCTGCCCAACATGATGGCGGAGATGGGGGTCAAGAATGCATTTCTGGCCCCTGACGAGCGGGTGTTCGATTGGCTGGCGGCCAGGGCGCAGCACAGGGAGCGCGGGGCCGATGTCAGGCAGCGGTTGGCTGCCGGGGCGATCTACCCTGACGCCGATGCGTCGTATGCAGGGCGGCATGTGTTCGACGCCAGCGCCGTCGAGCCGATGGTGGCCTGTCCCCATGCGGTGGATCGCGTGCAGCCGGTTTCTGCGCTGAGGGGTGTGCGCGTGCAGCAGGCGTTCCTGGGCACTTGCACCAACGGTCGCCTGGAGGACCTGGCGCAAGCGGCGCACATCCTGCGTGGGCGACGCGTGGCGCCGGGCACGCGCCTGCTGGTGATCCCGGCGTCCAGCCAGGTCTATGCAGCGGCGCTGCGGGCCGGGTATATCGAGACCTTCGTGGAGGCCGGGGCGGTGATCGGGCCGCCGGGCTGCGGGCCGTGCATGGGCAATCATCTGGGAATTCTGGCGCCGGGCGAGGTGTGCATCAGCAGCGCCAATCGCAACTTTGAGGGGCGCATGGGCGCGCCCGGCAGCGAGATCTATCTGGCCAGCCCGGCAGTCGTGGCGGCGAGCGCGGTCAGAGGTGAGATTGGGATTCTTGCTGCTTGATTTTCAGGATCTGACTGGGGAGACAGGAGGCACCGCATGATTCGAGGACGGGTATGGAAATACGGCGATGATGTGAACACCGATGTGATCTTTCCGGGCAAATACACCTACACGCTGACGGAGCCGACCGACATTGCTCGCCACGCGCTGGAAGACCTCGATCCGGCGTTTGCCGGCCAGGTGCAACCGGGCGACGTGGTGATCGGGGGCCGTAACTGGGGCTGCGGCAGCAGCCGTGAGCAAGGGGCGACGGCGCTGAAGTATGCAGGGGTTGGGGCGGTGATTGCGCACAGCTTCGCCCGCATCTTCTACCGCAATGCGCTCAACAACGGCCTGCCGGCGCTGACCTGCCCGGCGGCGGTGGAAACGTTACAGACGGGCGATGTGGTGACGGTGGATCTGGCCAACCATGTCATCCACAGCGAGCGTGGGGACTTTCACTTTGCGCCGGTATCGGCGTCGGTGCGTGGGATTGTGGAAGCCGGCGGCCTGATTCCGTATCTGAAGGCGCGGTTGGCGGCCGAGGAGGAGGGCGCATGAATGGACCACTGACGGCTGCAAAGCCACTGCGCCTGGCGTTGATCGCCGGGGATGGCATCGGCCGCGAGGTGATTCCACTGGCGGCGAGGGTTCTGAGCGCCAGCGGGGCTGCGGTGCGCTTCGTAGAGTTGGAGGCAGGTTGGGAGACCTTTCTGCGCACCGGCTGCGCCTTGCCCGCGCAGACGGTGCAGGCGCTGCGTGAGACCGATGGCGCGCTCTTTGGCGCCGTCAGCAGTCCGTCGCAGCCGGCGCCCGGCTATCGCAGCCCAATCGTACAACTGCGCCAGGAGTTCGATCTGTACGCCAACCTGCGACCGGTGGTCAGTGCGCCCACGCCGGGCAGCCGCCCTGGAGTTGATCTACTGATCGTGCGCGAAAATACGGAAGGGCTGTACGCCGGACGCGAGCGACGCGAGGGCGACACGGCGCTGGCAGAGCGTGTGGTGACGCTGCGCGCCAGCGAGCGCATCATGCGGGTGGCGCTGCAGGAAGCGCGCCGCCGGCGGGGTGCGGTGATGCTGGTGCACAAGGCGAATGTGCTGCGCGTGAGCGATGGCGCGTTTCGTGAATGGGCGCTGGGGGTGGCGGCCGATTTTCCCGATGTGCAGGTGACGGAGGGGTTGGTGGACAGCGTGGCGTACCGCCTGGCGCGGGAGCCGCAGCGGTTCGATGTGATCGTGACGACGAATCTGTTCGGGGACATTCTGAGCGATCTGGCGGCGGGGCTGACCGGCGGCTTGGGGCTGGCGGCGTCGGCCAATCAGGGTGAACGGTTCGTGGTGGCCGAGCCGGTGCATGGTTCGGCGCCGGATATTGCGGGGCAAGGCGTCGCCAATCCGTTGGCGGCGATGCGGGCCGGGGCGCTGTTGTTGCGCTCCCTGGGGCAAGACGATGCGGCCAGCCGGATCGAAAGCGCAGTCAATGGGACGCTGCAGGAGGGGCCGTGGACGCCTGACCTGGGCGGCGAGGCGACGACAGAGATGGTTGGCGCGTCTGTGATCGAGCGGTTGCTCGCTCGTATAGAAGATCGAAACTTATGATCTCAATCAGTGGGGAAACCTGTCAGGTTTTTTTGCCCCGAATGATTGAGATGATACATCGAAACGATGAGTGAGGTGAATGCGATGAGTGAGGTGAATGCGATGAGTAAGGTGAATGAGGTGAATGAGGTGAATGCGATGGGGACGATGTGTCCTGAGTGTGGGGCGCAGATGGAGCTTGACGGTCAGATGATGGCCGGAGAGATCGTGCAGTGCCCGGAGTGCGGCGTGGAGTTGGAGGTGATCGAAGTCAACCCGTTGACGCTCGATCTGGCGCCAGAGGTAGAAGAGGATTGGGGGGAATAGGCGATGCGCGTGGGTCTGCTGCTGTCGCGTGTGCGCGTGGAGGAGAAGTTGATCGCCGCGGCGCTGGAGGCGCGCGGTGTGGAGTTTGCAGTGCTCGATGATCGCGAGATCATCTTCGAGTTGGGGCGCAATGGCTTCAAGTTCGATGTGGTGATCGAACGCTGCATCAATCACAGCCGGGCGCTCTATGCACTGCGTATTCTCAACGATGCGGGCGTGCCGACGGTCAATACGTTTCAGGTGGCCGATACCTGCGGCAACAAGCTGCTGACGACGAGCGCGCTCTTTCGCTGCGGGGTGCCGTCGCCACGCACGCTGGTGGCGTTCACGCCAGAGTCGGCGCTGCAAGCGATCGAGGCTCTCGGCTATCCCGTGGTGCTCAAACCGGCGGTTGGCTCCTGGGGCCGCCTGCTGAGCAAGATCAACGACCGCGAGGCAGCGGAAGCGATTCTGGAACACAAGGAGACGCTCGGCACCTATCATCACTCGATCTTCTACATCCAGGAGTATGTTCAGAAGCCAGGGCGCGACATCCGGGCGTTCGTGGTGGGAAACGAGACGATCTGCGCGATCTATCGCGACTCGGCGCACTGGATCACCAACACGGCGCGTGGCGGGCGCGCCAGCGTCTGCCCGGTGACGCCGGACCTCAACGATCTCTGCGTACGTGCGGCGACGGCGGTGGGCGGCGGCGTTGTGGCCATTGATGTGTTCGAGGACCCCACGCGCGGGCTGTTGATCAACGAGGTGAATTACACGATGGAGTTCCGCAACTCGATCGAGCCGACCGGGGTGGATATTCCGGGCCGTATCGTTGATTTCGCCCTGGCGACGGCGCGTGACGGCTGGGCCGCGGCCAACGGTTGGCGAGATGCCGCTGCACCGGCGCTTGCGGCTGGCGCCAACGGGGGGAGCGTGCGCCTGTGAGCGAGCGGTTGCGCGTCGCCATTCTGGGCGGCTCCGGCTACACGGGCGGGGAGCTGCTGCGCCTGCTGCTCGACCATCCCCACGTCGAGGTGACGCAGATCACGTCGGAGCGGAACGCCGGAGCGTTCGTGCACTTCAGCCATCCCAATTTGCGCGGCCGCACCCGCCTGAAGTTCACCAGCGCCAGCGCGCTGCAAGAGGCCGATGTGCTCTTTGCCTGTCTGCCGCACGGTGAAGCGCAGCAGCGCATCGAACGGCTGGCGGCGCTGGCCCCTCGCGTCATTGATCTGAGCGCCGATTTCCGACTGCGCGACCCGGCCGAATATGTCGCCTGGTATGGTCAGGCGCATGCGGCCCCATCCTGGCTTGCTCGCTTCGTCTACGGCCTGCCGGAACTGCATCGCGCCGAACTGCGCCAGGCGCGCTTTGTCAGCGGCGTCGGCTGCAACGCCACTGCGGCCACCCTGGCCCTATGGCCGCTCTTCAAGGCCGGACTGGCCGATCCACTGCGCGATGTGGTGGTGGAGGTGAAGGTTGGTTCCAGCGAGGGCGGCGCTGAGGCCAGCCCGGCATCGCATCACCCGGAGCGGGCGGGAGCCGTGCGCAGCTTTGCGCCCACGGGGCACCGTCACACGGCGGAGGTGCGCCAGGCGCTGGCCTTGACCGGCGCTGCGCCGCCCATCCACCTGTCGGTGACGGCGGTGGAGATGGTGCGCGGGGTGCTGGCCACCGGCCATCTCTTCCTGAAAGAGCGCGGGATGGGCGAAAAGGAACTCTGGAGCGCCTACCGGGCCGCCTACGGCGCCGAGCCGTTCGTGCGCATCGTCAAGGAGCGACAGGGCCTGTATCGCTATCCCGAACCAAAAATCCTGGCCGGCAGCAACTACGCCGATGTCGGCTTCGAGCTTGACCCGGCGACCGGGCGTGTGGTGACGCTGTGTGCGCTCGACAACCTGATGAAAGGGGCAGCCGGCAGCGCCGTGCAGTGTCTCAACCTGATGGCCGGTTGGGACGAGTCAGCAGGGCTTGGATTCACAGGGCTGCACCCCGTGTGATCCGCCCCTCGCCCCCCGACCCCCGACTTTCGACTCCAGACTTCTGAGGAAACGACCATGATCGTGGTGAAAATTGGCGGCGGCGCAGGGTTGAATCTGGCGGGACTGTGCCAGGATGTGGCGGCGCTGCGACGCGAGGGGCAGCGGCTGTTGCTGGTGCACGGCGGCGCCGAGACGACCGACGCACTGGCGCAGGCGTTGGGGCATCCGGCGCAGTACGTGACCAGCGCCTCCGGTCACGTCAGCCGGCGCACCGACCGCCGCACGTTGGAGATTTTCGAGATGGCCTACTGTGGCCAGATCAACAAGGGGTTGGTGGAACGGCTGCAAGGGCTTGGAGTGAACGCCGTCGGCCTGAGCGGGCTGGACGGCGGGCTGTTGCGAGGGCCACGCAAGGATGTGCTGCGCATCGTGGAAAACGGACGCCAGCGCGTGCTGCGCGACGACTTCACCGGCAGGGTGGAGCAGGTCAACAGCGGCCTGCTCACCCTGCTGCTTGACAACGGCTACTTTCCGGTGGTCACACCGCCGGCGCTGAGCTACCAGCAGGAGGCGATCAACGTTGACGGCGATCGGGCGGCGGCCGCCATCGCCGCAGCGCTGGGCGCTGAGACGCTGCTGCTGCTGACGAGCGCGCCCGGTCTGCTCGCCCGCTTCCCGGACGAGGGTTCGCTGATTGCCAGGCTGTCGCACGTCGAACTCGATAACGCCATTGACTATGCGAAGGGAAAGATGAAGCGCAAGGTCGTGGCGGCGCAAGAGGCGCTGCAAGCCGGCGTCCCGACGGTCATCATCGGCGATGGGCGGCGCGCAACTCCGCTGCGTGATGCGCTAGATGGGCATGGAACACACATTGGAGCGGCCAACGATGACTGAGCAAGCATGGCGCGAGATCGAACAGCTTCACACCAGCGGTTGCTATCCGAAGCGCCCGCTGACCCTGGTGCGGGGCGCGGGGGTGTGGGTGTGGGACGATGCCGGCCGGCGCTATCTCGACTGCACCAGCGGCCAGGGCGTGGCATTGATCGGCCATGCCCATCCGGCGGTAGCGGCGGCGACGGCGCAGCAGGCAGCGACCCTGATCACCTGCCCGGAGATTTTCTACAACGATCAACGCGCCCGGCTGTTGGCGCGCTTGACGGGCCTGGCGCCCGCCGGGCTGACACGGGCGTTCCTGTGCAATTCGGGGACAGAGGCCAACGAGGCGGCGCTGAAGTTTGCCCGTCTGTTGACCGGCCGGCCCGGCGTGATTGCGCTGCAGCGCGGCTTTCATGGACGCACGCTGGGCAGCCTCAGCGCGACCTGGGAGCCGAAGTACCGTGAACCGTTCGAGCCACTGCTGCCCGGTTTTCGACATGCGCCTTTCGACAACCTGGAGGCCTTGCGCGCCGCGTTGGGCGCTGACGTGGGCGCGGTGATCGTCGAACCGGTGCAGGGCGAGGGCGGAGTGCGGCCGGCCAGCCCCGGTTACCTGGGCGAGGTGCAGGCGCTGTGCCGGCAGGCGGGCGCGCTGCTGATCCTGGATGAGGTGCAGACCGGTTTTGGGCGCACAGGGCGCTGGTTCGGCTGCCAGCACGATGGCGTCACGCCCGATCTGCTGACGCTTGGTAAGGGCATGGCGGGCGGGCTGCCGATGGGGGCGGCGCTGCTACACGAGCGCCTGAGCGCGCTACCGCCGGGCAGTCACGGTTCGACCTTTGGCGGCAATCCGCTGGTCTGTGCGGCGGCGCTGGCAACGCTAACGGTGTTGGAGCAGGAGGATTTGCCGGCGCGGGCCGCGATCAGCGGGGCGTATCTGTTGGCGCGGCTGCAGGAGCAAGTGGCGCACCAGCCGGCGGTACGGCAGGTGCGCGGCCGCGGCCTCATGCTTGGAGTGGAGCTGCGGACGCGGGTCACGCCCTGTTTGCAGCGGCTGCAGGAGCTTGGGGTGTTAGCGCTGCCGGCCGGGCCGACGGTGCTGCGCCTGCTGCCGCCGCTGACGATTGAGCGCGACGAGATGGATGAAGCGGCGGCGGCGGTCAGGAGTGCGCTGCTACCTGCCTGATCCCGACGCCGTGTCTTGGGCCGGGATGTTGGGCAAGAAAGAGGCAAGGCGCCGGTCAGTTGGGCGCTGTGGAGGAGACGATGCAGGTGGGTGATGATCGAGAGGCGGTAGAGCTGTTGCGGGCGATGTTGGAGATCGAGAGCCTGTCCGGTCAGGAGGAACGCCATGCGCAGTTCGTGGTCGGCTGGATGACGGCTCACGGTTTCACACGGGCCTACGTGGACGAAGCGGGCAACGCCGTCGGGGAGATGGGCGCGGCAGAGGCCAGAGAGACGATCGTGCTGTTGGGGCATCAGGATACGGTGGCCGGACGGATCACGGTGCGCGAGGCGGATGGCAAGCTGTTTGGGCGCGGCGCGGTAGATGCCAAAGGGCCGCTGGCGGCCTTCATCGCAGCGACGGCGCGCATTGGGCCGCAGGCGGGGGTGCGGGTGATGGTCGTCGGGGCGACCGAGGAAGAGGCCGCCAGCAGCCGCGGAGCGCGCTTCATGCGTGATCGCTTGCTGCGCGAGAGCACCCCCACCGCCTGTGTGATCGGCGAGCCGAGCGGGTGGGATCGCATCACGCTTGGCTACAAGGGGCGGCTGTTGGCCGATCTGCACGTGTCAGGCCCCTGCGGTCACAGCGCCGGCGACCGTCGGGGCGTCAATGAGCAGGCCGTGGCCTGGTGGCAAGGCGTCATTGACTATGCGAATCGGCGCGATGCCGGACAGGAAAGCCCGTTCTGGCGCCTGCTTCCCAGTCTGCGCAGCATGGCCAGCGGCAGCGACGGTCTGCGTGAGTGGGCCGATCTGCGCGTGGGACTGCGGCTGCCGCCCGCTTGCGCCCACGCCGCGCTGCAGGACGATCTCCTGGCGCTGACCAGCAGTATCGTCCCGCCGGCCAGCGCCCGTCTGACCTTCAGCGGGCAGGAGCTGGCCTACATGGCGGACAAGAATACCCGCCTGACCCGCGCCCTGCTGACCGCCATCCGCCGTGAGGGTGGCAAGCCGGCCTTTCTGCTCAAGACCGGCACCAGCGATATGAACGTCGTCGGCCCCGCCTGGCGCTGCCCCATCGTCGCCTACGGCCCCGGCGATTCGAGCCTCGACCACACGCCAGAGGAGCACATCGTGATCGAGGAGTACCTGCGAGGGGTGCGGGTGATGGAGGGAGTGGTGAGGAAGGCTGAACGCTGAACGGAAAACGCCGAATGAGAAATGAGGAAGGCTGAATGAGAAACGCTGTGGGCTGCATAATGCTGAATGTCGCGATATCGCGCTCCTCACTTGACACCCCACCCCCCTGCGTGTATCATTCAACCCACTGCCTCCCCCCACGCCCCACGACTTGTCACCACATGCGAACGCAAAGGAGAGTATCCATGAACGATCGGATTGCGGCGCGGATCGAAGCGTCACAACGACATTCCGCCCCCAGGGCTGTGCAGATCATTGTTGTCGTTCTTCTGTTGGCTGCGACGCTGCTGACGACAGCGCAGCTCGGCGCACAGGACGCCGCAAGCCATCTGCTGCGCCTGCAGTTTGCTGTCTTCGACCCCCTCGCCGAACAGCCCGCTGGCTCCCTCGCCTTGACTGAAGCGGACGACAGCCCCTATCGGATTGTCCAGTTCACCGGTCCCATCACCGAAGACTGGAAAGATGAACTGCGTCGCGCCGGGCTGGAGCCGCTGCTCTACCTGCCCGACTTCGCCTTCATCGTGCGCGCTGCGCCCGGTACTGCGCCCGACGCCGCCCGCGCCTGGCCGCATGTGCGTTGGGTTGGCTCCTACATCCCGGCCTTCAAGCTCAGCCCTGATCTCGCCAACGCCCCGGCCGGCGAACCGCTGGAATTGGACGTGCGCGCCTTTCCCGGCGCCGATGCGGCTGATCTCTTGAACGCACTGGAAAAACTGGGCGCCGAGGTGACCGATCGAAGCGATCAGGGCTGGGGGCTGGCGCTGCGTCTACGCCTGGCGCCTGAGCAGTTCGAGGCGCTGAGCCAGATTGACGATGTGCAATGGGTGGAACGCGTCTACCCGCTGCGGCTGGCCAACGATGTCGGGCGCGGCATCATGAACGTCAACCTGGCCTGGCAGCGCATGGCGGCGCAGGGCGTCAACCTCTACGGGCAGGGTCAAATCGTGGCTGTGGCCGACACCGGGCTGGACACCGGCAGCACGAGCACCCTGAGCGCCGACTTTGCCGGTCGCCTGCTCAATGCCTACGCCCTGGGCCGTCCCGGCGACTGGAGCGATCACGACGCCCACGGCACGCACGTTGCCGGCTCGGTGTTGGGCAACGGCGCCAATTCGGGCAGCAATCCCGGCACTCACAACTACACCACATCGTTCGCCGGCGTCGCCCCGGAGGCGCAACTCGTCTTTCAGTCATTGGAAGACGCCGGCGGCGGCCTGGGCGGCATCCCGGCCGATTTGAACACCCTCTTCCAACCGACCTACAACGACGGCGCCCGTATTCACACCAACAGTTGGGGCGGCCCTACCGGCGCCGGCCCCTCTTATGGCGGCTATGTCGGCAATTCACAGGAGGTTGACCAGTTCACCTGGAATCACCAGGACATGCTGGTGATCTTTGCCGCCGGCAACGAAGGCACCGACGCCAACGCTAATGGCGTCATTGACGCCGACTCGATGGGGCAGCCAGGCACGGCCAAGAACGCCCTCACCGTCGGCGCCAGCGAGAACCTGCGCGACAGCGGCGGATACAATCCTGGCGGCGGATGTAGCCTGTGGGGTAACTGCTGGCCCACTGATTTTGGCACCAATCCGATCAGTTCAGATCGTCTTTCCAACAACAGCGAGGGCCTGGCCGCCTTCTCCAGTCGCGGTCCCACCGATGACGGTCGCATCAAGCCCGACATCGTTGCGCCCGGCACCAACATCGTTTCCGTGCGTTCGCACGGCAGCGGCGCCGGAACCGGATGGGGCGTTTATAACAGCAACTACCTCTACGAAGGTGGCACCAGTATGGCCACCCCCTTGACCGCAGGCGCCGCGGCGTTGGCTCGCCAGTGGGTGGTGAGTGTGCGCGGCATCGCCAACCCGTTGGGTGCGCTGGTCAAGGCAGTGCTCATCAACGGTGCTCACAACATGGCGCCCGGCCAGTACGGCACAGGCGCCACGCAAGAGGTGCCCAACAGTCGGCCCAACAACGTCACCGGCTGGGGACGCGTCGACCTGGCCAACAGCATCAAGCCGGACAGCCCGATGCAGATCGTCCTGAAGAACGACACCGCCGGGCTGGCCACCAACGGTGTGCGCACCTACCAGTTCACCATCAACAACAGCCAGGGCGCAGCACCCATCAGCGCCGCTGATGCCGCCGACGTGGCCGAAGTCGCCGCACAGGCACCCACCACCCAAATGCTGGTCAACGGCGATTTCGAGCAATATCACACGGGCTGGACTGAAACCACCCAGGTGCCAACACCCATCATCAACCATGCCAATGACCTGCCTGTGACGCCGCACAGCGGCGACTATGCGGCCTGGCTTGGCGGTTATGACGGCGCCGACGACCAACTCTTCCAAACGGTGGCCGTGCCCGCCGGCGCGACCGCCGGAACCCTCAGCTTCTGGTACTGGTCTGAAACTGACGAAGTTGACGCCGGGTACGACTATTTCTCGCTGCAGATCATTGATCCCGTCAACGGCTCGCACTATGTGGATGCCGTGGACATTGACGCCGTACCGCCGACGGGCGGCTGGCAGTCGGCCAGCTACACCCTGACCGCCGGTGAAATCGCCGCCATCAAAGGCAAATCGGTGCGCGTGCGCTTTCGCGTCGTCACCGACTGGAACACTCTCTCCAGCTTCTTCATTGATGACGTCAGCTTCGACGTATCGAGCGGCCCGCCCACCAACACGCCCACCCCCACCGCGACGCCCATCGGCGGCGGCGGCCCGCTGCGCATCACCCTGGCCTGGTCTGACTACCCCGGCACGGTTGGAGCGGCGCGAGCGCTGGTCAACGATCTTGATCTGGAAGTGACAGCGCCCAACGGCACGGTGTACTACGGCAACGGCGGCGCGACGGCAGACCGCGTCAACGTCATCGAGACGGTCTTCCTGGAGAGTGTCAGCAGCGGCGTCTACACCGTGCGCGTCAAGGGTTACAACGTACCGCAGGGCGGAACGCAGCCGTTCGCCGTTGTCGCCAGCGGTAAGAACCTGACCGAAAGCGGCGGCGGCGCCACCGCCACCCCCACGCCGACCCGTACCCACACTCCTACACCGACCCCCACCGGGCAAGCCATCCCGCGGCGCAGCTTCCTCCCCTACACCGTCCGCTGACCGAATCAGGCGGAATGAATTCGGCGCTCAGGGACCTCGGCGAGGCTTCGACAGGCTTCGACAGGCTCAGCCTGCGCCGGCCGG
>CAZOLV010000029.1:2610-48984 GCA_964580725.1 uncultured Anaerolineae bacterium | reverse complement strand
TTGTAGCTTCTCGCCTGACCATGGTCATTATACACGACGCTCCCGTTTCTGCCGTAGGGATGCAGCGGACGGGCCGCGCTGCCCGTTGTGAGTGGTCAGGCGTCACCGGCCCGCCGCTGAACCTGGCCGTTAGGCGGCTGTCTTGCAAAGCGAGAAAGGGTATTTACAATGATTGAAATATTCAAAACACTTCGAGATACTCCATTACCATCTATCCTTGTCATTGGCGGAATAGTCTTTCTTCTTTTGTCTTTTGTTCGGAAATTCGGAAGTGATATTGAGTTAGAGCCAAAGACAAAAGTGTTAGTAGGCTTCATTGGAGTTATTTTGCTTTGTGCGGGTACTGGTTTGTATATAATTCCAGCAGTACAAACACCCCTTGCTAATGTTCCAACCGAAACGCCAAGAGTTGAATCGACAGCACAGGCGATTCCGCCAATCGCTACGATAGTTCAGCAAATCCCGCAACAAACGGCAGTTTCTACTGTGCCACCCAATAATTCTACAAGCCGACCATCTCCCATACATATCGTGAACGGAAATAATTATTCCATGCCAGAAGGTTGGTTTTGGGTTTGTACGGGTGATTTTTCCACCGAAATAAACGGCATCAAAAAGGCTTGGTATGATGTTGGCGTATCAAATACAGGATTGGTTTTTGTACTTCAGCCAGACACTACCTTTACAATTAGTGGAGCATTTGAAGTATCTGTTGGTAAGGATGTAGGAGCTTGGAGGCACAGCAAGTTGACTATGGCTTGTGGGAGAGTCTTTTACGATAACAGTTTCTTCGGATCGAATTTAGTGTTATAAACAAGGGAGATGGAAGCGCTTCATTGGGCTCCTGACCCCGAAATAAAACTCTGTCAACACTTGGAACTTCTTTATGATCCCAAAAAAAACTGAGCAATCCCTCATCCATGTTGTCCTCGTAGATGACCATCTCCAAATGCACAAGATTGTTCAAGCGACCTTGGGTGCTACAACAGACATAAAACTGGTTGGGCAGGGTGCAAATGGAGAGGAAGGTATTACCCTGTGTGAACAATATCAGCCTGACATCGCCCTCATGGACGTTGTCATGCCTGTCATGGATGGGATCGAAGCCACGAAAATTTTGCACGAACGTTTTCCAGCGGTAAAAGTTTTGGTGTTATCGAGTTTCCTGGATCATGAGAGCGTGTATGCCATGCTTCGAAATGGCGCGGTGGGCTATCTCGTCAAGAGTTCGCTGGCGCAGGATTTGGCGGAAACCATCCGCAGTACGGTGCATGGCAAGATGGTTTTTTCGAGCGAAGTCGGCGCTCAACTATTGTCACCGCCCAAGCCCGCCGTGGATTTTCACCTGACCGACCGCGAGTTGGAGGTGTTGGTGCTGTTGGCAGAGGGTCTCACCAACCAGCAAAGCGCGCATAAATTGTCCATCAGCCAATCCACGCTCAAATTTCACATGACTAACATTTTCGAGAAATTGGGGGTTCAAACCCGTTCGGAGGCGCTGGTGTTGGCGGCAAAGAACAATCTGATCTAGGCGTCTTGCAACGCCAGTTGACATACCTGTCCAAATGGACAGGTATTTTTTTCGAAAGAGACAGGTGACGCGGCTCCTTAACCTGTATAGAATATCAGTAGTCAGATTCAAAAAACCTTCCGGAGGAGCAATCTCATGAATAACTTTTGGCGCTGGTTCACTCAATCCCGCAAACGTATCTTCTTCGTCACCCTGCTCACTCTGCTCGTCCTCGATGCGGGGCGTTCGTTGTATGCCCGTGTGGGTTATGCCACACCCGCTGAACCCTGGCAAGACGCGCCATACCAAGCGATTGCCTGGCCCCCGGGCAGCGGCGAACTGCCCGCGGCGAGCACACGCGGCCAAGTCATTTTCATGGAGCGGTGTGCCACCTGCCACGGGCCCGAAGGCCGCGGCAACGGTCCCGGCGCCCCCTCCATGACCCCGCGCCCCACCGATTTCAGACTTGGCCTGTTCAAGTACAAATCCACCCCGGACGGACAGCCGCCCACGGACGCAGACTTGATCGAAATGATCACGAATGGCTTGAACGCGAGCGCGATGCCCTATTGGGGAGACATTTTGACCGACGAGGAAATTCGCGATGTGGCCGCCTATGTCAAAACGCTCTCACCAGGTTTCGCGGGGGACGTGACCCCGGAGATGATTGCCATCCCGGAGAGGGTGACTCCTGATGCTGCGAGCCTCGCCCGCGGCGCGGAGGCATTCGCCTCGGCGGGATGTACCGGCTGCCACGGGCAGGATGGCCGCTCACGGATGAAACTAACCGACCAGCGCGGCTACCCCGTCAATTCTCGCGACCTGACCGCGCCGTGGACGTTCCGCGGCAGGAGCGAACCGGATCGAATCTACCTGCGCCTGACGACAGGACTCGCTCCCGGACCGATGCCCTCTTACGAAAAGACGCTCTCCCCCGAAGCGCGGTGGGACGTGGTCAATTATGTGCTTTCGCTTGCTCGCACTGCGCCCTGGGAATCCGGCGGGACGCTCGACGGTCCTGGTTTTGCCGAGGAGCCGGTCAAGCGCGGCGAGTACCTCGTCCATGCGGAGATGTGCGGTTTGTGCCATACGCAAGTAAATGCGGGCATGATCTACTCCGGGGATGATTACTATCTGGCGGGCGGGATGGCGGTTCCAGCGGGGCCGCAAGGGACGTTCGTCTCCCCCAATCTGACCGGCGATCCGGAAACCGGACTCGGAAATTGGTCGGAGGAGGAGATTGCGAATGCGATCCGCAACGGGCAGGGGAAGGAGCGCAACCTCAACTTCTTTGGGATGCCGTGGGCTTGGTTACACTCGTTCGAGCAGGAGGATGCGCTTGCCATTGCCAGTTATCTAAAGTCCCTGCCGCCAGTGACAAACAAGATTCCGCGACCGCTCAAGTACGGCTTTGTCGAAACGGTAGCGGCGAAGATAGCCGCATCCAGATTGCCGATACCGCTGGGCGACCCGACCGAGTTGGTTTACAAATCCGGGAACTATGGGCAGACCGACCCAGGCTTGCTGCCGCGAGACTGGCCGCAGGTCGTGCTAATCTGGGGACAGTGGATTGTTTTGGGCGTGGGAGTTTTTGCGTGGTTGGCAGATCCCCAAATGGGAGTTCGCTCAAAGAAGGGGTTCTGGGCGTGGTTTAAATTCGTGTTTTCCCTGTTGGGCATCGCCATTCTCGGCTTCATCGTGTGGGTGATGTACAGCACGCCGGTTCTGCCGTTCATACCGCCAGAGATCATCAATCAGGGAGTGACGGCGGCGATTCCGCCAGCGGCGGAGGCGAGCTTTGAAACGCCGGAGCAAGCGGCGCTGGCGGCGAGAGGCGAGTATCTGTATAAGGTGACGTCGTGTACGTTCTGCCATGGTCCCGATGGGAGCGGTGGGCCGAAGATCAATCATGTTTCGTTCGGGACGGTATGGGTGCGGAATATCTCGTCGGATGCGGCGACGGGGATCGGGGCGTGGACGGATGCGGAGGTGGCGCGGGCGATCCGCAGCGGCGTATCGCGGGATGGCGGGCCGCTGCACTGGCAGGGGATGGTGTGGGATCACTTGAGCAATCTGGACGAGGAGGATGTGCGGGCGTTGATTGTGTATCTGCGCATTCTGCCGCCGGTGAGCAAAGAGATCCCCGCGCCTGTGCCACCGGGGCCGGGAGATTGCGAGGAGTACACGTTCTACCTCGCGGTGAGCTGGACGCCGGGGTGCGGGGTGAAGTAGGTTGATGAGCAGAATGGAAAACGGGAGGGGTGAGTCCCTCCCGTTTTCCGAGGTTTGCTTTACTGCTACAACCGTTGAAGATAAGATATTGCACAAGGATACACAGACATGAAAAAGACAATCTGGCAACCTCTGGCATTAGGCATCGCTTTGGGATCGCTGGCCGGTATATCCATGGTTACGGGACTCACATTCCTGACACCCGGTCTTGCCACGAATGCAATCGGTTTTTATGCGACCCTTTTGCTGCTTTCTGCCGCCCTGGGTGGTCCGCTGGCGGGCATTGTCGCGTCAGTATTGATGATAACCATCTCGGCCTTGTTTGGTTCGCCTGAAATGAAAGCGGTAATCACCATCCCTGCAGTCTTTTGGTCGAATGTGCTGATGTTGTGGATCATCGAAACACTGGTTGGATTCGGATATCGGTTCATCTTTGAGCGCCTGAAAATGCCGTTGCGCTTGCTGCCCTGGGCTGGAATCGTGATCGCCTATTATCTCTTGAATAGTCCCATTTCGCTCACCCTGCAATATTTCTTATTAGGGGACCCGCTCTCTGAAGTATTGCCTGCTGTCTTGTATAGTTATCAGACTTATGTTCCGCAGGCTATTTTCGATATCTTCATTACCTCCCTGATCTTCATTGCCCTCCCGGCGCGGTACCTTAGACCGCTGTGGTATAAGCCGAAGCAAGCGGCGGACGGCAAAATTCAAGGCAAATAGGAAAACAGGTACTCGATGCAGGTAAAAAGTTCAATCATTTGGAGAATGATCGCCTGGTTCCTCCTGCTGGCGCTGATTCCGCTCGGCGCCGTGACCATCTTCGTGCAGAGACAGGTAAACCAGACGGTTCTGGATGTCGAATTGCAGGCGGCAGTCAGGGAGGCGCGCCTGCACGCCGCGGAGAGCGCCTACCACCCGGATGATTTCGAGCAGCACACCCAAATTTACCAAGGCGCCAAAGAGGTCGCCTTCATCCTTGGAACGAACGATACATATGTCGCACACACTGACCAGCAGAAGATCGGCGCTTCTGCCGAAAATGATTTTCCTCCTGATATTCTGCAAACATTTTTCTCCGCTGACAGCGGGAGTCTGGATAACGGCGACGCCGGTCAGATCATTGGCTATGCCGCCATCCCGGGTCAAGACTCGGTGATGGTCGTTGTCAAAGATAACCAGTCCGTTCAAAACACGCTCGACTCTCTTTCACGATCCATTTTCCTGCAACTATCTGTCATCCTGCTGATCACGTCCATCGTCAGCGGCGTAGCCATCCTGGCGGTGATCAACCCATTAAGGACGCTGGCAAACTTCGCCGATCAAATCGGCTCAGGGAACCTGGACGCCGCCATAGACCAGACCGATCTTGAAGGTGAGATCGCGGTGCTGGCGGGGAGTCTAACCAGCATGACAGCCCGCCTGCGTGATCTTATCAATAATCTCGAGAGTAAAGTTGAAGAACGCACCCACGACCTTGAAATTGCGGCGCAGGAATTGAAACGCACCGACTTGATGAAGAGTCAGTTCCTGGCCAGCATGAGTCATGAGTTGCGTACGCCGCTCAATTCCATTATCAATTTCACCCAGTTGATCTCGATGGGCGTTGCGGGACCGGTGACGGATGAACAAATGACGATGTTGAACGCTTCCCTGAGCAGTTCGAGACACCTTCTGCAATTGATCAACGATGTGCTGGACATCAGCAAAATACAAGCGGGCAAATTAAGCCTGTATATCGAAGAGGATGTAAACCTGAATGATGAAATCAAAGCAGTGGTTGACATGGCTGAACCTTTACTCCAAAAACAAAATGCCGCGCTCGAACAGCCAATCCGATTCGTTCAGGATATTGATCGTGACCTGCCATTGACCGCCTGTGACCGGCGGCGCTTCCGTCAGGTGTTGTTGAACCTGCTTTCCAATGCCATCAAATTCACCGCGCAGGGCAGTATCACCCTGAGCGCGAAAAAGAAAGGGGAGGAATTCATCTTTGCCGTGATGGATACGGGGCCCGGCATCCCGCAGGAAATGCAAGCCCGCATCTTCGAGCCATTTGTCCAGGCGACAAGCGACATTAAACATTCGCAAGGCACCGGCTTGGGCTTGCCCATCTCGCGCAGTCTGGCTGAGGCGCACGGCGGTGAGTTGTGGGTGGAAAGCAGCATGGGCGAAGGGACAACCTTCTTCTTTACCCTGCCCTTCCGCCCGCCAGTAAAGCAATAGAGGAGATTACACCATGAATACTGAAAACCCCATTCTTGTTTATGTGGAAGACGATGAAAACAGCATCTTCGTCATGAAGATGGTAGTCGAAAGAGTCATGAAACTGCCGACCCTGTATGTTCTGCAAAGCCGCGCTGATTTTGTGGAGCAGGTCAAGGGACTCGGTGTTGTGCCGGATGTCTTTCTGCTGGACATTCAAATGAAACCTTATGGCGGGGTCGAGTTGTTGTCCATGCTGCGTCAAGACCCACAGTTCAAATGCAGTAAGGTGATCGCCCTGACCGCCAGCGTGACCAATGAACAAGTATCGCTTCTGAAGAACGGCGGCTTTGACGGCGCGATTGCCAAGCCTTTGAACATCGAGGTTTTCCCGGATTTGATCGCCAGGATCATCAACGGTGAGCAGGTCTGGTACATCGCTTGATTTGCCTGTAAAGAACAATTTAGCGTCAAGAATAATACCTGTCCAAATGGACAGGTATTTTGTTCAAAAGAGACAGGTGGAAAATGTCCATAGAGACAGTTAACAGACTGCCTGTTCATCCATAGAATGATGTCATAAACAAACCTTTTCAAATCCAAAGGAGAAAATCATGAACACGCAATCGAACAAAAACTTTTCTATTTTGTTACTGCTGGCTGGGACTCTGCTGGTGGGCGTCTCGATGGGGCGCTGGTTGTTTCCGCTGGCCGCCTGGATCGGTCCAGTACTGATCATGCGCTACGCGCGGGATCACAAAGGTTGGCGCGACTATCTCCTCCTGCTCGTTGCCTACATCCTGGCGTTCGTCATCGGGTTTATGTCCATTTGGATTGGGGCGGGGTGGCCGATGCCGCTGATTGTCTCGCTTCCTCTTTTGTACGGATTCCTATGGAGCCTGCCCTATCTCGCTGACCGGTTCGTAACCGCGCGGCTCAAAGGCTTCGCATCCACGCTAGCCTATCCGTTGGCGGCGGCGACGCTTGAATTCGTGAACATCCATACCAACCCGGTCGGCATGTGGGGCGCGACGGTTTTCACTCAGTACGGAAATTTACCGCTGATGCAACTCGCCTCCGTGACGGGCATGATCGGGATCACCTTCCTGATGGGCTGGTTTGCTTCTACTGTCAACTGGGCGTGGGAGAACCGGGCTCGTGGCGGTAGGATTAGCAGGGGATTGGGGATCTTCGGGACCGTTCTCACAGATGTGTTCGTTTTTGGCTATTTGCGGTTGAACCTGTCACCCCTCAGTGAAACCGATGAAACCATTCGGGTTGCGGGAATCACCACAGCTACCCAGACGGATTTTTTGAACAAGCGGGGGGAGCCATGGCATGGCTTAAACATCCAGAGTCTGCGACCGCACAATCAGCGGTCCAATCTCGTTGGGATGCCTATTTCGCCGAGACCGAGCGGGAGGCTCGAGCAGGAGCACAATTGGTGATATGGAATGAGGTAGCAGGCCTGACGTCCAATTCAGACCTGGCGTCCTTAACGGCCCGCGCCCATGACTTTGTGATCCCCGAACTGGGCAAGGTAGCCCCCTACGGCGTGTATGATGTCACGCACAACCTGGGCTGGGTCAATGTGGGGATCGATCATGACACGGCAGCCTTTGCGGTCGCGAGCATTCGGCGCTGGTGGCAATTGATGGGCCAACCGCGTCACCCCACGGCACGGCGTTTGCTGATCACCGCCGATGGTGGGGGCAGCAACGGCGCACGGGTGCGGCTGTGGAAAGTCGAACTCCAAAAACTGGCCGACGAAACGGGGTTGACCATCACGGTCTGTCACTTGCCGCCAGGCACCAGCAAGTGGAACAAAATCGAACATCGGTTGTTCTCATACATTAGTCAGAACTGGCGCGGCAAACCGCTGCTCAGCCACGCGGTGATCGTGAGTCTGATCGCCGCCACGACGACCAAGACCGGACTCAAAGTCCAGTGCGAATTGGATACGCCGGAGTATCCAAGCGGTATCGTGGTCACCGATGAGGAGTTGGCGCAAGTCAATCTCCAACGCCATGACTTCCATGGTGAGTGGAACTACACTATCTCGCTGCGGCCCAAGCCAGTTGACGTATTTATTTCGTGACGAGTCCTTAGGCCAGCAAGGGGCAAGCCCAGCCTCGTGCCAGCGCATGGCCCGCAAGATGAGTTTTCACCGCGGCGGCAGGTGCGTCGGCGCGGTTACCACAACGTTTCAGGGTCGGGCAACGGGTCAGCAGGGCTGGTTTGCGCCGTCGCGGGGGGGTGGCCGTCCGTTGGGCGGCGGGCCGCGGCGGCAGGGCGGCCAGGTCGCGCCGTGGTGAGCGGGTCTCGCGTCGGGCGGGGGGTGTCCTGGGCCGTTGCCTAACATTGCATGCTAAGAAACAGCGTCACCGGGCTGAGGCGAAAGGACGAGGCCGAGTTTGGCAGCTTTCCGTTGTAGATAGGCGATCTCGCGTGCGCGGAAGAGCTGCTCTGCTTGTTGGGCGGTGACATGGACGTAGGGGGCTTTGGTCTGTAACATCATGTAGACGACGCGGGCGAGCTTGTGAGCAGTGGCGATGAGGGCCTGGGAGGGACCAACTCGGCTCTTGAGGCGGCGATAAAAGGCGCCAAAGATGGTGTCAGAGCGGATCAGGGCGGCGGCTGCCTGAATGAAGGCTTGACCGGCGCGGTTGTGAGTGTTGAGGGTGCGGGAGCGGAGCACCCGTCCGCCCGAGATATCGTTATGTGGAGCGAGGCCGAGCCAGGAGCCAAAGTGCTTGACGGTGGGGAAGCGACTCATGTCGGAGCCAATCTCTGCGACGATGGTTTGGGCCAGGCTGGCACTGATCCCGGGAACAGCGAGCAAGTCTATACCGGTGATACGGAGGAGGTGGGTGCGTACCTGGATACCCTGGGGCAGGTTCTTGCTGTGAGGCGGAATCCAATAGACGCCTGTGGATTCCATCGCGACGGTTTTGATGTCGTGACTGTGGAGCCAATCGGCCAAAGCCTGCAAATCGGCAGTATATGAGCCAAACGCACGGACGATTTGCGTATTCTCTGGGCCAGGCACACAGACCATGATCTCGTGGGCTCCAATATCCACACCCGCCGCAGACGGTTGGATTCGTTCCAACCCTTCAAATGGACGAATACTCTCGCGTGGCTGAGCGGTTGCTTGTCGCGAACGACGACTGAGCTTGCTCATCTTTGGTCTCCTGCATAGCATGGTACGAGTCAGCCCTCGGTCACAAAACGGCTTAGCTTGCTAATCGGAGTCAACGCTACCAGTGAATAAACCAGCGTGACCGAAAACCAGATTCCAGCACGGGGATGGCTCCCTCCACTCGAAATGTTCGGCTTGCGTGACTGACTCGGTTGATATTATACTCCCTATGCACCTGTTTCATGGGGATTGAAGCCCGCACGCAGGCAGGTAGATCCAGCGGACCGCCTGAGCTCGCCGCGGCGCACGTCACGGGGTCGCGACCGGCGGCGGCTGAACATCGCCGTTGGGCAGAAAAAACGAAAGACTGTGGATCGACCGTCAAGAAAGCCCACGACTCGCTGTTGAAGCCACCAATTGACTTGCCGCCCAATCGCCCCTGAGGGCGCCTGTCTCCAGATTGACTCCAATAGAATTCTGACTATAATTCTGAGCTATGCCGCACACCCGTAGATTCGACTTGGGTTTTGCGCCCGAAGTCATCGAGTATCTTGTCGCCATCGAGCGCAAGCATCATCTCCTCATCCAAAAGACCCTGGATGAGCGGTTGACGTACACGCCCGATCACAAAACCCGGAATCGCAAACCTGTTGAGCAGCCAGCTCCATTCGAGGCAACTTGGGAATTGCGGTTTGGCCCAGGTAACCGCTTCCGTGTTTTCTATGACGTGGATCGCGTCGAGTATGTCGTGTGGATCCTGGCCATCGGCGTCAAAGAGCGGGAACGGTTGTTCATCGGTGGAGAGGAATTTAAGTCATGAGAATCGCCCCATTAGCAGATGTCAAGGCGCAACTCAGCGCCTATGTTGAACAGTGCGAGACGCAAGGGCCGATCGTGATCACGCGTAACGGCAAAGCCGTCGCGGTGTTGCTGGCGCCGGTTGACGACGATGACTTGGAAGGGCTGCTGCTGGCCCGGTCGCCGCGCTTTCAAAGCCTGCTGGCGCGGTCACGAGAGAGCATCAAGCAAGGCAGAGGGTTATCGCGCGAGGACTTCTGGAAGGCGGTCGCTGAACGCACGCCCAACAAGGCCGAAGCGGCGGCGCTATCGCCTGCGTAGTGGTTTGTGGTGCTGCCCAAGTCCACGGTTCGCCGTTGTGGGCAGCGTTCGTCGTTGTGCGGGTCTGGTGTTTGGGCCTGGCCTAACCTTGCGTCAAGCTGACGGCTGTGCCGGTCGGGCTCGCGCGCTTGTAGGTACGTGAGGCGCAGCCGCAGCCAACACTTGCCGTTAGGCCAACCAGCGGAACATTGTGGGTCAGCCGATGGAATGGCCCACGACTTGCCATCGAAACGGATGGACAAAGAACGCTTCAAACTTCAAACTCCCTCTTGCAATAGCATGACTTCCATGCTATGATGGCATCATGATACGATCATTCCGCGATGCGGGCACCGAAGACATCTTCAACGGCGCGAACACGCGTGTAGCGCGCCAAACTTGTCCAGAGTCGCTTTGGAAGATCGCTTTTCGCAAGCTCGATCAACTCGATTCTGTGACGTTGCTGGCAGATTTGGCTGTGCCACCCGGTAATCAGCTTGAATCCTTGATCGGCGATCGCAAAGGGCAGTTCAGTATCCGGATCAACCGGCAATACCGCATCTGCTTTCTATGGACTGAGTCGGGGCCAGACCAAGTTGAGATCGTAAACTACCACTGATATGATGAGACGAGGCAAGCACATGGTTCGTATTCCTGCTTACCGCCAACCTACATCGCCCGGCGAGATGCTCCTGGAGGAGTTCTTGCTGCCGATGGGTATCACTCAACGTCAACTCGCCAACGCCATCCATGTTCCCTATCAGCGGATCAATGAGATCGTCAATGGGCGGCGCGGCATTACGCCTGCGACAGCCCTCCGGCTGGCGAAGTTCTTTGAGGTATCGCCGGATTTCTGGATGAATCTCCAATTGCGCTGGGACTTGTACCAAGCCCAGCAGTCAGAGAGCAATGACCTGCTGCTGATCCAGCCTGTCCGGTTAGCTGCGCCCGCAGCAACGTAGCCGCGACCAGAGTAGGGACGCGTCAGCACGGCTCGCCATCGTGGGCGGTGGGTCTCGTTTTGCGGGTCTGGTGCTTGGGCCTTGCCTAACCTTGCGTCAAGCTGACGGCTGCGCCGGTCGGGCTCGCGCGCTTGTAGGTACGTGAGGCGCAGCCGCAGCTTACACTGGCCGTTAGGCTGGCGCCTCGTCATGCGGGCAAGAAAAGCAGATAACAGTCATACGATTCTGGCAGAGGAAACGGGACCGAAATGGATGACCTCATTGTCCACCAAGTCAACATCGCTCATTATCGTCTGGTAGAACTCTCCAAGCTTGTCGATCAAGCCAAACCATTCTACGATTGGATCGAGAAACATGCGAGGCGTATCAGTGGATCCCACAAGAGCCTCAATGACATACTTTTCCAATGCTCAAGAGATGAAATCGCGAGGATGGTAAACGCCTGCTACTCAGACAATACCGACGAGAAGCCATTCCTGTTCGATGGTATTGGCCGTACTTATCCCCATGCCAAAGCCTGCTTCTATTTTCTCGCCTGGATGATAAGAGACGCCCCGCAGCAGCGTCTTTCTCCATTGATTTCTCGTATGCAAAAGGCGGACAATGTCTCCAAGATGACTGCGGAAACTGACTCTTTGGTCGAACTCATCCTCGAGTACAGACCCATCGTAAGGAGCTTCGAATGGCAGACAGTGCGCGAAGTCGTGCTCGACCGGCTGGAAGGGTCTCGCCGCAGCATTAGTGGTCACCAGATAGAAACCCACGTAAGAGCCAGTCTGATTACGGCGCTACAGTACTACTATTCAATTCACGGAAACTACGGACGGTACAAGAAGGTAGAAATTGCAGACAAACAAATCAAGATTGGAAATCATACAGTAGATGTTTCCGCCGATCTGATTCCAAGGGCAGGTGGCGACAGAACCAGGTTGTTGATTCCAGTTAAAACCAGGGAAACCGAAGGTGGTGGTCACTCGCACCTGTTTTCTCGAGACCTCATTACTGCTATAGACGATCTCAATCGAGACGCAAATGACTATCACGTAGTTGCTGTCATAATCGCCGAGAACTGGTCAACCTCAGAGATCGATACTATAGGCACTCATATTGACCTGATCTTTCATTTCAACATGAGCCCAAATAGATTCATCGGATTCGACGAAACCGCCCAAATCAAGTTCAATAGATATGTCGCGTCAATTCTCGGAGGCGGGAATGTCGAATAACATAGAAGGTAAGGTTATTCTCGGCGACATACTCAGCGTTGCAACCACACTTCCCAACGACTTTTTTCAGGCGATAGTCACGAGCCCGCCTTACTTCGGACACAGGAATTACTCCGGCTCCAACAATCCAAAAGAGATCGGGCAGGAGAGTGAACCGAGTCAATACATAGAAAGTCTTGTGTGTGTATTCAGAAGCCTAAGAGAAAAGTTAAAGCCGGACGGGTTGTTGTGGCTGAATCTCGGCGATACTTATCGTGGCAAATCACTGCTGGGTATTCCGTGGAGAGTCGCGCTGGCATTACAGGACGACAAATGGATTCTGCGAAGTGACATTATATGGTATAAACCCAATGCGATGCCATCTTCAGTTACGGATCGCCCCACCACAGACCATGAGTATTTATTCATGTTCGCAAGATCCCCCCAATACTACTATGATGCTGATGCTATTCGAGAACCTCACGTAACTTTCACCGAGAAATCAAGAATGCGAGGCGGCCGGAATCACTTCGGGAAAGTGGGCGGAACGCCCGAAGCTGGAAAAAACGCGGGGAATAGCAATCTACACGATGGAAGATGGGACCAGGCCTTCAATCCGAAAGGTAGAAATAAGCGAACCGTCTGGGAAATACCTCTGAGCAAGTTTCGAGAGGCTCATTTTGCTGTCTACCCGGAAAAGCTGGTTGAGACGTGCATACTCGCTTCTACAAGGGAGCAGGACTTTGTTCTTGATCCATTTACTGGTTCCGGCACGACTGGTGTGGTGGCCAGCAAGTTATCAAGGAAGTTCGTTGGGGTCGAACTGGTAAGTGAATACCAAGAAATGGCTCAAAAGAGAATTAATGATGCACGTTCGCAGCTCGGACTCTTCCAGCTTTCGTCTGACATCTTTCTCCTCAATGTTGAGGAGTAGGTGCAAGCGCATATCAAGCGGTTTGGGGTGGTGGACACGATTCGGCATCTCCACGAGCCTAACACTGGTACTCAGAAACGGTCCAAGGCGCGGGGGGGCAAGGGGTGTCGAAGTGACTGAAGAAGGTGCGCAAAAGGCGTAGATTGCGGGCTGCGGCGGCAAAGAGAGGGCGCGTTGGGGCAAAAATGGGTGTTTTGTGGGCGCGCAGAGATGAACCGTGCTGGATGAAACGCAGTTCAAGGGGCAGGCCAGACACGCTCGTTCGGTCTCGTGTCAGGCCGCTTGCGGGGTGAGTGTAAAGCCAAGCTGGGCGGCTTTGCGTTGCAGGTTCTTGACTTCACGCACACGGAACTGTTCTTCGTAGCGTTGGGCGCTGATCTGTTCGTAAGGGCGTTTATCCCTGAGCATGTAGTAGAAGATGCGCGCGATTTTGTGTGCGGTGGCAACCATGGCCTGGGCGGGACCGATGCGTGCCCGCAGGCGGCGATAGAAGGCGCCCAGGGCTGAGTTGGAGTGCGAGGCGGAGGAAGCAGCCAGACGAAACGCCTGGGCGGCGCGATGACGCACCTTGGGGGTGCAGCAAAACTCCCCCATTCAGCAATCCCTTGCTTGCCCTCTTTGCTGACAGCGTTTCCTGAGCAGGCATTGACCGGCGGCCAGACCAAATAGACCGGCCAGCGTCAACGCGATGCCCGCCCGTCCAGCGGCCGGATGAGCGCTGAGTGCGCGCAGGGTTACGGCGGTGGGAGTCGTCTCTTTGATGACAAAGGGCGAGAACGAGCTGACACCCGTCACCCGCACCGACTGCGGATCGCCGCCACACGTGCGCGTGTCCAGCGTCAAGAGCTGCCAGGCGCTGCCATCCCAACGAAAGCCGTTCATATTGGCGCAGCTCTGTCCGGTGGGAATTTCGCTGCTGGCAAAGTAGAAGGTGATGGTGGCGTTGCGGCCGCTGGCGTTCGCCGGCGTGATGTCGAAGCAGCGTTGGACCGTCTCGCCGGGCGTGGTGGTGCAGTCCTGATTGCCTTTGATGCGCACCACCGTGTTGCCCAGATCCCAGCTATTGGCGTTGATGATCACCCCGCCGTAGCCGCCGGTGTTGAAAAAGGTGACGTTGCTGGAACCGGTGACGCTCTTGGTCTTGCGTAGTTCGCCATTGTTGCTCAGCGTGCCGCTGACAAGCAATTGGGCCTCTGACGCCAGCACGGTCAGGCCATTGTTGGTGTAGGTGCTGCCTGTTTCCGTGAAGTCCGCCCTCTGGTTCGCGTTGATATTCAGCGTGCCGTTGTTGATCCAGGCTCCGTTCATCGTGACCCAACTACTGACATTGATCGTGCCATTGTTGGTGAGGTCAGCCGTGATCGAGCGGGCATAGTTGGCGTTGATTGTGCCATCGTTGACCAGCGCGCCGCCGCTCACCGCCAGACTGGCTCCCATGCCATAGCCCTCAGCCTCCAGTATGAGTGTCCCCTGATTGTTCAAGCCGCTGGCCGCGCTCAAGGTCGTAGGGTTGTAAGCATTGTCGGATAGTACCCGGATCGTCTGCGCGGCCGCCACGGTGCCGCTGATGGCATTGGCGCCTGTGCCCTTGAAGCGAAACGTGCCCGCCCCGGTCGAACCCGCGCCGATGTTGAGCGCCGCGTTGGTCAGCAGCGGGATGCCCGTCACCGAGCCGCCATTGAAGTTGAAGGTGGCGCTGGTCAGGTCGAAAGAGCCGGACAGAGTCAGCGTGTCCCCATTCTGATTGAACACATCGCCGCTGCTGGCGCTGAACGTGTACCCGCTGGCGATGTTGAAGACGCCGTTGTTCGTCCAGTTCCCGTTCATCTTGGCCCAATGGTTGATGTTGACCGTGCCATTGTTGGTGAGGTTGGCATCAATGAAGTCGGTGGTGTAGTTGGCGTTGATTGTGCCATCGTTGACCAGCGCCCCGCCGCTCACAACCAGCCTGGCCCCGCTGCCGCTGACGTCGGCCTCCAAGATGATCGTTCCACTGTTGGTCAATCCACTATTGGCCGTCAGGGAGTGGTAGGTGTATGATTTGGACTTGACGCGCAGCACGCCAGACTGAATTGTGGCTGAACCACTCACGGTCAAGTTGTGGCCATCGAGCAGCAGCGTTGCATTTGCCGAATTGAGGCTCAGGCTGGCAACCGTTTTGTCCACGTCCAAAGTAACCGCATAATTCGCGCCGGTCGCGTCAATGACCACATCATCGCTTGCGCCGGGCACACCGTTGTTGCAGTCAATCCAGTTGCCGGCGGTATTCCAATTGCCGCTGGCGGCGGTCTTCCATTTGCAGGTGGCTGCCGAGGCCGGCGCCGGCCGGATCGCCAGCGCCAAAGCGCATAGCACGAGCACCAGCACCAGCCGGATGCAGAACCGTACCGCAGAAAGCGTTTGCCCTTTCATGTGGACTCCTCCTGAAGTGGGATGGTCGGCGCCTCGGCGGCTCGACCATCGGGCTGATAGATTACCTGACCAATGAACTACAGTTCTACCCCCTCCCGCGCCCCCCACCCCCGCGCTGCATCGAACAGCTCGACGCGCCGAGGCGTGACGCGCAGGAGGAGATAAAGCTCGGCCGGTGGGGCGGGGGAAGACCACACGGGCAGCCATTGCGCCCAGTCGGGGTCGGCCATGGCGTAGACCGTGCCCTCGATCTGCAGCCAGCGGGTCGCGGGCGCTTTGGCGTCCCCGATCAGCAGCAGCACGTTCGGGTCTCGCTCGACGAAATAGGCCACATCGGCCCAGCGGGGGATCAGGCAGTCCACCTCCAGCCCGCGGCTGCCGCAGGCCCCCAGCGCGGGGCGATAGCGCGCCGGCATGGCCCACGCGCCGCGCACGCCGCTGGTACTGAGGATGCATACCTCGTGAGCGGCAAGAAACGCGGCCATCTGAGCGCGGAGTTGGTCGAGCATGAGCCTGATCCGGGTGTGATGCGTGCACCATTCTGCGCGCCAGTATGACGCCCCAGACCGGGGGCGTCATCCCTCGAAAGAGTGATTTGATGCGCCCGGGGCCTCCCCAACGCCTGGCGTGGCGGCGATCAGAGCAAGTCGCGGGCGCGGGCGGCCGCCTGGCCGCGAGAGGGGACGTTCAGTTTGCCGAGGATGTGGCTGACGTGGCTTTTCACGGTGTGTTCGCTGAGGAAGAGTTGCGCGGCGATCTGCTGGTTGCTGGCCCCGGCGGCGATCAGCCGCAGCACCTCCACCTCGCGCGCGGTGAGGGTCTCGCCGGTTTCGGGCACGCGCAGCGATTGGGGTTCATCCCCGTGGCCCAGCGCAGCCAGCAAGCGCGCGGCCAGACCCGACTGCACGCCGCGCCCGGCCGCCAGCCGCAGCAGCGGCAGGGCCGCCGCGCCTTCGAGTATGGCGCGGCCCGGCATGCCCTGGCCCGCGGCCTCGCTCAGCAGACCGGCAAATTCGGCCAGGGCATCCGCTTCCCGACCCTGGCGCTGGTAGAGATGCGCTAACAGGCCGCGGGCGCTGCCGAAGCGCGTGCTGGTGGGGATCCTGGCCTGGTGGCGGGCGATGGGGCGCAGGAGGGCCTCGGCTTCGGCGTCGCGACCGGCGGCAAGCTCCGCCACGGCCGCCAGCAGTTCGCGCAGCGTTTGCACGATGCCCCACTCGCCGGGGATGCGCGTCCGCTGCAACTGTCCCAGCCAATACGATAGTTCGACCCCGTTGCCCTGGTGATAGGCCATCATGCCCCGCAGATAGAAGAGGGCGCCGAGCGCGGCCTCGCCGTGCGGGAATTGCAGAAAGAAGGCGTGGGCCTGATCCAGCGTGCGGGCCGCAGCCGCGTACTCGCCCAGCGCCAGGTAGCTCTGCGCCAGCGCCCAGGTCGCCTCGCCGCCCAGATACGACACGCCGCCGAACTGCTCACCCAGGGCCAGCGCCGCCTCGGCCGACCGGATCGCCGCGGTCGGCCGACCGCGCAGCAGATGCACGAGGGTGTGGCGGGCCGCGGCGGCCATGCTGGCCGGCGTGGCCTGGCCGCCCAGCCGCCGCGTCGCCTCGGTGCAGATGTGTTCCACCAGATCAATGGCGCCGGGCAACACCGCGAACTGACTGACGCAATGGATGGCCTGCGCCGCCCACGTCTCGAGGTCGTTGGCCGCCTCGGTGATCGCCAACGCCCGCTCCAGATGCGCCTTCGCCTCAGCGCAAGCGTCCTGCGTCACCTCGGCGATGCCGCGCACCATGAGCAGTTGCACACGGGATGCTGGCCCGATCCGCTGCGCCAGCGCGTGCTGGCTCACCTCATGCACGCGGGCGTAGCGCGCCGACATCACCAGCGGCGGCACCAGGTCGGTCAGCGTCATGATCTGCCCGGGCTCATCCCCCGCGGCCTCAAACTGCGCCAACGCCTGCTCCAGGAAACCGACCGCCGCCAACGGCTCCCCGCGCAGCCAGGCGCAGGCGCCCAGCAGGTGGGCCAGGCCGGGCCGGGTCTGGCGCAGGGCCGGGGGCAGGGCGTCAATCCAGCCGGCAACGGTGGCGAGCAGGCCCTGCCCCAACAGCGCCGGGCCGACCCGCTCGATGCACGCCGCCGCCGCCTCCCACATCTCGGCCTGCAAAAAATGGCGAATGGCCCGGCTCGGCTCGGGCTGCGACTCGGCGGCGCGGCGGTGCAGTTCTCGCACATCGTCCGGCAGTTCCTGGGCCAGCCGCCGGCGCAGGAACTCGGCGAAGAGGGCGTGGTAGCGGTAAACCGGTAGACTGGTAGTCGGTAAATTGGTAGCTTGGTGGTTGGTGGATTGGGAGATCGGAGCTGAAAGGCTGACAAGGAACAGGTTGCGACGGTATAGATCTTTCAGGACTGCGCCGGCGTCCGCGCGGCCGGTCAGGGCCTGGCAGCGGGCCGGGGTCAACTCGTTGAGGATCGAGCTTTCCAGCAGGAAGGCCCGGAGGGCCGGCTCCTGGCGATCCAGCACCTCTGCGGCTAGAAAATCGAAGATGTAACGGTCGTTGCGCGCCAGGTTGCGGATGAAGGCGCTGCGTTCGGCGGGGGGGATGTGGCCGAGCGAGGCAGCCAGGAGACGCAGCCCGGCAGGCCAGCCTTCACTCAGCGCCTCCAGGCTGGCGAGAGCATCAGAGGTCAATGCCAGGTCGTGCACGTCGTTCAGAAACAGCGCCGTCTCGGCCGGCGTGAAACGCAGCTCGGCCTGGCGCAGTTCGGCCAGTTGGCCGCGGGCGCGCAGCCGGGCCAAAGCCAGGGGCGGATCCTGCCGCGTGCCGATGACGATGCGCATCATCGCCGGACAGTGCGCCGCCAGATAATCCAGGGCGAGGAAGATAGCCGGCTCCCGAATCAGGTGCAGATCATCGATCGCCAGCACAAAGGGAGAGGCCATCGTCCCCACGATATCGTTGATCAGGGCGCTGATGATCTGGCGGGTCTGGGCGGCGGGGTTGGAAAGGTCGCGCAGCAGGCCCAGGGCGGGGGCGCCGCAAGCCGGATGCAAGCAGCGCAGGCTGGCGACGAGCAGTTGCAGGAAACGGGTCGGGTCGTTGTCCTCATCCTCCAGCGCAAGCCAGGCCAATGCAGATGCAAATCGGGCCGGTTGGCCGGCGGGCGCGGGGGACATCGAAGCCTGTGCGTGGTCGCCGATGCCCGCCATGAGGGTGGTCTTGCCATAGCCGGCAGGGGCGGAGATCAGCGTGAGGGTGTGGGAATGGATGCATTCGAGCAGGCCGGCGTGCAAAAAGGGGCGCGCAATCACGTCCATGCGCGCCTGCGGGGCGTGGATTCGGGTCTGCGCCAGCCAGTCTGGCAGGTCGAGGCTTTGTGATGTCATGGACGGCTCCGCGCGTGTCCTGGCGCAACTGCCGTCTGCGAAGCAAGCCCTCGAAGTATACCTGGACAGTTGCGTCACCTGATCATGCTGACGTCATTGTATTCCCGCTGCCGATTTGCGTCAAACGGATCAGAAACCGAGCCTCGAACAGAATGGATACAGAGCTTCCAGGCAGAAAGGGCGATGATATATACTCTGCTTGTTGGCATCTCCCGACTTCCTTGCTCCTCTCCGTCCCATGCACTACACTGGTTATCTCGACTTCTGGTTCCGCGACCGCCCGCTGGTCGAACGTGTGGCGGCTTTCGCCGATTTGGGCATCCGCCACCTCAATTGCTTTTTCTGGCGGCAGGCGCCCATCGCCGAACTGGCGGCCGCATGCAAACGCCACGGCGCCCGGATGTACTCCACCTTCGACGGCGACATGGGCTCGTTGGCCGACCCCGGCGACAACGAAAAAACCTACCGCTCCTGGGCCGAATCGCTAAAGATGGCCGACCGCTTCGGCATCCCCGTGCTCTACATCTTCTCCAACCAGATCGAGCCGGCGGGCGGGGTGGAGTGGGTGCGGCGGCTGTCGGGCAACTACAGCGCGGGCGAGCAATACGCCAATCTGCTCGGCCAGACGGCGCGCATCCTCAAGCTGGTGGAGCAGACGCAGGGGTCGCATGCCAAGTATCCATCAACACCGCCCACAGGTCGAGCTGTTTTTGATGGACGCAGTTGCGCAGCATGTCGGCCACATGGTCGAGTTTCGTCTTGCCATCGCCGGCCGGATCGTAGATCCGATAGTCAATGATCCAAAACTGATCGGTTTCCGGGTTGACGTAGACACACGTCACCACACCGATGCCTTTGATGACGCCGTGGGCATTCCCACTGTACTGCCGCCGCACTAACTCGATCTTGTGCGAGAAGTTCTTAGCGACAATCGTGTCGTCAAACACCAGGAATCCGTACGGCGTTTGCACAACCTGATCCCGGATGTTCTCCCAGACCAGGCGCCGGCGAAGCACATCGTCAGCCAAATACCGGTTCGCCATGTCGTGGCTGAACTGCTCGGTGTGCTCAGCGTAGTTCGTGAGCGTGTAGTTGATCTGGCTCACGAGCAGATATTGACAGTAGTCGAGACGGGTGACACGTTCGGTTTTTGCTCTCATGCGGCTACCATCACCGCTAACCGCTCACATGTCAAACCTGCTGTCTTGCGTAAGTCCTGTTTGGTTTGATCGTGTGAGTGTGTGGTATAATGCCTGGTGGTGTTTAAGATATAGTGGGAGGAAACAGGTTTGGTCAGTCTGCATTTTCGGCTTCCTGATGCGGTGACGGTAAAACGACAGCCAAGTGACCACACCTATTTCCGGCAACTATAGCTAGATGTATGACGGATATACCTGACTGACATGAATATTTTACCAATCAATCTAGACGATCTTATACATGCTCGCTCGGTTGAGTCTGTACGTCGTGAATTCAAAGGTACTTGGTCTGATCCAACTTTAGATCAAACTATTAGGAGTATTTGCGCTTTCGCTAATGACTTTTTTAATCTGAACGGAGGCTATGTCATTATTGGTATTGACGAGCAAAATGGGGCGCCTATCCTTCCACCTCGTGGACTTGATAAATTTAACCTAGACGAGATTCAGAAGCAAATTAGAGGTAATTGTAAGCGAATTGATCCAGAATATCAACCTGTCATATCCCCGGAGATTTATCAGGAAAAGCAAATATTAGTAATTTGGGTTCCAGCAGGTGACACTCGCCCTTATCAAGCACCTGAAAATATTCGTGGTGGTGAAAGGAAATATTATGTTCGACAAGGAGCTGAAACGGTAGAAGCGAAAAGCGATATCTTAACACAACTTCTGCACATGACTGCAAAGGTGCCTTTTGATGATCGTAGAAACCTAAGCCATACAATCGATGTTGTAACGCCAAGTTTAGTGCGTAATTTTTTATCAGATATAAAGAGCGATTTAGTTGCGCCCGGAATTCAAATTCCAGATAAGGATTTGTATAGATATATTCGAATCTCTGTTCAAGTTAATGGCTACGATGCACCGCGAAACGTGGCCCTACTTTTTTTTGTCAACGATCCTGAGATTTATTTCCCAGGAGCTAGAATTGAAATTGTTCAATTTGGAGATGGATCTGGTGGTGATTTGATTGAGGAGAAAACCTTTCGAGGGCCAATCTCTTTTCAGATCAGGCAAGCCCTTGACCACCTTGATGCATTTAGTACATCAATGATCAGGAAAATACCTAATCAAGCAGAAGTTCATAGAACCGTCGCCTTTCCTTACGAAGCCATGGAAGAGTCTCTAGTAAATGCTGTCTATCATCGCAGTTATGAAGGAATACAAGAGCCTGTAAAAGTTTATTTGTATCCAGATCGAATGGAGATCATTAGTTATCCAGGCCCAGTGCCAGGTATTGAGACGAGGCATTTTGAAATTGGAGCATCAGTGCCGCCCGTACCTAGTAGAAATAGAAGGATCGGCGAATTTCTGAAGGAGTTGCGACTTGCAGAAGGCCGTGGTACAGGTATTCCGAAAATATACCGCAAGATGAATGAGAATGGCTCGCCACGACCCATATTTGAGTTTGACGAGAGTAGAACATATTTCCGTGTCATCTTGCCAGCTCATCCTCAGTATATTGTGATACATGCGCTACGAGAAAGTGCTCACCTATGGGCTATAGGTGAGCGGCAGCAAGCTATTCGAAATTTGGAAATTGCTGCAAGTCGAGCGATTTTTTCAGGTGCACTTGTAGCACAATTAATCGAGTATCATGGATCATTAGGTAATATACAAGCGGCTGAATCTATTTTTGCACAAATACAGACCGAAACCCCTTTGATGGATGCACATTTACCGTTTATTGCTATTGCAAAGTTGTATCTCGATCGAAATAACCCTAAGAAAGCGTCAGAAATTCTCTCGCATGCGCCATCACCTACAAAAATCGACGATCTGATCGAGTTGGCAGTATTATATAAAAGATCTGATCGATTGAGGGACGCGCATAGCGTATTTGCGTCGAATTACGACACTATTAAAGATAACCCAAAAGCAATTCATGAGTACGCTCAAACTAAACTTAGGCTTTCGACATCTCTTTCACCGAGAGATGTGGCTACTAAGCGACGGATGACAAGAGATGCTGTTGAGTTGTTACGTCGTGCCATTCAACTGTCGGATGATAATATACGTAATGCATGGTGCTATTACGATTTAGCAAGAGCACTTGCTTGGCTAAGATCACCAGATAGTGAAGTCCTACAAGCCTATAGGAAAGCCATGGAGCTTCAACCTAATGAAGAGCGATTTCGTGAGTCATATGAAGCTTGGAGGCGCCGAAGATCTTGATATTTCAACTAAATCTGAAATCACATGCCGCCTAATATAGTATAGCCATGTATAATGTACTGGTCCATGGCCAAAAGGCCGGTTGCCAATGATGAGCATGCCCCCTATAGTTGCCATCAACACGTCATCCCCCAAACAGCGCCGGTACGCATGATATCCATGATATCCACGCGCCCGTCGGCATTGAGATCGAAGCGTGGTTCCCAGCCGGGACTGCCGGGCGTTTCTCCCCAGTGTGCGACGATCGTCTGGATGTCCTCCACCCCGATACCGGGCGGCGGTGTGTAGTCCGGGCACACGGTAGCCGTCGGCGTCGCTGTCGGCGTGAAAGTCGGCAGAGGCGTTGGCGTAGGCGTGATGGTTGGAGTCGGCGTCGCGCAACTGCTGACCTGCTGCCAGTCGAGGTGGATGCCGGCGCCGCCCGCATCTTCATAATGCTCGACCCGTACTACGGCATTACCCGCCAACAGGTCCGCTTCGACTTGAAATGACGCCGCCTGCGGATGCCACTCGTCAAGGAGCAACTGGTTGCCCACCCACAGGCGAACGCCGTCATCGGAAAACACATTGAAGCGGTAGCGTCCGCAGGCAAAGCTGACCGTGCGCTGGAAGCGATCGCTGAAGTGGTCGCCAGGTAAACCATACGATGTGCCCGGTCCCCCTGCACCCCAGTTGTGATCGAGCACACCGCCTCCTTCGTTCAAACGCATGAAGGCAGCGCCCTGTAGATCCACATTCCCCCAGTATTCAGCGCACCACTCGCCGGCGCTGCATCCCTGCTCAGAGGGTAGATACCCGGCGCCCTGCCACCAGGCTTCGAGTCGCGCGTCGCCCGAGTTCTCATAAAACTCGATCTTGACTTCGTGATTCCCAGATGACAACGAACCACCCCAGTCATGGCCGGTAAACGAAGAATCCCACCAGGCATCCAACCGCAGTTGGCCGTCAATGAAGATTCGGCAACCGTCGTCGTGCTGGCAGTGGAAGCGGTAGCTGCCGCCAGAAAAATTCATCGTCCGCGTAAAGCGGGCGCTGAAGCTGTCATTGGGGCAACCTCCCGCCGGCGATCCGCTCCCCCACTGCTTGAGCACGTACGTCGTACTCTCGTAACCGTCGTAACAGCGCCCGCTCAGATTACGATCGCTGAAATACTCAACATGCCAGCTCCCAGCCGGCGGCGGTGTGGGCGAAGGAGGAACGCTGTAGGGAACGATGACCCAGGCATTAGCCACCTCGCGGCCGCCATTCCAGGCAAACGAATACCCGCCATCGTTGAAATACAGTCCGGACGATCCCCCGCCATCGAGCTTCAGGGTGTTGCGCGCCCCATGCACCCACAAGACATCATGCATTTCGTGAGGCGTTTTATTGTAACCTGGTCGGCTGGCGGCAAGATAGAGGGTGTTGCGATCGTCGCTGAACCCCACGAAACTCTGTGATCTGTTCCACCAGTTGTTTGCAGAGCAGCCGAAGAACTCATCATTGATGACAACTGTATTGCTGCTGCACGCACAGTCACCATCCGTATTGTAGCCCTGATACCAACAACGCCACCGGTATTCGCCGCCAAACGTCACCTGCGGGCCGCCTCCCAACGTGAGCCAATGAAAACTGTTCTGCTCATTGGGCCAGCCAATGTTGGGATCATAGCTGCCGTTCATCCCCAGGGAGCGCCGATTCTGCCATTCGCTGCCGCTGTAGTCGGTGTAATCTGTTCCCTCGACGAACGTCAGACCCTCACCACAGTTCAGCGGCGGCGAATTGTCCGGGCAGCCGCTGAAGTAATCGCCGTTGATGGCTGCAATGCCGCCTACACTGGTTGCCATGGCACTCAGCCAGGCAGTTCCACCCGATGGCGCAATCACCACCCGCGGTTGCAGGGTGTTCCGATTGAGATCAACCTTGATGACACAAATGTTGTTCAGATTGCAGAGCGACAGCCCGGCGCGCGTCTCGACGCAGTTGCCATTCGCCACGCCAGTACAATCAGTCTGCGGCGCTAACGACTGCGCCCATGACGACTGATTCCACGCGTTCAGCTCATCCCATTGGATGCTGGTCAGGATGTGCGCAGGAGACATGACCGCCTCGACGCTCCTGGCACGATACACAGGAGTGACTGTGACGATTGTCGTGGGCGCGACATCATCTGCTGTGCGATCGAAGGCAGGCAGCACGACAGTTTCTGTCAGCGTTGATTGAGACTGTGCAGATGCGCGGTGCTGCAAGAACAGCAGACATCCAAGCAGCACCAGCGTGCCTGTTACGAACAGCCTGGCAGGGTTATCGCGCTTCATTTTCTTCTCTCCAACTCAGCGGGTCCAGGCCTCGGCCCCGCGCCCGCTGCCGGACAGCTCACCTGGCACGCGGCCTCGCATCATCAGCCAGGCTCAGCCTCACCGGCTCACGCCCTCGCTGATCCACCCGCGCAGCAGCGCCGGACGATTGCCCTCCGTGGTGCGATGCCCTGTGCGATAGGCCTGATAAACGTAGTCCAGGTTTTCTGCCCGGAAGTGAATTTGGACTACTTGGATGGGTATCTCGTAGCTACTGTTGTGGGCGCCAGTCACCACCGCGTCGAAGGCGATCCCTTTGCCGACCACCGAAATCTTGTCGCCTGGGCGCAGCATCCTGAACTCACTGTCGGTCATGTGGTATCACTTCTGCTCCTGTTTCCACTGGTCGAAGACCTCGTCGGCAATCTGCTTGATCGCCGCCGGGATCTGCCCGCTGAGGTTTTCTGCTCGGCGCTGGGCGTCATCGCGCAGATCCATCACTTCCCAGGACGCAACTTCTGCCTGGTGGCGTTGCTCAGGGAACAGTGCTCCCAACACAGGACTGTACTTTGCCTTCGCCGTTTGCAAGACGCGATCTGCAATCTCAGCTTCTTGTCGTGCTCGCAGATAATCGGCTGCCTTCTGCAATTCATCCATAGCGACTCACCCTCCTCCTGCAAGAACTGAATGGTGCTCCAGGTTACGAGAATGTGGACAGCGTTCAGGCCGCGATAGTTCTCGCCCGCGCCGGCTACTTGTACACCCTCCCAACGGTCCGGTAACTGGTCGAGCTACAGCGTGGACATTCGCGACCGCCGTTGCTGCCGGGGCAACGATGACAGAATGTCTGGCCACACCTGTCGCACCGATAGACCTCCATGTGCGAAGCGAGCCAGGCGCTGGGCTTGCTTCCGCAATTCGGGCAACCAGGATAATCAGCCATGAGTAACCTCCATCTGGATATTGACCGCCCCCCGCCCGGGCGCGCGGCGCGCACCCTCGATCGGCGCGGTCGCATTCGTATTATACACCGCATCCTCGCTGATTGTTCTTCCAACTTACTCTCAAAACCCTCTCATCTTTTACGATTCTTCCCAAAAACATGTTCTTCGCGCCTCGCGCCGTCAGCGCCGCCGATCTGGCGTGATTCGATTGTGTGATCTGCCCTACTTGCCACCCCACGCCGATCTGCTATAATTTCCCTGTGCTGTTGACCACCATCGTGGCGGCAAGCACGGGAAGCGTCAACATCTGAACAAGATGTCGCTTGGATCGCACGACGACCGAGACGGCGAGATCGAACTGAGGCTGATTTGGCAACCTCTCGCACGTCCGTGCGAGGGGTTTTTTGTTGCAACTTACGTTGGTCTCTGTTGACCAACGCCAGAACAAGGGGAGATTTCAGGAAGATGATCGTGCGCACGATGTTCAAGAGCAAAATCCACCGCGCCACGGTGACCGGCGCCAATTTGCAGTACGTTGGCAGTATCACGATTGACGCCGATCTGCTGGCCGCGGCCGATCTGTTCGAGTATGAAAAAGTGCAGGTCGTTGACATTGACAACGGCCAACGCCTGGAGACTTACGTCATTGCCGGCGCCCCCGGCAGCGGCGAGGTCTGCCTGAACGGCGCTGCCGCCCGCCTGGTCGCGCCAGGCGACAAGGTCATCATCATGTCCTACGCCCAGGTGCAGGAGCCGATCCCGCAGCCCTGGACGCCGACCGTGGTTTTTGTGGATGCCAACAACCGCATCGTGCAGGTGACGGGCGAAGAAAAGGCCAACACCCGTTTCGCCGATTATCTGCCCACGCCAAGCCTGAACTGACGCCGCCGAGGATGGTCATGCTCGCTCACGACGCCCCTTTCATCGCACAACGCCCGTCCCTGGCCATCGCCGGGGCCGGCCGCGTCGGCAACGCGCTGGCGCTGCTGCTCAGCCAACGCGGCTGGCAGGTGATGGGCGTTTGGAGCCGCACGGCCGGCAAGGCGGCGCATCTGGCGGCGCAGACAGGCGCGGCGGTCTGGTCTGATCCCGCCCGGCTGGCGCAGGCGCAGTTGGTGCTGCTGACGGTTCCCGATGGCGCCATCGCCCCGTGCGCCGAGGCAATTGCGCAGGCCGGCGGCTGGCACAGTGGGCAGGGCGTCGTGCACTGCTCCGGCGCGGTGGAAGTGAGCGCGCTGGCGCCCGCCCAGGCCGCCGGCGCCTGGATCGGCGGCTTTCATCCCCTGCAGGCCTTCGCCACGATCGAGGCGGCGCTGAGCGTGCTGCCCGGCAGTTTCTTTGCCCTCGAAGGCAACGGCCCGCTGCGCACCTGGCTGCCCGCCCTGGCCACATCGTTGAACGGAACCTGGCAGTGGTTGGCGCCCGGCGCACGCCCGCTCTATCACGCCGGCGCGGTCTTCGCCAGCAACTACGTGGTGACCCTGTTCAGCCTGGGCGTCAATCTGCTGACCCAGGCTGGCCTGACGCCAACCCAGGCCTCCGCCGCGCTGCTCAGCCTGACGCAGGGCGCCGTGCGCAACCTGGCCGCCGTCGGTCTGCCCGCCGCACTGACCGGCCCCATCCGCCGCGGCGATGTCGAAACCGTCGTCCGCCATCTAGCTGCGCTGGAGGCCGCCGCTCCCGCGCTATCCAATCTTTATCGCAGCCTGGCGCAGCAAACCCTACCGCTGGCCCAGGCGCTCGACCTCGACCCCCAGGCGCTGGACGCCGTGGCGCAGGCGGTGAGGGTGGAAAGCCCACGAAGGACGGGCGGTTGAAAGCGCGGCAACGGCTACAGAGCCTGTCGGCGCAGGCTAGATTTGGTCGCCGCACGGCAACTTCGTACTGGTTGCAGCGGCTTCAGTCGCCCGCCTGGACCAAACGCAAGAGTCGCCCTGTTCAGCAGTCCGAATTCATCATTCAGCATTGACTTACAAGGAGTCCGCGATGCGTAAGACCATTCGTCATTTTCAACAGATGAAGGACCGCGGGGAGCGCATCCCCATGGTCACAGCCTATGATTACACGAGCGCCCGCCTGGCCGAGGCCGCGGGCCTGCCGATCCTGCTGGTCGGCGATTCGCTCGGCATGGTCATGCTCGGCTATGAATCCACGATCCCGGTGACGCTGGATGAGATGATCCATCACGCCAAAGCCGTGGTGCGCGGCGCCCAAAATGCGCTGGTGGTGGTGGACATGCCGTTCATGACCTATCACCTGAACCCCGAACAGGCGCTCACCAACTGCGGCCGGGTGATGCAGCAGACCGGCGCCCAGGCGGTGAAGATCGAAGGCGGGGCGCGCATGGCCGCGACGGTGCGCCGCCTGACCGACAACGGCATCCCGGTGATGGGGCACATCGGCCTGACGCCGCAATCGGTCAATCAGTTTGGCGGCTACCGGGTGCAGGGCCGCACGGTGGAAGCGGCGCAGCATCTGCTGGCCGATGCCGCGGCGCTGGAGGAGGCGGGCGCCTTTTCCATTGTATTGGAACTGGTGCCGGCCGAGCTGGCCGGCCTGGTCAGCAAACGGCTGCACATTCCCACCATCGGCATCGGCGCCGGCCCTGGCTGTGACGGCCAGGTGCAGGTCTGGCACGACATGCTCGGCCTGTTCGAGGACTTCGTGCCCAAGCACGCCCGCCGTTTCGGTGAGTTGGGCAAGGCGGCCCGCGAGGCGCTGACCGCGTACGCGGCCGAGGTCAAGGCGGGAACTTTCCCCACCGAGGCACACAGCGTCAGCATGGACGCCGCCGCCTGGTCGGCGCTGCTCGATGCGGTCGAAACCCCTGACCTGCCTGACCAGGGTGAGGAGATGTTCGAGACGGCCGGCATCGAGACGCTGCTCTACGGTGGCAACGGCAAGCGCGCCTGATCGGCATCGCTGCCGCACAGTCAGAAAGGCTCCTGTATGCTGCAAATTGCGGACATCACCCAGATGCACGCCGCCCGCCGCCGCCTGAGCGGCTCGGTGGGCCTGGTTCCGACGATGGGCTATCTGCACGCCGGGCACATCGCCCTGGCCACGCGCGCCCGCGCCGAAAACGATCATGTCATTGCCACCATCTTCGTCAATCCGACGCAGTTTGGGCCACACGAAGACCTGGCCGCCTATCCCCGCGATCTGCCGCGCGATCTGGCGCTGCTGGCGGAAGCCGGCTGTGACATCGTCTTCACCCCCGCGCCAGAAGCGATCTACCCGCCCGGTTTTCAGACCTACGTGAGCGTGGAGGAGATCGCGCTGCCGCTGGAAGGCGCCCGCCGGCCGGGCCATTTTCGCGGCGTCGCCACGGTTGTCGCCAAGCTGTTCAACCTGATGCGACCCACGCGCGCCTACTTTGGGCAGAAAGATGCCCAACAGGTGCGCGTGATCCAAACGATGGCGCGTGATCTGAATTTCGATCTGGAGATCGTGGTCTGCCCCACGGTGCGCGAGGCGGATGGGCTGGCGCTGAGCAGCCGCAACGCCTACCTGACGCCGCCGCAGCGCCGCGCCGCGCCGGTTCTCTACCAGGCGCTGAGGGCGACTCTCCATCTCTGGTCGAACGGCGAGCGCGACCCAAACCAGTTGCGCGCCCGCATGAGCGCCGCACTGCAAACCGAACCGTTGGCCGAGGTGGAGTATGTCAGCGCAGCCGACGCCGATACCCTGGCCGAACTGCACGAGCCGATCAACGGCCCGGTTTTACTCTCCATGGCCGTGCGCATTGGGCGCACACGTCTGATTGACAACCTGATTTTGACTCCGTAAGCAAGGATTGACATGCTTCTGACTGTTGACATTGGCAATACCAACATCGTTCTGGGCCTATTCGAGGGCGAGACGCTCAAGGCGCACTGGCGCCTCAACACTGTGCAAGGGAAAACCGCCGACGAGTACGCCGTGACCGTGCTGAGCCTGATGGAGCGCGCCGGTTTCGATGTGCCCGGCAGTGTGACAGGAACCATCATCGCCAGCGTGGTGCCGGCGGTGATGCAGCCGTTCAGGGAACTGGGCGAAAACTACCTGAAGAGTCATGTGCTGGTGGTGGGCGCAGGGGTGCGCACGGGGGTGAGGGTGCGCGTCGACAATCCGCGCGAGGTGGGCGCCGATCGCGTGGTCAACACCGCCGCCGCGCACAAGCTGTACGGCGGGCCGGCCTGTGTGGTGGATTTCGGCACCGCCACGACGTTCGACGCCGTGAGCGCCGAAGGGGATTACCTGGGCGGGGCGATTGCGCCCGGCCTGGCTATTGCGGCCGATGCGCTGGGCCAGCGCGCCGCCCAGCTCTTCCGCGTCGATCTGACGGCGCCGCCCGATGTGATTGGCAAGAGTACCGTGCAGGCGATGCAGTCCGGCCTGTTTCTGGGCTACGTGGCGCTGGTCGAGGGCCTGGTCGCCCGCTTTCGCGCCCGGCTTGGCCCACAGATGAAAGTCATCGCCACCGGCGGCCTGGGCGAAGTCATCGCCCGTCACACCGATGTCCTCGAAGTCGTAGACCCCTGGCTAACGCTGGCCGGTCTGCGGCTGATTTGGGACCTCAACCAATAATCGCGCCAGGTGCGGCTCGATCGGAGCGCCGCCCGGCCGCCGGCGCCTTCGACAAGCGCCGGCGGCGGCGGTCAGGCGGCGGGTCATTTGCCTTTGAACTGGGCGGGGCGGCGCTGGAGCATGGCCTGCACGCCTTCGCCGAAGTCCTGGCTGCCGATCAGTTGGCTCTGCGCCCAGCCTTCCAGGGCCAGGCCGCGCGGCGTGTCGAACATGCCGTTGAGCAGGCGCTTGGCCATGCCAACGGCCAGCGGCGCACAGGCCGTAATCTCAGCCGCCAACGCATCCACCGCCGTCGCCAACTGATCGGCGGGGACCACCTGGTTGACCAGCCCCCAACGTTCGGCCAGCGCCGCTTCGATCTGGCGGCTGCTGAAGATCAGCTCTTTGGCGCGCGCCAGCCCGACCAACTGCGCCAGCCGCGTGGAGCCGCCAACATCGGGCACAAGGCCCAGGCGGGTTTCGGGCAGGCCGAGCAATGTTCCTTCCGCCGCCAGGCGCAGATCACAGGCCAGGGCCAGTTCCAGCCCCAGGCCCAGGACGAACCCGTGCAGCACAGCGATCGTGGGCAGTTCCACCTGCGCCAGGCTGTTGAGCAGCGCCTGGAACTCCTCGGTGATCTCGCGCATGTGGCGCTGCCAGTCAGGCCCATAGGCGGCGGGCAGTTCCAGGAAGGCGTTCAGATCAATGCCCGCCGAAAAGGCTTTGCCCTCGCCGGCCACTACAATCACGCGCACACCGGCCGCGCGGCGCGCCTGCGCCACTGCGGTTGGCAGCGCCCGCAGCATTGGCCAGTTCAGCGCATTGCGCTTGTCGGGCCGATTGAGGATGATCTCGAAGATCGCATCACGCTGCCGGGTGACAATCAGTTCTTCCGCCATACCATTCCTTTTCTCGTCGTGGTCAAGATCTAGCGCCGTAGATGCCGCACGCCGCCAGGGCCGGCCACGATCACATCGGTGGCCAGGCCGATGAACAGCCCATGCTCCACGATGCCGGCGCGGCTCGCCAGTTGGGCGGCCAGCCCGGCCGGGTCGGCCAGCGGGCCGAAGGAGCAGTCCAGGATGCCATGCCCCTGGTCGGTCGTGAAGGGCCGGACGGCCGGGCCTGACCCCACGGTGCGCCGGCTGACTCGTGCGCCGAGCGATTCGAGAAAGCGCACCTGCGTTTCGGCGCCAAATGGGATCACCTCGACCGGCAGATGAAAGTTCGTTCCGAGTGCCGGCGAGAGTTTGCTTTCGTCCACCACGATGATCTCGCGGCGGCTGGCCTGGGCGACGATCTTTTCACGCAGCAGCGCGCCGCCGCCGCCCTTGATGAGGTTCAGGGCCGGGTCAACCTCATCGGCGCCGTCAATCGTTACGTCCACGTCCGGGTGGTCGTCCAGGGTCGTGAGCGGAATGCCCAGGCGGCGCGCCTCGGCTGCGGTAGCCTCCGCACAGGGGACGCCGACCACATTGCGCAGCCGCTGCGCCTGCAGCAGTTCGGCCAGGCGGCGCATAGCGAAAATGGCCGTGCTGCCGACGCCCAGGCCCACCACCATGTCCGTTTCGATGAAATCCACGGCATACTCGGCAGCCTGCTGTTTCCACCGGGCAATCTGCGCCGCATCCGCCATTGCTTGTGTCATTGCCGTTCCCACCTCTTGATGTACACGGGGCGTTTGCGGGGATCATCGCCGCCAGGACACACAGAAACCGGGTCCTTGAACTGAACCCGGTTTCTGTTGATGAACGATCCAACGCGCACGCGCGTTGTGCGTTCTATCTACGTGCAGCCATTTTGCCCATGACCCACTTGGCAGCAAGGATGAAGACGAGAGAGCCGATGAAGGTCTGAATGACGTAGACGCCGGCGATGGTGAGTCCCCACTGGCCGAGTACAACCTGGCCAATGAAGCCGCCGATGAAACCGACGACGATGTTGCCGAGCCAGCCGTAGGGCAGTTGAGTCTTGGAGACCATCTCGACCACGGCCACAATCACAATCGTAATGAGCAAAGCGCCCAACCAACCAAGCATGGTAGTTCCTCCCAAATCGAAACGGGGGAAGCGTGCGGGGGTGATCGCATCTAGCGCAGGCGCAGCGCCAGGCCAACGACGCCAAGCAGCAGCGGGATGGCCAGGACCATGCCGCCGCAACCGATGCACCCCTTCTTGGCCATCACCTCGCCGGGGGTGTAATAACGCTTGTTGGGGCCTTCGTCCTCGGCTGGCGCTTGTTTGGATGGCTGAGCGGCCGAGCGTGCGGCTGCTCCGGGGTCAGAAATGGCCGGACGGGCCGGCGCCGGTGCGGGTTGTTGCTCCTCACCCTCGCTGCGTGAGCCAAAGGCGCCGCCGAAATCGCCTGAATCGCCTTCAGTTCCGGAAGATTTGTCGCGCGAGCCAAACTGATCGCGCAGGCTGTTGTTGTCAGACATGGCAAATGTCTCCTTTTCTGTGAATCATCGGAAATTTGGTGTGAACGACAGAGTTGTCAATGGGCAGGCGCCTCCTTGCGAGAGAACTCAAGATGACATCGGGGGAGACGATCGGCTCGATGCCGTATGGTCATTATAGGCGATGCGGGCGCAAAACACAAGTCGCCCGCAAAAAAGGGCGGACTTTTCAAGCGACCGGCTCGATACAAGCGGCGCTGTCGTTGTGCGGCGAGTTGACGGTGCGCGCCACCTGGCGCAGCATCATTTCAGCGGCGGGAAACGAGATGAGCAGCGAGGCCACGTCAGCGGGCGTCTGCAACGCCGGATCGAGCCAGTGGGCGTAGGCGTCCGGCGGCAGGATGACGGGCATACGGTCGTGCAGCGCGGCGAGCAGCGAATTGGGGCCGGTGGTGATGATGGTGCAGGTTGGAATGACGCCGCCGTCGGGCGCCTGCCAGACATCCCACAGGCCGGCGAAGGCGAAGGGCTGTTGCGAACGCAGGTAGATGTAGAACGGCGTCTTGCCACCGTCATCCTTGCGCCATTCGTAGAAGCCATCGGCCACGATCAGGCAGCGGCGGCGGCGCAGCGCCGTGCGAAAAGAGGGCTTTTCGGCCAGCGTTTCGGCGCGGGCGTTGATCAGGCGGCTGCCGATCTCCGGGTCTTTGGCCCAGGAAGGAATCAGGCCCCAGCGCATGAACTGCAGGCGGCGGGCGGCCGCGTCGTTGGCAATCACAGCGACCGGTTGGGTCGGCGCGATGTTGTAGCGCGGCGTCAACCCCACCGGCGCCTCGGCCAGGTCGAAGGCCTCCTGGATGACGGCGGGGGAGGCAAACAGAGTGAAGCGTCCACACATCGTCGTATTCCTTTCGACAGGCTCCCTTCGACAGGCTCAAGGGGCGTTAGATGCGCGGCAGGCGGCTCAGGCTCTGCTCCAGCTTGACGATCGTGTCGGCCGGGTAGTAGCCTTTGCGCAGGCTGACGTTGGCATAGATCAGGGTGCGCGGGCCGATGACGCACCCGGGATTGAGCACCGAATTGCAGCCGGTCTGCGCATCATCCCCCATGATCGCGCCCATCTTGGCCAGACCGGTGTCTACCACATGCCCGTTGACCTCGATGGTGATCGTGTTGCGCTTGCCAGTGGTCGGGTCCTTGAGGCTGGTCAGGGCCAGGTTGCTCAACTTCGTACCGGCCCCCAGGTTGACGCGCTGCCCCAGAATCGAATCGCCGACGTAGGCAAAGTGCGGCGCATGGGCGCCGTTCAGAAAGACCGCATTCTTGACCTCGCTGGCATGCCCGATGACGCAGTCGTCCCCCAAAATCACATCGCCACGCAGATAGGCGCCGTGCCGGATTTCACAGCGCCGCCCGATGATGCACGGTCCGGCGACGTAGGCGCCCGGTTCGATGACGCTGCCCTCGCCCAGATAGATCAGTTCTGGATTGACCAGGAACGCTCCCTCGGCCACCCGGCCATGCAGCGCGGGCTGGAAGTCGGCGCTCAACTGCTTGCGCACAAAGGGGGCAATGGCAGGGATCGCCTGCCAGACGTAAAGCAGACCATCGAATAGCCGTGCGTGCGCAAAATTGGTCAGATCGAAAAACAAACGTGGTTGTAGCATGAAACTCACCTCGTACAAACGATGATTCTTCAGTTCAGGCCCGCCGCAAAATCAGAATCGCAGATTCCACGGCTGTCTGCAAGGCACTGAAGGAGCACTGATTCGGCATCGGCCCTCGGCTTCGGATGTCGTTCATGATTCATTCTACCACGATTCGGGGCGCAAAGCCGAATGGGCCGGGCCGCGTCTGACGTAGCCTGGCCGCCTAGCGTTTGCGGTCGGGGTATTTGGGCCAGTCTGGCAGCACCCAACGAATCTGATAGGTGGGGGGTGGGGGCCAGAGGAGATAGACGTCGGTCCACCAGTGCCAGGATTTGTACTCTCCTTCGGAATAGCCCAGGTCCACGAACTTGCCCTTGACGCCGCCTCCGGTGTCGCCGGCAATTGCCTTGCCATAGCCAGGCACATAGAGCCAGGAACGCAGCGGGATCACGGTGGGGTCCACCGCCACGATGCCGGTCTGCAGCGGCAGACCGATACGCGTACGCCCGTAATAGGGCGCGCTGCGCGGAACTCCGGCGCTGGCCGCCGTGTAGGAGGTGGTGTAGACGCGCATCTTGCGCCAATAGGTGATCGGTCCATCGGGTGTCTCCAACGTTTGTGGCGTGATGCGCTGTCCGTAGGCAATGACGCGCGTGATCGGTTCCTGCGCAATCCAGTCATCTTCCAGGGCACGCGCCGTTTCGACGTTTTCTTCGTAGCGCACCCGATACCGCTGGCGCTGAATGCCTTCTTGCCCGGCGGTCTGCACGCGCCGCAGATCAATGTCCAGGTTGGGATCGCCCACCCACAGCGACGTGAACGACACGATCTGTTGTTCGATCACCAGTTCTTCGCGCACACGCACGATGCGAATCGCCAGGTTGGCGACCAGCGGCGTCGTCAGCGCCGGCTCGACCTGATCAAGCCCGGTGAGGAGGATGCCCTGCTCGGCCAACGCCGCGCCGACCGTCGCCTGACGCGTGCGCGTCTTGAGCGTCACACCGTCGGCTGAGATCGAGATGGGCTGCGAGCGTTCGATGAAGACGTGCAGGCCCGCACGCATGGGGCTGCCCAACGATGGCCGCACCACGTCGCCCAGATAGAGGGCGAACTGCTCACGATGCAGCGCCTCGCCGACTGTCGGCGCGGTAGTCATGAAGCTGATGGGAACGCCCTGGTCGGAAACGGTCAACGCCAGCGCCCGGTGCAGCGTCAGGGCGACCGGCGCCGGCATCTTGTCTTGCCACGGCCGGCCGGCGCGGAAACGCGGCGACGACGTGATCGTGGCCGGCGGCGGCAGTGGGGTGTCGTCCGTGGCGCTGGCGCCGTCGAGGTCACGCTCGTCGTTGGGCTGCGGCGTGACGCCAGCCACCGCCCAGATATCACCGACACGGTCGGCGTGCACATAAATGAGCCGTTCCTGGCCGTCGGCGGACAAGAGGATGGGGCGCGCCCGCGTCACACTGATGGTCATGTCGCTGGCCAGGGTTTGGGTGAGAGGCGGAACGACCCAATCGGCAGCGTCGAGCGCCAGACCAAGTTCGTCGAGGAGATCGGCCACCGTCGTGCGATGCGTTGTCACCTGATCGGCGTAACCATCCACCTGCACAACGACCCGCCGCGCCGTGGCGCCGAAATTCCAGATCATCACGACGGCCAATGCGACAGAGGCCAACGTCGCCCAGAACGGTCGAGAAGCGAACGAAAACAGAGACGCAGGGCGGGTCGGGACGGCGGCGTCAGCAGCAGGCGGCTTGATCATCGCCATGCCAACAGGATCCGAAATGTCTTGCATGGCGTCATTATAGCCAACGAACGGGGAAGCGCCAAAACACGGGCGCAATTCTGGTATTTTTGCATCGTGGTGTATAATACCGTCATCGCGTGCGCTCGGGGCAACGGTTCTTCTTTCGACGAACCGGCACAACATGGGAGGATCAACATGGCTGGACAATTTCGCAGTCGCATCTACTTCGTGGTCGTGGTTTGTGTGGTGCTGCTGACGCTTGGCATCAGCGCAGTCGCCGCGGCCGAACCTGCTGCTTACAATGGCGGTCAGTGCAGCCAATTTGTGTCGCCGCGGCCAGGCGATGGTTGGAACAGTGTCGCGCAGCGTTACGGCGTCAGCGTGGTCGCGCTCAAGGCGGCGAACGCCGGTTATCTACGCAGAAATAATCAGCTCTGGCTCACGGATCGGCTGTGCATTCCGACCGGCAGCCAGCCGGCGCCCACCGTCGGCCCGACGCCAGAGGGCAGTTACTACACCGTCCGGCGCGGCGACACCTGGTCGGGCATCGCCTGGCGCACGGGCGTTCCTTTTGCCGAATTATGGAAGGCAAACCCCAAGCTGCAGCGTGCGGGCAAGGTGCTCTACGTCGGCGACCGCATGGTGATTCCGGGCAAGGGTGCGACGACTCCCGCCGTGACGCCGGCTCCCGGCGCCAGCGCCACGCCGGCGCCAGAGGGCGGGATGCCCGCCTGTCCGGCGCAGTTTGCCGATTACGGCACGGCGCTCGGCCAGGCGCTCAACGCCAATGCTGACAAGGTCGGCGATTGGCTGAAGCAGTGCGGCGCCGTATCCAACTCTCAGGGCGAGTTGCGGCAGTTCGATCTCAATGGCGACAATCTACCCGATTATGTCATTGCGATCACCGACCCGACTTCGACGGCAGCGGTGCCGAATGGCGAGCTGTTTCTGTATCACTCTGGACGAGACACGAAGGAACTGGCCTATCAGGCTGGCGCGGCAGGCGCAGTGGCCATTCTGGCCATCGAAGACTTCAATGCCGATGGTCTGCTCGATGTGGCCTGGACCGACACGACGTGCGGCGCTCACACGTGTTTTGGGGCAGTACACATCATCTCCTGGCAGCCGAGCGCCAGTTCGTACCAGAACTGGGTCAATGGCAATGCCACGATGGCCTATCCCACGATCAAATTCCAGGATGTCAATGACGGCTCCGGCAAGGAACTGCTGCTGAACGGCGGCATCATCGCCTCTGTCGGCGCCGGGCCGCAGCGCTCCTGGACCGAAACCTGGTCTTCGGTCAGCGGGGCGCCCTATCAGTTGACCGATCTACAGTACGATCCTTCCAACTGCCTCTATCATCATGTGGTGGACGCCAATCAACTGCTGGCGGATGGGAAGTTTGCCGAGGCGGCGATTGCCTACACGGCGCTGATCAACGATGCAGGTTTGGAGAAGTGCGGCACGCGTGACAATGAACTGGCGGAACTGCGCAGCTTTGCCCGCTATCGCCTGGCGCTGGCGCAGGCCTACGCCGGGGATCTGACGGCGGCTGAGACGGCTGTCACTGAATTTGTGCAGACGGAACCGGCTGACCTGTATGCGCAGGTGGCCGATCTGTGGTGGAAGGCGTATGCCGCGCCCCAGGATGCGGCGGCTGCCTGTGCCGCAGTGACGGCATTTGCTACGGCTAACCCTGACACGTGGCAGATTTTGTTCGATTTTGGCTACGCCAACCCGACATTCAGTGCAGCCGAGGTCTGCGTCGTACCCGCGCCATGACCGCGTTGGGGATTGTTTGATCAGAGACAAGAGAGCGCTTGCCGTGGGGCAGGCGCTTTTTTGTTGTGGTCGGAGAGGAAAGAGGAGAGAGGGAAGAGGGGAGAGGAAATAGGAAAGAGGAAATAGGAAATAGGAAATAGGAAATAGGAAAAGAGGAGAGAGGAGAGAGGAAAGAGGAGAGAGGAGAGAGGAGAGAGGAGAGAGGAAAGAGGAGAGAGGGAAGAGGGAAGAGGGAAGAGGGAAGAGGGAAGAGGGAAGAGGAAAGAGGGAAGAGGAAAGAGGAAAGAGGAAAGAGCGATGAAGAGGCATTCGCCTGTCGAAGCCTGCCGAAGCCTGTCGAAGCCTGTCGAAGCCTGCCGAAGCCTGTCGAAGCCTGCCGAAGCCTGCCGAAGCCTGTCGAAGCCTGCCGAAGCCTGTCGAAGCCGGGCGGTTGAAATCGCGTCTGAGGGGCCTGCGGCCGGGCGTCCACCTGCGTGGACGCGTGCCGTGGGGCGCATCACGCCCCACGCGATGCCGGCCGGCGCAGGCTGAGCCTGTCGAAGCCTGCCGAAGCCTGTCGAAGCCGGGCGGTTGAAATCGCGCCTGAGGGGCCTGCGGCCGGGCGTCCACCTGCGTGGACGCGTGTCGAGGGGCGCATCACACCCACGCGATGCCGGCCGGCGCAGGCTGAGCCTGCCGAAGCCTCGCCGAACTCTCACTCGAAGCCTCGCCGAGGTCATTGAGCGCCGAATTCATTCGGTCGGCTCTTGAGCGCTGAATTCATTCGGTCGGCTCGGCCGGCGTCAACCGAACCGGCTGGCGGACGCCGGCCATCATCAGGCCGAGTTGTTCGGCATTGGTTTCATCGCGAGCGACGACGCCCATCAACTGACCTTCGTACAACACGGCGATGCGATCGGCCAGGGCCAGGATTTCGTCCAGGTCCTCCGAGATGAGCAGGATGGCGGTGCCCTGGTTGCGCTGCTCCAACAGCCGCTGATGGATGTATTCGGTCGCGCCGATGTCCACGCCGCGCGTCGGTTGGGCAGCGATCAACACCTTTGGATTGTTCGAAAGTTCGCGCGCCAGGATGACCTTCTGGATGTTGCCGCCGCTCAGGCTCTTGATCGGCGTTTCGATGTCCGGAGTCTTGACACGAAACTCACTGACCAGCTCCCTGCTGCGCTGCGCAATCGCCGCAAAGTCGAGGAAAGAGCGCCGGCTGAACGGCGCGCGAATGTGATCCTGCAAGATCATATTCTCCGCCACCGTGAAGTCCTGAATCACGCCGTCGTGCATGCGCTCTTCGGGGATGTAGCGCAGCCCGGCTTCGATGCGCTGACCAACCGACCAGCCGGAGATGTCCGCTCCCAACAGCGTGATGTGGCCGCGATGCAGTTGGCGCAGCCCGGCGATCACTTCGGCCAGGGTGCGCTGCCCGTTGCCGCTGACGCCGGCGATGCCCAGGATTTCGCCGCCGCGCAGGCTTTGCGTCAGGTTGTACAACGCCCGCGTGCCGCTCATCCGGTACGCCTCCAGCTCATCGAGCGAAAGCAGCGTCTCGGTCACCTGCGCCGGCACGTGTTTACGTTCCAGCAGCACCTCGCGCCCGATCATCATGCGCGCCAGTTGCGTCTGCGTCACCCCTTGATTCACCGTCGTTCCCACCAGCGCCCCGCCGCGCAGCACGCTGATGCGATCGCTCAACGCCAGCACCTCGCGCAGCTTGTGACTGATGAACACCAGGCTGTGACCATCACGCGTCATGCGGCGCAAGGTGACGAACAGATCATCCACCTCCTGCGGCGTCAACACCGCCGTCGGCTCATCCAGAATCAACAGCGCCGCCCCCCGGTAGAGCGCCTTGATGATCTCCACGCGCTGGCGCACACCGACCGGCAGCGTCCAGACGGGCGCCGCCGGGTCTACCTGTAGGCCATACGCGGCCGACAGCTCACGGATTCGCGCCGCCACGCGATCAAGATCGAGCAGCGGGCCGCGCGTCGATGGCAGGCCCAATGCCACGTTCTCGGCCACCGTCAGCGTGTCCACCAACATGAAGTGCTGATGCACCATGCCGATGCCGTGACGCAGCGCAGCGGTCGGCGTCTGAATGTCCACCGGCCGGCCGTCAATGCGTATCTCCCCGTCGTCCTTGCGATAGAGACCGTAGAGCACCTTCATCAGGGTGGACTTGCCCGCGCCGTTCTCGCCGAGCAGCGCGTGCACTTCCCCCGCCCTGACGTCGAAGTCAATCCGATCACAGGCCAGCACGCCAGGAAAACGTTTGACGATGCCGCGCATCTCCAACGACTCGATACGCCGCAGCCCAGTGGGCAGCAGCGCCGGCGCCGAAACCGCAGATGGAGCTGGAGCTGGATGATCTGTCATCTTTTCATCACCGATCAGGGCAGCGCCTTGATCTTGCCATCCCTGATGCCCTGGATGGCCGCATCTGCTGCCTTCTTCACATCGTCCGGCACAGGCGAGCCGGCGTTGTAAACGATCTTCAGACCGCCATTGGCCAGGGTCAGCGTGTAGGCCTTGCCGCCCAACGTGCCCTTCTGGTGCAGGGCGATCATGTCCTTGACGACGCTTACCCAGTCATAGACCTGCGTGGCGACCACGATGTCTGGCCCCAACGAGCTTTGATCGCTCTGCGTGCCGAGCCACTTGACGCCCTTGCTCTTGGCAACGCCAATGGCGCCGACAACCTGCTGCGCCGAACCGGTCAGCACATCAGCGCCCGCCGCAATGTGGGTATTGGCGGCTTCAGCGGCCAGCGCCGTATCGCCAAAGGAACCGGTGTAGCTGATGTTGACCTTGATGTCGGGCCTGGTCGCTTTGGCGCCATTGGTGAAGCCGTCAATGTACAGCTTGGCGTCGCCCGCCTCGACGGGGCCAACAACCCCCACCACGCCCGACTTCGTCAGCAGTGCCGCAATCACGCCGTTGGCATAGCCGCCCTCTTGCGCGTTCGCTTCATAGGCGAAGACGTTCTTGAGGTTCTTGCTGGCGCCGGTGTCGGTGGCGGTGCCCCAGGCAAAGCTCACATTCGGAAAGTCCTTGGCGACATCGAACATCGAGTTGCCATACTGGGTGCCGTGCGCAATGACCAGGCTGTAGCCCTCGGTCGCATAGTCGCGCAGCGCCGCAGCGGCGTCGGCCACCTGGAACATGTTGTCGGAGTAAGCGATTTGCAGCTTGTCCTCGCCCATTTCCTTCTGCACGGTTTGCAGCGCGCCATACATCGCCTGTCCCCAGGCCAGGTCGGTGATCGGGCTTGGCAGCACGATCGCAATCTTGAAGGGGCCTTTGCTGGTCGCGGCTGGCTGTGCAGACTGACAACCTGTCAGCAGCACGCCAACAACCAGCAGCAACACAAACAGAACAGTCATGAAACGACGCATACGATTCTTCTCCTCTGACTTTCTTGTGCCTTGCGGCAGATTCGACAACTCTGAAAAATCGCTGCGCTGGCGGGGGGCGTTGGCTTGGCCAGACGCAGGCGAATTTCATTCGATGGATGTGATCGCTGAGTGGACTGCTCAGCCGCTGCGCTCGAACGGCTTGTTCAGCGCCGCCGGCTGGCCAATGCGATTGGCGGCAAAGACCAGCACCCCGATCGTCAGCAGGTAGGGTAGCATGACGGCCAGATCCGAAGAGATCTCGACGCCCTTGACCTGCACCCACAACTGCAACGCGTTGACCGTGGCAAACAACAACGATCCAGCCAACACGCCCAACGGTCGCCAGCCACCAAAATAGACCAACGCCACCGCAATGAAGCCCAGGCCGTTGGTCATATTTTCCTGAAAGACGTTCAGCGTGCCGATGCTCAGCGACGCGCCGGCGACGCCGGCCAGGGCCGCACCAAAAATCACGCCGAAATAGCGCATCCGATTGACAGCGACGCCCAACGAGTCGGCCGCCTCTGGGTTCTGGCCCACCGCTCGCACCTTGAGTCCCAAAGTCGTCTTTTCGAGCAAGAACCAGACCGCCGGAACCATCAGGTAGGAGAGATAGACCAGAATGTTGTGCTTGAACAAGATGTCGCCCAGGAGCGGGATGGCGCTCAGCAACGGAATCTGCAGATCGCTAAAACCGTTGACCCCCTCGACCGAGCCGATCAAGACGCGAAAGAGCAGGCTGCTCAGCCCCAGGCCAAAGAGATAGAGGCCGATGCCGCTGATGCCCTGCTCTGCCTGAAATGTGACGCTGATGATCGCCATGAGCAGGCCCATGACGGCGCCCACGATTAAGGCGGCCACAACGCCGAGCCACAGGTTGTCGGTCTCGAAAACGACGTAGAAGGCCGAAAAAGCGCCCATCAGCATGATGCCGTCCACGCCCAGGTCGAGCACGCCAGAACGCTGCGACACAGTTTCGCCCAGCGCTGCCAGCAGATAGGGCGCCGCCAGGCGAATGCCGCTGTGCAAAACGCCGACCAAAACTGTCAGGGTGAAGAGATCACTAATCACTGGCTGCCTCCTGTGGTGCGGCGGCCGCCGGTGCGGCCGGCGCGGCTTCGACCACGCGGCGCTGACTGCGGCGACGCACGTAGAGATCGCTGGCGACGACGAACAGCACGATCAAGCCATTGATCGCCACTACCAGCGAACTGGGAACCTGCACCGTGCGCTGCATCTTGTCTGCGCCGACGAGCAGACCGCCAAAAACGACCGAAGCGGGGATGGCGCCGAGCGGGTGCAGCTTGCCAAACAGCGCCGCCACGATCCCGCTGAAGCCATAGCCGCCCGACAGCCCTTCGATCATGCGGTGATGGACGCCCGTCACCTCGACGGCGCCTGCCAGCCCGGCAAAAGCGCCGCTGAGAGTCATGGCCAGGGCCATGTAGCGCCGCACAGGGATGCCGGCGTAGCGCGCCGCCGCCGGGTTGAGGCCCACCGCCCGCACCCGGTAGCCGATTGTCGTGCGCCAGAGAAAGATGAAGACCAGTACGGCCAGCACCAGCGCCAGAATGGCGCCGCCATGCAGCAGTGTGCGCGGCACCAGGCGCCAAAGCCAGACCTGATCGGGCAAAGTGGCGCTTTGCGGGATGTTGGTGCCGGCCACAATCTGTTCTGGATCGAGCATGGGGCCGCGCAGCAGGTAATTCATGATCTGCAGGGCGATGGCGTTGAGCATGACGGTGCTCAGAATCTCATTGACGCCAAACTGCGCCTTGAGCACGCCCGCAATGCCGCCCCACACCGCCCCGGCCAATACGCCAGTCAACAGCGCCAGCGGCGCCAGCAGCAGACCGGGCAGCGTGGGCAGCGCCAGCGCCACGGCTGAGGCGGCCACTGCGCCCATGATGATCTGCCCTTCGCCGCCGATATTGATCACCCCGCCCCGAAAGGCGATGCAGATGCCAAGCCCCACCAACAGCAGCGGCGTGGCCTTGGCCAACGTTTGCGTCAGTCCGCTGACCGTGCCAAACGCGCCGCGCAGCAGCGAAACGTAGGCCGTGGCCGGATTGACTCCCAGGGCTGCCAGGAGGATGGCGCCAATCGCCAGCGCGATCAGCGTCGCCAACAGGGGCAGCAGCGCATCGAGCAGCCGGCCAGCGCCGCGTCCCGACGTCGAAGGTTCGCTCATGATTCGATCTTCCAGTCCATGCGTGGGCCTCCTTGCTCAACGCGCACGTTTGGACAATTTCATCGGCAATTTCGTGCGACGCACACCGTCGAACTGATAGAAGGCATTGGCCACAGCGCCCGCCGTCGGCACCAGACCGATCTCCCCCACCCCTTTGGCGCCATAGGGGCCGTTGGGGTCGGCCACCTCCACGCCAATGACCTCCAGCTCCGGCATCTCTTTGGCACGCAAGATGCCGCACTGCCGCAGGCGCGTACTCTTGAAGAATCCGCCCTCCATCGGCAAATCTTCGCTGATCGCATAGCCCAGCCCCATGTGCAGTGAGCCTTCCAACTGGCCTTCGAACAGCGTGGGATTATAGATCTTGCCAGCGTCGTGCGCCGCCACGATCCTGGCGATCTGGCCGTCGTCGTCCAGAATGACGAGTTGGGTGGCGTAGCTGTAGGAATAGTGCGTGACGGGCTGGTCGGTCTCTTCCTCCGGTTTGGTCGTCCAATCGCACACCCAACTTCCCTCATACTGCCGGCCCACCAATGCGGCCAGCGGCTGGTTTTGCAGGTCAGCGGCCAGTTTGCGGGCGGCGTCGAGCGTGGCGTTGCCCACCAACGAGGTTGCGCGTGAGGCGGTGGTCATGCCTGCCTCCTGCCCGGACGCCGTGTCAACCCGCACCTGCACAACGGCTGGATCGAGGCCCGTCTCGGTGCACAGCGTCTGCAGCGCGACCGTATGCACACCCTGCCCCATCTCCGTCCAGCCGTGGTCAATCAGCACGTGGTCGGGCGCCAGGATACTGATGCGCACGCGCGATGCGTCGGCCACGCCGTTGCCAATGCCGGTGTTCTTGATACCGCACGCCAGCCCGGCGTAGCGGGCGGCCCGAAACTGATCGCGCACCGCCAACAGCGTGGCGCGCAGGCCGGCGCCGCCTTGAATCACCTGACCGGTGGCGGTCATGCGGCCCTCGGTGATGGCATTGTCGAAACGGAACTGCCAGCGGTCGAACCCCCCCTGTTCGCACAGATCGTCTATGCACCCTTCCATGGCGAAGGCCGACTGGTTGACGCCAAAGCCGCGCATCGCTCCGCAGGGCACATTGTTGGTGTAGACGGCAATTGCCTCGACATCAACCGCCGGCGCATGATAGGCGCCCGTGGCGTGGCCCGCCGCCCGTTCCAGCACCTTGGCGCCCACAGAGGCATAGGCGCCCGAATCGCCGACGATACGTGCCTGCACGAAGGTCAGCCGGCCGTCCGCATCGCAGCCCACGGTGTAATCGAGCCACATCGGGTGTCGTTTGGGGTGCATGCGAATGGACTCAGCGCGCGTCAGCCTCACTTTCACCGGCTGCTGCAACAAGAAAGCCGCCAGCGCCGCATGTCCCTGCACCGACAGATCTTCCTTGCCCCCAAAACCACCGCCGTTGGGCACCAGGATGACGCGCACCGCCTCCTGCGGCAGGCCGAGCAGGGCGGCGATCTGTGTGCGGTCCTCGTACACCCCCTGGCTTTGCGACAACACCTCCACGCCGCCCGCCTGGCCAGGGTAGGCCAGCGCCGCTTCCGTCTCCATGTAGCCGTGCTCGATGCGCTGCGTCTCGAAACGGCGCGAGGTCACGCAGGCCGAAGCTGCCCGCGCCGCCGCCACATCGCCGCGCCGCACGATCGTCGTCGCCAGGATGTTGCCGCCGGGCTGCACAAGCGGCGCGTCGGGTCGCATGGCCGCAAACGGATCGGTGACCGGCTCCAACACCTCGTAATCAACCTGAACCTGTTCCACCGCCAAGCGCGCCGCCAGCGGCGATTCGGCGACGACCAGCGCCAACACATCTCCGATGTAACGGGTCTCTTCACCCACCGCTATCATCAGCGGCCAGTCCTGCTGAAGCAGCCCGACGAAGCGCCGACCCGGCACATCGGCCGCCGTCAAGATGCGCACCACACCGGCCGTTCCCGCCGCCGCCGTCGTCTCGATGCTGCGCACGCGTGCGCGTGGGTGATCGCTGAAACGCAGCGCGCCGTACAGCATCCCCTCCAGGCGGATGTCGTCCACGTAGGGACGCTGCCCCAAGACGGCGCCGAACGAGTCGTACTTGGGCTGGCGGTCGCCCACTCGTCCCGCCGACTGAGGGCGCGGGATGTTCTCCTCGCGCGCAATGGCACCCGCCGCCGCCGCAATGGCATCTACGATCTTCTTGTAACCGGTGCAGCGGCACAGATGCGGCGTCAGCGCCTGCTCGATCTCGCTGCGCGTCGGTTCTGGATTGTGATTGATGAGAGCGTTGGCCTGCATGACGATGCCTGGGATGCAAAACCCACACTGGATGCCGCCGGCGCCCACGAACGCATGGGCAAAGACCTGTTGGCGATACTCGCCCAACCCCTCCGTGGTGGTGATGCGGCCGCCGGCCGCCTTCTTCATCGGCGTTACACAGGAGAGCACCGCCTTGCCGTTCAGGTCAACGGCGCAGCAGCCGCAGGCCGCTTGTGGCGCGCACCCATCTTTGGGAGAGATCAGGCCGACATGTTGGCGCAGGTAGGTCAGCAACGGCAGATCGGGATCGCCGTCGTAGCGGGTGTAGCGTCCGTTGAGAACGAAGTCCATCTCGCTTTCCCTTCGGTTGACAGATAGAAAATAGAAAATAGCAAGAAAATAGAAAATAGAAAATAGAAAATAGTGGAGGAATCCGAGAAACGAAGCGGGGGGTATGTTACTCAAAGTCCAGTCGGATGTCAAGTCAACGCGCACGGCTTGCATCCTGTCCCGCCGGCGTGCGGGAGAAACAGGATTGCCCGCCCGATGGGTAACTCCGGCGCCTCCTGTCCCGCCGGCGTGCGGGAGAAACGTCGTCACGCGTCACCCCGGCGAGCAACGCATCTCCTGTCCCGCCGGCGTGCGGGAGAAACGTCGTCACGCGTCACCCCGGCGAGCAACGCATCTCCTGTCCCGCCGGCGTGCGGGAAAAACCTTCAAGGTTTCTGAAACCCTTAGGGC
>CAZOLV010000029.1:0-2510 GCA_964580725.1 uncultured Anaerolineae bacterium | reverse complement strand
TCCTGTCCCGCCGGCGTGCGGGAAAAACCTTCAAGGTTTCTGAAACCCTTAGGGCTTGGAGCTGACGCCTCAAGTCATTGAGCAGGTGCGCGGTTGCACTCCGGCGCAAGATTGACGATCTTCCCGCTCCATGTTATAGTGAAATGAGCAGGCACCGGCCCGTCAGGCCAGGAGTGCGAAGACGCCCAAGCCAAGAAAGTGAAGAAACCGACCATGTCACAACCAAATTCCGACGCAACGCTCGATCAGCTCTGCATCAACACCCTGCGCATCCTCTCTGCCGAAGGGGTGCAGAAGGCCAATTCGGGCCATCCCGGCCTGCCGATGGGGGCGGCCAGCCTGGCCTATGTGCTCTGGACGCGCTTTTTGCGTCACAACCCGGCCGATCCCGCCTGGCCAAATCGCGACCGTTTCGTACTCTCCGCCGGGCATGGCTCCATGCTCCTCTACAGCCTGCTGCACCTGACCGGCTACGACTTGCCGCTGAGCGAGCTGCAGAACTTCCGCCAATGGGGCAGCCGCACGCCCGGTCATCCTGAAGCCGGCCTGACCCCCGGCGTCGAGGCGACTACCGGCCCCCTGGGCCAGGGTTTCGCCAACGGCGTCGGCATGGCGCTGGCCGAGAGATTTCTGGCCGCCTTCTTCAACCGCCCTGGCTTCGACATCGTGGATCATTTCACCTACGCCCTGGTGAGCGACGGCGACCTGATGGAAGGCATCAGTCATGAAGCTGCCTCGCTGGCCGGTCACCTCAAACTGGGCAAGCTGATCTATCTCTATGACGACAACCGCATTTCGATCGAAGGCAGCACAGACCTCACCTTCAGCGAGGACCGCGCGGCGCGCTTTGCGGCCTACGGCTGGCATGTGCAGGAAGTGGATGGCCTCGATCTGGCGGCCCTGACCAGCGCCATCCAGGCGGCGCAGGCCAACAACGCACAGCCATCGCTCATCCTGTGCCGCACCACCATCGGTTTCGGCAGTCCCAACCGCGCCGGCACCGCCGGGGTGCATGGCGAGCCGCTCGGCGCAGAGGAACTGCGCAAGACCAAAGAAAACCTGGGCTGGCCGCTCGAACCGCCCTTCTACCTTCCTGACGCCGCCCGTGCGCATTTTGGTCAGGCCCAGCGCAGCGGCGCCGCGGCCGAAACCGCCTGGCGACAGCAGTTTGCCGACTATGCGCAAGCCTATCCAACCCTGGCGCAGCAGTGGGACGACGCCTGGAGCGGGACGTTGCCCGCCGGTTGGGACGAAGGGTTGCCGGTCTTTGCGGCCAGCAGCAAGGGCATGGCGACGCGCAACGCCTCCGGCGAGGTGATCAACGCGCTGGCCGCCCGCCTGCCCATGCTGATCGGCGGCTCGGCCGACCTGGCCCCTTCTACCAAAACGCTCATCAAGGGCGGCGGCGACTTCTCGGCGACGCAGCCGCACGGGCGCAATGTGCGCTTCGGCGTGCGCGAACTGGGCATGGGCGGTCTGCTCAACGGCCTGGCCCTGCACGGCGGCGTGCTCCCCTACGGCGCGACCTTCCTGGTCTTTTCCGATTATATCCGCCCAACGATGCGCGTCGCCGCGCTGTCGCATCTGCACGTCATCTACGTCTTCACGCATGACAGCATTGGACTGGGCGAAGATGGCCCCACCCATCAGCCGGTGGAGCAGTTGGCGGCTCTGCGCGTCATTCCAGGCCTCACCGTGATCCGTCCGGCCGACGCCAACGAGACGATCGTCGCCTGGCAAATGGCGATACAGGCGCACGGCCCGGTCGCGCTCATCCTGACGCGGCAAAACGTCCCCACGCTCGACCGGGCGACGCTGGCGCCCGCCGCCGGTTTGCAGCGCGGCGCCTACATCCTGGCCGATGCGCCCGGCGGTCAGCCGCAGGTCATTCTGCTGGCCAGTGGTTCCGAGGTCTCCCTGGCGTTGGAAGCGCAGCAGCGGCTGGCAGCGCAAGGCGTCGGTGTGCGGGTCGTCAACATGGGCAGTTGGGAGATCTTCGCCCGTCAGGACGAGGCATATCGCCAGCAGGTGCTGCCACCGGAGGTGACGGCCCGCGTCGGCATCGAGGCGGGCGTCACGCTTGGTTGGGAGCGGTGGCTTGGCGCACACGGCGTCATGCTTGGCATTGACCGTTTCGGGGCTTCAGCGCCCTACGAACGGATCTACCACGAGTTCGGCCTCACCGCCGACGCCATCGTCGCCGCTGCTGAAAACCTGACAGGTTTATAAGACCTGGAAACCTGTCAGGTTTGGAAAACCGAAAACCTGTCAGGTTTTGGAAAACCGAAAACCTGTCAGGTTTGGAAAACCGAAAACCTGTCAGGTTTGGAAAACCTGAAAACCTGACAGGTTTGGAAAACCGAAAACCTGACAGGTTTGGAAAACCTGAAAACCTGACAGGTTTAGAAAACCGAAAACCTGACAGGTTTGGAAAACCGAAAACCTGTCAGGTTTGGGAAAACCTGAAAACCTGACAGGTTTGGAAAACCTGGAAACCTGACAGGTTTGGA
>CAZOLV010000028.1:28661-50194 GCA_964580725.1 uncultured Anaerolineae bacterium | reverse complement strand
GCATTCCCGATCGCCGCGTGCCCGCCGGCGACCGCCGGGCGATCAATCGCCCGGCTACAGCGCTGCGCCCCGTGAACGGGGCTTGTCGCCCCACACAAGCCCGTTTCAACGGGCGCCGCTTTGTAGCCGGGGAATTCATTCCCCGGCGGTCATGTCGCCGCGAGCGTCTCGCATTCCGGCCATGTTGCCGCCCGCCGGCGACCGCCGCCTACCCGACCAAAAACAAAGGCTGGCGCCCCTCCCGGCCACGCCAGCCTTCAACTCCTACCTACTTCTCACTCACTCCCTACTTCCTACTTCCTACTTCCTACTTCCTACTCCCTACTGACAACTCTCCGTATTCCACCGGCTCAACACCGCCTGCACATCCACGATGTTCGTCAGACCATCGTTTTCGCCCAAACCCGCCGCGCTGTTCAGATCGAACTGCGGATAGGTCTGGCCGCGGCTGTTCGAATCGAACCAGGCCTCGGTCATGAGCTGGATATCGCGCACGTCCACGGTGTTGCACGAACAGTTGACATCGGCCCAGGTGCAGGTCGGCGCCGACGGAGCGCAGGCCATCACGCTGGCGTCATCCAGATAGAGCCAGGTGGCCAGCGACTGATCGGTGGTGATGTCGGCAAAAAGGCGCAGCGAACTGCCGTTGTAGGCGCCGAGATCGAGCGTCTGCTGCTGCCATGACCCTTCAGGGCTGGTGTTGCTGCCGCTGTAGAGCGTCGTCAGGTCGTTGCCTGCCGCGTTCTTGAGCTTGATGTGGAAGAAATCGTACTGCGTCCCGCTGTTGGCCTCCTGCGTGCGCATCTGCCACCACAGGCTCAGCGTCGCCGTATAACCGGCGGGCACCGTGAACGGCTGATAGAGCCAATCGGGCGTAGGGCCGATGTTGTTGTAACCACCCATGCGTCCTGCCCAACTGCCGCCGTGCGGGTAGATCGTCGCGCCGTCGTCATTGAAAGGCCCCTGGCGGATGACAGTCTGACCGTTTTCTGTGCTCCAAACCCAGGGCGGGCCGGCCGGCGGGTTGCTGCCGTTCTCGAAACCGGGGTTGAGCAGCGTTTCCTGGCACAGATTGGCCACCGTGCTGAAGCTGAATGATGCGCCGAACGCCCCTTCGCCGCACGGCCCCACGGCCGCCACGCGCCAGGTGTAGTGACCGCCGCCGTTGAGCAGCGGCGCAGCCAGGCTGGTGTCGTTCGTGTAGGTGTCCAACAGCGGCGCCCCAGTCAGGAAGGGGTTGTCGAAGAGCTGCACGTGATAGCTGGTCGCGCCCGCTGTCGCCTGCCAGGACAGCGTTGCGGCCACGCCGCTGCTGCTGCCGTTGGCGGGCGAAAGCAGCGCCGGCGCCGCCAGCAAACCGTTGACCACGTTGAGCGTCAGGTCGGTCGTGCGGCTGACGCCATCGTTGCTCAGACCGGCCACGCGCAGAGAGTAGCTGTCCGGCTCCAGGTTGTTGGTGACGGCCAGCGTCAGATTGGTGCTGCCGCCGGGTTGCAGCGTGGCGGCGCCAAAGCTGGCCGTGATCTCTGGCAGCAGATTCTCGACGCTCAAATTGACTGTTGGCATGAAGTCCCGAATCTGCCCCAGGCTGACGGTGGTTTGACCACTGCCGCCGGCGCACACATTCAGCGCCTGCGGCGCGGCGCTGATGGTGTATGTGGTCGAGCCGGGCAGACCACTGAAGCGCAGTACAAACAGGCCACGTTCGATGTCGGCCAGGATCAGATGGCCGCTCGGCAGGAAGGGCGTATTGCCCCAGTTACCGTTGAACGCCGTCGAATTGCTGCCAGGGTAGGTGTCGAAATAGCCCGCCAGCGCCGGCGCAGTGGCGTTGGTCATGTCCAGGATTTGCAGACCGTTGCGGTAGTTCGACTCGTAGACATAGTTGCCGCGCATGTACAGATTGTGGTCAATCGTCTTGTTGGGGGCGACATAGAATCCCACCAATTGCGGGCTGGAAAGATTGCTGACATCGAAGATGCGCGTCGTCATGTTGGCCACCAGGTTGTTTTGCTCGTCTAGCTCATCGTCCTGGTAGATGTACTGGTAACCAGGCGTCAGCCAGCCCTGATGCGAGTAGGCCAAACCGCTGTAGGTGGTGTGCGACAGGTTGACCAGCGCCGACTTGTTGGTGACATCCACAATGTCAATGCCCTGCGTGCCGGTATAGAGGAAACCGATCTGGCGGTTGGCGTAGGTGGGATGATTGGGCGGATAGGTCACGATCTGCGAGTCATGGACATACCGCACAGACCAACGCCCCACCTCGATCGGATGGATCGGGTCGGTGTGCACATCCAGGATAACCAGGCCGCCGTTGGCCAGGTTCGACCCGTTGAGATAGAGGTAGCCGTTTTGCACATCAATCGTCAGAGTGTGGATCGTGTACAGCCCGCCGCCGGTGTAGGTGTTGGCCAGCGAGACGCTGTTGGGCAGATCGCGCAGGTCGAGGATCTGCATACCCTGGCCGCTGGCTTCGGTCGAGATGTAGGCGAAAGGCCCGTAGGTCTTGACCTCGCGCCAGGTGCTGCTGAAGCCGGTCACGCTGCCCACCTCCACCGGGTTGGCCGGGTCGGTAATATCAACCACCGCCGTGCTGTTGCGCAGCCCGATGACAGCGTACTCGCGCCCATCCGGCGCCAGATACTCCCAAATGTTCGATGCACTGGTGGGGTTGGTGCTGAAGCCGGCCAGCGGAATCCAGGCCATCAGGTCAACGTTCTTGCACTCGAAGCCGCTGACCACGCCGCCGCCCGGCGGGCAGACCTGCACCGCATGGGGGCCTTCGGCCAGATAGGCGCGCGCGCTGTCAACGATGGCGGCGCGCTCAGCCTCGCTCAGAGGGGTTGGCTTTTCGTCGGTCAGCCCGCCGTTGTTCTTGTCACCATCTTGACCCTTGACGGTCCAGGAGGCGGTTGGATTGGGTAGCGCCGGTTGGCTGATGGCCGGCGGTTTGCGTGGATGGGCGAGAGCAGCCGGCGCCAGATTGGCGCATAACAAACCAAGCGTTACCAGCACAAGCAGCCGGCGACGCCATGTTCCACGAACGGTGGACAGTGCACGGGACATCGGTAGATTCTCCTTTACGCGCTGTAAACGGATGGGGTGGGAGCGGTATTATAATGGCAAACGAGATTTGCGTAAAGTTGATCGTGCGTCAGGCGGCCCATTCGCTCGGCGCGGCGACGCTGTCGAGCAGGGCGCGACGCTTGAAGGCCAGCTCGACCAACGGCAGCGCATTGCGCTGCGCATCCCACACCTCGACGGCGGGGTATTCGTCGGCAATGAGGGTCAGGCGCAGATAGTCGTCGCCCCATGTCACGCTGACATCGTCCACCGTGGCATTGCGGCCGCGCTCCAGATATTCGGCCAGGCGCAAAATGGCGGCCAGACGCGTCAGGAGGGCGACGTCGCCTTCGGCCAGCAGGGCGGCAAACTCCAGCGCCTCTGGCCGGCCTTTGCGGTGAAAGCGGGTCAGCAGGGCGATGAGGGCCGTTTCCCGCGCATTGAAGCCGGGCAGCCCGGCGTTGACGATGAGCGTTTGCGAATGTTTGTGATGATCGCGGTAGCTGATGATCGTGCCGATGTCGTGCAGCGTGGCCGCAGCCTCCAGCAGTTCGCGTTCCGCCGCGCCGTAACCGTGCAGCGGCGCCAACTGTTCGAACAGCCGGCGCGCCAGGTAGCGCACATGGTTGGCGTGCGCCTTCTGATAGTTGTAGATGCGCGCCATGTTCAACACGCTGAAGCGGCGCACGTCGGGAATCACCGGGTAGGAAAAATGCCGCCAGAAACGTTCGAAGAAGACCCCTTCGCGCAGCCCGTTGACCGAAATCGTCGTTTCCTGCACGCCCAGGCGATCCATGATGGCGCGCAGGACGAGCGCACCCGGCAGGATGATGTCGGCGCGATCGGCGCGCAGGCCAGGGATGTTCTGCCGTTCGGCCAGGGGTAGGCTGCGCAGTTGTTCGATCGTCTGCATCAAGGCGGCCCGGCGCAGGACGAACCCGTGCAGCGTGTTGAGCGGGTAGGTCTGCCGCGCCGCCTCGATCTTGGCCAGGTTGCGAATCGCCCCGCCCAAACCGACCAGCGGCCCGCCCTTCTTGACCAGCCAGGGTACGCTGTCCACCTGGCGTTCGATCTCGGCCTGCACTGCGTCCAATTCCGCCGGTTTGATCGGGTCGTGCCGGATGAAACCATCGGTCAGGGCCAGCGTGCCCAGGGTCAGCGACGCGCCGGCGACAAAACGGCGGTCGCGCACCTCGCTGATTTGGGCGCTGCCGCCGCCAATGTCGAGCACGATACCCTGCGTCAGTGCCGTTTCGTTCAGCGCGCCCAGCACGCCGTAGTAGGCCTCCTGCTCGCCGCTCAGGATGCGCAGATCGAGTTCGATCTCCTGGCGCACGTGCTCGACGAACTCCAGGCCGTTGGCCGCCTCGCGCACGGCGCTGGTGGCGGTGGGCAGGATGATGTCCACCTGCGTGCTGTCGCAAAACCGCTTGAAGAGGCGCAAGGTGACGAGGGCGCGCTCAATCGCCTCCTGGCTCAGTCCTTTCTTGCTCAGCCCCTGGCGCAGGCGCACCACCTCTCGGATCTCGTCGCGCTGATGGTACGAATAACCGGGCACCGCTTCCATCACCACCAGGCGCGCCGTGTTGGAACCGAGGTCAATGATCGCCATGCGCTGCGCAACCGGTGTGCGGCGCACATTGATGCTGCTCATGGCAATGCTCCGTTCGCTATGCGCTTGCTGTGCATGATCGTTCGAGCCTCTGCGGCTACGCCGCGTCTGTTGTGATTCACAAGGGTGCGCCGGCGGCCTGCTGCAGCCCGTGTACGGTGACGCCGGCCACTTCGCGCAAGACATAGAAGAACTGCGCCGCCGGGTAGCGTGAAATGGGCGATGTGCGCGTGGGCGAAGCGGTTGCCTCCAGCCCCAGGCTGACCGCCATCAGCTTGAGCCGTGTCATGTGGAAGGGATCGCTGACCAGGACGATGCGCCGGTAGCCGCGGGCGCGCAGGAGAGCGGCCGCGTTGTACAGGCTTTGCCAGGAGTTGACGCCTTCCTCTTCGCTCAGCAGGGCGCTGGCCGGCGCACCCCGTTGCAACGCATAGCTGCGCCCCACGCCCCCCTCGGTGAAGCGTGGATCACCCCCGGCGCCGCCTGTGGTGACGATGATGGGTGCGACGCCCTGGGCATACAACGCCAGGGCGTGATCCAGGCGGGCGCGCAGCACGGCCGAAGGCCGGCCGTTGTACTGCGCCGCGCCCAACACCACGATGGCGTCGGCCGGGCGCGCTTCGTCGCGGCCGGCCTGCAAGTAGATGATGAGCGTCAGCCCGGCCACGTAAACGGTGATGAAGGCGGCCAGCAGCGCCAGCATGGCGCGCAGGATACGCCAGATGCCGGCCGGTTGGGTGCGCTGCGCTCCGCGGCGCACAGCGGTTGCTGCCATGATGAACGGACTCCTCGGCCTCAAGCCAGCGAGGCCGGCAAGGTCAAACTCAGACCGGCGCGCAGCGCGGCGTCGAACGCGCCGATGAATGTCCACCAGTTGCTCAAGGGGCGACCCCGGTCAGACAGACCATTGTCAGCGCCCGGCAGGTTTTGCATCCAGTAGATGAACCAGGCGAGGCTGTCGCCCTGCCAGCGGTCGCACCTGATCGTCTGGCGCGGCCCGCCTGCTGGCGTCCAGTCTTCGATGTCGCTGTCAACGGCGGCCCGGTTGGCCCAGTCGTAGTCGCGCACGCCATTGGGCGGGACGTGCGACCAGCCGCAGCGCCCCGCGCCCGGTTTGCCCACGAACAGGTCCCAAAAGAGGCGGCGGTCGAGATGACCGAGAATCGCTTCGATCTGGTGCATGTGATCTTCGACCGCTTCGGACGGCCCGCGCTGGTAGTTGTAATGGTAAACGGTGTAGGTCTTGTCGAATACCGGCAGATCATGCGGGTCGCGGTCGCTGTTGCTGATGTCGCCAAACGGCCCTGCCATGTTCGATTCCCACAGGTCGAGCTGGCCGCCGTGATAGCCCCACAGCCACACCTCGCGCACGCCACGCGTTTCGACCCAGGCGCGCAGGTCGAGACGTTCCATGATGGCGTTGTAATCGGTCATCGGCAGGCGATGCCCTGGTTTGGGCCAGGTTGGCAGCGGCTCCAGAAACTCGACGCTGCCCACGATGCGATAGCGCAGACTGGGCCGCGCCCGTGGATTGCGAAAGCCTTTGTAGGCGCTGCCCGCTTCCAACGCCTGCATCACGCGCGCCGTCGTCGTTTCGATGTGGCGCCGCATCTGTTCCAGCGGCGCATCCACATCACCGGTGATGCGCCGGTCGAGCCGTCCCTGGCGCAGCGGCAGGAAATCAACCCGCAGCACCGGTATTTCGAACGGCGCCGTCAGCGGCGCGAGCAGCAGCGGGGCGGCCGCTCGCGCCGCCAATTGCGTCATTGGCGGCGACGGCTGGCGCCAACGCCGCCACAGAGCGGCAAGCCAGGAGCGGCGCATGATGGGCCTACAAGATGCGCAGCTCTGGGTCTGGCTGCATGGACATGACGCTGATGCGGGCGGCAATCGCCTGCGCCAGTTGCTTGAAGGCGAGAGTCTGCGGCGAATGGGGATCAACGGCCATGATCGGCTGCCCCACGTCACCGCCGCTGCGAATGGCCGAATCGAGCATGATGCGGCCCAGGAAGGGCACGCCGAGCTGGCGAGCGGCGACTTCGCCCCCGCCGACGCCAAAAATGTCGCCGGCCATGTTCTCGACGATGCCAAGCACCGGCACTTCGAGCTTGCGGAAGGCGGCCAGGCCGCGCATGGCGTCGGAAAGTGCCACCTGCTGCGGTGTGCTGACGATGACTCCGCCCACCAGTGGCACCGACTGCGCCAGCGAGAGCTGGGCGTCGCCCGTGCCTGGCGGCAGGTCAACGACGATGTAATCAAGATCGCCCCAGTTGACATCGGTGAAGAGCTGCCGGATGGCGCTGTGCAGCATCGGCCCGCGCCAGATCAGCGCTTCGCCGGCGGGCACCATGAAGCCCATGGACATGACTTCGACGCCGTAGGCGACCGGCGGCGTCAGCTTGTTGTTGCGCGGGCTGGGCATGTTTTGGATACCCATCATCATCGGCACGTTGGGGCCGTAGATGTCGGCGTCCAGGATGCCGACGCGGGCGCCCAACTGCGCCAGGGCGACCGCCAGGTTGACGGCGACGGTGGTTTTGCCGACGCCGCCCTTGCCGCTGCCCACCGCCAGAATGTTCTTGACCGGAATATCGAGCTTGCCGGCAATGCGCCGATCGGCCGTCACACGGGCGTCGAAGTTCACCTGCACCTGTGCGACGCCAGGCAGCGCCGCTACCGCCTTGCGGGCGTCGCTTTCGATCTCCGTGCGCAGTGGGCAGGCCGGCGTCGTCAGCACGATCGTGAAGCCGACATTGTTGCCTTCGATTTTGATATCTTTGACCATGTTGAGCGTCACCAGATCACGGTGCAGTTCTGGCTCCATGACCTGACTCAACGCCCGCAAAATCTCTTTTTCTGTCAACTGTTGGTTCTTAGAAAACATTGTTCTTGTTCCTCTCTGAAGTTCGACTCCTTTGGGATGCCGAACGTCACATTGGTCGGGGTCATGCGTGCGGCGCGGCGGCGCTGCTGACCAGGCGAGCCACGCGCCGTCCGATTTCGACGGCGTAATTGGTGCCACGATCCCAGGGATAGACCTGACTCATACTGGCGAAAAAGAGGCCAGGCAGGGGCGTCTGCAGCGCAGGAAGTTGCGTCGAATAGCCAACGGGCGGGACCGGCTGCGCATAGGCGGCCTTGTGCACCCAGACCTCACGCACCCAGTTCGGCTGGAAATCCCGGTTGATGCGCGCCAGCGCCGGCAGGAAGGTCTCCAGCAGGGCTTCGTTGCTCATCTCGAAGTAGCGGTGATCGGGATCGAGATAATCGCCCAGGTAGATGATGTGGTCGTTGCCGTAGTGCGTGCGCTCGACGTAGTTGGTGTGTTCGACCAACGCCAGGAAGGGGAAACCTTCGGCCTTGGGGATGTTGAGCCAGTAGATATCCTTCATCAGAGGCTGTCTGAGCGCCAGGGTCATGACGACGGCGCCCATGCTGCGCAGCCGGCTCAACTGTGCCAGGTAGGCGGGCGGCAGATCGGGCGCCAGGCGCTGCATGGCGCCAGGACTGACGGTGGCGATGACGGCGTCGAACTCGGTCTCGCCCTGGTCGTGCGCCACGATCAGCGCGCCGGTTGGGGTGGGGCGCACGCCAGCCACGCGCGCCGACAGCCGCAGATCGCCCCCTTGCGCCGTCACCTTGTGCGCCAGGGCATCCACGAAGGCCTGGAAGCCGCCGCGGTAGTAGCCCAGGCGCGGGCTGCGCTTGACCAGACGCGCCCAGAACCAGGCCAGGTTGACCTCCCGGTAATGATTGCTGAACTTGCCTTCGAGCATCGGCTGCCAGAGCATGTCATAGGCGCGCGCGCCCATCTTGCGGCGCAGCCAGGCGTCCGACGTGGTTTGCTCGAAGGCGCGCCAGTTCTTGCTGATATAACGCAGATAGGCGAAGACGAAGCCCATGCGGAACTTTTCGATCCAGCCCAGGTGTGGAAAGGCGAGCAGGCGCAGCGGCGAGTCGAAGGCGTAGGGCTGGCCCTGGTACCACATCGAGGTGGTGGGGCGGCGGAAGAAGAGAAGGTCGCTGGCGCCGATCTCCTGTGTCAGCCGGATGATGTCGTCATCGGAGGTGAAGAGGTGGTGGTAGAAGCGTTCGAGGGGCCATTCCCATCCGGACGCCTGGAATCCGGAGGCCAGACCGCCCGCCACGGGTGCGCCTTCGAACAGCGTGACGGCGTAGCCCTGGCGCGTGAGATCGAAAGCGGCCGCCAGCCCGGCCACCCCGGCGCCGATGACGCCGACGCGCCGTCCGTTCGTTGATTGGTTCATCCCAAAAATCCTTGTTGCGGCTTTGGCCGGTCGCCGGCAGGGGTGACGCCCGGCGCTCGCTGTCGTCAGGCGGCCAGCCGGTCGTCTTCGCTGTCGTCCAGCGTTTCGATGAAGACCCGGCGGCGTCCGCTCAGATAGTCGCCGATGTCAATTTGTGCGCGTTCGTACTCTTTGAGCAGTTGGCTGTCCGATCCCCGGTACTGTGCCACCGTTTGGGCGGCGCAGGCCTGGCAGCCGCGCATGAACTTGTAGCTGCCGGCGTAGCACTTCAGGCAGCCGTCCAGGCGGATCATCAAGAGCGAGAAGGCCAGGCTGTCAGGGTGAGTTTCGGGCAAGGGGGCCACGCGTTCCACCAGGGCGCGCCATTCGTCGCCGCGCAGATCGCACAGCCCTGCAATGAGTTTGGGGGGAAAGATGATTTCAGCTTTTGGCGCAACCATGATCGTTGTTCCCTCTTTCGTGACTTTCGCCGCGGTTACCGGGGCGCGGAGGCGGCGGCCAAGCGGCGCAACCGGCGAAAAAAAGAACCTTTGGAGGCGAGCGCGCTCCAAAGGTCTCTCTTTTTCATGGCGGTGAAACCTTACGCGCGGCGTCCGGCAACCAGCGCATCCTGCAGATGTTTCAACTCGTCCATCTTGCCGGCGGCGGCCAGGGCGGCTTGTTCCGCCCAGGTGCTCGGATCGGCGCGTAGATTGGCGGCGGCCAGGATTTCTTTCATCCGCTCGACCGGCGTCTCAGCCAGATGCTTGAAGGTGGAGACGCCGGCGGCGCGGAACGCAGCGCCGATCTTTGGCCCAATCCCTTCGATTAGCTCGATGTCGTCGGCGACGGCGCTCAGCGGGATGGGCGCCGCAGCGACTGGCGCAACCAGACCGGCGCGGCGGGCGGCCACTTCGGCCTTGCGCGCTTCGATTTCCTCCGGCGTCATGCGCGGCCGCGTGACGTTGGGCGATGCCGCCGCAGGCGGTTCAGGCGCCGGCGCAGCGGGCGGTTCAGGCGTTGGCGTTGGCGCAGCTTGACCGGCGCGGCGGGCGGCCACTTCGGCCTTACGCGCTTCGATCTCTTCTGGCGTCATCTTGGGCCGTGCGGCAGGAGCGGCAGCCGGGGTTGGCGCCGCTTCGGCGGCTGGCGCAGCATCGGCTTGGCCGGCGCGGCGGGCGGCCACTTCGGCCTTGCGCGCTTCGATCTCTTCCGGCGTCATCTTGGGACGGGCGGCAGGAACGGCGGCGGCGGACATGGGAGTGGGCGTTGCGCTCGGCGCGGCGGCAGCGGCGGCTTTGGCAGCAGCAGCTTTGGCCTTTTCTTCTGCCTGTTTACGCTTGGCCTCTTCCTCGGCGGCGCGTATCGCTTCTTCTTCGGCGTACTGCACCGGCCACAGGCGGGCATAGTATTCGATCGGCACCGTCAGCATCTCTTTGTCGTAGATCAGACGCGGGTAGCGTTCGAATGCGGCCAACTCGTAGTCGTGATTCATCTTGATGGCGTCGAACGGGCAAAACTCGGCGCAGTAAGAACAGCTCATACAGATCGAAGCGTCAATGTAGAACTCGGCCGGGCGGGTGACCGGCTTGCCCTTTTCGTCCTTGTCGCGCACGATCCAGATGCACTGCGGCGGGCAGACCTTGGCGCAGATGCCGCAGGCTGTGCAGCGGTCTTCGCCTTTGGCGGTGTCCCACAGCAGCATCGGGATGAAGCGGAAACGCTCAGGGATGACGCGCTTCTCCTCCGGGTACTGGATCGTGAAGAGGCCTTCTTCATCCCACGGCTGGTCAATGAACTGCCGGTTGCCGTTCAGGCCCGCATAACGGCTTGGAATCTTCTTTACGTCATCGCTGTAGGTTTCGATCAGGTGCTTGAACGTGACGCCCAGGCCCTTCAGAATTCCAGATCCAAACATGGCACCCCCAGGATCAATCGAAAGAAATGGCAGAAAACAGGTCGAACTAGCGATCGGTTTCGCCGAGCACGATATCAATGCTGCCCAAGACGATCACCGCATCGGCGATCTTGCCGCCCACGCACATCAGCCCCAACGGGTTGAGGTTGACATAGCTTGGGGCGCGGATGCGATAGCGCCACGGGTTGCCGGTGCCATCGCTGACAACGTAGAAGCCCAGCTCGCCTTTGGGCGATTCGATGCGGCCATAGGCGGCCCCTTCCGGCACACGAATGCTATACTGTTTCTTGCCCGCCTGGATTTCGCCCGACTTGGGCATCTGCTTGAGCACCTGTTTGAGGATACGCACCGATTGGCGCATCTCCTCGATGCGCACCAGATAGCGGGAGTAGACATCGCACCCATCGAAACAGGCCACGTCGAAGTCGAAGCGATCATAGATCGAATACGGCTCGGCCTTGCGAATGTCGTAGGGCACGCCGCTGCCGCGCAACAGCGGGCCAGAGGCGCTATAGGCCACGGCGTCGGCCGGCGAGAGATAGCCCACGCCCTTGCAGCGCGTGACCAGAATCTCGTTTTCGGTCAGGTAGCGTTCCATCTCGTCAATCTTGCGATCGAGCCGTTCCTCGATGATCTTGCGGCACTCGTCCAACCAGCCGGCGGGCAGATCACGCGCCACGCCGCCAAAGCGCATGTAGTTGCACATGATGCGCGAGCCTGAAACCGCCTCGAACAGGTCGAGAATCAGTTCGCGCTCGCGAATCGCATAGAGCATCGGCGTGAAGAACGCGCCCAGATCGTTGAGCAAAAAGCCGATCGCCCACATATGGTTGATGATTCGCGTCAGTTCCACCATCAGGATGCGCAGATAGCTGGCGTACTCCGGTGGTTGGAACTGGTCGCCCAACAGCTTTTCCACCGTCAGGACGTAACCGAAGTTGTTCGACATGGACGACACGTAGTCCAGGCGGTCGGTGTAGGGAATGTTCTGGATGTAGGTATTGCGCTCGCCGATCTTCTCGTGGTTGCGGTGCAGGTAGCCCATTTCCGGCTCCAACGCCCGGATGGTCTCCCCTTCCAGCGCCACAAGCATGCGAAAGACGCCATGCGTGCTTGGGTGCTGCGGCCCCATGTTGACGATCAGGTTTTCCAGTTCCAGCCCGTGGCCGTTGTGACTGCCGTTGCCGATGGTCTTGGGCAGGCGCAGTTGGGCGACAGGCGCCTGCAAGAGGGCCTGCGGATCGAAATCTTCGGGATAGCTGACATTGTGCGCCCAGGGCGTGCGGGTTTCGGCCCACACATGATGACCCTCGGGGTGACGGCTCTTGAACGGCTTCTTTTCCTCGTCGTAATAGGCCTCTTTCCAATCCTTGCGCATCGGGTGGCCGTGGAAGCCTTCCCACAGCAGGATGCGGCGCAAATTGGGATGCCCGCTGAAGCGGATGCCGTACAGGTCCCAGACCTCACGTTCTTGCAGATCGGCGCCCGGCCAGATCGGCGTGGCGGAAGGGATCGTCGGATCGTTGGCCGGCGTGCGCACATGCAGCGTCACCGGGCCGCCGCCCTGCTTCGTCGCATAGAGGTGATAGACCACTTCGAAGCGGCTGGCGTCGCTGCGGCCTTTGTAGCCGAGATAATCCACGCCGGTGACATTAGTCAAATAGTCGTAGCCTGCGTGATCGCGCAAGAACGTGGCAAACTCGATGAATTTCTCGCGGGCCACCACCAGGCCGCCGGATGGCAGTTGTTCGGTCACTGCGCCCGGAACCGCGGTGCGCAGATCAACGCTGGCAATCGTCTGTGCTTCAGCCATGAGTCCTTTACCCCTCTAGTGTCCGCCTTCTTTGGCTTCTTGCGCTTTGCGCTCGGCCGCAGCCTGGCGCGCTTTGTCCATGGCCGCTTTCATCTGATCGTCGCTCATCACCGACTTGCCGGACGCCGCCCAGGATGCCTTGCGTTCGGCCAGTTTGGCCTGGCGCGCCGCCATTTCTTCAGGGCTGATCGTGCGCGCCGCCGCTGGTTTGGCGGCTGCGGCTGGCTTGGCCGGTTGCGGCGCAGTCACCGCTGCGGCGCCCGCGGGCACTCGCCTTGCCTGCAGCGTCGCCGCAATCGTGTCGGCGTCTTCGGGACGCAGGATGTCCGGCCCCAGAATCGGCACCAACGGCATGAATGGCTCGGTCTTGCGGTACCAGGGCACCTGGGTGATGGACTGGCTCTGCACTTTCTCGAACAGCTTCGTGAACCCGTTCAGCAGCGCCTCGGGCGTGGGCGGGCAGCCAGGCACGTAAACGTCCACCGGCAGGTATTTGTCAACGCCAGAGACGACGGCGTAGCCCTCTTTGAACGGCCCACCGCCGGTTGCACAGGCGCCCATGGCCAGGACGTAGCGCGGCTCGGCCATTTGGTTGTAGATACGCACAATTTGCGGAATCATCTTCTTCGTCACCGTGCCCGAAACGATCATCAGATCGCTCTGGCGGGGCGACGGGCGCATGACCTCCATGCCGAAGCGTGAGAAGTCGTAGCGTGAGGCGGCGGTGCAGATCATCTCGATGGCGCAACAGGCCAGGCCAAACATCATCGGCCACATCGAGAAAGTGCGAGACCAGTTGTAGAGCTTGTCCAGGGTGGTAACGAAAACGTTCTGCTGTAGATCTTGAGGGATGTCTACGCCGGTTGCAAGCGGCATCTGCGTGACTTCAGTTCCGTTCATACCGTGTCCTTTCCAGGCGCCGGGTGGTGGGGCGCACGTCCTTGCAGTGGATTGACAGGCGCTGACGCTGCCATGCGCCCCGAAATTTGTGAAAATTGTACCAGCCCCCCATCAGTTTGTCAAACACTCCTTTCATCATAGTTCATCATGCAGACGCCATCCTGCCGGCGCTTGGCCCCCCGAACCGGCTTGACTGCGCGGCCAAATGCGGGTATCATGCCCCGCATGATGGACCCGTTGACGAACCTTTGGCGCCTGGCAGGCTCGCGCCGGACATTCCTGGCGCTGGTCACGCCCTTGATTCTGGGCTTGACCGCCGCCGCGCTTCTGCCGCAGATGTCGTCCACGCTGCCCACCATCAGCGGCGCCGCCTACGAGCGGGCCTTACAGCAACTGGCGGCGCCATTCGGCCTGTTCGGCTCCATCGGCCTGACCCTGGGACTGTTCGACATTGGCCATGCGCTTTGGCTGCGCCTGCTGCTGGCGGCGCTCGCCATCCACAACCTGGTGCGGCTGGCCGATCAGTTTCTGCTCTGGCGCCATCTGCGCCGGCCAACGCCCGGCGCCCCCCTGCCGCCCAGCGGTTTGCGCACCGTCGTGGTGCACACGCCCACAACGTTCGCCGTCGTCAGCGAGCGGTTGACAGGCGAACTGCGTGCGCGTTTTCGCCATGTCCTGCACGTTCCCGTAACGCCGCCGCCCACCGCCGACCCCACCGTCACCCACAGTCTGATTCACGCCACGCGCGGCGCCTGGGGCGCTGTGGGCAACATGCTGAGCTACCTCGGCCCGCTGCTCGTCATCCTGGCGCTCTTCGCCAGTGAACAGGCCGGCTGGCGCGAAGACGGCGTGCAGTTGGCGCTTGGCCAAAGCTGGCAGTTGCGCACCCGCCCCGCCATCACCCTGACCGCCGGCACCTTTTCCCTCAATGAGGGCCGCATCCCCATCACCGTGACCAGGCCAGGCGGCGTCGTCGTCGTTCAGTTGGGCATGGACGCCCCGGCCACCCAACCCGATATGCGGCTCTATGCCGTGGGCGACGGCCCTGCGCTACTGGTCAGCGTCAGCGACGCCAACGGCCGGCCGCTGCCCCTGCGTCCTCTCACCGGCGGCCAGCAATCCACGCAGCCCGCCGTGCTGTTCGACCGTCCGCAGATCGAGCAGAGCCTGGCGCTGCCGTTGCGTGGACAGGCCCTGCGGCTGGTCTATTTCCCCACGCTGCCCGAACAAGGCTTCGAGGGGCCGGTCTACCTGCTGCAAGGCTTCAGCCTGGACGACGAAGCGCCGATCTTCGACGCCTTTCTGGACGCTGCCGCGCCCGACGCCCGGCGCGACATCGGCGTCGCCGGTACACAGGACACGTTTCATTTTCAAGCGGCGCGCTTCGTCCGGGTGAACGCCCTGTTCGACCCCGGTCTGCCGCTTGCATTGGGCGGCGGCTTGCTCACCTTCATCGGCCTGCTGGCGGCGCAGGCGCAGCCGCCCACGCGCGCCTGGGCCTGGCTCGTTGGCCGCGGCGATGAGACCATCGTCACCGTGGGGCTGTTGGGCAGCGGCCCCTGGACGCATGTCGAGCTGAGCGCCCTGCAGGACAGCCTGGCCGGGTTGGCCGCCGTTTCCTCTCCTCCCTCCCCGCCAGCCGCTGCAGGTGCGCACGCATGAGCCTCGCGCAACACATCGTCCAGTGGATCATTTGGGCGCTGCTGGTTGTGGCCACGGGCAGCGGCGCGCTGTGGCTGCTGCTGGAGATCGCCACCGCCCGCCGTCCCTTCCAGGAAGGGCTGTCGCGTCCGGCGCGGCGCGCCTGGCGCTTCAGCGGCGTCAGCCTGCTGGCTCTAACCGCCGCCCTGACGCTGGCCTTCTGGTTGCAGGCCGAGCGCAGCGGCGCATATTGGCCGCGTGAGCCGGCCATGTCCTGGGCGCTGATTCTGTGGCTGCTCACGCTGGCCTACCGGCGCAGTCGTTTTCAACTGGCGCTGACGCCGCGCCAACTCTCGCTGCTCAGCCTCACCGCGTTCGTCTGCTTTGCGGTCGAGGCAGGCCTGCTGATTTCTCTCCTGCTGCGCTGAAACGCTGGCGGCGATCATCATGACAACGTTCGTCAATCCCAATCCCAGTTCTAATCCCAATCCCATTCCCGGTCCCAATGCCAGCGGTCAGCGGCCGGCGCGCCCCGGCGTGCTCGCCTGGCTGCGCCGCGCCCCCTGGCTGTTGGCGCTGCTCCTGAGCCTGCCCGCCTGTTGGCCCCTGTGGCAGCCGGGCTTTTTCGTTTCCGACGACGGTCTCTTTCATTTATATCGCATCGCCGCCCTGGGCGACGCCTTACAGCTTGGCTACCTCTATCCGCGCTGGTTTGCCGAATTTGGCTTTGGCTACGGCCAGCCCACGCTGCACTTCTACAGCCCGCTCGGCTACTACCTGGCGTCGCCCTTCCTGGTCTTTGGTCCACTGGCGGCGACGAAGATCGCCTTTGCGCTTGGCTTCATCTTGCCCGCCCTGGCCATGTTCGCCCTGGCGCGCCGCTTCTGGGGCGTGACGGGCGCGCTGCTGGCCGCGCTCGTCTACACCTATTTCCCCTATCACCTGGCCGACGGACTGTTGCGCGGCGCGCTGGCCGAACACCTGGCCTTTGTGTGGCCGCCGTTGATCATCCTGACCATGCTGCCCGCCGCGCCCAGAATGGGGACGCCAGACCTGGGCGCGGCACGGCGTGTCGCCCTGCACGCCCTGGCCTGGGCCGGTTTGATCCTGACCCATCATCTGACATCGCTGCTCTTTGCGCCGGTGTGGGTGGGCGCGCTGATCTTTCTGCCCGCCAGTCAGCCGCGACGACAGCAAATCGGCCAGGCCGCGCTGGCCCTGGCGCTGGCCGGCGCGCTAACCGCCTTCTACTGGCTGCCAGTGTTGACCGAGGCCGCAGCAGTCAAGCTGGGCGCCGATCCGATCTCGGCCGGCTACCGCGATCATCTGTTGGCCGATCTGGTGGGGCGCACGCTGGCCTACGCCTACCGGCCGGCGCCTGGCCAGCCGCTCCAACATCATCTGGGGCTGGCAACGACGCTCTTGCTGCTGTCGAGCGTGGCCGTGGCCAGCGCACGGGCTTTGTGGGCGCTGCTGCATCCGTCACCGACGCACGCCGGCCAGCCGGCGCGCATCCGCCTGTTCATCTTTGCCGTTGCCATCTGCCTGATTTCGGCCTGGATGCTGACGGCGCCGGCGCTGCCGCTCTGGCGATTGGCGGAACCGCTGCTTGCCCGCCTGCAGTACCCCTGGCGCTGGCTCAGCATGACCGCCTTCGGGGCGGCCCTGGCGGCTGGCATGCTGGCGCCGCCGCGCGGCGCAGCGCGTGGTCTGCTGCCGGGCCTGGCGGGCGCGCTCTTCATCGCCAGCAGCATGGCCTGGCTGCCCTATCAGCCCTTGCCCCGCAGCAACGCCGACGTCACGCCGGAACAGATGTGGGCCGAAGATGCGGCCAACGGGCAGGTGGGGGCGACCTGGACCGCAGAGTTCCTGCCGGTCACGGTTAGCGAGCAGCGGTGGGCATTGAGCCGACCGCTGGCCGGGGCGCAGGCCGGCCCGCCCCCCACGACCAGTCTTGATGCCGTTTTGCTGGCGCGCGGCCCGATCTCCTACCGCCTGCTGCTCGATGCGCCCCAGGCGCACCCGGTGCGGCTGCACGCGTTCTACTTTCCCGGTTGGCAGGTGCGCATCAATGGCGAACCGGTGGCAACGGGGCCGAGCGGCGAGTTGGGGCTGGTCACTGCGCTGGTTCCGGCCGGCCGCCATGTGGTGGACATCGCCTTCGAGACGACTGCGCCGCGCCGCCTGGGTGGGGCGCTGGCATTGTTGGCGTGGTGGGGCGGCTTGCTGTGGCTGGCGCTGGCGGGCATCTGGCCCCTGCAGCGCCGCCGCGGGCTGGTCAGCCTGGCCCTGCTGGCGCTGCTGCCGGTTGTGCTCCTGGCCAGCAGCCTGTTTGGCGCCGAGTGGCAGCCGCAGCGCCTGGCCAGCCGCGTGGGCGATCAGGCGCTGCTGGTGGGAGCCGATCTGCCGGCGCAGGCCAGCCCTGGCCAGAGCCTGGAAATCACGCTCTACTGGTTCAACCTGCGCGACACGGAGCGCAACGATGCGGTGTTCGTGCATCTGCTCGACGCCGGCGGTCAGGTGCGCGCACAGCATGACGGCGACCCCGGCGACGGTTTTAGCCCAACGACCCGCTGGCGTCCACATCAGTTGAGCAGCGATCGTCACCGCCTGGCCCTGCCGCCCGATCTGCCGCCTGGCGAGTACGAGCTGCGGGTGGGGATGTACCAGCGAGAGCCGCTGCGCAATCTGCCGGTCACGCCGGCGACCAGCGACGATCGCATCGTTGTGGGAAGGGTGCAGGTGCGCTGATGATCGAGGTCTCTGCTGTGCATCGCCCGCCAGGCTGGCGCAAGCCGTTGGCCGCGGTGCTCGCCATCCACCTGATGTTGGCGGCCCTGTTCAGTCTGGTCATGCCGTTGGGCGAAGCGCCCGATGAGGCCGATCACTACGCTTTTGTGGTTTACCTGGGCCAGCATGCGGCGTTGCCCAGCGGACCGGCGGTCACGCAGAGCAAGCATCCGCCGCTCTATCACGGTTTGGGCGCAGCGTTCACGGCCTGGACCGGCCTTGATTTCACTTTCCTGCGCGCCAACCCCGACGCCGAGCATGGCCCGGCGGCTGGCGTCGTCAACCATTTCATCCACACCCGCCAGGAGGACTTCCCCTGGCGCGGCGGGGTGTTGGCGATGCGCATCCTGCGCCTCTTTTCGATTGCGCTCAGCACGGTCTCGGTTTGGGGCGTTTTTCACCTGGCGCGGCTGGCGGCGCCCACACGACCGCGCCTGGCGTTGGCCAGCGCCGCTTTTGCGGGCCTCCTGCCCGGTTTTCTATTCAGCAGCGGCGCGGTCAACAACGACAATCTGGCGGCGGCGTTGGGGACGCTGATCCTGGTGCAGGCGCTGCGCATCGTGCGCACCGGCTGGGCGCGCCGCCGCGGCCTGCTGCTCGGCGTGCTGCTCGGTTTTGGACTACTCAGCAAGGTGGGAGTGTTGGCGCTCTGGCCGGCGGCGGCGACGGCGCTGCTGCTGCCGGCCGCGGCGCCGGGCGAAGATGTCCGCTGGCCGCGGCGCCTGGGGCTGCGTGCGCTGACGGCGTTGGCGCCGGCGGCGCTGTTGGCGGCGCCCTGGCTGCTGCGCAACTGGCGTCTCTACGGCGATCCGTTTGGCTGGTCGCTGGTGCGCGCCACGGTGGATGTGCGCGAGGGGCCGGTTGACTGGGGTGTGCTGGTGTGGCTGGCGCAGGGGCTGTTCAAGACGTTCTGGGGTAAGTTCGGCGCGGCCGGGCAGATCGAGTATCCAGCCTGGCTCTACGGGCTGCTGTTGAGCGCCAGCCTGGCGGCGCTGTTGGGGCTTTGCGGACGGCTGCTCAGGCTGGCCCGCGGCGGCGCGGCGCGGCGCCGGACGATCGCGGCGCTGTTGGGTCTGGCGGTGATCCTCTCTCTGGTCACGCTGGTGCAGTACAACGGCATCGCCCTGGGCGCCGATCAGGCGCGCCTGCTCTGGCCGATCATCGGGCCGCTGGCGCTGGCCTGGATGGCAGGGCTGCAGGAGGTGGCGCGCTGGCTGGCGGCGGTGCGCCGGGCGTTGGTTCTGCCTGCGCTGCCGCCGGCGACGCAGGGCAGGGTGTGGCTGCTGCCGTTGTTGGCGCTGGGCGCACTGGCGCTGGCGGCCACCTTTGGGTTCATCCGGCCGGCGTATGGGCGGCCTGCCCTGTCTGTGACGCCGGCGGGAGCCGCGCCGATTGCGTTTGGCGACGATCTGGCGCTTTTGGCGGCGCAGGTGGACGATGCTCGCCATGCGCCTGGCGAACCAGTAACGGTGACGCTGACCTGGCAGGCGCGGCGTGCGCCCGGTCAGGATTGGCGCGTGACGACGGCGCTGCGCCATCCCGACGATGACGCGCTGCTGGCCGATCACACCAACGCGCCCACCCACGGCCGCTGGTCAACCGACCGTTGGCGCGCCGGCGATCTCTTTCAGGATGTGATCACGCTGCGCCCGCCGGCCGGCGAGGTGCGTCCGAGCCGCTATACGGTGGTGGTGCAGGTGCGTGCCTTTGGCGCGGGCGACGCCGATTGGCTGCCGGTGCAGGGCGGGGGGACGCGTCTGCTGCTGTCGCCTGGCGTGCCGATTGCGCCGGCCGATCTGGCCGCGCCGCTGCAGGGGGTCAACACGGCGGGGGGCGAGACGGCGGCGACGTTCGAGCAGGGCCTGGCGTTGCAGACGGTCAGCCTGTCGGCGAAAATCGAGCCTGGGCAGCCGGTCAGCCTGACGCTGATCTGGGCGGCGCGCAAAGCGCCGGCGCTCAATCTGACGGTGTTCGTGCATCTGTTGGGGCCGGACGGCGCGCTGCTGGCGCAGGTGGATCGAGCGCCGGCGGGCGAGGCGTATCCGACGTCACTGTGGCGGCCGGGCGAAGGCAGTCGCAGCGACTATGCGCTGGCTGTGCCGCACACGCCGGGGCCGTTCGAGCTGATCGCCGGTCTGTATCACGCGCCCAGCGGGCGGCGCATGTCTGCGTTCGATACGTCAGGACGACCGATGGGGGATGCGGTGAGGCTGAAGTGAGATGGGCGGATCCCAAGCCCCCGGCGCCTGGGTAGATTTCTCTTGCGGTATGTGGTTCAGCCTTTCGGATCTACGCGACCCGCAGACCGAGGGCAAGGTGCGTCGTCACGCCGAACTGCAAGCCCGTGAAGCCAGCGGACGCTTCAACCTGGGCGAGTCCGCCGAGCTGTCAAGATGGCTAAGTGAACACCTGTCGCCGCCGGGGGACACCACCAACGACGCCTCCGCTGGCGGCGAAACGCCCTGGATCGCTGAGTCAACGGGAAGGGGTGTTACATCCTGTTGAGCCGAGATTGGGGAATGATAGCCCAATTCCGAACAAGCCCGGGTAGCGCCCTTACCCAGGAATCCACACTTGATTCGCCGCATGACACGACACCCAAGGAGACCTCTATGCACCACGTTTCGAATCGCCGTTTGCTTCTTTTGCCCCTGCTGATCGCTGTGCTACTCGCCGGCGCGCTCAACTTCCGTTTCGATGCGCCCGTACGGGCAGGCGTTGACCCTCAAGCGGATGCGCCGCCCGCCGGTCATTCCAACCAACCGGCGGTTGCCGTAGACACGGCTTTTAGCTACCAGGGTCAACTGCGCAGCTCGGGCACGCCTGTCACCGCAGCCTGCGATTTCCAGTTTGGCCTGTGGGACACGCTGGCTGGCGGCACGCAGGTTGGCTCGACGCTCACGCTGTTGGCTGTGCAGATCACCGGCGGGCTTTTTACAGTTGAGTTGGACTTTGGCGATCAGTTCAGCGGAGAAAAGCGCTGGCTGGAAACGGCTGTCTTTTGTCCTGGCGATGCCGGCTACACGTTGCTGGCGCCCCGCACTTCATTGACCGGTTTTCCCTACGCGCTCAGCCTGCGCCCCGGCGCAGTGGTGCAGGGCGATGGTGATGTTTTCAACGGCGTCAGTCAAACCGGTTACGGTTTGACCGGCAGCACGCAGACCGGCTACGCCGGCGTGTACGGGACCAGTAACAGCTATGGCGTTTACGGCCTGGTGAATAACGCCGACCCTGGCGCGGGCGTTTTTGGGCGCAATGACGGCGGCGGCTACGGCGTGTTCGGCCAGAACAGCGGCGCCGGTTCGGGCGCCTTTGGCCTGAGCAACAGCGGCACCGGCGTCGCGGGCGCCAGCAGCAGCGGCGTCGGTGTCGTTGGCACGAGCAACAGCAGTTACGGGGTGACCGGCAGCACGGGGACCGGCTACGCCGGCGTATACGGGACCAGTAACAGCTATGGCGTTTACGGCCTGGTGAACGCGGCCGAACCCGGTGCGGGCGTTTTTGGGCGCAATGACGGCGGCGGCTACGGCCTATTTGGCCAGAACA
>CAZOLV010000028.1:5085-28561 GCA_964580725.1 uncultured Anaerolineae bacterium | reverse complement strand
GTTGGCACGAGCAACAGCAGTTACGGGGTGACCGGCAGCACGGGAACTGGCTACGCCGGCATGTACGGCACCAGCACCACGGGCTACGGCGTCTATGGCGTGATCAGCGGCGCCGCTCCGCGCGCCGGCTTGTTTGGGCGCACCCTGTCCGGCGATGGCTATGGCGTTTTTGGTCAAGGCGACAGCGGCGCAGGCGTCTTTGGTCTTTCCGCCACGGGCGCAGGTGTCTACGGCATCAGCACCGGCAGCGGCTATGCTGGCCGTTTCGACGGCCGCGTGCGCGTCAATATGCTGGAGATTGCCGGCGGCAGCGACCTGGCCGAGCGTTTTCAGCAGAGCGGCTCTGCGGAGGCGACACCAGGCACTGTGATGGTGATTGACGATAAGAACGCGGGTCATCTGAAGATCAGTCGTACCGCCTACGACACGAAGGTGGCCGGTATCGTCAGCGGCGCGGGTGATGTGCAGGTCGGTTTGACCCTGCAGCAGGAAGGAATTCTGGAAGGCGACCTGACCGTGGCGATTGCAGGCCGTGTGTATGCCCGCTGCGAGGCCGATTCCGCCTCGATTCAGCCCGGAGACCTGTTGACCACTTCCGTCATTGCGGGGCATTGCATGAAGGCGACCGATCGCACGTTGGCGCCAGGTGCGATCATCGGCAAGGCCATGACCGGTCTCAAGTCCGGCCAGGGCTTGGTGCTGGTGTTGGTAAACCTGCAATAACGGGAGGGCGCTGAAATCATGGACACCCAATTTCTATGGCCGGTCGTGCGAAGACTGGCTGGCCTTGTGCTGATCGTTGCGGTCAGCGTGGGCCTGATCGGAATCGCGACGCTGCAACCCACGCACGCGCAAGGCGCCGCACCGCCCGTGTTGAATGACGCGTGCAGCCGTCAGGCGTCCAACCCGCTGCCCTATCACGTGCAACCCCTCTCCCTGACGTCTGGCTACCATCGCGGCATAGCGGTCGGTGCGACGGCCCCCCCACACACGATCCCAGGAACGTCCTGGCGAAGGAACCCAGGGCAGCAGCCCGCCTTCCAGACCAAGATTGAAATCGCTGGCGCGACCTGGCTGCAGCTCCGTTTTGGCCGGTCGTGGCTGGGCCGTCACAGCTACATTCTCCTGACTGCGCAGGCGGACGGCGGACAGCAGCCGCTCGATGCAGCCAGCCTGGCCGAATGGCACAATCAGTCGGCCTTCTTCAACGGCGAAAGCGTCACCGTGGCCCTGGTCGTGGCGCCAGGCGATGAAGGGGTCTTTTTCGAGCTAACCGAAGTCCTGGTGGGCGAGTCAACGTCCACTGTGACTGGCGACGATGCGCCGGATGACCCCACGCCTGATTCGATCTGCGGCGGCGCCGATGATCGCGTAGCGTCTACCGCCCCCGCTGTGGGTCGCCTCATCCCGGTGGGCTGCACCGGTTGGATCGCTGCGAACGGTTCCTTTCTGACAGCCGGGCACTGCAACGACGGTGGTATGATGACGCTGGAATTCAACGTGCCGCAGTCCCAGGCAAATGGCAATATCGTCCTGGCGGCTCCGCAAGACCAATATCCCGTTGTGGCTGGCTCGATTACATCCATGAATACCGGGAATGGCGATGACTGGGCCGTATTCAATGTTGGTCGCAATGCTAACACCAACCTCTTACCAGTGCAGGCTCAAAACGCTTTCTATCGCCTGACAACGGACACGACGCCCGTCACGATCGAGATTACTGGTTATGGCGTAGATGGCCCTGCCCCTTGCTTTGGCGATAGGCGACAGCCTGGCTGTACGATTCCAGCGCCGACGCCTGTGCCCAGGGACGCCAACAATCAGACCCAACAAACAAACGCCGGCCCCAGCCAGGGATTGACCGATTCACACTGGGAATACGAGGTAGACACGCAGGGCGGTAACTCCGGCAGCCCGATCATCGAGAATGGCACGAACTGGACCGTTGGTATTCATACCCATGGTTCTGGGGCCATGTGCCCGACAGCCTACAACGGCGGCACCGCCTTCAACAATGCAGGATTAGCCGCGGCCATCAGTAACTTTCCGGGACCCAACGCGATCTATGTGGATCAGAATCATCCCGTCAATATCCTTCTGCAGGCGGGCACGCCGTTCCGGCCATTCAAGTTGGTAGCCACCGGTCATGCTGGGACGCCCGCCAACGGTATTTTGAGCATCGTCGCCGGTTCCTACAACGAAACACTCACCCTCAATCGTCCGATGAGCGTGGTGGCTCCGGTTGGCGCAGTCATCATCGGGGCGCCATGACGTGGTGCGCAAATCAAGCAGCGACATGCAGTAAGCAGTAAGAAGGAGGCATCATGACGAGCCATCGCGGCCCACGCATCATGGTTTTGGTGTGGATAATGATACTGCTGAGCACAGGCTCGGTCCTGGCGCAAACAGGCGGGACATATGACCTGACCTGGGGCAACATCGGACCCGGCGGCGCCAGCAGCGGCGGCGATTACACGTTGGAGGCATCGGCCGGTCAGCCGGACACCGGTGCGGGCAGCGGCGGTACGTACACGCTGGTGGGTGGATTCTGGCCGCCGACTGCGGCCTGCTCACTGCCCGAAGACATCAACCAGGATGGCAGCGTAACGGTTCTCGACATTCAGGCCGTGGCTGTGGAATGGGACACTCCGACCCCTGTTTTCCCCTACGATCAGGATTTGGACGGCGACGTAGATGTTCAGGATGTGATGCTGGTGGCAGCGCATCTGGGCGAAAGCTGTTAGCGGCGCGTTCCGTCCTGACGCCGGCCCACAATCAACTTGTTGAACATGGGGTCGAGGGTCAACTGCCCCTCGACGAAGGCACAGGTCACAACCAGGTGTGTCCCATTCATCGTGGTTCGTGTGGCCGGTCACTGGTCTTTGCTGCGCAGAATGGCGCGCTTGGGCGGTCTGGCTTCGAAGTCAGGCTGCCCAGGTCTGCGCCGGTCAAAGCTGCGATTGTTGACAAGCGGGCGACTCGTGATTACTATGACGGCCCTGGCAAAGCCGTGAACTGCGTCGTGCAGAAGAAACTCATTCCCGATTCAGGCATACGCGTTTCGCTACATCTTCCCATCGAGAGTAACATGTCCCACATCACCGTCCATATTTCGCTCACCGCACAAGACTATAATGGTGCTCAATACATGGATATCATGTGGGGCGCCTCAGGTATCGCTGCCGTTGCGCACAGTGCAGGCACATTCAATTGGGCCGCGGGCAGTATGGTGCAATATGCCAAACTAGCGCGCTCAGGAATAAGTGCAGGTCAATCCATCGGCAAGATGATCGGAGCGCTGACAACCGATCATGTGAAAATCAGCGATCTGTCAGCCGGCTGCAAAGTGAGGTTAGTCTAACTTTTGTGCAATCAGAGGCCGAATGACGAAAAACGGCCTCAAACTAGAAGATGCCTCGTTCCTTAGTACTTGTCCAAGTATAATTTCCCGATCTCTGGCCGTATTCCCCAAGGGAAAAGCGGAAGTTATTCTTGGACGACTACTTAGTATAGTACGCTTCTCCCAATTCATTCATTCAGCGCCGCCGACCATCGCACAGACGCCGCACAACGCCCATGCCCACACCCACCTGGCCCCACCTCAAACCCCACCTCCAGCGCCTGGAGCCGGTCGTGCGCACGAAGCAGGTGGGAGCCTCCCTGCCCCGCCGCTTCGAGGTGGCTGAGGTTCTTTGACCTGCAAGCCCTGCGCGAGGCCGCCTGCCGGGAGCGCGGCGGGTAGATGCGGCGGCGCAGCTGCAACACCCGTTGTCCCAGATCTAATCTCGGACTTAAAGGTGTCCGATCTCTACGACCTGCCGACTGTCCTGGCGCGACTCGACGCACTGGCGTCGATCATCAGCCGGCCGTCGTCAAGCCTACTGGCGACATCAAGAGGATCCTGAATAGCGCCGGCGATCAGATTTCCTCTGCTTCACCACTCCGGGCCGGCGTCTGCACCTGTGCTGCATCAGACCACCGTACCAACCACGGCAACTCATCGAAATGGAGTCCCACGCCCACCACCCCCACCTGGTCCTACCTCAAACCCCACCTCCTGCGCCTGGAGAAAGGCGAGCTGCTGGCCTTGCTGCGCGAGCTGTATGGGCTGAACGCAGATAACAAGGCGTTTCTGGCGGCGCGCTTGCTGCCCACGGACTGGGAGGTATGAATGACCATCGGTCACGACACCCTGATTTGGCATGCCTGGTCGCCAGATGTATACTGTTGTTATCTAAGATATCCAACTTAGACAATATTAAAAGCCAACAGGAGGTCCAGCCATGGTTGTCACATTCCCATCCAGCCAGGTGCAACAGAACTTCGGCCAGGCCATGGAGGCCGCGCTGCGGGCCGATGACGTGGTGGTGGAGCGCTACGGCGCGCCGCGGGTGGCCATTGTCGAGTACGGACGCTACCGGCGCCTGGTGGAGGCGGAGCAGGCGCTGCTGCGCCTCCGCTTGCAGCAAGCATCGGACGCAGTATCGTCGCGGGCCGCGCACCTGAGTGGGGCTGAGATCGACGCCATGATCGAGCAGGCGCGCGCTGAGGTGGAACAGGAGCGGCGCGCCCCATGACAGCCCGCGCTGCTGATCCCGGCCACGGCGAGCAGGCACCGGAGGCGGCCAGCCGTCGAACCCGCATCGTCCTGGATACCAACGCCTGGCTGCGCTATCTGATCAAGCCCAGCGCGGCAATCCGGGAATTGATCGAGACCTGGTGGCTGGACGGGCACGTACAGATAGTCGTTGCCAGCGAGTTGTTGAGCGAGCTGGAAGAGGTGCTGGCGCGGCCCTCCATGCGGAGATTCATCGAGGTAACGGAAGGCCAGACTCTGCTGGAGACCATCCGGCTGCTAGCCGACGTCCTCTCTGCGCTGGGAGCCATTCCCGGCTTCACCCGCGATCGCAAGGACGACAAGTTCATCGCCTGTGCTCTGGTTGGGCAGGCGCGCTTTGTCGTGACGGCGAATGAAGACCTGCTGGTCATAGGTGAAGTCGAAGGGGTACGCATGATCACACCTTACCATTTCGTTGCCTGGCTGCGGCAGAGAGCAGCCAACGTCCCATGATTCTCCTCAACTTCTCCCACCCCCTCACCCCTGTCCAGCTCGATCAGGTACGGGCGCTGACGGGCGGCGAGGCCATTCAGGTGGTCGAGCTGCCGGTGCAGTTCGACGTGCAGCAGCCCTTCGAACCGCAGGTGCAAGACTTGCTGGCGCGGCTGCCGCTGTCTTCGGCCGAGATGCAGGGCGAACCGATCTTGCTCACTCTGCCGTCGCTGAACTACATCGCGGCCATGCTGCTGGCCGAGCTGCACGGCCGCATGGGCTATTTCCCGGCCATGCTGCGCCTGCGTCCGATGGCCGGCAGCACACCACCCCGCTTCGAGGCGGCGGAGATTGTCGACTTGCAGGGCCTGCGTGACCGGGCGCGCACCATGCGTTAAGGCGCGCAGGCGTGAATCTGCCGGCCGGCTGTCGTAACGCAATCAACTGGATTGCGGCGAACAATCCGGCCCGGACGGTTGTTCAACGTTCATCTGTGAGGTGTCTTGATGTTTGGAGACGTTTTTGGCTGGTTGATTGCCATCACCCAGAACCTGGTTGCCAGCTTTCTGGCGGTGGTGCTGGGCATTGCGTTTACTTATCTGGTGCGCCGGCAATGGGACAAGCGAAAGTATGGCGGCTGGCATGTGGTGGTCAAGAAGGAAGGCGCGCAGAAGGTCGACCGCGAGATATCGGTCGACAAGGCCAAGGAGATTCTGCACGAGCCATCGGAACTGGCGGTCTTCTTGAAGGGCGTGGCCAGCCCTTACGGTTGGATCAACTGTGATATCCTGCAGCAAGGCGTGGACGAGCGCTTGTTCGTGCGAGACGACCAGCAGCGGCGGCTGTTGATCGATCTCGATCGCAACCCGAGATTGCCCACTGTCAGCAATGCACAGATCCTTTCGGCCGTGGAGCAACTGGCCCAACACGAAGGGCTTGTTCTGAAGAACTTTGCGGCCCCATCCCCGGCCTCTGGTCGTGAGGGCGGCGTTGCGCCTGAGTAAACGACCGCACGTCGGAGTCTGGCCCGGTGGCTGCGCACAGACCGGCCAGAGCATCCATGTGGAAGGCTTGACCCTATGTTCGCCAGCTTCATCGTCTACCTGCGCCCGCTCGAGGTCGCTCCGCTGGGCCGCACGTTGGGCCGCTCGCTGCACGGGCTGTTGTTGCGGCTGATCAGCCAGACCGACCCGCACCTGGCCAACGCGCTGCACAGCGACCTCAGCCTGGCGACGCAGGTGGTTCACTACGGCGGGCACCAGTTCAACGGCTTCGTGGGCGACTGCCAGTTCCGCCTGCTGCACTAGGATCCGGTCTACTGCCGCGCTGTCAACGCGCTGGCCGGCTTTGCCGTGTTCGCCGGGGTGGGCCAGAAGACGACGCAGGGGCTGGGGCAGGCGAGACGGCTGGTGGGGTGGGGTGGGGGGTCTCGCTATGGCGCCGAGGGGTCTCGATACGACCCCTCCGAGGACGCCTACTCGACGCGCGGATAAGAGTGATCACCATGGACAGGCAGCGATCGGCCGCGTTGGTGGCGACGCTGGGCACGCGGCCGCAGGTGGTGACGATTGCCCTCGACTTGCTGCTGCAGGCCGGCGAGTGCATCGCTGAGGTGGTGGTAATCCACACCTCGAGCCCCAGGCCGACCAAGGGCATTCCTGACCGGCCGGCTCAGGACCTGATGGTCGCGTGTCTGCGGGCGTTGGAGCAGGAGTTTCCCCAGCAGCGGCGCCGAACACCTCTGGTACCTCGGCCTCCTCTTTCCCGCTCCCCCCGATCGCCCCGGCGGTCAACCCCGCTTGACCCTCGCCGCCGAACATCGAGACATCCTGGCCGCTTTTTTCCTGGCCACCGCCGTCCCGCACGCAGCTTTCCCCCTTCCCACCTCCCCGCCTGGTTTTCTGCCAGCGCCGCATCCAGCGCATATCCGACGGCGACGCGCAGGAAGGCGGCGTCGCTGTCGCGCCAGCGTTCCAGCAACGGCTGCAGCAGCCGCTCGCAATCGAGCGCCCCGATGGCTCCCAACGCACGTGCGGCGGCGATGCGCACCTCCAGGCCGCCCTCCTTCACCAACCGTTCCAACAGCGGAACCAAACCGATCAACAGGGCATGGTGGTTTTCGCGCAGAAAGCCGGGCATGGCGTTCTGCATCTCGCCGTCCTCGAAGCGCACGCGGCGCGCCACGCCCGGCCCGGTCTCCAGCCGTGTTTCGACCGTGGTCACCTCGCCATGCACGGCCAACAGCATGTCAGCGTCGTTTTCGGCAAACAGACTGGGAGGGGGCGCGGGGGGCGCTGCCGCCGGCGCCGGCGGCGCGCCCGGCTGGCGGCTCTCCTGCAGCGCCCGGCCATGCGCGCTGAGCAGCTCGTACAGCCGCCAGAAGTCGGTCAGGCGTGTGTCGCGAAAGAGACAGAGTGTAATCGCCAACCAGCGCAGGCGATCGTCTGCCAGTCCCTTGAACATCGTGCACGCTTCAGCGCGCACATCGAGCGCCGTCGCCGCCAGGCGTTCGGCCAGGCGCCAGTTGCCAGCGGGGTCGTTTGGCTGGCACTCTTTTTTGGTTTGGCCGAACGGGGGAGGTGGGGGATCGAACAGTGGACGCCATCACGGCTCTGGCCAGCGGCGGCGCACTTGACCCATACCGATGGTGGTTTGTGTACCAACTCTGCTGAAGAGGGCGAAATCGCTGAGTAGATTGAGCGCCATCAGCCAGTAACGCTCCTTGCGCACGGCGGTGTACTGCGCAATCCCTTCGGCGCCGATGTAGAGACCGCCGTTCTTGGTCTGCACCGGCCGTGTGCGCAGATCGTAGCGACTGAGGGCAACGCTTTCTTCGGCGAACTGGCGCGCTTCCGGCGCCAGCGGGATCGGGCTGTAGGCGTTCCAACGATCCACCAGGCTGCCAATACCAGGTAGGGCAGCGGCACAGGCATCGTCAGCCCTTTGGAAGAGAAGGCGGTGGGGCTGCCAAACTCCAACTGCACCTGCTAGGGCGCCTGCTCGGCCCGGCTCACGTGATAGCTCAGCAAATCCTCATACGTGGCGTGATCGGTCCAGGCGTGCTCGCCAGCGTTGCACACCACTTCCGTCACCTGGAACACCACCCCGTCCAACTCCCAGCTAGCCGGCGGTCGCTCCAGCAGTCCTGCGACCAGCGCCCGGCTGATGCGCTGCTCCGGCCCGGTGACGCGCACCTGCACGGTTTCGCCCGCCCGCTTCGGCCGTGCGCACGATCACGTTCAGCAGGCCGAAGACAGGGATGGCTTTCAGTTTACCCCACGGGGTGGGCTGGTGCCAGCCGGCAGGGACGCGGGTAGGTGCAGTTTTCATGTTGTCTGGTCCTTTGGGAGCAACAGTTGCCAGCAGACCGCCATCAGTTCATCGGGAATGCCCAGCCGAGGCGACCTGTGTCGTGTACGATTTGCCGGTGCAGCGCCGCTTGACATTTCGTGCGTCTCAAGGAAGACACGACGCGTCTAGTTTCTGTTACCGGATCTGCTCTTTGCCAGCAGTTGTAGACTTTCCTCATTTCCCGGCGGTTTCAGTTCATAGTTCTTTCCAGCTTTGCTGGGCGTGGTGGATTTGGCCTTGTTGGCCACAAACCATTCAAAATTCTTTCCCTCTGGATCAGGCTTGTCGCCAGTGCGTGGATAGTGAATATGCACGCGCAAAGCATCTTTCGGCTCACGCAGTAGGACAAGCAGGTCCTTGATATTGGGCAATTGCCTGCAAGGAAGTCCGTAGCATCTGACCATAGACGATTCGAAACGTTCAAGCAGCTTATCTATCTCTGGTCGCGCTGCCGTCCGCCGCCCTGACTCTTCCAGCGAATGATATCGCCGGTCAAGTTCCAGGAATTCGACGTTCTTGACTTTGATCAGCACGCTGCCGAATCCCAACGGCTTGGCATAGCCCAGGCGGAAGCGACATCCATCATTCTCAATATTCAGCGTCCAAAGCAGCGCGCCCAACTCGACCGGCGCCAGATTGTGGAAACTGATAGTGAACTCGAAGACATTGCCCGGCGCTCGTACTCCGCGCACGCTGCGATTTTGATGATCCTTATGATTGCCCGCGCGTTCGAATTCCAACCGGTTGAGCGCGGCGCCGTGATGCCGATAGACTTTGCGTCCGCGCAATTCGTTCGGCCCGTCATAGCCGATGGTCTCAGCCGCGCCGGGTTGCTTGCGCTCATCATCGCTCCAGACCCCATTCTTCTTGCGGAGATAGAACAGTGTCGTTGTTGGCTTGGGTTCTCCCAGGATGGCCAACCGGAGTTCATCCTTGAAGACGCCTTTGTCGCCATTCTCAGTCAGGACGGCGTGTGTCAATCGCACTCGTCCGGCGTAGGCCACGCGTGCGTTGCGGTCTTCGTCGCGAGTTGCTTTGACCCACCCAAAAACACGCGCAGCGATATCGAGTTGGTCGTAGTACTCGCTTGGTTTGAGATGATCCGGCAACAGGTCGCCGATAGCATTGCGATAGCGTAGGCGCGCCACCCGCGCCAGAGCGATGTTTCGGACTTTGGCGCCGTTCCGCGGATCGAGTTCGACATAGACCAGGTTGCCAGGCGCCAGACGCTCGCTCTGAATCTGGCTATGGAAATCATCTTTGCGGTCGTGCAATTGGGCGTGGAGGATGGTGTTGAAGTCACGCTCTCGTTCGGCATCGAAAGACACCGTCGGGGCTTTGGCTGGATCGCCCTTGAAATAGAAGAAGCTCTCGTTGCATTTGGTGTCGATGGTGAGGCCAGTCACTTTGACCCAACCGTGATGCACCGAACGACCGTCAGAGGCCAGGGCTGCACGATTGCGCGAGATGATCTCGACTTTGGGCACGTTGTTCTTGGTCTTGCCCACAATGGCATACCCTTCCTCGCCGCAGGTCCAGGAACCATCCAGGACATTGTAGCTCGAGTTGCGGTAGTACGCCCCCGCCTTGGCCTCATCACACAGAACAATGATGCCGGGTTTGCCATCCGCCGGCAGTGAACGCACGATGCCCGGCTTGAAGCGCCGCGCTTCGGCTGGATCGATACGATATTCCAATCGCTCATCGCCATCGAAGACGCTGAAAGGCGCGTTGGTCACCGTCTCGAACAGCGAGCGGATCATCCCGCGCAGGCTCGTAGCCGGGATGGCGTCCTTGCCGCCGTACTGGAAGAAACGATAACTTTTGTGCTCCACCTCACGACCATCGGTCAATCGAACTCGCGTGATCTTGACGTCATGGCTATCAGCAATGAACAACGGCGTCACGGTCTCCAATGTGCAGGTAATGCGCCCGGTCAATCCCACATAGCGGTCGTGCGGCGGCGGCGGGCAGCGGCCCAGCAACTGTGCGTCGCTGTCGCCAGGCGGGATGGTCGGTTCCGGCAGAAAGCGGACGAAATTGTAGGGGTTAAGGAAGCGATATTGGTCGCGCGACTCGGTCGACTGGCGCGCGGAAGGCCAGGAGTCGGATTGCGGGCCTTGTGCTTTGGCTTTCTCGGCTGCGGCATTGAAGACGGCTGCCTGTTCTTTCTGGCCGCGTTCCTCGGCGCGCTTGGCCTTGGCGGCTTCTTTTTGTTGTTGTTTCCAGGGGGGAGCAGCAGTTGGTTTGGATTTCGGCATTGGTACTGTCCTTCAGACACTAGCAGGCATGGCAGATGAAAGCATCTCAAGTGTGCAGAGGGTGTTGAATACAGGCCGCATGTTGAGATCGGTTACAAGCGATGGACCATCTGGTCGCAAGGATGAATTCACGAACTTATCCAACATTTTCCAGGTTTCAGTTAAAATCTGTTGCGGATCATTCTGGACATGACGCCTGATGCCAACGAACAGATCAAGGATGCCAACATCGTCTTCTCGCGGGTTCTCACGATTGAAACGGGAGGTGACCGTGCCCTGAGTGTATTGATCAACATATTCGATTATCGGATCGATCGTGGCAGCATAGTTTGGTTGCATCCGAAAGCACCCGAGGATACGGCGACTGAGCGACTCATTGGCCTGCGCTTGAACGCGATGGGGCCAGAAATTTGTGTCCTGAACCGTGGTATCGATCAGTTCTGTTGGATCGATTGATGAATCGAACTCGACATGCTCAATACCAAAAGGCGGTAACTCAGGGTTCCAAGCAAATAGATACGACGCTACTGTTGTGTCGAAGCTTGGTTGGTCGTTGATCTTGACGCGCAAACGGAGCTGCCGTCGTTTCGGCGTCTCGGCAGCCAAGAGGCGAGCGGCTGCCCAACAGTCCCTGAATACAGTTTCCGCCTCACTGGTGCTTGCGTCAGGTCTTCCGGCCTCAAAGTATGCTCGACCGTGGGCGATGGCATTCCGGTAGCGGTGTCTCAACCTATCCAGCATAGCATGACAGTACCTCTGCCCAACTTCATCACCTGGCAGAAACGATGGCTGGATATTGCGGTGCCAGTTAATCATGTGGCCCCAGTCAGGAAGCTCGTCAAGGTATCCACCCCGCCTATCTAACTTGTTCTCACCCCCATGTCGGATGTAGTAGAAACGGATAGTTGCTTCAACAGCCTGCAGCGACAAAGCGATTGCTGCTCCTGGTAGACCATAGGCTATGCACTTGCCTGCATCCTCGAAGTTCCTTTGTGCGAGGCGAGGCAAGTACTGGAAATACTGCTTGTCGGCTGTTTCGTGCAGGAAGCTATCTAGAGAGGAGAAATCGAGAAGTCCTGACCGTGTAGGTGAGATGAAAATGATACGATCTTCAACTTCCTCCTGGAAAACTTGCTCGAATCGCTGAATCATGTTCTGCATTTGGCGTTGCCTGATCCGTCCCAACTTTACAGCCTCTACGCTTGATTCATCGTCCAGATTTTCCTCCAACTGATGGCAGAAATCCAGTATGTCTTGGTGCAAAGCGCGCAATCGCAGAAAAGGTCGCAATCCGGCGCGTCCTGAGCCATTTGTAGATTCCTTCAGCAAGTTTTCCAGGTGCCAGAGCATGTTTAGAAGGCCTTCATCTCCCTCCGCGTCGATCGGCGTGTTGCGACTAACTTGTTTCAATTTCTGTACAGTTCTGGCGACACCCAGATAGAAGCCGAGTTTGTCTTGCTCCATAATTCACTCTCCAACACGCCGATCAACGAATAGCCCTCGATCAGAGCCTGACCGCCCCCGTCTTGTCGATCAACGGCAGTCCTTTTTCCTCGCCTGGCATTTCCAGCACATAGCGCGCGTTGCGGTTGCGGTTGTTGCCCATGAACCACTCGAAGTTCTTGCCCTGTTCTACTGGCTTAACGTCGGTGCGCGGGTAATGAATGGGCCGATCAGGTTGTGGGTCACTCAGTAAGACAAGAAGCTCCTTGATATGGGGTAGTTTTTCGAACTCCGTCTCATACGCTCTACCCATCGCAAGCTTGAATTGCGTGAGCCATTCCGCACGTTCATCCTCGGTAGTGGATTTCGTGTCGTTTGCCGCCAGGCTCGCATACCGCTGGTTGAAGTCGGTAACGAACAGATTTGCCACCGTCAGGCGAACGCTCCCGAACCCGAGTGGCTTGCCGAATCCCAGGCGATGATACTGAGCGCCGTTCATTTCCAGCGTCCATAGCAAGGCTCCCAATTCAACAGGAGACAAATTAGTGAAGTTGAGAGTGAACTCGAATTTCGCCCCGGGCAGAAGAGCACCTTCAATAGCTCGATTCTGATCCGATTTCTCTGTGGTCCGATACTCTCGGTCGCCACCAACCCAGTATTCACGTTCGCCGGCGTGTCCGTGATGCCGATACACCTTGCGACCACGCAGCACATTGTCCTGATTATCATAACCGGCCTGGAAATCATCCATCCCATCGCGCGGCCGATTATTACTTGGCTTGAGATAGAAGCGCGTCGTCGTGGGCTTGGGCGTGGATAAGATGGTTAACGTGGTGGCGGGCAAAGTGGGCGGTTGTCGTCTTTGCCCTGGAATCAGCCGCCCTGTCTCGAACCGGATGCGACTCGCGTAGGCAGTTCGGCGTTCGATTGGCAGATCAGGCGCATCCTCGTGCCCATACACCCAGCCAAACGTGCGACATGCCGGGCAGAGATGATCGTAGTCATCACATTTGTGTAGATGACGCGGCAAGAGCTGCGCCACTTTGCGGTTATAGCCTACGCGCGGCACCGCTACAGGGACAAGGAATTCGACCTGCGGGGCTTGCACGCTGCCTGATAACATGGCATAAACCAGGTCGCCATCCTGAGTTTCTTTGGGGCCGCCAATGACAAAACGGCTGAACGCTGCCTCCTTCTTGATAAAACGACCACCCCGGTCCTTTTCGATCCATGGCTGTTCAGGAGCATGCTTCTTCTCGCGCCATTTCTTGATGGTGTCCCTATGGCGATCCTGATAGTCCTTAAGGAGATCACCGTACTTGAGTCGAACATCTTCCGGCAAAGGCACAAGTTCCGGGCCTGTCGTGTTCTTGCTGTCGCGAAAGAAGAATCGCTCGAACCGCTTGGACTCGATGTTCTGATTATTGATGCTCAGATAGCCTTCATAAATCCTCTCACCCGCACCAGGATGCAACTGGCTGCGATCTTTGCCCAGCGCGACGACATTCCAGACCGGTGGAAACTGGAGATCTCGTACGACAGCGAGACACTTCTCACCATTTTTGAAACCATCCATCTTGACCGGTCGAAACTCTTCAGGTCGGCGTGGTCCCATCTTGCGTCGTCCAGGAGAGAGGGCTTGATACCTTTCTACACGCGCCGCGTAGAGTTTATCCCGCGGGCGGTCGTTGATGACCAAGCGCGCTGTGCCAGGAAGCAAGCGCAATTGCCAGCGACCTTGCACATCTTTTTCCACGCGCCCGGGAACCAGCTTCAACGATTCGGCGGCTGCCAGGTGATAACTCAGGCGCGCGCCGTAGTCGAAATGGGCATAGCAGGAATTGGTCATAGCTTCGAAGACGCTACGGATCATGCCACGCAGACTTGAGGCCGGTAGAGCCGGCTCATCTCCATCCCCAAAGTTGTAGTGGAAGAAACGGTACGTCTTGTGTCCAGTCTTCTTGTCTTCTTCGCTTTGTTCCGGCAGATCCGAATCAGAGATGAACAGAGGTGACATCGCTTCAAGCCGACATACGATTTTGCCGCTGAGACCCACATAACGATCGTGGGGGGGCGGTGCGCATCGCCCCAGCAATTGGGTTTCGGCATCGTCGAATATCTGCGGAGGACGTGACCAGCGCACGAAGTTGTACGGATTCAGAAAGCGATACGATCCCTCGCGACGTAGAGGCTGAGATGGTGGCTGTGAACCTCGAGTTGGTTGCGTCCCACCCGTCTGCGGTCCCTTGTCCCGCTCTGACTGCCGCTTGTCCAGCGAACGACGAATCAGATCGCGAATGTCATCGTTCTGTTCAGTCATTTTGACCTCCTGCGTTGCCTGTTATCTCGACCTGGCTCAAGTTGCGATACCACACGAACACAGTTTGCCCGTCCTGGGTGTAGCGCCAGAAATCAAGGTAAACGCGTCCGCTGTTTTGCTCTGGATAAACGAGCTTTGCCGCTGCTACACGATCTTCCCACCAGAAGTCATAGCCTGTCTTGCGTTCGCCCCAGAGAATGGCCTGATCATGATAGCGCCGCAGAACGATGGATTGCTCAGCCTTCCAATCCTCACAATCAGGCTTCTGATCGAAGCCCTGGGGCGCGGGTTGACCGGCCGGCCCGATGTAATGCCACAGCCAGCGATTGCTATCTCGTCGTAGCGACAAATGGCCGCCGTCGCCAAAGACCTCGGCGCGTAGGAGGTTCTCCGGCTCTCGCGGCTCATCGGCGAATTCGATGTGGCTGATCTGCTCCCAGATTCGCCACGGCATGGATGCCCAGCGCTTGCGCCAGACTGCAAGGAAATCAGCCAGGCGCGCCTGAGTGAACTGACCGCCAAAGACAGCCGGATAGCTATCAGAGGCCAGGCGCGCCTTTTCCATCATAGCGATCAACTCTTTGAAGTTCACACTCTTGTCGCTCATGACACCCTCACTGGATAGAGATCAGGAAGCCGGTAACCAACTTGTTCGGTGAAGAAACTGTCAACTGTGCGACTGTGCGGGCTAATGTGTCCCTGCACAATGCCATTGAATTCTTTCACCCAGCCATTTGCCAGCGCCAGCCAGTCGGCCTGCTCTGCGTGGTCATAGGCAATTGTCTGATACAACCCGCTGACAGTATCCTTTGCCTCAAGAATGCGCTGACCAGCACTTATGGCTTGCTCCAGCATGTTGTCCCCACTCTTGGCGTCGGGCAACGGAAAGTCGGTGTCGTGCAAGATACCGATGGTTAGTTTGGGATTTTCGATGGTGCACTGGCCGAAACCTTTGGCAGCGCCAAAGCCGACAGTCGCCAGACCGTCGTTCAAGTCGCGCAAGACCAGGGCGAGCCAACCGAGTTCCCACGGTTCGGGGTTTTCCAGGAACAGGCGCACGCTGAACTTGGGCTTCCACAGCACGACGGCGTCGAACTTGGCGCTGTCCCGTCCGCCGCCAGTGAAACGATCGATGGCCAGAAAGTCAAGGACTTTGTAATCCACCCTCTGGCCAACGAACGGTGCATCTTCCACCCGCAGCCGGCTGCCGTTCCACGTACTGCCAAACAGCCTGCAGGCAAGACAGAGCTTGTCTTCTGCGCCTTGCTGTTCGAGAATTTCTCGCTCCTTCTTGCCGAATATCTTGATGAAACTATTACAGCTGGCAACCGGGCGCTCGGTCTTGTCCGTCAGCGGATTGCAGGCAGGGCAATGCTCGGAGAAGTGTTGTTGAGGATTCGCAGTAACCCATGCAGCCTGGGTAGCCATCGTACGGGCGATACGCTCGGCCTGGCTGCGCAATACGCCTCGCAGACTGGAGCCAGGCAAGACCGGCTTTGCGTCATGTTCGCCGGGATGCTTCTTGAGTTTTTCGTAAGCGGTCAGAACAAACGCATGATCGAGACCACTACGACCGGCCTGGGTCAGATCATGCGTCAGGAAAGGACCAATGGCCGCCAGATCGAACTCGGCCAGCGCCCACGAGCGAGCGGTTGCTGATGTCATTTTCGCCGACCACGCAATCACTTTCGGGCGTACAGCATCAACCTGATTGTTCACCCAAGCCGTATTACCATCAGTCGCTTTCCACGGCGGACCGTTGCGCAAGGTGTCCATCAACGTATCGGCTTTGTTCAAATCGCGCTGAATGAATTGCACGCCAACGAGCGTGAAAGCGCCCAGGCCGCGGGAAACCCGGCCGCCAACTGCGCCACGACCGGCCTGCCATTCTGCAAGGGCCGCAGCCAGGAGTTGTAGGGCGTTCTCATTGTCTTTCAGCTTCGGATCGATTTCGATACGCAGATTGAACTTACTGTGCGCCGGCAGCACTTCTAGATCGAACTTGATCCGCTCGCGCCGCGCCGCCGCGCCGGTCACGCGGTCGATGCCCACACCGTCACGTATCTGCACGTCCGAAGATTCAAGCACGGCATCGTAGACCAAGACACGAGAGGCGTTGCCACCATCCACATCTTCCTGGGGATTCTCATCGCCGAAAAGCTGACAGACCAGACACTTGCAGCAGGCTTTCTTTTCATCGTTTTTCTTGAGTGCATGACATGGGCTGCCGCCTTGCAAACGCGGCGCCAGCCTGGTGGCGATGCTGCGCAGCGCACCAGCGATGGCCGCGCCAGGGATCAACAGGCGGCCACGCGTATCACGACGCAGCAGGTCGTCGGCCGTTTCTGTACTCTCGCCTGTGCCAACATGCAAGGCGGTGCGCAGTTCAAGATTGGCTGTAATGGCTCGGAATGTCATCGTTACCTCCGTTCCTGTGCTTTCTGGTGGGCGAGTTCGGCAATGCGGGCTGCCAACATCTGCAGACCAATGCGCCATGCCTGTGAATTGCTACCAAGGTCGAGCCGTCGAAGCTCAGCTACCATCTCGTCAAGCAGCTTGTCGATTGCATCCATCCCACTCTTGCCATCGGTCTCGAAGAAGTTCTTCTTGTCACGCCCTTGCAAGGTTTCGGGCAGCAGCTCTTCCATCTTACCCATGTGGTCAAGCTCGTTTCTCACTTCGCCAGCCGATGTCTTCCGCGAGACATGCAGCAAGCGTGCGACAGCTTCGAATCGTTCGTCTTTGAACTTGGATGCACCTGATCTGAATTCATCATCGAGCGCCTTAATCCAATCCAACATGAATTGAATTAGTGCCGTCGTTGGGTGCAAACGGGAAGTTCGATCATCCAGGACAAGCGGCAACAGATCAAGACTACCCTGCCAAGCGGCAAGGTTACTCTCGTGTACAGGATGGTTGAAAGCCACACGGCCAAAGCCCTCGTCTCGACGCACGCCGATGCCCTGACTTTCCACTCGTGCCAGCTCCCGAACCAAGTCGGCCAACTCGATACCTGTGAAGCTCAAGCGTACGCAGGAGCCAGCGACCATCGCTATGTCCCGTGCCCGCGGCAGACCGAGTTTGGCGTTGAAGGCGTCTACGGCCCGCACGGCGCTAAAGGACAGATCTGCACCGCCGCTCGCATCGACGGCGACCTCACAGGCCTCAGGCAGCCCAAGCTCTCGTTTGATCCAGTGCTTATCGAACCCACGCTGGTAGCGACCCCAAGGATCGACAACGATGGCATCGCTCACCATCAGCATCACTACCTCGGCTGGCGACTTGACGCGTTCGGTAATGTCTGAACCGTACCAGGGTGACTGCGTTGCGGCCTGGAAGACTACACTTGCCTTGCCATGCCCTCGCCGACCAGCCTTGCCTAGCCTGAGTTCGTTCACCTGATCAAGCGCTTTCAGACCAGCCATTTGCTGCAAGATTTGCCACGCGCTTTCGTTCGTACAGGTGATCTCACCCACAAAATATTGTCCCGGCTCCAAAGAGACATACCCAAACAGATCGCCCGTGCGCACGCGCCCACTCTCCGGTTCGATGCGTATGTGCATTTCTGACGTTTGTCTGGGCCTGAACTTCGAGCGGCCATCCCTGACCAGAGAGATAAAACCGTTCACCGACTCCAGCTTGACCGTGGCAGGCTTTTTGCCTGTGGCATCATCTCCCTTTGCGCAAATTGGACACTCTGGCGGATCTTCGCCTCCGGCAAGACTCCAAACACCATGCCCCTCTTTGCTCATGCCGCTGTATCCAGGATGAAGCTCGCAGGTCAGCAAATCGCGTGGAGCGGGCAAAGCAAGATAGCCTTGGTATTTTGTGTTCATTTCTACTGGTAGCAACGCCGAGAATCGTATGGCATCCCGGAACAATAGCTCCGCGAAGCTCTGATACTCGATGCTGGCATGGTTGTCTAAACGATTTCCCGTCAATCGCGCCAGCCGCCAGGCCAGTGCGCCACGCAGCACCGAACCTGGGATGTTCTCCAGCGTCTCGAACTGGTTGCCAGCCTCAGCGCGGCGGGCGATGAGCAATGGCTCATCGGTGCGCAATAGCACGCGTACGCGGTATGCATGTTCACTTGGGTTGGGCGGCAGCACAAGAGATGTCACTTCGGTTTTTGTCTCTGCAGCCTGCGGCTTAACTGCTTCGCCATTCAAACGCCTGCCAAAACGATCCAACAGTGCGGTTTCTTCACTGCGATCCACCAAATGAATCTCGCATTCCCCATAGCCACGCCGTTTGCCCGCACCCAGATTGCGCAGCATACGCGCGGCGGCTGTCAGCCATTCCGCTTCTTGCCAGGTTGTCTCGTCTTCGCTATAGCATTCGGCTACAAAGCGGAAGAGGAGACTGCCATCACCTTCCTCGCGAGTGAAGAGCTTGTTTTCCTCGGCCCGCCGCGTTCTGGGGTTGACCCGCACTCTGGTCGTCACCTGGGCGGCCGTCTCACCAGGCCGCCAATCCTGGCTTTGCACCTGCGGCGCCATGAAGTCGGCCGGTCGCGCCGATGAGATGTGCCAGTGCTTCATGCGCCGCGGCGAGCCAAAGATAGCACATACGGGGCAGTCAACTTCCGCCGGTGCAAACTGACCACAAAAGGCGTGATCGTTTTCGGTCTTGAGGCCGGACGCTTCACAGCGTCGATGGATTAAAAGAGGGGTCAGGTTCAGCAGATTCATCAGACTTTCACGCAGCAATCCCGTGAGTACGGTCCCGCGTATGACCGGCACGTTATCGGGATCGCGCAACAAGGCGGAGTCCACCTGCATACCCAATCCATGCCCAGCGCCAACGTGATAGTCGCTCTTGAATTCGATGTCGAACTCCAGACGGATGCTCATTCTTCCTCCTTTGGCTCGTAATCATCCGGGCCACGATCGAGGTCTTGTGCAAAATCCCAGGCTTCAAGCAGATCCAACATGCCGTGGGCGAGAGGCCCGCCATCGCCATGCTTCACCTCGCGCCAGTTATGTGCGCCGCTGCTGTCATTTGCACCTTTGCCTAAAGCAACCAACGCATCTCGAAGTGGATTGACGATCACCCGCTGACCGTTCACTTCCCTTCTTTTGTCGCTTCGTTTCAACATGGCCTCAAGTTTTGCCGTCCATGCCGCCAACTGCTCGCCTCGGTTGCGCGAATTGATATCTGCAGGCAGACGCTCGAATTGTTTTCGAACTTCGATCAGACGCTTTTTGGGAACATCGTTCAACGCAAACCGTTGAGCCAGCAACTCGAACAGACCAATGCCCCGTTCTGCTGCAGCGGACGACAACCCACCCTCCGTCACCCAATACGGACGCAAGGTAGGCTGAATGGCTTTGCGCCGTTCCTCACTCACATCTTCTTCGCCAGCCAGTCGATTGCCCAGGATGACCTCGAAGCTCACCGCTGATAGGTGTTCACCCGTTTCTGCAGCCAGGAGCTTGCTGTGTCGCTTCGCCTCTTTGAGCAATTCCTCAGCCCGGCGATGCGCCAGGGCGTAAGGATATTTGCTCTTACAGATGACCACGGCAGCAGCCACGGTGGGACGGGGAATTTCGTCCTCGCCTGCGCCAATCTTTAGCCCAGCGCTCGTCACCAACGTGCGAAGCTCGTCCTCCCACGCCAGACAGAAGCGGCGTGTGAAATCCAGCGCGTAGGGGGCCGGGATCAAAGCGAAGAGATCATCACCACCGAGGATCAGGGGAAGGAGTGGTACCATGTCGGTCTGCCCAGGCACGGTAGTGCGAAAAGCGGCAGCCGGAACAACCAGACTACTATGTAAGGCGGGTGTCAGCCCTTCCGAGAATTGTTCGATCTGTGTTCGATCACACTTCCTGAACAGGCTTCCCATACCGTTACCATCGGCTACGAGATAGGCGACGTAATTTCGTTGACGTAGATCGAATCGGGCAATATCATTGGCATCTTCGGGCCAGCTTGGATCAGAAGTCTGATCAATACTGAGCACCTTGCAGTAGGTCGCATAAAAATCATCCAGGATAGCACGAGGCTTCCGATCTCTTTCCGCTGCTTTGGTCTGACATATATCACAATAATAGTTTGCCCTCCGGTCGCTGCTACCGCCTTTCAACTGCCCATGTCTGTCCGCCAATGCCACACCACACGACGCGCAGAAAGCTACATACGGCATATGAGGCTCAGCCGCAACGCCCTGCCGATGGTTCTTGGCCTGGCGCAGTTTTTTCCCGACCTCATCATTTGCGGCTCGGAAATCGCCATTCATCAACACCGGTTCACCGACAGAGAGACTCCCGCCCAGACTCAGGCGGTAAAGCTCGGACAAGTCAGCACCGAAGTTGATGGCCTTTTGTCGCGCTTTCTTGTCATCGTCGTCATCGAATATGGCTCGGAAGCTGCCGCCATCGTTGACGACCATATCGCCATCATAGCGGCTGGCCAAAGCCAGAGCGCCGTCTTCACTGCGGCAGAAGCGGCTGAGCAACTGGCTGGCGCCTACTACTTCACGTAAGCGCGACGAACGAAAAATGAATTCCTGAATTTTGTCGGCCTCGGCGGCCAGTAAGTAGCGCATGGTCAAATCTCCTTCATCGGGCTACGACTCGCATAGCATGAGTGGTAGGAACTCCAGTCTGAACACCTCGCACAGCCGATTCCATGGTGGCGCCTCGACCCATTTACCTTCGGCCTGCTGCAAAACATCGGGATGAAAATGCCGAAGCCAGTTCGTTTCGAACTCGTCAACGGCAGCAGCCACGAGTTCAATTGCTGCCTCGGCGACATGTTTGGGGATATAAAGATGGGTATGAACCGCTTCGCCGCGCAGTTTAACGAAAAGCGGTGTAGTGTTGCCGCTCGAATCAGTATGCACTGCGGCGTTCAAATCGAACGGCAGACCATCGAAGTAGGGTTTCAGATCTGGCGCCGTAGCTGTTCTTCGAATACTGCCTGCCGTGACGTTCATCTCCTCCTGGGAGCCAGCTCGCAAGGCTCTTCGAAACTTCCACTCGCTCGACTCGTCCATGAGCGAACCAAAAGCAGCGTGTTCGGACAGGCCAAACGCAGTCACCGGTTGCCAACTCCCCGATCCCTTAGGCTTTGCTTCGAGAGCATTGTTCAGCCAGCACAGCGCCAATCGCGCTTTGAGTAGGAATTCGTGTAACCCAGCCGCTCGCATATAGGCGGAACGGTAGTCTTCGTTCTTCTCGCTAAGTCGGCGAACCTTTGCCCTCTCCTCGCGCACATAGGCCAGCAAGTGGAGCGGCCGAGCAAATAGCGAATCGGAAGGCGCTGTTTGGCCATGCTTGAGCTCAAGATGGCTTGAAAGGAGATGCTGCGCTGCGTCGCGTGCTCCAGGAATTGTGGATGCGCTCGGCCAGTCATTTCCCAGCTCCTTGACGCCAAACGGCGCTACATCAGGCGGCAAGGATGGATCGAAGCCGTCAAGCAACGACTTAGCCCGAACGTAATCACCGTTCTCCCACGCCTCGTACATCTCCATCGCCTGCGCCAATCGTTCGGCCTGCTTGATATCCGCATCTTCGTACAGCGATTTCTCGTGTTCAAAACGATCTAGAACACCTGACATTGCCCCAAGGATGCCAGTGCCAGCATCGTCGCTGTCCTTCGCTTTGCCGAGCCAGATACGGGCACCGCGGAAATTGTAGCTGTTGTAGAGTTGTCGCACTTGCTCCCACTCGCGCAGTCGAAAAGCCTCGTATGGATTGGGAATTTCGCCGATCTTGCACTTGAAGCCATAGAGCTTGCTCCAATAGCTGTTATACGCGTCATTATCAAAGTCGACATACGTGATCCGTAAGCCCGAATGCGCCGCATAGAGAAACGCGCCCACCACCATGCTCTTCTTGGCCCCGGTGATGTCAACTGCATTCACGTACCCTTCAGGCGGTTGCGCTGCCCGCTTCTGCATGGCGCAGCGCAGGGCGCGAAACACCTGCGTGGGAGTGTCCGCCCCAAGCTCAATGAGATCGAAATCGTTGTCGCTTAGGGATGGCCGCATATCATCGGGAAGATCAGACACCTGCGTGAGACTCTCCATTAACTTTTTCAGAGTCTCGCCATGGTCTTTCCCTGGTGTCCCACTGTAGGAGTTGTTGAGTATCAAGACGATCCGTTTCGGACGCAGCACGCACGTCACCTGAAGCAGTGGCTCGAACGACTCACCAACGGTCAGGGCCAGGGTGTGCACACACTTGTCCAAAAGCCGTAGGCGCGGTGTACCGTCGCCCAAAGGATCAGCACGAGCCAGGTTCAGTTCGCGTCCTAGCAATTCTTTGACGTAACAGTCGTAATCACCCCTGAATTTATCCCAGTATTGCTCAGTGCGTTCTTTGATAGTGGTTTTGGTCAATTTCCCTGGCATCGTTGTCTCTCCGTTCGATCCGGCAATTGGTGTTTTACTATTCACCATGACCGTATGGATGGAAACGTTTAAATACGCATCCGCGCCCCGGTACAGCGCTACTCACCATGACCGCATGGATGGAAGGACACTGAAGTGTGTTAGAGTGTTAGGAACCAGCTACTCACCATGACCGCATGGATGGAAGGCCATCATCCTACCCCCCTCGCCAACAGCACCGTCGCGGGGTGGGGAGAGGGCGCCCCTGACGTCGCTTCAGCGCAGCCGGCTGGCGGGCGCAGCCGCGCACACCATTCTACCACCTGAACACTCTCAGTGGTCTTCCAACTTCCTCTCGTTTTCCTCTCATCTTTTCTCTGATTTTTCCCGTCCCCGGGCGCAGCGGCCCTTGCGCGGCGAATCGTATGGCGATCGTGTTAGAGATGCGGTCTTGCGCTGGCGGGCCTGGGGCCGGCGGCCGCAAGACCAACAAAGACGATAAAAGACTATAATCGAAGTGTTGTGATTGCTCATCGAAGCCAGCAGGATGATATGCAGTGGCTTCGCCGCGACTGGCAGGATCGTGGATGGCGATGCTCCGCCGGCGGCCCCGCAATGATAAAGCGAAACGTCAAGTCTGTCAAACGCACCGATCTCTGACCCCTCTGCCCTCTGCCCTCTGCCCTCTGCCCTCTGCCCTCTGCCCTCTGCCCTCT
>CAZOLV010000028.1:0-4985 GCA_964580725.1 uncultured Anaerolineae bacterium | reverse complement strand
CCTCTGCCCTCTGCCCTCTGCCCTCTGCCCTCTGCCCTCTGCCCTCTGCCCTCTGCCCTCTGTCCTCTGACCCTCTGTCCTCCGCCCTCTGTCCTCTGTCCTCTGACCCTCTGTCCTCCGCCCTCTGTCCTCTGCCCTCTGTCCTCTGCCCTCTGTCCTCTGTCCTCCGCCCTCTGCCCTCTGCCCTCTGTCCTCCGCCCTCTGACATCTGACATCTGACCTCTGATTGTCCGGCGCGTGCGCTTGTGGTAAAATGACCGCGTTCGAGAGGTTTCTCCTGAACCAACCCCCGGCGATCCCAGGCCTTGCGCCTGTCCAGGAGTGATGTTGCGCATGTCCCATGTCCTTTTGATCAATCCGCCCAGCCCGGCGGGAAAAACGGCCAACCGCGAAGGCTCGGCCGGCCTGGGCGTCATCGGCGCACAGGCCAATGATTTCTACTATCCCCCGCAAACCATCGCCGTGGTGGCCGCTGTGCTCGAAACCGCCGGCCACACCGTCAGCTGCATCGACGCCGTGGCCGAACAACTCGACGCCGCCAGCACCCTGGCCCGCGTGCCCCCGCACGCCGCCGACCTGCAGGCAGCCGTCCTGGTCAGCCAGGCCACCATGCCGGGCGATCTGGCCTTCATCAACCAACTGCTGCCCGAAGTGACGGGCGCGGGCAGTCATGTCATCGCCTTTGGCCCCGCCATGCGCTTCATCGGCCAGACGGTGATGGAGCAGTGCAACGTGGCCGCCGTGGCCCTGGGCGATCCTGAAACCGCCGTGCTGCACACCCTGCAGGCGCTTGCCGCCCCCACCGCCGACGACGAAGCGGAATGGATCACCGGCCCGGCCGATCCACCCACCGATCTGACGGCGCTGCCGCGCCCTGCCTGGCGCTTGCTGCCCCACGACTGCTACCCCTTCCTGACCCTGCGCGCCGGCCGCGGCTGTGCAGACGATTGCGCCTGGTGCCCCTACGTGGCGGTGGAAGGACACACACGCCAGACGCGTCCCGCCGAAGATGTGGCCGCCGAACTGGCCTGGCTGGCCCAAACCTTCCCCAAGCCGCGCTACATCTTCCGCGACATCGTCTTTGCCGCCGATCGCGCCTGGGTCGAGGCCTTTTGCGCCGCCGTCAGCGCCCGCCGTCTCAAGGTCATATGGGAGTGCGAGTCGCGACCGGAGCATTTCGACCTGCCGCTGCTGCGCCAGATGGCGCGCGCCGGCTGCAGCACGATCAAAATCGGTTTGGAGACGGCGGACGACGAAATGCTGGAACTGATGGGCCGCCTGCGCCCACGCCAGATAGCGGATGACTACCGCGAACAGGTGGTGGGCGTGCTGGAGGCCGCCGCCCAGGCGCAGGTGGCCTGCCGCCTCTTCGTGATGGTGGGCCTGCCCGGCGAAACCTATGCGGCGCGGGCGCAGACACGCGAGTTCCTGGCCAACGTGCGCCCGCCGCTGCTCAGCATCAAGCCCTATCGGCCCTACGCCGGCGTGCGCCTGGAACGGGATGGCCTGGGCGCGACCCTCAGCGCACGTCCCGGCGCCCGCCCCTTGACCCGCGTCGAACTGCAAGAACTCCAGCGCGAGTGGCAGGGCCTGCAGGGCGAGCCGCCGTCGCCGCAGGGACTGGGCAGCCGGCTGGCTTCGCTCCTGGGCTGGAACCGTGAACGCTCGTTTCAGGTATCGGCGCGGCGCGGACGCCGGCTGTCATGACGACGCAGGCGTTGGTCACGGGCGGCAACGGCTTCGTGGGCGCCGCCGTGACGCGGGCGCTGGTGCGCAGCGGCGCCTCTGTGCGCCTTCTGCTGCGCCCCGACAGCGACCGCCGCAATCTGCAAGGACTGCTGAGCGGCGGCGCGGTCGAAATCGTGCCGGGCGATGTGCGTGCGGCGGATACACTGCTGCGGGCGGCGCAGGGCTGCAGCCAGTTCTTTCATGTCGCCGCTTTCTACAGCAGCAACCCCAACGATGCGTCGCTGCTCTACGCCGTCAACGTGACGGGAACGGAGAACGCCCTGCGCGCCGCCGCCGAAGCGGGCGTTGCGCGTTTCGTCCACACCAGCACCATTGGCGTCATCGGGCGCCCGGCGGCGGCGGATGAACTGCCAACCGAGGAGACCCCTTTTGCGCCCGACAGCCGCGCCAGCCATTACGTGCACTCCAAGTATCAGGGCGAACAGTTGGCGCTGGCCTGGGCGGCGCGTCAGGCGCTGGCGGTCGTCGTCGTCAACCCCACCGCCCCCGTCGGTGTGGGCGACTGGCGCCCCACGGCGACCGGGGCGCGCATTCTGGCCTATTTGCGCGGCCAGGTGCCATCGTTCCCGCCGGGCGGCGTCAATTTTTGCGGCGTGGACGACATCGCCCAGGGACATCTGCTGGCGGCGACGCACGGCCAGGCAGGGCGGCGCTACATCTTGGGGCATCCGGCCGGCAATCTCAAACTGACCGCCTTTCTGGCGCTGATGGAACTGGCCAGCGGGCGGCCGCTGCTGCGCCGGGACGGCGGCTGGCGTACCCGCCTGCGCACACTGCTACGCCGGACGCCGGCGTCGCCGCCCGTCCCCACCATGCAACCCGCCATGCAACCTGCCGCGCTGACCTGTAATCCCACCCGCGCCCTGCAAGAACTCGCCTGGACACCGGCTCCTCTGCTGCCCGCCCTGCGCGCCGCGGTGATCTGGTTTCAGGCGCAGAAAATGGTCTGAGAGGAGTTGATGCGGTGTTACCCTGGCGCGCCAAGCAGCCGCTGCTGCGTGCTCTGATGCAGTTGGCCGGGCCAAACGGCCACAATCGCACGGCCACACGCCTGGCGACCTGGCTGTTGGGCGGAATCTACAAGGATCGCAAACTGCTGGCCAACCTGACGCCCCATCCCTTCGTTTCGCCGCGCGCCCAAATCCGCTGCGCCAACCTGCGCGTGGGGCGCCATGCCTTCATCGATGATTTCGTCACGATCTATGCGCACGACGATGAGACGGGCGGCGTGGAATTGGGTGATTTTTCGACGCTGCACCGCGGCGTGCTAATCGAAATCGGCGCCGGCGGCAGCGTCATCATCGGCGCCGACAGCCACATCCAGGGGGCGTGCAATCTGAAAGGCTTCGTGGCCGATCTGCGCATTGGCAATCAGGTGCAGATCGCCCCGCAGTGCGCCTTCAGCCCCTATCAGCACACCTTCGCCGAACGCACGCGGCCACTCAAGAACCAGCCCCTGGCCAGCAAAGGGCCGATTATCATCGAAGACGACGCCTGGCTTGGCCTGGGGGTGATTGTGCTGGATGGCGTGACGATTGGGCGCGGGGCGGTGATTGGCGCCGGCGCCGTTGTGACCGCCGATGTGCCGCCATACGCCATTGCGGTGGGCACGCCGGCGCGGGTGATCGGCCAGCGGCCCTGACGACGGTCAAGGGCGCAGTTGGGGTACGATGAACCAGAAGAGGCTGGCAATGTCGAGCGCGGCCAGGCCCGCAAAGACGCCGCCGTAGAGCCAGGACTGCCAACGCCCCAGGCGCGGCAGCAGCGCCAGCAGGACGGCTGCCCCTGCCCAAAGCAGGAGATGCCAGCGGCCCGGCGCCAGGATCAATGTTAGCAGCGCGCCGCTCAGCGCCGCCGCTGCCGCCAGACGGCTGGGCCAGGTGTGCGCCAGGGCGCTCAGACCGGCGGCAAAGCCGATGGCCAGGGGAATCAGGGCCGGGAACAGGTAGCGCCCCTGATGCTGGACGAAGCTCAGGTTGTACCAGAGGTAGCCCCCGCTTGCGCCGGCGAGGGCCAGCCCCAAAATGAGCAGCGGGCCGGCGACGCCGGGTTGCCGCCCGCGCTGCGCCAGCGTCCACAGGGCGCCCATCGCTGCCGCTGTGCTGAGGATGAGCAGCGCCGTGTAGATGCGTTCATCGAGCAGCACGCTCATCCAGCCAAACTGGCCCCAGAAGGAGCGAAACGTCCAGACGATGAAGCGGTTGGCCAATCCGTCCCAACCGGCCTGCGCTGCATAGTCCGCCGTGCGCAGTTGCCCCTGCACCACGTCATCGTGACGGTCCAGGCCCATGAAATCGGCGCCGCCATAGATGGCGAGATTGCGCAGCCACCAGGGCGCGGCGATGATCAGGATGCAGAGCAGCGACGCCAGAATCAGGCCGGCGGCGCGGCGGGGGGGAAGCGTCCGCCGTCGCCAGGCCAGAAACAGCGCCGCCGCCAGCATGGGCAGCAGGCCGTAGACGGTGGTTTTGGCGGCAAGCCCCAGGCCCGCCGTCACGCCCAGGGCCAGCCAGGACCAGGGCGCCGGCGAAAGGGGGCGCGTCAGCAGCCGCAGAGATTGCCAGATCAGCAGGGCGATGAGCAATTCGGCCAGGCTGTCGTTGTTGACGGCGCTCAGCATGGCCAGGTGCATCGGCAAGAAGGCGACAAAGGCCATGGCGCCCAATGCCAGAGCCGGGCGAACGATCAGCCGGGCGGCCTGATAGACGACGAGCAGCAGCAGTGCGCCCAAGCCGAGCGAAAACAGACGCAGCGGGAGCAGGGCGCCGTTGGTCAGCCGAAAGATGGGTGCGGCCAGGAGGTAGTAGAGCGGCGGCTGGTGGAATTCGTAGCGGAAGGCCGCAATCGAAACGCCGGGCGCAAAACGGGCTGTGATGGCCAGCGTCTGCTGCGCCTGATCGTAATCGCTTGCCTGCAACACCGGCAGAACGCCGCTGACGGCGACGGCATGTACATAGTTGTAGTGCGCCGGTTCGTCCGGGGCTTGCCAGGCCGGTGTATGGATGGCAAACAAGGAACCGATGAGCAGATAGGCCAGTACGATGACGGCCTGCCAATGTCTTGTGTGGATGTTCAAGCCCCTCCGCGACCGCCGCCATTGTACCACGTTCCCGTTGGCCGACAAGTTGGCGAGGGCGCACACATCGGGTACAATGGGAGGAGGAGAGAGGGGAGAGGAAATAGGAGAGAGGAAATAGGAAATAGGAGAGAGGAAATAGGAGAGAGGAGAGAGGAAA
>CAZOLV010000027.1:0-50635 GCA_964580725.1 uncultured Anaerolineae bacterium | reverse complement strand
AGGTTGTCCGGTCTCCAAGAAAACCTGACAGGTCTCCAAGACCTGTCAGGTTGTCCGGTCTCCAAGAAAACCTGACAGGTCTCCAAGACCTGTCAGGTTGTCTGGTCTCCAAGACCTGTCAGGTTTTCTCCGCCATCACCACACGCCTGCGCCCCAACCCCAATGCAGACGCATGACGAGAAAAAGCAAGAACAGACCGGTCGCAGCCATGCTGACCAGCGCGTCGGCGCGGCCGAAATGCAACGGGCGCCAGGCGCTGCGCGTGACCGGCGCCCCGAAGCCACGCGCCGCCAGCGCCAGTCCCATCTCCTCGCTCAGGCGCAGCGCCGCAATGGTCACCGCGACCAGGACAGGCAGGTAGGCCCGTATGCGCGCCAAAAATCGCTGCTGTTCTGGCGTCCAACCGCGCGCCCGCTGCGCTTCCATGATGCTGACCCACAGCCCGTAGATCGTCGGCAGATAGCGCAGCGCCAGGCTGAAGGTCTGGCCATATTCGAACGGCAGCCCAAGCCGCACCAGGCCCTGCACCAGCGTCTGCGCCTCGGTGACGAAGAGCAGCAGCGAGGCGGCGAACGCCATCACGTTGGCGCGTAGCGCAAAACTGACGCCATCCAGCACGCCGCCGCTGGTCACACGCAGCGGTCCCAGGTTCAGCATTGCAGTTCCCTCGCCGCTGGCGAAGATCGGCTGCATGAGCAGGATCAGGATCGTCAGCGGCGCCATACGCGCCCAGAGCCAGCGCAGGGCGGACCAGGGTACGCCGGCGTGCAGCAGCAGGACCTGTAACAGCAGCAGCAGCCCCGCCAGCAGCGCCAGGTGTTTGACCATCATCGTCGTCGCCAGCAGGGCGGCGGCGAGCAGCAGCTTGCTACGCGGGTCGAGCCGGTGCAGCCAGGAATTGCCCGGCGTGTACAGGTCAAAGCGCATCGGCAGCCTCGCCAGGGGCGCCCGGCGCCAATCCGGCCCGCGCCAGCAGTTCAGGTTGAGCCAGCACCGCCTGCGGCGCGCCGTCGGCGAGCAGGCGACCTTCATGCAGCAGCAGGACGCGCTGTGCGTGCTCTGCCACCAGCGCCAGATCGTGCGTCACCAGAACGATGGTCACCCCTTGCGCATGGCGTTCGTGTAGCCAGGCCAGCAGGCCAGCGCGCGCCTCGGCGTCCAGCCCCACCGTCGGCTCGTCCAGCGCCAGGATGGGGGTTTCCAGCGCGGCCACGGTGGCCAGGGCGACGCGGCGCCGCTGCGTGAAACTGAGCATCGCGGGCGGCTGCTGCGCCGCGCCGGCAAGATCGAAGCGCGCCAGCGCCTCGGCTACCCGGCGAGCCGTTTCGGCCTGGGCAAGACCCAAATTGCGTGGCCCGAAGGCGACTTCGCTCGTCACGGCGGCGCTGAAGATCTGGCGTTCCGGGTTCTGAAAGAGAAAACCAACCTGACGCGCCAGCGCGCCCACGCTCTCTTGCGCCGCGTCCTGGCCGAAAATCAGCAGCCGTCCCTGCGTTGGGCGCAGCAGGCCGATGAGATGTTTGGCCAGGGTGGTCTTGCCGGAGCCGTTGGCGCCTACCAGCGCCACGAATTCGCCGGCGGCGATGCTCAGACTGATCTCTTGCAGCGCCGGGTGTTCCTTTTCATCATCATGATAGGCAAAGCTGATCCGGTTGAGGACGATGGCCGGTGCGCCGGTGGTCGAGACGGAACGGCGGTTGTCACACGCGGCCGGCGCGGCGGTGGCCGGCGTGGGGCGTTGCGTTGAGGGGACGAGGCGTCCGCGTTGCAGGCGCACGCAGCGGTCGGCAAAGGCGGTCAGGGCGTCATCGTCTGCTTCGGCGACGACAACGGTAATGCGCTGTTCCTGGCGCAACTGCCGCAGCGTCTGCAGCACGTCGCGGCGGCCGCACGGGTCGAGGCCGCCCAGGGGCGCATCGAGCACGAGCAGCGAGGGGCGCATTGCCAGGACGGCGGCCAGGGCCAGGCGTCGCTGCTGCCCGCCGGAAAGGCGTTCCGGTGTTTGGGTGCGGCGGTCGGACAGGCCGAATGTGCGCAAGGCCCATTCGAGCCGTTCGGCGATGACGGCGCGGGGTAGTCCCAGTGCTTCCAGGCCCCAGACGATTTCACTCTCGACGCTTGGGTTGAAAAGCTGGCTTTCGGGATTCTGAAATGTCAGACCGGCGACGCCGACGAGCGATGCAGGCGGGTGTTGACGGGTGTCACGTTCGCCGATCAGGACGCGGCCCTGAAAGCGACCGCCAGTCAGGTGAGGGGTCAAGCTGACGAGCGCCCGGCACAGGGTGGTTTTTCCGCTGCCGTTGGCGCCCATGACCGCCAGCCATGCGCCGGGCGCAATGTCAAGATCAACGCCATCGAGCGCCCAGGTGTCGAGGCCGGGGTACGCATAGCGCAAACCGCTGATGTGCACCCCGACGCTGGCGGGCAAGGCTGTTGTTGTTGGCACGCGGCGGACGCTCTAGCTCGTCCAGCGATGGGCGGAGCGCCAGTGCGCCAGGGGGGGATAGGCGTTGATGGCCAGGGTGTAGAGCGGAAGTCCCACGGCGGCGCCGCTGAGCGCCTGGATGATGTTGGCGACGATGCCGGTTGCTGCGGCGCCCAGGCCGGTCAGGATGACGCCAGCGAAGAAGTAGCCTGCCACGATGACGATGCCGCCGGCGATCACGGCGATCAGTTGACCGCGCAGGCCCGGCATACGCTGTGTCAGCCAGCCGGCGAGGAAGCCCTGTGCGCCGTGCACCAGCAGCGAGAAGATGGCCCACTGTGGGTAGCCGGTGGTGGCGTCAACCAGGGCTGTGCCCAGGCCGCCGGCCACGGCAGCCACCCAGGGGCCGAAGGCGAAGGCGGCGAAGTAAATGGCGGCATCGCCCAGGTGAACGAAGCCCTGCGACCCGATGGGGATTTGCACGAGCCGGGTCAGGACGAAAACGAACGCGATCATCACTGCCGTCAGGGCAGCGACGCGCGGATCGAGTGATCGTTGGTTGGTTGAAATCATCGCATACACCTCTCGAAATCCAGGCCGAGGCCTGACTCACGCCAGCGCAGCGCCAGCGACGGCGCTAATTATACGCCGGAACGCACTTTTGTGAAGTTTACAATGACTTGCCCGCGTGTTATAATCGAACGCCGAACCGGGTCGACGCGCTGAACTTCTTGCGACTTGTGGGCGGTGGCTGGCGCGGTTGGAAAGGTGATATGACGCCGAGCGAGAAGCGGATGAGACAAGATGGGGCCGGTGGCGGGCGCGAGGGCGAAGAGCCGACGCGCCAGAGAGTGCTGATGGCGCTGAAGAGGCACGGCCGCCTGTCGGTGGGCGAACTGGCCGAACGGCTGGAGATGACCGCCATGGGCGTGCGCCGTCACCTGGCGCTGCTGGAGCAGGACGACTGGGTGCAACATGAAACGGCGCGCCAGGGGCGCGGCCGCCCCGTGCATCTCTATCGCCTCAGCCAGCAGGCCCAGGAAATGTTTCCCAGGCGCTACCGTCAACTGGCCAGCGAACTGCTCAACTATGTGGCGCTGCTCGATGGCCCCGAACATGTCGAAACCCTCTTCCAGCAGCGGGCGCAGCGTCGCCTGGCGCAGGCGCAGCAGCGTCTGCAAGACAAGCCTTCCCTGGCTGCACGCGTGGCCGAACTGGCCGCCATCCTGGACGAAGACGGCTATCTGGCCGAATGGAGCGCACTCGACGACAGGACGTTCGACCTGCGCGAGTTCAACTGCGCCATTCACCAGGTCGCCAGCGACTTCCCGCAGGCGTGTCGCTCGGAAATCGAGTTCATCCGGGCGCTGCTGCCGGATGCTGCCGTTGAACGCCAGCAGCACATTATGAACGGCGCCGCCTTCTGCGGCTATTGCATCACGGCGCGCCGCACGGATACTGACCAATGAACTCGACTGCAACCGCCGCGCCAAACGCCAACCGCCCGTGCGATCCCCCCGTGCGCCCCATCGTCCTCTATGCGACCGACCTGCTCATCGGCGTGCGTATCCTCGACACCATCCAGGCCCTGGGCGGCGCCGCCGAGATGGTCGAATCGGCGCAAGAGCTGCGCCAGGCGCTCGACCGCTGGCCGGCCCTGATCCTCATTGATCTGCGCGCCAATGACGATTGGGCCGCCGTCGTGCGGCTGGCCCGCAATCGGCCCCACACGCGCCTGATCCCAATCGCCGCATTTGCCAGTCACACCGCCGTCGAGGCGCTGCAGCAGGCGCGCACAGCCGGCTGCGATCCCGTTCTGCCCCGCTCGCGCTTCATGACCGAACTGCCCGCGTTGGTCGAACAGGCGGTGCGCAAACCACCCCAGTTCGTCGAAGGTTGGGATGACGCCCCCTCCGCCCTGGCTCTGACCGGCTTTGCGGAGTTCAACGCCGGGCGCTACTGGGAACAGCACGAACTGCTCGAAGGTGCCTGGCGCGCCGAGCCGAGGCCGGTGCGCGCCCTGTACCAGGGCATTCTGCAGGTCGGCGTGGCGCTGTATCAGATCGAGCGTGCCAACGGGGCGGGAGCGCTCAAACTGCTGCGCCGGGGCATCGCTCGCCTTGACCGGCTGCCGCCGCGCTGTCTGGGCGTTGACCTGGCCGCCTTTCGTTGCCAGGCGTATGCCCTGCATCAGCGCCTGCTCGATGCCGGTCTGGATGCGGCGGCCGTGGAACGCGCCATGTTTCCCGCCGTGTCGCTTCTGTGAGAAGCCGCACGTTTCGTTGAGACGAAGGAGGAAGGACAGACCATCTCGTATGAACATCATCCGTAACGTGATCCTCGCCCTGTCGCACAGCAAGCGTGCACAGGGGTTGATCGTCGCCTTTCCGCTCTCGCGCCGCGTGGCGCGCCGATTCGTGGCCGGTGAACAGCGCCCGGATGCCGTGGAGGCCATTCGCCAGCTCAACGCCCAGGGCATAACCGCCACGGTTGATTTTCTGGGCGAATACGTCTCCAGCGAGACCGAGGCGCGCAACAACGCCGACGAGTACCTGCGACTGCTCGATGCGATTCAGGCCAACAGCCTGGCGGCGGGCGTTTCTGTCAAGCTGACCGCCATGGGCCTGCACGTGGGCGACGATTTCTGCTATCACAACGTGCGGCGTATCGTGGAAAAGGCCGCTGCCATCGGCAGTTTCGTGCGCATTGATATGGAAGACTCCGCCGTGACCAGCCGCACGTTGGCGATCTATCGCCGTCTGCGCGGCGATTTTGGCTGCGTCGGCGTTGTCATCCAGGCCTATCTCTTGCGCAGCCAGGACGATGTGGCCGCCCTGATCTCCGAAGGGTTGGGCGATCTGCGCCTGTGCAAGGGCGCTTACGATGAGCCGCCGACGGTCGCTTTTCCAACCAAGCCCGGAGTGGATCGCAACATGCAGACGCTCATCAAGCAGATGTTGGACGCCAGCGGCGCCCATCCCGCCGATCTGCATGTCGCTGTCGCCTCGCACGATGACCGCATCATTGACTACGCCAAAGCCTACGCCAGCCAGCACAGCATTGGGCGCAACCGCTTCGAGTTTCAGATGCTCTACGGCATTCGCCGCGATCTGCAACTGCGCCTGGTGAGCGAAGGGTACAAGATGCGCGTCTACGTGCCGTATGGCACGGCGTGGTACGGCTACTTCATGCGCCGTCTGGCTGAACGACCGGCGAACCTGATCTTCTTCCTGCGGGCGCTGGTGGGACAATGACGACGGCTTTGCTGCCCACTTTTCTGACCGGCAAAACGGCGATCGTCACCGGCAGCGGGCGCGGCATCGGCCGCGCCATCGCCATCGAACTGGCGCGGCGCGGGGCGCAGGTGGCGGTCAACTTCTTTCGCCGGCGCGAACCGGCCGAGGAGACCGCCGCCGCTATCCATGCGTTGGGTGGGCGGGCGATTGTCGTCAAGGCCCATGTGGGGCGGCTGGAAGACCTGGAGGCGCTGGTGCAAGAGACGGCGCAGGCGTTTGGCGGGGTTGATATCTTCGTCGCCAACGCAGCCAGCGGCGTACTGCGTCCCGCCATCGAACAGGACGAACGCACCTGGGACTGGACGCTGAACATCAACGCTCGTTCGCTCTTGTTCGGGGCGCGGGCGGTGACGCCGTTCATGCGGGCCAAAGGCTGGGGTCGTATCATCGGCATCACCAGCATCGGTTCGACGCGTGTCCTGCCCGAATACGCCATGGTGGGCATCAGCAAGGCCGCCATCGAGGCGGCGGTGCGCTACCTGGCGGTCGAACTGGCGCCGTTGGGGATCGTCTGCAACGCCATCAGCCCCGGCGTGGTCGAGACCGAGGCGCTCGACTTCTTTCCAAGCAAGGACAAAATTCTGAGCGAAGGGCTGCGCCGCACTCCCGCCGGCCGCTTCGTGCTGCCAGAAGAAGTGGCCCGCCTGACCGCCTTCTTCTGCTCTGACGACGCCAGCATGATCGTGGGTCAGGTCATCACGCTGGACGGCGGCTATGCCCTGTTGGCGTAGCGGCGCATGACGCACGATCATGCGCACAAGCAAGAATCGAAGACGAAGCACAAGAGAACGGGAAAACCAAAATGGCAATGGATCGAAAGGCGCGCCTGCGCGCCAGACTGGCCGAAGCGCGCGCCGAGCTGCTCGATGTGCTGGCGCATGTGACCCCGGAGACCGAGGTGCAATCTACCGAAAACCCGACCTGGACGGTGCGCGACATCGCGACGCATGTCATCGTATCGGAGCGCGGCCTGCAAACCACGATCGAACGGTTTCTGAGCGGCGCCGCCCTACCCGCCGATTTCAGCCTGGATGTCTGGAACGAGCGCCAGGTCAAAAAGGCGCAGAGCCGCAGCCTGGCCGAGCTGATGGCCAGCATGGAAGGGTCGCGCCAGCGCACGTTGGAGATGCTGGACGCTCTGACCGACGAGCAGATGGCGATCGAAGCGCCGCATCCCGCCGGTTTTACGACCTCGGTGGCCGGCCTGTTCAAGGTGATGGCCTATCACGAGCGGCTGCATGGCGCTGAGATTGCGCGCGCCCTGGGCTTGCCGGCGGCGCACGTTCCGCCCTGGCCCACCGCCACCGCCAACGCCGGCGCCTCGCCCGCCAGCGCCTGATTGACTCAACGAGACGACAACATGATGCACTTTCCAAAAGACTTTTTGTGGGGCGCTGCCACGGCAGCCTATCAGATCGAGGGCGCCTGGCAGGCCGACGGTAAAGGTGAATCCATCTGGGATCGCTTTGCGCACACGCCGGGCAAGATCCGCAATGGCGACACCGGAGATGTGGCCTGCGATCACTATCACCGGTGGGCGCACGATATTCGCATCATGCAGGCGCTTGGCCTGCGCGCCTATCGCTTTTCGACGGCCTGGACGCGCATCCTGCCCAACGGACGCGGGCGCGCCAATCAGGCTGGACTCGACTTCTACAGCCGCCTGGTGGATGGCCTGCTGGCCGCTGACATCATCCCGGCGGTCACGCTCTATCACTGGGATTTGCCGCAGGCGCTGCAAGACGAGGGCGGCTGGGCCAATCGCGCCACGGCTCATGCCTTCGTCGAATACGCCGATACGCTCAGCCGCTGCCTGGGTGATCGCGTCAAGTTCTGGATCACACACAACGAGCCGGCGGTTGCAACCTGGTTGGGTTATCTGAGCGGAGAACATGCGCCCGGCCTGCGTGATTTGCCAACAGCGGTTGCGGCCAGCCATCATCTGCTGCTGTCGCATGGGTGGGCCGTGCCGATCATTCGCAGCAACAGCGCCGCCGCCGAGGTTGGCGCAACGCTCAACATCAACTGGCTGCTCCCCGCCACGCACAGCCCGGCCGATCGGGCGGCCTGGCGCGACGTTGACGGGCGCTGGACGCGCTGGTTCCTCGATCCGCTCGTGGGACGCCGCTACCCTGGCGATGTCATGGCGAGCCTGGAGGCGGATGGCGCCTTTGCCAACGGCGTCCCGGCCCTCATGCAGCCCGGCGACCTGGATGCCATCGCCGTGCCGACCGATTTCGTCGGCTTGAACTACTACAACCGGGATACCGTGCGCAGCCAGCCGGTTGCCTCATCCACAGGGCCGCGCGATCCGGCGCACTACACCGAGATGGGGTGGGAGGTTTATCCCGACGGTCTACTGCGTGTGCTGCTGCGACTGGCGTTCGAATACCAGGTTCCCAAGATCTTCATCACCGAAAACGGCGCCAGCTACGGCGATCTCCCCGGGCCTGACGGGCGCGTGCATGACATTCATCGCCTGAACTATCTGCGCACACATCTGGCGGCGGCGCAGCAGGCGCTGGCGTTGGGCGTGCCACTGGCTGGCTACTTCCTCTGGTCGCTCCTGGACAACTTCGAGTGGGCGCAGGGCTATGCGCAGCGGTTTGGCATCGTTCACGTAGATTTCGACAGCCAGGCGCGCATGATGAAGGAGAGCGGTCGCTGGTACGCTGAGGTGGCGCGGCGCGGCCACTTGGATTCGGCTTGAAGGGACGTGGCGGCGTGATGCAGTACCGGCAACTGGGACGCACTGGCCTGCGCGTATCGGCCATTGGCTTTGGCGCCTGGGCCATCGGCGGGGCGGCGTTTGGCAATTCCTACGGTCCCACCGACGATCACGCCGCCGCTGACGCCATCCGGCGCGCCCTGGAACTGGGCTGCACCTTCTTCGACAGCGCCGATGTCTACGGTCACGGCCACAGCGAGGAGCTGCTTGGCGCGGCGCTGGCAGGGAGGCGTGCGCAAGTCGTCCTGGCGACGAAGGCGGGCGCCAACTTCTATCAGCGCGCCCTTGATTTTGCACAGCGCCCGCGCCTGGCCGCCCTGCTGCCCCGTCCGCTCGACGATTACCCCGCTGACAGCGTGCTCCCCATTGTGCACAGCGCCAACTTCAGCGCCGGCTATCTGCGCTTTGCTTGCGAGCAGAGCTTGCGCCGGCTGCGCACCGATTACATTGACCTCTTTCAACTGCACAACCCCGACCTTGCCCTGATCGAGCAGGGCGACATCTGGCAGGCCCTGGAAGATCTGCGCCAGGCCGGCATGATTCGTTTCTACGGCCTTTCGATCCACGATCCGGTCGAAGGGCTGGCGGCTTTGGCTTCTGGCAAACCGGACGCCATTCAGGTCGTGTACAACCTGCTCGATCAAGCGGCCGGCGAACTGCTGCTGCCGGCGGCACAGCGCGCCGGAGTGGGGATCATTGCGCGCGAACCGCTGGCCAACGGCCTTCTGGGCGGCGTTCACCGGCCAGGGGCGCGCTTTGGGCCGGGGGATGTGCGCGCCGGCTGGCCGCCGGCCCTGCTCGATGCGCGCCTGCAACAGGCGCAGGCGCTGGCCGCCCAACTGGCGCGGCCCGGCCAAACCCTGGCGCAGGCCGCAATTCGCTTTGCACTGGCGCACCCCGCCGTCTCCACCGTCATCGCCGGCGCCAAGACCGCCGGACAGGCCGAGGAAAATCTGGCCGCCGCTGCGCCTGGCTGAATGGTTGCGAAACGATAACCATTCGGCAATCGAGCGCCAACGGTCAATGACTATGCTGGCGCTGCCTGCGCAGGCTTCAGCCGCTTCCTCGACCGTGGTAGGTAAGCGGCTGAAGCCTCCTATTGTTGACAAGACCTGTGGCAAGAATCATGTTGAATATGTTCGCTTTCACTATGCGTCGTGTGACCAGGCTGATCAGGGCGGGTGCGACAGCGGCGCTCGATGCGACGCTGCGCTCGTCCATTCGCTGGCGCCTGGTGGCCAGCTACGTCTTGATGTCCCTGCTGACGATTGGGGCGCTCGGCCTGATGGCGCTCACGTTGGTGCGCCGCTATGCCGATCAACAGGAAACGGCGTACCTGGCGACCCACGCCAGCGTGACGGCGCGCCGCGCCCTGCCCTTCGTCTGGCCGCAGGTAGACGGCAGCCGGCTCGCTGATCTGGCGCGCTACGCTGCTTTCTGGGGCGATGTTCAGGTGCGCATCGTGGATACCCAGGGGCAGACGCTGGCCGACTCTGGCGCTGCGCCGCAGAACATTGCCGGCGTCTGGCTGATGCCAGGCGGCGATCCTGCTTTTACCGTGCGCCAGGACGCAGATGGGGCGATCATTTTGACGCTGCGCGATGGGCTGCCGGGGTTGTTCGTCGTCGGTCAAGATTCACACCATCGCGAGGAGGATTGGCCAGACGACGCCGACCCAACCTATCTGCGACGTCCCGGCGGTGAATGGGGCGGGCGTTTCGTGCTCGACCCGCAAGCCAACGCGGCGGCCAACTCCGAGCAGACGATGCCCCGTTCGACCAAAATGCTCAGCGCGCCGATTCAGGCTGGCAATACTGTCGTGGGCCATGTTCAGTTGAGCAATGGCCCCGATTTTGGCGCCGATGTGCTGCCCACGACCCGCCGTGCGCTCGGCCTGGCGGCGTTGAGCGCCTCGCTGCTGGCAGCACTGGTCGGCGTAGTGGTCAGCCGTGGTCTGGCGGCGCCGGTGCGCAATTTGACCGTCGCCGCCGAGAAGATGCACCGCGGCGACCTGTCGGCCCGTGCGCCTGTCCAGGGACGTGACGAGATCGGCCTGTTGGCGCAGCAGTTCAACCGCATGGCGGCGGCCCTGCAGACCAGTTTTGCCGCTCTGGAGGCCGAACGTGACGCCCTGCGTCGCTTCGTCGCCGACGCCTCGCACGAACTGCGCACACCCATCACGGCGCTGAAGACTTTCAACGAACTGCTGCAAGGCCCGGCCGCCCAGGATTTCGAGGCGCAAGCCGAGTTCCTGGCCGAAAGTCGCACGCAACTGGCGCGCCTGGAGTGGATCACCACCAACTTGCTCGATTTGTCGCGCCTGGACGGTGGCCTGGTGCAGCTCGATCTGGAAAACCACGATGTGGGCGATCTGCTCGAGGCGGCGGCAGCGCCGTTTCGGTTGCGCGCCCAGGAAAAAGGGGTCACACTGACGGTGGAGGCGCCGCCGGTCGCGGCGACGGTGATGTGCGATCGGGCGCGTGTAGAGATGCTGCTGGCCAATCTGCTCGACAATGCGCTGAAGTTCACACCAGCGGGAGGATCGGTGACGATGGGCGCAGGGTTGCGAGGGACGGGGTTGGTATTCTGGGTGCAGGACAGCGGCCCCGGCATCGAGCCGGATGAACTGCCGCGCATTTTCGAACGGTTCTACCGTGGGCGCACGAGCAGGGGCACCGGCCTGGGTTTGGCGATCGCGCAGGGTATTGCGGGCGCACATGGCGGCCACGTCACGGTGCAGAGCCAGCCGGGACGTGGCAGCCGCTTCGAGACGACGCTGCCTGGAGTGCCTGCGACCCCGCAAAACTGACTCGCTCGGCGACGCAGGGGTCGCACGCATCAGGTTGACACCACTTGTGCATGAGGATACAATCAAATCAATCAGCCGCACGTTCGTTGGGGGTTGGCGAAGAATTTTCGTGTAGCCAATTCCTGTGGTGTGGCGAGAGACAATCCGATGAAACAGAAGAAGGTGTTGACATGGGAATGCGTTACAAGCTGTTTGGGCGCAGTGGTCTGCGCGTGTCGGAACTGGCCCTGGGCACGATGACCTTCGGCACGGAGTGGGGGTGGGGCGCTGACAAGGCGACCAGCCAGGCGATCTTCGAGGCGTATGCCAATGCGGGCGGCAATTTCATTGACACTGCCAACCGCTACACGGAGGGGACGAGCGAACGCTTCGTGGGCGAGTTCATCGCCAGCGACCGCCAGCACTTCGTTCTGGCGAGCAAGTACACCCTGAAGATGCGCCAGGGCGACCCCAATTTCGGCGGCAATCATCGCAAGAATCTGGTGCAGTCGGTGCGAGCCAGCCTGGAGCGATTGAATTGCGAGTCTCTCGATCTGCTCTGGTTGCACGCCTGGGACTTTACGACGCCGGTGGAGGAGGTGTTGCGCGGGCTCGATGATTTGGTGCGCCAGGGGTTGGTTTTCTACATCGGGATCAGCGATACGCCGGCCTGGGTCGTTTCGCAAGCCAACGCCATCGCCGATTTGCGCGGCTGGTCGCGCTTCGTGGGGCTGCAGATTCGCTACAGCCTGGCCGACCGCAGCGCCGAACGTGATTTGCTGCCGATGGCGCGTGCGCTCGACGTCGCGGTGACGCCCTGGAGCGTATTGGGCGCCGGGGTGTTGACAGGAAAGTACAATGCCGATCCGCAGGCCAGCGGGCGTGTGGCGCGCTGGGGGCCGGCGGAACGCGATCTGGCGATTGCGGCGCAGGTGCGCGCCGTGGCTGAAGAGATCGGCTGTACCGCTTCGCAGGTCGCCATTGCCTGGGTGTTGCACCAACAGCGCCCGCACGCCGCGCCGATCATCCCGATCCTGGGCGCCAGCAGGCCAGAGCAGCTTGCTGACAACCTGGGCGCGCTGGCGGTCAGCCTGACGGCGGACCAATTGGCGCGGCTTGAAAAGACAAGCGCCATCGAACTCGGCTTCCCACACGAATTCCTTGCCAGCCACAACGTCAGAGACCTTGTCTTTGGCGGCACCTACGATCAGATTGACAACCATCGCCGCACCGACTAGTCTGGTTGCATGACAGCGTCCCGCTCTCGTTGAATCCGCAAAGCAATCCACGAGGTTCACATGGAAGAATACAACTTGACAAACATCGTGTTTGGGCGCGAGATTTGCGGCGACCTGGGGGCGGCGCTGCGGCGTGAGTGGCTGACGACGAACGGCATCGGCGGCTACGCCGCCGGCACCATCGCGGGCGCCCACACGCGCCGCTATCATGGCCTCCTCATCGCCGCCCTGCGCCCCCCGCTGGACCGCACACTGCTGCTCGCCAAACTTGACGAATGGGCCGAAATGGCTGGCGCCGTCTATCCCCTGGCCTGCAACGAGTTTCAAGACGGCGCCATTGACCCCCACGGCTACCGCCACCTCGAATCGTTTCATCTCGAAGGCACGCGGCCCGTCTGGCGCTTTGCCCTGGCCGACGCCATCCTCGAAAAACGCGTCTGGATGGCACACGGCCACAACACCACCTACGTCACCTATCGCCTGGAACGGGGCCAGCGTCCTGTCCACCTCGCCCTCGTCGTGCTCGCCAACCATCGCGACCATCACGCTGAAACCCACGCGCCCGCCTGGACTCCGCACATCGTCGTCTGCGGCGCGCCCCAGGAGGAAGGACACTGGCAGGCGCTGGACGATCATCTCGAAATCCAGGCGACCCTCCACGACGGCGCGGCACCCCTCTATCTCGACGCCAGCCTGCGGGGCGACGCGTCCCAGGCGGCGGAGGCGCTGCGTTTCGAAATCATGAACACCCTCTACCGCGATTTCCATTGGCGCGTCGAAGCCGAACGCCAGCACGACGATCATGAAGACCTGATCGCACTTGGCCGCTTTCACGTCACCCTGTGGCCCGGCCGCACGCTTTGCGTGACTGCTTCCACATCTGCCTTGCAGCACCCCGGCGCCGCCCAGGCCCTGGCCGCAGCCCAGGCGCGTGAGACCGACCTGCTGGCGCGTGCGCAAGCGACTGCGGCCCCCGGCTCGATACGGCAGCTCATCCTGGCGGCGGATCAGTTCATCGTTGCGCGCGACGATGGGCATACCATCATCGCCGGCTACCCCTGGTTCACCGATTGGGGCCGCGACACCATGATCGCTCTACCGGGGTTGGCGCTCGTCACAGGCCGGCCTGACCTGGCCCGCTCCCTATTGCGCACCTTTGCGCGCTACGTCAGCCAGGGCATGTTGCCCAATCGCTTTCCTGACGCTGGTCAGCCGCTCGCCGATGCCGATTACAACACAGTAGACGCCACCCTTTGGTACTTCGAGGCAATCCGCGCCGTCGTCGAGGCCACGGGCGACCTCGACCTCCTGCGCCAACTTTTCCCGACGCTGCAGGAGATCGTGCAGTGGCACATCCGCGGCACGCGTTTCGGCATCCATGTTGACCCGGCCGACGGGCTGCTGGCCGCAGGCGAGGCCGGCGTCCAATTGACCTGGATGGACGCCAAGATTGACGATTGGGTCGTGACGCCGCGCCAGGGCAAACCGATCGAGATTAACGCCCTTTGGTATCATGCGCTGTGCGTCATGGCCGACTTTGCGCAGCGGCTTGGCCGGCCGGCCGGCGAATATCAAGCGCAGGCCGATCTGGTGCGCCGCTCGTTTGCGCGTTACTGGCGCGAGCCGGCCGGTTTTTGCGCCGATGTGCTGGACGGCCCGGAGGGCGACGATCTGGCGCTGCGTCCCAACCAGATTTTCGCCGTCTCGCTGCCCAACAGCCCGCTGTCGCCCGATCAACAGCGGCGCCTGCTCGACGTCTGTGCACGCCACCTGCTCACTTCGCTTGGGCTGCGTTCGCTGGCGCCGGGCGATCCAAACTATATCGGAACCTATCTGGGCAACCGGCGGGTGCGTGATGGCGCCTACCATCAGGGCACAACCTGGGCCTGGTTGATTGGCCCCTTCATCCAGGCGTATCTGCGCGTCCATCAGGATCGAAACGGGGCATTGGCCCTGTTGGCGCCGTTTGCCCACCACCTGAACGACACCGGTTTGGGCAGCATCAGCGAGATCGCCGACGGCGACCCACCCTTCACCCCCCGCGGTTGCCCCTGGCAAGCCTGGAGCGTGGGCGAAGTGCTGCGCGCCTGGCGTCTTGTCTCGACCGGCCCCACCCACCCGTAACGCCCCCAACAGGCGCTCATGGCCGAAATCCGGGCCTCGACCGGCCCCACCCACCCGTAACGCCCCCAAAATGCTGTTCGCAACGAGGTTCGACACGTGATGGAAGGAAAACGAATTCTGATTGGCGTTTGCGGCGGCATTGCCGCCTACAAGACCGCATTCCTGGCCAGCCGCCTCGCTCAGGCTGGCGCGCAGGTGGACGTCATCATGACCGCCAGCGCCCGGCGTTTCGTCACGCCGCTGACGTTCCAGGGCGTGACAGGCCGTCCGGTCTACGACGATCTCTTTGGCGCCCTGGCCGATGGTCGCATCGCACATGTCAACCTGGCGCATGGCGCCGATCTCCTCTTGATCGCCCCGCTCACCGCCAACACCCTGGCGCGGCTGGCGCATGGCCTGGCCGACGATCTGCTGGCCGCCACCGCCCTGGCCTGCACGGCGCCGCTGCTCGTCGCCCCCGCCATGGAAGAACAGATGTGGCTGCATCCCGCCACGCAGGCCAATCTGGAGACGCTGCGCCAGCGCGGCGCGCACATCGCCGGCCCGCAGCGCGGCCATCTGGCGTCTGGCGCCAGCGGTGTCGGGCGCATGGCCGAGCCGGACGACCTGCTTGGCGCGGCGCGCTATCTGCTTGGGCGTGACGGCCTGCTGGCCGGCCGGCGCGTCGTCATCACCGCCGGCGGCACGCAGGAGGCACTCGACCCGGTGCGCTTCATCACCAATCGCAGCAGCGGCAAGATGGGGGTGGCGCTGGCCCAGGCCGCCCTCGACCTGGGCGCCGATGTGACTCTGATCCACGCGCCGCTCAGCCTGCCGGTGCCCTGGGGCGTCGAGACGCAAACCGTGCAGTCGGCCTGCCAGATGCGTGATGTCGTGCTCAGCCAGCTTCCCAGAACCGACGTGTTGATCGGCGCCGCCGCCGTGGCCGACTTTCGGCCGGCGGTCTTTGCCGAGCAGAAGATCAAGAAACAGCCGGGCGACGGCGGCCTGACGATCCAGCTCGTGCGCAATCCCGACATCCTGGCCGAAGTGGCGCAGCAGCGCAGCCAGAGCGGTCGCCCGCTGGTGACGGTCGGCTTTGCCGCTGAAACCGAAAATCTGACGACCAACGCCGCCGCCAAGCTGACGGCCAAAGGCCTGCAGATGATCGTGGCCAATGACGTGACCGCCGCTGACGCCGGTTTTGGCGTGGACACAAACCGTGTCACCCTGTTGATGGCGCAGCAGCCGCCGGAAATGCTGCCGCTGATGAGCAAGGCCGCCGTCGCTGCCGAGATCATGCGTCGCATCGTCGGGCTGCTCGGCTAACATAGCGACGGCCCACGGGCGCCTGTTCGGGCCGGCGCAGCGCAGCAGCGGAAGGCAAGATGAGGTTTCTCTTCACATCGGCGGCGTTGCCGGGACATCTCGACTGGGGCGGCTATTTGCGCACGGCCGTGGCTCTGCAGGCGCAGGGTCATGATGTCCTGTGGGTCAGCGGTCAGGAGGTCGCCGCGACGGTGCAGGAGGTGGGCGTGCCGCTATCGGTTGCGCCCACTGTTGGCTGGCGCTTGCCCTTGCCTGCCGCTCAGCCGGCACAGGCGCGCCATTTGCGTGCCCTGGCCGGCTGGTTGGAGCCGGACGAGGTCTGCCGCGGGGTGGAATCGCTGTGCGCCGCCGCGGCCGCATTCCGCCCCGACGCCCTGGTGAGCGAACTGTTCGTAACCGCCGCGCCGGTCGTGGCCGAACGCCTGGGGCTGCCGCTGGCGATCTGCGGGTGGCCGGCGCAGGCGACACCGCCGCCCAGCCCCGATCCAACGGCCCGGCAGGCGTTGGCAGAGGCGCGGACTCGCCTGGCTGCCATCTGGCAGGCAACGGGCGTGACCGGGCGTTACTGGTCGGATGCCAATGGTTTTTGGCCTGTGTCTCCCACGCGTCACATCGTCTACTTCAGTCCTCGCTGGTACGGCTCTGGCCTGCCCCTCCTGCCGCAAACGGCCTGCGTCGGTGGGACGGCGCAGCCGCCCCAGGGCGCACAGCCGGACTTCCTGGCCGCCCTGCCCACCGGCCGGCCGCTCGTCTTGGTCACACTGGGCAGCCTCTTCACGGATGACATTCATTTCTTTACGCTCGTCGCCCAGGCGGTGGCGGGGGTGGGCGGTCACAGCGTGGCGGTCGTGGGGCACAGCGCCCTGGCGCCCGATCTGGCCGAGCGGTTACGGCAGCGGCGCTTGCCGCATACCACGTTACTCGATTGGGTCAATTACGACTGGCTCTTCCCGCGTCTGGCGGCGGCGGTGCATCACGGCGGCGTCGCCACCACGCACGCGGCGATCTGTCACGGCCTGCCGCAGCTCATCATCCCTCATGCCGGCGACCAGGCTCTTCAGGCGCGCCGCGCCGCCGCAACCGGCGTCGGCGTGCATCTCGCACCTGCGGCGACCAATCCGGCAACCCTGCAGGCCGCGCTGCACGATCTGCTCGCCAATCCGCTCTGGCGCACCCGCGCCGCACACCTTCAGGCCGAGTTTGGCGCCCTGGGCGGGCCGGCGCACGCGGCGCGCCTCCTGGCCGCTGCGATTTGACCGCCGGCTGAGGCCCTGTCACAGGACAAATCGCACGGCAGATTTTGGGAACCAACGCCGCCGGCATACGTTTTGATGAGACGGGGTTCGTTCCCCAAAAAAGAAGAAGTCTCGCAAACGTGCAGGCCTGGTATGTTCGAAGAAACAACTCGACGCTCATTTCTCTCTCCAACAACTTGTCTTCTGCTGATTGGGATGCTGCTGGCTTTGGCAGGGTGTGCGCAGGGAACGCCGCTTCCCACCGCCACGCCGCCCGCGCCCACATCCACGCCCACACCCACGCCCGCGGCGACTGCGGCCGCCGCACCCGCGCCCACCGCAGCGCCCGCGCCGACCTATAGCCTGCGCTTTCCCACCCTGGAATCCGAAGTGGTGATGGGGCAGAGTGTCCGCTTCATCGTCACCGCCGAGGACGACGGCGCCAATGCGGCGCCAGTCGAACATCTAGCTCTCCATGTGCGTGACCCGCAGGGCGCACAAGCAGGCGCCGTCGTCGCCGCCTTGGGCAGCGACAGCGCGTATCGCACGGAGGTCTGGACGGTGCCCCACCGGCTGCAGGCGGGCGTCTGGACGGTTGTACTGGCAGACGCGGCTGCGCCGGCCGAACTGGGTCGTTTCACCGTGCGCCCGTCGGTCAGCGAAATGCTGTTGGAAAAGTACGGGTTCTGGATCAATGTTCCGCCCTTCCGCGGCGTTTCTCCCATGCTGATGGGCGAAAAGGGCGATGCGCACAATGGCATGATCCGTTGGGGCGTTGTCATTCCATCGCAGCACGTTTTTCCGGAGGCCTGGGTCGAAATCCACTGGCGCGAGGGCACGTTCGATCTGGGCGATGCCGCGGCCGCACGTCGCTTCATGCTGCACGAGATCGGCGAGTTCGGCTTTACCTACATTCGGGCGCTTGCGCCGTTCCAGCCGTTTCGATTCAAGGATTGGTCGGGCTGGCGCGCCTCGGCGCGCGGTCAGGTGAGCAACATCGAGATGGAATGGATCGCGTTTGGTGCACCGGAGGCCAATCGCACCTTCGTCATCGGCACGACGGTCGTCTTGCCGCCGGCCGGGGGGGACCCGCACGCTGCGCTGCGCGAGAGCTTCGACCTGCCCGCTCAGACGAACGCAACGGGTGTTGCGCCGGCGCCGCTGCCGCGCCTGCTGCCTGCGCCCGAACCGCTGGAACCGCTCATGGGAACGCGTTTCGAAGGGACGGCGCAGAAGATCGTCCTGCGCTGGGCGCCAGCGCGGCCGTTGCACGATGAAGAATACTATGCTGTGACCGTTGATTACAACTACCAGGAATCGAACCCGATTCTGGTATTGGCGACGCGCGCAACCGAGGTCACGCTGCCGGCGGAGCTGTATCAGCAGCCGAACTGTCGCATCTTCAACTGGCAGGTGACTCTGATGCGCACAGTGGAGGCGACGAGCGCCGGCGCCGCTAACGCTGCCAGGCATGTTTGCTTTGCCGACTCCACCCTGCCGGAGGGCTGCCCGCTGGGCGAACCGCTCAGTTTCCACAGTCTCTACTGGTATCTCGAATGGGCGTACCCGCCGGCCGAGAACGAGCCGTTTCCGCTGCTTTGTCCGAACGACCAGTTCTAAGTTCTAAGAGGAGGCCGGCCGAATGAATTCGGGGCTGAAGGACTTCGACGAGGCCGACCTGCGCCGGCCAGTATCTCATGGGGCGTGATTCGTCCCACGGCATGCGTCCACGCAGGTGGACGCATAGCCTTAGGCCTTTCAGGCGCGATTTCAATCGTCTATCATCGCCCAGTTGCGGCGTGAGGGGGCGCCAGATGAATTTGGCGGTACGTTGCGTCCCTGCACCTGAGAGCCTGGCAAAGTTGACGCATTGGCGTTCTTGTCCTATACTCTCTCGCTGTCAGGTGTTCGTCAAGCACCCCCAAATCCTCAGTGTTTCTTTCGTCGTCGCCCCCGATGCTTCGACCCCGAAAGCAAGTCGTGCACGCTTTGAGTGTGTTTATCTGCAAGGAAGGAGCTGACATGCCAAGCAAACGTCTCATTCACGTCCTGGCTATCCTTGGGTTACTCCTCGGTATAGCTGTCTCCAGCGTCCAGGCGAGCGCACCGTCGCGCCCGTCGGCGTCCTCTCCCATCTACGGGCCGTTCGTCGGCGAGACGAGCTATCCCACCGTTTGGAACGGCGATATGCGCGATCTCCCGCAGGGCAACGCCGGCAAGATGGTCTCGCCCCAGGATTTCCCCCTGCGTTTGACCCCCTCCGAACGCAATGCGGGCGGTTGGGCCGCTGCGCTCGACCCCGACGCCCAGACCGTTCCTGGCGCCGGCCAGATGCCCGGTCCCATCATGAACTTCGCCGCGATGAGCTATGGCGCCAACGGCGCTGGTTGGCCGCCTGACGTCAACGGCGCCATTGGTCCCAACCACTACGTCGAGACGGTCAACACCTCGGTGGGCATCTACAACAAGACCACGGGTGCGCTGATTAGCGCCGTGACCTTCAACACCTTCTTCACCGGTCCTGCTGGCACGCCGTGCGACACCAGCAATCAAGGCGACCCCATTGCGCTCTATGATCAGACCGTGGGCCGCTGGCTGGTCAGTGACTTCGCCTGGACCGGCGCTACTGGCCCCTTCTATCAGTGTATCGCAGTGTCGCAGACGAGCGACCCGGTGGCGGGTGGGTGGTACTTCTACGCCCTGCGCGCCGATACCGGCATCTTCACCTCGTACCTCAACGACTATCCCAAGCTCGGCGTGTGGTCGGACGGCTGGTATATGACCGCCAACATGTTCGATCAGATCGGCACCGGCTTTGGTGTGCGCGTGTGGGCCTTGAATCGCACCCAGATGATCGCCGGCGGCGCGCTGCAAGAAGTTCACTTCGACACCTGCACCGACGCCACCTGCGATGCCCTGCTCCCCGCCAACTACCACGGCACGACCGCCCCGCCCGCCGGCGCGCCCAACTACCTGTTGGCGGCCACGCCGCCCGACTTGCTCAAGATGTGGAAGTTCCATGTGGACTGGGTCACGCCGGGCAACTCCACCTTCACCGGCCCTACCCTGCTGCCGATCAGCGCGTTCGAACCTGTGACCTACGGCGTTCCGCAGCAGGGCACCACGCGCGTGCTCGACACCCTCAGCTTCCGATTGATGAACCTGCTGCAATATCGCAACATGGGCTCCTACGAATCGCTGTGGGCTTCGCACACCGTAGACGTGGCCGGCAAGGCGGCTGTGCGCTGGTACGAAGTGCGCGCACCCGGCGGCGCCACCAACGTCTACCAGTCCGGCACCTACGCCCTGGGCGATGGCAATCACCGCTGGATGCCAAGCATCGCCGTAGACAAGGACGGCAACGCCGCCGTGGGCTACAGCGTCTCCAGCTCGACCATGTATCCGGCCCTGCGCTATGCGGGCCGCCGCAACGGCGAGAGTCTGGGCCAACTGCCGCAGAACGAAGCGGTGCTCATCAACGGCACCGGCTCGCAGACCGGCATCAGCCGCTGGGGCGACTACTTCTCGCTGACGCTCGATCCGGCCGACGACTGCACCTTCTGGTTCGCCGGCGAATACTTGACCGTCAACGGCAACAACTGGAACACCCGCATCGGTTCGTTCAAGTTCCCCGCCTGCGGACAGACCCTGGGCACACTCAACGGTCGCGTCTACAACACCGTCACCAATGCCGGCGTCGCCGGCGCTCCGGTCACCGTCGTCGGCCCCGAAACGATGACCACCTCCACAGACGCCGCTGGTAACTACAGCGTCAACGTGGTTCCCGGCACCTACGCCATCACCGGCGGCCCGCTGCTGCCTGGCTATCCCACCTCGGCGACCGTCACCGGCCGCACGGTCGGCGCCGGCGGCACTACCACCACCGACATCGGGCTGGTTCCGGTACCCAACCTGGTCTACAACTCCTCGGCTGTCAGCGGCGGCAACGGCAACAGCGTCCCCGAACCGGGCGAGACCAACCTGCAACTGCTGGTCAACCTCCTGAACGACGGCGCCACCACCAGCACCGGAATCAGCGCCGTTCTTTCCACCGTGACGCCTGGCGTCAGCATTTCGCAGAACACCTCGGCCTATCCCAACATCCTGGCCGGCGCCAACGCGAACAACAGCACGCCGTATGTCTTCTCGGTCGCGCCCACAGTGCCCTGCGGCATGATTATTGACTTCCAGTTGGACGTCACCTCGGCGCAAGGCCCGTACACGATTAACTTCAGCCTCGTGGCCGGCAGCTCGCAACCGCCCACCGCCTATTTCTTCGACAACTTCGAGAGCGGCATCAACGGCTGGACCACGGGCGGCACCCAGAACTTCTGGGCGCAGGTGACCAACCAGTCGTACAGCCCCACCCATTCCTGGCACGAAAGCCCGTCCGGCACTTACCCGAACGGCATGAACTCCTGGGTGCGGTCGCCCGTGATCAACCTGAGCGGCAAGACGAATACCTCGGTCTCTGCCTACTTCCTCCATGCCCTCGAATCCGGCTACGACTACGCTTACCTCGAGTATTCGCTGGACGGCGGCACGACCTGGGCTCCATCATACCTCGCTCGCTTCAATGGCGTGACGCAGAGTTGGGCGCAGACTGCCGTTGCCTCGCCGATGCTCGACAACCAGTCCAACGTGGCGCTGCGCCTGCGCGTCACCTCGGACAGCGGCGTGGTGGCCGATGGCATCTACATGGATGACTTCGCGGTCAACTACACCCCCATCACCTGCGAACCGCCGACGCCGACAGCCGTCCAGTTGAGCAGCATGGACAGCGCGGCACCGTCTCTGCCCTATGGCATGCTGGCCGGCGCGCTGGCCCTGCTGCTGGCTGCCCTGGCAGTCGCCCGACGCCGTCGTCTTGCTTGATGCCTGACGCCCGGACGCCCCCTCGTCCCGGCGTTGTACCCGAAACCCAAGAGGCAGCCTGTCACAACGATAGGTTGCCTCTTGTCTTTGACGGCGCTCTCACGTTTCGACTTTTCACACTTTCTCGTGTAGAATCTGGCCCTATGGAACGAACCCTGATACGCAATTTTTGCATCGTTGCACACGTGGATCATGGCAAGAGCACCCTGGCCGACCGCCTCTTGCAACTGACCGGCGCCGTCTCTGAACGCGACATGACCAACCAGGTTCTCGATTCGATGGAACTGGAGCGCGAGAAGGGGGTCACCATCAAGGCGTCCGCCGTCCGCATGAACTACACCGCCAGCGATGGCCAGGTCTACGAAATCAACCTCATTGACACCCCCGGCCACGTAGATTTCTCCTACGAAGTCTCGCGCGCCCTCACCGCCTGCGAAGGTGCCGTCCTGGTGGTAGATGCCAGCCAGGGCATCGAAGCCCAGACACTGGCCAATCTTTACCTGGCGCTGGAGCACGATTTGGAGATCATTCCGGTCGTCAACAAAATTGACATGATTGCCGCACGACCGGACGAGGTGGCGCAAGAGATCGGCGAGTTGATCGGCACGCCGATCGAGGACGTGATTCGCATCTCGGCCAAAGAGGGCCTGAACGTGACCGCTGTGCTGGAAGCGGTGGTCACGCAGGTGCCGCCGCCCCGCGGCGACCCGGCGGCGCCGCTGCGCGCCCTTGTCTTCGACAGCCACTACGATGCGTACAAAGGCGTGGTGGCCTACGTGCGCGTCTTTCATGGTTCGTACAGTCTGGGGTCGAATCTCAAGGTCATGTCGAGCGGCCAACGCGTCGAACCGCTGGATGTCGGCGTATTTGGCCCGGGCATGATCTCCACCGACGCCCTGTCGGCCGGCGAGGTGGGCTACATCGCCACCGGTCTCAAGTCGGTGCGCGACTGTCGCGTGGGCGACACCCTGACCACCTGGCTGCACAGCGCCGAAGAACCCTTGCCTGGCTATGAACCGTCCAAACCGATGGTGTTTGCCGGGCTATACCCGACACGCGGCGAAGATTACGCCCTGCTGCGCGATGCCCTTGACAAGCTGCAGCTCAACGACGCTTCGCTCGTCTTTCAGCCGGAGACCAGCCAGGCGCTCGGCTTTGGCTTTCGCTGCGGCTTTCTGGGCCTCTTTCATATGGAGATCATCCAAGAGCGCCTGGAGCGGGAGTACGACCTGGACGTGCTCTTTACCGCGCCCAGCGTGGAATACCAGGTCACGAAGACAAACGGCAGCGAAATTCTGGTGGATAACCCGGTGGAGTTGCCGCCTGAAAGCGAGATCAGGGAAATTCGTGAGCCATGGATGAAGATCACGATTTTCACGCCGGTGGAATTCATCGGCCAGGTGATGGACCTGGCGACGAAGCGCCGCGGCGAGTTCGTGAATCAAGAATACCTGGACGAGCGCCGCGTGCTGCTCACCTATCACATCCCGCTGGTCGAAATCCTGGTGGATTTCTACAACGACCTCAAGGCGCGCACCCGCGGCTACGCCAGCATGGACTACGCGTTCGATGACTATCGCGCGGCCGACATGGTGCGCCTGGATGTGCTCATCAATGAGATTCCAGTGGATGCGCTATCGGTCATCGTGCATCGCGACCAGGCTTTTCAGCGCGGGCAGCGCCTGGTCAGCAAAATGAAAGAGGTCATCCCGCGTCAGCAGTACGAGGTGCCGATCCAGGCCGCGCTGGGCAAGAAGATCATCAGCCGCGCCAACGTCAAGGCCTATCGCAAGGATGTCCTTTCCAAGTGCTACGGCGGCGACATCACGCGCAAGCGCAAGCTGTTAGAAAAGCAGAAAGAGGGCAAGCGCCGCATGAAGATGGTGGGACAAATCGAAATACCGCAGAATGCCTTCATGTCGGTGCTCAAATTGGACGAAGACTAGCATGCATCCTGGTCGGGAGAACGAATCGTGCAACGAGTAGAAGACATGCCGGCATCGTTCCTCGATGCCGCCTTGATGGCTGACATCAAGGCCACTGTGGCTTGCAGCGCGCCAGAAGCGTAGATCATCCTGTTCGGCAGCCGCACGCGCGGCGATGCAGATCCGGATCTGACCTTGTCCGTCATCGTTTGCAGGGTGCCTTCGAAACGCTCGAAGAAGCGCAGTTGCTGAGCGAATGATGAGATTGACATTGCCCGCTGGGCCGTGCAGGCACAAGAAATGGTTGCCATCGTGGTCAGCCTGGTCGAACAGACTTTGGTAAAGCGATGAGATAGGAGGATATGTTGTCCGCGACAGCTCGAACTCAGGGTAACGGGCGCCAGGCCCAACTGACTCCCATACAGGTCTTTCTCCTGCTGGCGGTACTGGTCGCGGCACTGGCGCTGCGTCTCTACAACAACAACTGGGACGAGAATCAGCACGCCCACCCCGACGAGCGCTGGATCGTGATGGTCGCCAGTGAAATGCACATGCCCCACCACCTCTCCGAGGCGCTCGACCCGCGCCGCTCACCCTTCAACCCCCTCTGGAATCTCCAGCAGCGCAATGTGCGCCGTTTTGCCTATGGTCACCTGCCGCTCTACATTTTGACCATCTCCGCCTCCCTCGTCCACGGCGTCGGCCAGCAGTTGCAGGGTCTGGGCCTGCAAGGCGAACCCGTGCGCTGGCTCATCAATGCCAATACCTATGACGGCTTCAACCTGTTGGGCCGCGTGCTTTCCGCCCTCTTCGACGCCGCCTCCGTCTACCTGATCTTTCTGATCGGCCGGCGCGTCTACAGCGCCAGCGCTGGCCTGCTTGGCGCCGCCTTCTACGCCCTCACCGTCACCGCCATCCAGCTCAGCCACTTCTACGCCTTCGACCCGGTCGCCAGTTTCTTCATCCTGGGCGCCGTCTATGGCGCCGTGCTTATGGCGCAGGACGGCGATTTGCGCGCTTCTCTGCTGGCCGGCGTCTTCGCCGGCGCCGCCATCTCCTCCAAGTTCAGCGCCCTGCCCATTCTCGCCGCTCTGGTCGTTGGCGCCGGCGCACGCTATTGGACAGTCATCACCGTCCGCCGCAGCCAGGCCCCCCGCTTCGTCCAGGGCTACGAGGCCGCCGTCGCTCCCAATCAGTTTGGCCAGGCCGTCGGCCTGGCCCTCATTGCCCTCTCCACCGCCGTTATCGTTTTTGCAGTCACCTCTCCCTTCGCCATCATTGACTGGCCCAACTACCGCATCTCCGTCATAGACGAGCAGGGCGCCATGGTGCGTGGCGAGGCCGATTTCCCCTACACCCGCCAATATCGCGACACGCAGCCCTTCCTCTACAACATCGAGCAGCAGTTGCGCTACGGCATGGGCTGGCCGCTGGGCCTGCTCGCCTTTGTCGGCCTGGCCTGGGCGCTTGCACGCGCCCTTGCCGGGCGCGCCGGCCCCGCCGAATGGGTCATCCTCGCCTGGTGCGTCCCCTATTTCGCCCTCACCGGCCTCTTCATGGTCAAGTTCATGCGCTACATGCTGCCGCTGCTCGGTCTTTTCGGCCTGATGGGTGCTGCCCTGCTGGAACGCATCTGGCGCCGCCGCAGCTGGATCGAAGTCTTCCGCCGCCAGCGTGCGCAGGAAGCCACCGAGTGGATGGCGCGCAGCGAAGCCGTAGAGGTCGAAGTCCACGAAACGCACGCCCGGCGCCCGCTTTGGGCCTGGTCTGCCCCGCTCATCGGGCTGATCGTCGTGATCGCCACCGCAATCTGGGCGCTTGCCTTTGTCAACGGCGTCTACGGCCACCAACACACCTGGATCGCCGCCTCGCGCTGGATCTACGAAAACGTGCCCCAGGGCAGCGCCATCCTGGCCGAACACTGGGACGATTCGCTGCCCAAAGATCTGCAAACGCCCGCCGGCTACTATCGCGGCGCATTCGGCTACCGTGTCAACGATCTCCCCAACTACGAGGAAGACACCCCGGCCAAGTTCGAAACCATCAAGCGCATGGTCAACGAGGCCGACTACATCATCCTGGCCACCAATCGCCTCTATCGCTCCATCCCGCGCCTGCCCCAACGCTACCCCATGACCACCCGTTACTACGAACTGCTCTTTGCCGGCGAGCTTGGTTTCGAGCTGGCCGCCGAATTCCCCTCGCGCCCGCGCATTGGCCCCGTAGAGTTCAACGACGACAACGCCGACGAGAGCTTCACAGTCTACGATCACCCCAAGCCCATTGTCTTCAAGAAGGTCAAGACGCTGAGCGATGAGGAGTGGCAAGCCAAATTGGGCGGTTCCTGGCAAGGCGCCATTCCCGGCTACACCGGCACGCAGCCCTTCCTGACGCGACTACTCAGCCTCGTCATGGGCCGCGCCGATCGCTCCACCCCCCAACCCGCCGAAGGCGCCAGCGGCAAGACCCTTCTGCTCGATCGGCCGACCGAGGAACTGCCCACCCCTTACGATCTGCGCTGGAATCGGCTGGCCAGCCGTTCGGCCCCCTTCGCCATCATCGTTTGGTGGCTCGCTGTTTCGCTCCTCCACCTGATTTCCTGGCCCCTGGCCTTCAGCGTCTTTCGCTTTTTGCGTGATCGCGGCTACCTGATGGCACGCCTGCTCGGCTGGCTCCTGCTCGGCTGGCTCGTATGGACAGCCGCCAGCCTGCAACTGCCGGTCGTCGGCAACAACCTCTTGACCATCGGCTTGGCCCTCGCTCTGATGGCGCTGCTCTCCCTGGCCTTGTGGCGTCGCAACCAGGCAGAGATGCGCGCCTTCGCCCGCGCCAACCGCGGCCTGATCATTCTGAGCGAGGCGGTTTTTGGTGGCGCCTTCTTACTCTTCGTCTTCATCCGCCTGCTCAACCCCGATCTCTGGCAGCCCTGGCAGGGCGGCGAAAAGTTCATGGAGTTCGCCTTCCTCAACGCCGTCACGCGCAGCGCCTGGATGCCGCCCCTCGATCCCTACTACGCCGGCGGCTACATCAACTATTACTACTACGGCTACTTCCTTGTCGGTCTTTTCATCAAGCTGACCGGCATCGAAGCCTCGGTCGCTTTCAACCTGGCGGTACCCACCCTCTTTGCCTCGGTCGCTGCTGGCGCCTTCTCGCTCGTTTACAACCTGGCGCCTGCCCGGCCCAACGCCAGCCGCGCCCCCTTCTGGCGTCAGGGCGTCGGCGCCGGCCTGCTCGGCAGCCTCTTCGTCGTCCTCATTGGCAATCTCGACAGCATGGGCCAAATCATGCGCCGCCTGGGCGACCAGGCGCAGACGCCGTTTCAAAGCCAGATTCCAGGTCTGCAGACCCTGGTGCGCGCCGTGTCGGGCGCGGCGCATCTGCTGACGACCGGCGGCCGCCTGCCCGCCTTCGACTGGTGGGCCCCCAGCCGCGTCCTGCCCGGCACCATCAACGAGTTCCCGTTCTGGAGCTTCCTCTTTGCCGATCTGCACCCGCACATGATGGGGCTGCCCTTCACCATTCTGAGCCTGGCCCTGGCGCTCAATCTGATGGCCGGCTACGGCGCGGGCGCCGCCGGCGACCTGCTGGGATCGCTGCTCTCCTTCATCTTCATCCCGCTGACCATCGGCGCGCTGGCGGCCATCAACACCTGGGACCTGCCCACCTATCTGGGCGTGGCGGTGCTCGCCTTCCTCGTGCGTGATTTTCGCGCCAGTGGACGCTTACGCATCTGGCGCATCGCCCTCTTTGCTCTCGTCGTCGGCGCCCTGGCCTATGGCCTCTACCTGCCCTTCTTCCAGCACTACGAGGCGGTCGGCAGCAGCGGCATCGGCCTGGTCAAGGGCAAGACCGAACTGGGCAAGTGGCTGCTCATCTGGGGGTTCTTCGCCTTCCTGGCGATCACCTATCTGATCGCCGAACTGCGCCGCTACGACCGTGAACAGCTCGGCGAACAGGCGCGTTCGCCGGCGCTGGTGCGCTGGTTGCGGCTGGTCGCCAACCGTTGGGACCTGGCGCCGCGCATCGTCAACCTGCACACGATCCTGGTCAAGCAGGCCGAGCCGGTCTATCTCTTTGGGCGGCTGTTCGTGGCGTTGGTGGCGCTGCTGGCCGTTGTCCTGGCGCTGGTTGGCTACTGGGTTCCCACCCTCTTGCTGCTGCCGCTGCTCATCGCCGGGCTGCTACTCTTCCGGCGCGACGTCACGCCGGAGCGGACTTTTGTCTCGCTCCTGGTCTTCACCGGCTTGCTGGTGGCGTTCGGCGTCGAGTTCGTCTTTCTCAAGGATTTCCTCTGCGGCTGTTCGCCCGACGGCAAGACGGTCGGCGATTTCTACCGCATGAACACGTTGTTCAAATTCTACACACAGGTGTGGGTGTTGCTCGGCCTGGGCACGGCGGCCGGCTTGCCTGTCATCTGGCAGGCGTTGCGCAGCCGTTTTTCGCTCGGCTGGCGCCTGGCCTGGAGCGGCCTGTTCACCGTGTTGCTTGTCTCTGTGCTGGTCTTCCCGCTGATCGGTACACCGCGCCGCGTCGATGATCGCTTCCCCGGCCGACGCCCGGCCATCGGCACGCTCGACGGCCGGGCCTTCATGACCGTTGGCGTCTATACCTGGCCCGATCAGAACAACTCTATCACGTTGCGTTACGACGACGAGGCCATCCGCTGGCTGCTCGATAACGTGAAGGGCAATCCCGTCGTGGCCGAGGGGCGCATTGACTATTACCGTGAGGGCGGCATGCGCGTCGCCACCTTCACCGGGTTGCCCAGTCTGTTGGGCGCACACCAGGGTGAACAGCGTTACAGTTTCCAGGTGGGCCAGCGTGAGGCCGATGCGCGCGAGTTTTACAGCACTGCCGACATCAACCGGACGCAGGAGCTGATCCAGCGCCTGCACATTCGTTACATCTACGTCGGTCGCCTGGAGCGCACCGTCTACCCCGCTGAAGGCATCGCCAAATTCGAGCGTATGGCGCAGCAGGGCCTGCTCACCACCCCCTATCGCAACGAAGAGGTTGTCATCTACCAGACGCCGTAGACAGTGGGCAGTAGGCATCTGAGTCGAAGCCGGGCGGCCACCTGCGTGGACGCCTGTGGTGGGGCGAATCACACCCAACCCGATACCGGCCAGCGCAGGCTGAGCCTGTCGAAGCCTGTCGAAGCCTCGCCGAGGTCCTTCAGCCCCGAATTCATTCGGACTCATCAGCGGCGTTGTCAATGTATGTAATGACAGCGCAATTCAAGCATCTTACTATCGGCGCCACAATCGTCACTGGGAATCATTGGAACAAAAAGGGAGTCTCTCTGATTGCAGCACCTGACGCGGCGCGCGGATCTTTGGAAAACGAGCAGTTTGCGACGCTCTATCGGGAATTCCTGCCGCGCGTCCTGAACTACCTGCGCCTGCGCGTCGGTGACGAAGCCCTGGCCGAGGAGCTGACCGCCAGCACCTTTGCCCAGGCCTTCGCCAAGCGGCATCAACTGCGCCAACCTGGCGCCTTCCCGGGCTGGCTGTTTCGCATCGCTCGCAGCCAACTGGCGCAGCACTTCCGCCGCCGCCCTGAACCGGCGCTCGCCTACGATTTTCTGACCGCCTGGCCCGCCCCCGGCCTCTCCCCCGAAGATGCCCTGGCCCAACAGCAACGCACCGCCGCCCTGCTGCAAGCCCTACGCTGCCTCCCCCCACGAGAGCAGGAAATCCTGCAACTCAAATTCGTCGCCGGGCTGACCAACCTGCAGATCGCCGCAGCCTGCGATCTCACCCCCACCAACGTCGGCGTCATCGTCTTCCGGGCCTTGCGCAAACTGCGCACCCTCCTGGACGACCAACCAGTGGACAAGGACACCCCGCTCTGACAGTCTGAAGAGAACGCATTAGAACAAAGGCCCAAACCAACCACCATGCACGCCGACAACGATCCACTCGCTGACGCGCTAGAAGCCGCCCTGCAGGACGGCATCACGCCGCCGCCTGCCCTGGCGCCCCTCCTGGCCACCGCCGCCGAACTGACGCGCCTGCCCGACGCTCTACCTCCGCCCTCCCTCGCCTTGACGCAGCGCGTGCGTCGCCTGACCAACGCTCCCGCGCCCCGTTTCGCCCTCTCGCCGCGACGACCCGCCTGGGCCCTCGTCCTTCTCCTCCTGCTCGCTGCTCTTCTCTCTTTCATGACCGTCCCCGGCCGCCGCGCCGTCGCCGGCCTGCTTGCCGCCCTCGATCTCGGCAACGTGCGCGTCGATGTTGCACCTGCCGTCCCACCAACCGGCGCACAGTACACCATCGCCCACAGCGAAACCTTCGCCAGCCTGCAGGAAGCGCAAGCGCACGTCGCCTATCCCCTGCGCACCCCCGCCTGGCTGCCCCCCGGCTACACCCTGCACTCCGTTTCCGGCATCACCTACGCCGGTATGCCAGACTGGTTTCCCCAACCCCTCTATGTCGAGACCGTCTACCACTGTCCCGACAGCGCCTCCCCCTTCGACCTGACCATTCGCCAGTTCGGCGTCGCCCTCGGCGCCAGCGGCCGCATCAGCACCCTGCGCTTCGACGCCGCCGGCGTCTCCTCCACCCAGGAAGTCCAAATCGGCGATCGCCCTGCCCTGCTCGTCGTCTTCGCCTCCCCCGATCAGAGCATCGCCCTGCACGAACTCGTCTGGCGACACGACGACGTCATGATCGAACTGCTCAGCCAAACCCTCCCCCCAGACGACCTGATCGCCATCGCCGTCTCGCTGCGCTAACCTGCACGACCCGCATGCACACCTGATTGAACTCGATTGATTACCATGATTGCACTCATCACCTTCTGGCTCATCATCCAACTCATCGCCCTCGCCGCCTTCCCGCTCGTCTGGCGCCTGTGTCTCCATCTGCCCGACCGCGGCTACGGGCTGACCAAACCACTTGGCCTGCTCCTCACCGCCTTCCTCCTCTGGTTTGGCGCCAGCCTCGGCTTTCTGCGCAACAGCCTGGGAGGCGCCATCGCTGCCCTGCTCATCGTCGCCGCCCTCTCCCTCTGGCTGCTCTGGCATGGCGACAGCGGCGGCGCCCTGCTGCGCTGGCTGCGTGAAAACCGCCGCCTCATCATCGTCAGCGAGCTTCTTTTCGCCGTCGCTCTGGCGCTTTGGGCCTACTTCCGCGCCTTCGATCCCGCCATTTCTGCCACCGAAAAGCCCATGGAACTGATGTTCCTCAACAGCGTCCTGCACAGTCAACGCTTTCCCCCCCTCGACGCCTGGCTCTCTGGCTACAGCATCAGCTACTACTACTTCGGCTACGTCATGCTCGCCCTGCTCACCCGCCTCAGCGGACTGCCCTCCGAGATCGCCTTCAACCTCGGCTTGGCCGCCTGGTTCGCTCTCGTCGCCTCCACCGCCTTCAGCGTCGGCTTCAACTTGACCGCCCTGCTGCCGCGTCCGCTTGCGCCCTGGGCGCAGCAGACAGGCCCACGCACGCCCGACACCCCCCACCCCCCCTGGCGCGCCAGCTTGCTCACCGGCCTGCTCGCCGCCCTCTTCGTCGTCGTCATCGGCAATCAGCAGGGCATCCTCGAATTCGGCTATCACAACCGCCTGCTTTCTGCCGATCTCATCCGCGCCACCGACATCAAAGAAATGACCGACGCCGCGCCCAGCGGCCAGTGGTACATCGGCGAATACTGGTGGTGGTGGCGCGCCTCTCGCGTCATCCATGACCGCGACCTGGCCGGCAACACCATCGAAGTCATTGACGAATTCCCCAACTTCAGCTTCATTCTGGGCGACATGCACCCACACGTCCTCGCCCTCCCCTTCGTCATCATGGCCATCGGCCTCGCCCTCAACCTGATGCTCTCCGCCGCTCGCCCCGCCGACGCACCGGACGACCGCCCGACCCCTGCCGCCCTTCTCGCCAGCCTGCCCTCCCTCTTTCCCCTGGGCGGCCTCGGCCTGGGCCTGTATGCCCTGGCCCTGGGCGGACTCTCCTTCCTCAACACCTGGGATTTCCCCATCTACCTCACCCTCACCGTCCTCGCCGTCGGCCTTGTCCACACCTTGCAGCGCCGCGCGCTAGATTCCATCGTCCTACTGCGCACTGGCGCCCTGTTTTTCACGCTGGCCGTGCTCGGCATCGTGCTTTACCTCCCCTTCTACCTCGGTTTTCAATCGCAAGCTGGCGGACTGCTGCCCAACCTGCTCTTCCCCACCCGTTTCATCCAGTACGTCGTCATCTTTGCCCCCTTCCTGGTCGCCCTGCTCGCCTTCGCCGCCCTGTTGACCCTGCGCCAGGGCTGGTCTGCCACCCTGCGCCGCACCCTCGCCTGGCTGCCCTGGACGCTCGGCCTGCCCATCGCCCTCGTCCTCACCATGCTCCTGCTGGCTCGCATCGTCCCGACCTTCCAAAACTTCGTGCGCGATCTGCTCGCCAACCCCACCGTGCAGGCGCAAACCGGCGGCGCCAGCCTCGACGCCCTGCTGGGCCTCGTCCTGCGTGTGCGCCTGGCCAACCCCTGGACCTTTCTCATCCTCGCCCTCCTCATCGCCTGGTTCATCGCCCTGCTCGATGGCGCCCGTCGCCCCGCCGCCCCCTCCACCGCCGGCTCCCCCCTGCCGCTGCCCGCCTTGTTTGCCCTGCTCCTCGGCGCCCTCGCCCTGCTGCTCACCTTTGCCCCCGAGTTCATCTACCTCAAAGACAACTTCGGCACCCGCATGAACACCGTCTTCAAGTTCTACTACCAGGCCTGGACCCTGCTCGCCCTCGCCTCCGCCTTCATCGTCGCCTACCTGGCCGCCCCATCCCCCCACACCCCCCAACTTGAGGGGCAGAGGGGCGCTCTCCTGCTGCGTCGCATCTCCCTCGCCCTCATCGCTCTCCTCACGCTGACCGGCCTCTACTACCCCGTCGCCGCCGGCTACAGCAAGGCCGGCCGCTTCGCCCGTTCCCCCTCCCTCGACGGGCTTGCCTACCTGCGCCAATACAACCCCGGCGACTATGCCGCCATTGCGTGGCTCCGCCAAAATGCCGTCACCGCCCGAGTCGTTCTCGAAGCCAGCGGCGGTTCCTACGACCGCGACGGCGCCGGCCGCATCTCCATGAGCACCGGCATCCCCACCCTGCTCGGTTGGGACGGGCACGAAGCCCAGTGGCGCGGCCGCGCTTACGGCCTCATGGCCCAGGGCCGCACCGAAGCCATCGAAGCCATCTACCGCACCGCCGATCCCACCCAACTCTCCAACCTGCTCACCCAGTGGGGCGTGGACTACGTCGTCGTTGGCGCACTCGAACGCAACAAATACCGCCTGCAGCCAGGCGCTCTCGCCCGTCTCGACCGCGCCCTCGACCTCGTCTACGATGAGAACGACGTGCGCATCTACCGGCGCCGCGGCCCCCTCGCCCCAACCGCCATCCCCCCCACCTCCCCCTGATGCGCCATTCTCACTGACCAACCGCAACTCGCAATTCCTGATTCAAGCGGAGATTCTGTGCAAGTCATCACACAAACAACTCCCACCCTGACCGGCCACACCGGTTGGCTCACCGTCGAGCGGGTCGCCTACCTGACCCTTGCCCTGCTCGCCGCTGGCCTCCGTTTCTTCCAACTGGGTCTGCACCCCCTGGCGCCCGCCGAGGCCGAACAGGCCCTGGCTGCCTGGCAACTCGCCCATGCCCAGGCCCCCACCTTGACCGGTCAGATCAGCCCTCTGCTCCTGTCACTCGATCGCCTGGTCTTTCTCCTCACCCTCGGCAGCGACGCCCTGGCGCGTTTCTGGCCCGCCGTCTTTGGTGCCCTGCTCACCCTGCTGCCCTACGCCCTGCGACCGGCGCTGGGACGCCCCTCTGCCCTTCTCAGCGCCCTGCTTCTCACCTTCTCGCCCACCGCCGTCCATTTCTCCCGCCAGGCCGGCGGCGCCAGCCTGGCTCTCTTTGGCGCTCTGCTCGCGCTAGTCGCCATCGCCCGCAGCCTGGACAACACCTCGCCGAGCGCTGCCCCCCGCTGGTCCGCCGTCACCGGCATCGGGCTGGCCATCGCCCTCGCCAGCGCATCCGCCGGCCTCACCGGCGTCTTGGCCCTGGCGCTCGGCCTGGCCCTCTTCGCCCGCCCAGCCATCCCCGACCTGGCCGTTCGCCTGCGCCGTGGCGCCCCGCACCTTCTCACCGCCGCCCTGCTCGTCTTCGTCGGCGGCTCCACCTTCCTCTTGATCTTCTGGCCCGGTCTCGGCGCCGCCGCCGATCTGCTTGCCCACTGGTTCGCACACTTCAGGCCCGCCGCCGGCGCCCCCCCCTTCTGGCACCCGCTCCTGCGCCTCCTGGTCGAGGAGCCGCTCGTCCTCCTCCCCGCCCTGGCCGCCCTCATCGCCTGGGCCGCCAATCCCGCCTTCCGTCAACATCTCAGTTGGCCGCTCAAGATCGCCGCCCTCTGGGGCGGCCTGGCCCTGCTTCTCACCCTCCTCGGCCGCCAGCCCGCCGATCATCTCAGCGTCGTCGTTCCCTGGGCGCTCCTCGCCGCCCACGCCCTGGCCTTCTTCCTGGCCCGCCTGCACACCGACGCTGCCTGGTCCGAAGAGTGGTATCTGCTTCTCTCCGGATTGACCCTCCTCATCGCCTTCAGCCTTTTCCTGGCCGCCTTCACGCAGACCGGACAGGTTCCCTATCTCGTCGGCGCCCTTGCCTTGCCCGGCATCTTCATCGTCCTCTGCGTTGCCAGCGGCTTCTGGATCGGCCCCCGCGCCACCCTCGACGTACTCGCCATCTTCGCCATCATCGCCTTTGGCCTGCTCCAACTCGGCCGCGTCTGGACACTTTCACACGACAACCGCCCGCCGCGCCAGGCGCAGTTGCCCTACCTCACCGTCACCTCCCCTGATGTGCGCACCCTGGCCCAAACCCTGGCCGACCGTTCCGCCCACCGCTACGGCGACGAACGCCGCTTTCAGATTGACATCGTGGCCGGACCATCCGCCAACACCCTGCGCTGGTACACCCGCAGCTTTCAGCGCACCCGTCTCGTCACCGCCCCACTGGCCGAGGCCGGCGTAGACGCTGTCATCGTTCCCCTGGCCCCGGATGGCGCTCAAACCGTCGCCGCCGATCCTGTTCCCCCCGGCCCTGGCTTCATCGGCGCCCCCTTCGCCCTCACCCGCCGCTGGACGCCCCAAGACCTTAGCGCCGCCCAGTTCACCCGCTGGCTCTTGCAAGGGCTGGCCGAACGTGACATCATCGCCGCATCCGACAAACAGGACGTGATCCTCTGGCTCCAAACCGCTCGATCCGACTGAAGCATTCAAGCATAGCATACCTACCAAGCGCACCAATGGAAAAAATCGCCATGACTGAACAACCAACCACTTCCCAAACGCCAACCTCTGCCCCCCTCTCCGACCTGCTCGTCGCTCCCTTTGCCCAACGGTTTCACTGGAACCTGGAGAAGACCGCCTGGGCGCTGCTGCTCCTGCTCGCCGTTGTTGCCCATTTCTACATGCTCGGCGTGCGCGCCATGAGCCATGACGAATCGCTGCACGTTCTCTATAGCTGGAAACTCTTCGATGGCCAGGGCTATCAGCACCAGCCCATGATGCACGGTCCCTTCCGTTTTCACATCAACGCCCTCGGCTACGCCCTCTTTGGCGTCAATGATGCCGTTGGCCGTCTGCCGGCCGCCCTGGCCGGCGTTCTCACCGTCTGGCTGCTTTGGTTCTACCGGCCCTACCTCGGCCGTCTCGGCGCCTTCCTCGCCGCCACCATGTTCGCCTTCTCCCCCGGCATCCTCTACTACACCCGCTATATCCGCGACGAGCCGTTCATGCTCTTCTTCCTTGTCTGGCTCGTCTGGCTCATCTTCCGCTATTTCGACACTCGCGCCGGCCGCTACCTCACCCTCATGGCAGTCCCCTACGCCCTCATGTTCAGTTCCATGGAGATCGCCTACATCTTCGCCGGCCTTTTCATCGGCTTCTTCCTGCTCTACGGCCTGCTCGACCTCGCCCGCGACTCCTGGACGCAGGATGGCCTCAAGATACCGTTCTTCGTCGCCCTCGTCTCCGCCGGTATCGCCGCCGTCTACGCCTTCTACACTGTCACGCGCGGCAAAGTCGGCGTCGCCGAACCAACCGCCGCCGTCGTCTTCGTTCTCGGCGTCGCCCTGCTCGCCGTCGCTCTCTACCTCGCCTCGCGTGGCGTCGGCGAACGCCTGCACACCCACCCCGCGCTCGACGTGGTCATCTGGCTGCTTGCCATCGCCGCCCCCCTCTTCTCCGCTTTCATCATTCGTATGTTCGGTTGGGACCCCCAGGACTACAGCCAGACCGGCATCATCCGCTCCTTCGGCGTCTTTTTGGTCATGCTCCTGGCCTCGGGCGCTGTCGGCGTGCTTTGGGGTTGGCTGCGTTGGCTCACCACGGCCGGCCTTTTTTGGGCCATCTACGTCCTTCTTTTCAGCACCTTCTTCACCAACGGCCAGGGCCTCGCCACCGGCGCCATCGGCTCGCTTGGCTACTGGTTGGCGCAGCAGGAAGTCGCCCGCGGTGGGCAGCCCATTTATTATTACCTTCTGACCACCCCCATGTACGAGTTTCTGCCCCTCTTCCTCACCATCGGCGGCATCGTCTCCTTCATCGTCAGCCGCGCATGGCGCTTCCTCTGGCGCGCGCCCGACAGCCAGCCGGCCGCCGCACGCAGCCAGGGCCAGCGCCGCCCAACCGCCAGCCAGACCCCCGTCGAGGCCGCACCCCCACCGTTCGCAGTAGGCGCTTTAGCGCCTCGCGACGCCGCCCTTTCTCCCTCGCAGCCCATCTTCGCCCTTTTCAACATCTGGTGGTTCCTCGGCGCATTTGGCGGCCTCACCTGGGCCGGCGAAAAGATGCCCTGGCTCACCGTCTACATCGCCCTGCCCATGACCCTCATGGGCGGCTGGTGGGCCGGCCGCATGCTCTCCCACCTCGATTGGCGCGCCTGGCGCCAGCAGGGCGGCCTCTGGCTTCTCCTTTCGCTGCCCGTCGTCATCTTCAGCCTGATCGCCATCATCCGCACGCGCCCCTTTGCCAGTGTCACCATCAGCGGCCTCAGCGACTCCCTGCAGTGGCTCACCGCCCTGCTCATGCTCCTCGTCCTCGCCTGGTTCATTGTCGGCTGGGCGCGCAATCTCGGCGCCCGCCGCGTCGGCGAGACCCTCTTCCTCCTCGTTGCCGCCGCCTTCGCCCTGTGGACGATTCGCGTCAGCTACACCTTCAACTACATCACCTTCGACGACGCCACCGAACTGCTCGTCTATGCCCACGGCACCCCCGACATCAAGCGCGTCATGAACGAGATCGAAGCCATTTCCCAACGTACCGTCGGCGGCAAGCAGATCAAGGTCGCCTACGACGACGACACCACCTGGCCGTTGGAATGGTACCTGCGCGAATATCCCAATCGCGCCTTCTACCAGGCCTCCCCCAATCGTGACGCACTCGACGCCCCCGTCGTGCTGGTGGGCGACAAGAACGAGGAGAAGGTCAAACCCTACCTGGGCACCCGTTACGTACGTTACGGCTATCGTTTGGTCTGGTGGCCCAAGCAAACCTACTTCGGCCTCACCTGGAAGCGTATTGCCGAGGGCCTGCGCGACCCGCAGCAGGTCAAAGCGGTTTGGGATGTCCTCTGGTACCGCAAATATAGCCAATCGCAGGCCGACTGGGACCCCGCCCACCGCTTCGCCATGTACGTGCGCAAGGATGTCGTCAGTTCCATCTGGCAGTATGGCGCCGTGACCGCCAGCGGCGAGCCGGACGCTTCCGCCGTAGAGGGCGACCCCTACGAGAAGGGCCTGCGTGAGGCGACCGCGCTGCGCGTGCTCGGCGGCGCCGAAGGTCAAAGCAACGGCCAACTGCGTCTGCCGCGTAACGTCGCCGCTGCTCCCGACGGCTCGCTCTACGTCGCCGATACCGGCAATCATCGCATCCAGCAGTTCGACACCGCTGGCAATTTCGTCCGCCAGTGGGGCGGTCAGGGCGCCGCCAACGGCCAGTTCAACGAGCCGTGGGGCGTCGCCGTCTCGCCCGATGGCCAGTTCGTCTTCGTCTGCGACACCTGGAACCATCGCATCCAGAAGTTCAGCGCCGATGGCGCCTTCATCAAAGCCTGGGGCAGCAACGGTGTCACCGATGGCCAGCTCGGCCAGCAGGGCATCTTCTGGGGGCCGCGCGCCGTGGCCGTCAGCGCCCAGAATCGTATCTACGTCGCCGACACCGGCAACAAACGCATCCAGGTCTTCGACATGGAAGGCATCCCCGTCGCCCAGTTTGGCGGCGCCGGCCTGACCGACGGCGCACTCGATGAACCGGTCGGCGTGGCCATTGACGCCGGCGGCAACATCTATGTCGCCGACACCTGGAACAAGCGCGTGCAGGTCTTCGGCCCCGATCACACCTACCTGCGCCAATGGCCGATCGCCGGCTGGCCCAGCCAGTCCGTCATCAACAAACCGTATCTCGCCGTGGCCGACACCCCCAACGGCCGCCGTGTCTACGTCACCGATCCCGAATACTACCGGATCCTCGTCTTCGACGACCAGGGCAAGTTCATCGCCTACTTTGGCCAGTACGGCAATCAGAACAGCGAACTGACCCTCCCCACCGGCATCGCCGTTGACCCCCAGGGCCAGATCATCGTCGCCGATCCTGATTCCCACCGCGTCCTGACCTTCCCGCCCCTGAACTGATGAGCCGTCACCGGCCCCAAGACGCATGAACGTACTGAAAAGGATAGATTCCCTTGTCCCAATTGCTCACCCTGATCGCCGCAGCCATCCTCGCCTGGCAGGCCATGCGCGCCTTCGCCAACCCCCAGTTCACCACCGACGGCTGGCTCTGGATCGCCGGCGCCGTGGCGTTGACCGCCTACGCCTTTGCGTGCAGTCAGCCCCTCTTCGCCGAGCCGTCCGCCCGCGCTCCGAGCGATCAGGACAGCGCACCCCAATCGCCATGGCGTCGCTTCCGCATGCCTGCCGGTCTTGGCCTGTTGGCGCTCAGCGTTGCACTCAACGTCTGGGCCAATCGCACCCTCTACGACACCCCCTACCACATCCCTGCAACTTACGCCTGGGCCGCCAGCCTCCTCCTCGCCCTCCTCGCCTGTGCAACCACCCAGGCAGACGCCTGGAGCCGGCGCGCCCCGCCCGTTGCCGCCGCAGCCGTCCCGCCGCCCACTGCCGCCGCCCTCGTACACCCCCAACGACAGCGCCTGCTCGAAATCGGGTTGGTTGCCTTCCTGCTTCTTGTCGCCATTTTCTTCCGCGTCTATCACCTCGACTCCATGCCCCCCGGCATCTTCATTGACCAGACCAACGGCGCACTCGACGCACTCGCCATCTTGGAAGGGCGCCAGGCCTCCCCCTTCGGCACCAGTTGGTACGAAATCCCCACCCTCTACGTCTACTTCATGCTCGGCATGTTCAAGCTGCTCGGCGCCACCTGGCTCGCCCTCGTTCTCTCCTCCATCGTTCCCGCCCTCCTCACCGTGCTCGCCGTCTACCCCCTCACTCGCACGCTCTTCGGCGTCCCCACCGCCCTCGCCGCCACCGCCTTCCTTGCCTTCAACCGCTGGCACATCAACATGAGCCGCTGGGGCTGGATCGAAATCGCCACCCCTCTCTTCCAGGTGCTCTGCGTCTACTTCCTGGTGCGCGCCGCCAAAACCCGCCGCTGGCTCGACTTCGGCCTGGCCGGCCTCTGTCTCGGCCTCGGAATGTACACCTATCTCGCCATCCGCATGGCCGTCGGCGCCGTCGCCCTCTACGTCCTCTACCGCTTGATCGTCCAACGCGGCTTCTGGCGCATCTGGCCCGGCCTGGCCCTCATGGCCCTGCTCTATGCAATGACCTTTGCGCCCCTCGCCGTCCACTACAGCCGCAACCCCTTCACCTTTCTCAACCGCTCGCAGCAGGTCAGCATCTTCAACGACGTCTCCCAGGCCGGGTCATACCAACCGCTCTGGGACAACATCCGCCGTCACGCCGAAATGTTCACCGTGCGCGGCGACACCAACCCGCGGCACAACCTGCCCGGCGCCCCCATGCTTGACCCCATCACTGGCGCCCTCTTCCTGATCGGCGTCGGCTATGCACTCTGGCGCATCGGCGACCACCGCTACGGCCTGCTCTTGCTCTGGATCGCCGTCACCCTGGCCGGCGGCGCCCTCTCCTCCCTGGCCGAAGGGCCGCAGGCCTTCCGCACCATCGCCGTCACCCCCGCTGTCGCCATTCTCGCCGGCGACATGCTCGTGCGCGCCTGGACCGTCCTGCGCCTGGCCTTCACAGGACGCCGGCGCAGCCCAACCGGCGCTCTGACCGGCTGGAGCGCCGTCACCCTCATCGTCCCGTTGGCCCTCCTGGCCCTGGCCGCCCATGCCAACTTCACCCGCTTCTTCGACGAGCAGGCGCACAATGAAGCTGTCTGGCAGGCCTTCTCACCCGTCGAAACGGCGGTTGCGCGCGAAGTGCAGAGCAAGCTCGGCACCCACACCCCCTACCTGGCGCCGCGCCTCTATCACTTCTCCCCCCTCATCTTCCTGACCTACCACGCCCCCGCCGCCGGCGGCGGCGGTCTGGCCAACAAACCCTATCGCATGGCGCAGCCCGTAGACGATCTGCCCATCCCAGACCTCTCCGGGCAGGATGCCCTGTTTTTGCTCGACACCCATTACCAGGAGTTGCTCGAACTCTTCACCGCCTACTACCCCGGCGCCGCCGCACGCATGGTCACCGGCCCGCGCGGCCAACCGCTCTACCTCAGCGTCAACGTGCCAGGCGCCGAGATCGTCGCCTTGCACGGCCTCACCGGCGACTATACCGGCCTGGCTCGCCGCGACGCCCAGATCGCCTTCACCTGGCCGAGCGACTGGCCGGCTGGCGCACCACCCGGCCCTGTTGTCTGGACCGGCGCCCTGCGCATCCCCGCCAGTGGCCCGGTCGAGCTGCGCAGCGAGGGTGACTTGCAGATCGAGGTGGACAGCCAGCCCTGGACAGGCCAACGCTTCCTGGGCAAGGGCCTGCATTCCCTACGCATGACCCAGGCCGATCCGGCCACCGCCGGACGCGCCGCCCTCTTCTGGAAACTGGCGACACAGCCCGAACAGCCGCTGCCGCCTGAAGCCCTTTTTGCCGTTGACCTGCCCAAGAACGGCCTGAAGGCCACCTACTACACCAGCGAAAGCTGGAGCGGCGAACCGGTCTTTTCGGTCATCGTCCCACTGGCCCTCTTCGCCTGGACCGAAAGCGAACCGTGGCCCACACCCTTCAGCAGCTCCTTCAGCGGCCAAATCGAAATCTCCTCGGCGGGCGCCTACCAGTTCTACGTCAACGGCGACGACGGCGTGCGCCTGTGGCTAGACGGGCAGGTCGTCGGCGAATCGCTGCGCCCCGACACCGCCAACGAGTTCAGCGTCACCGTCCATCTGACGGCCGGCCGGCACCCCCTGCGCCTCGATCATTTCCAGCGCGGCGGCGGCAAGGCGCTCGAACTTTGGTGGCAACCGCCCAACGCCCCGCGGCAGGTCGTCCCGCCCCATGTCCTCTGGCCAGAGCCGTAGTAGCGCCGGGCGCAATGTCACCGGCCGCGCCGGCGCAAAATCAGAGAAAGGCTGGATCACAGAAATCGCATGGCAAGGATTCTCGTCTCAGGTCTGATCAACATCGAAACGACGTTGCGTGTGGATGGATTCCCCCTTCCCTATGCCCCCGTGCACTATCCCTTCGGCGGCGTCGCCAGCAGCGTCTCCGGCGTCGGTTTCAACATCGCCTCCGCTCTGCACACCCTCGGTCACGATGTGCGCCTGCTCTCCCTCATCGGCACTGACATGGCGGGTGTCTTGGTGCGCCTGGCCCTGACCCAGGCTGGCCTCGACGGCGAAGCCGTCCTGCGCGAACGTCCGGCCACCGCCCAATCGGTCATCCTCTTCGACCCCACCGGCCGACGGCAGATTCACGTTGACCTGAAGGACATGCAAGATCACTCCTACCCCCTGGAGCGTTTCGACGCCGCCGTGCGTGGCTGTGATGCCGCCGTGCTCTGCAACATCAACTTCACACGACCGCTGCTGCGGCGCGCCCGCGCCGCCGGTGTCTTGATCGCCAGCGACGTTCACACCATCAATCGGCTCGATGACCCCTACAACGAGGACTACATGCGCGCCGCCGACATCCTCTTCATGAGCGACGAACTGCTGCCCATGCCGCCCGAGGCATGGGCAGCCGCCGTGCTCGACCGCTTCGCCCCCGAAGTCCTCGTCATCGGCATGGGCAGTCAGGGCGCCCTGCTCGCCGTCAAGCGCGACAACTTCATCGGTCGCTTTCCCGCCGTCTCACTCCAGCCCATCGTCAGCACCATCGGCGCCGGCGATGCCCTCTTCTCGGCCTTTCTACACGGCTACCTCCCGCACCGCGACCCCTATGCCGCCCTGCGCCAGGCCATCGTCTTCGCCGCCCACAAAATCGGCGCCGCCTCCGCCGCTGCCGGCTTCCTCGACGCCCCCACCCTCGCCCGCCTCACCGCTCAGCGTAATTGAAAATTCCCCCCCTTCATGCTAAAATACCACCACTGTATCCAGTCATCAACCTGTCTTTCTGCCTGACAAATCGCATGCGAAAAATTAGCTACATCCTGTTCGCCTTTCTACTCGCCATCCTGGGCGTCTCATTCCTGCGCACTGCGCAGGGTGGCGATCCCCGACGTGATGCGCTGCTGCTCTTCCTGCTGGCCGGGCTGATCTTCATCTTGACAGCGCGTCCGCCCATCCCCTGGCCGGGCGGCGGCCCCATTCAGCGTTGGGCCATCCTGCCCTTCGCCCTGACCAGCCTCAGCGTCCTGCTCGCCGCCCTCGCCGTCGTTCTCTTTGCGCGCGCCCCCCGCGGCGACCTGCAGTTCACCGGCCCACCGCTCCTCTTGTGGCTGCTCAGCATCCCCCTCTTCATCGCCGGCGCCGCCATTCCCCAACTCACCACATGGGCAACCCGCACCGCCCGCCCCCAGACCGCCGCGCCCGCCGAAACCGACGATGCCCTCACCGCGCCCCCGCCCGATGACCTCGAAACCACCGTTGCCCTATTCCCGCCCGATGACCTTGAAACCACCGTTGCCCTATCCCCGCCCGATGACCTCGAAACCACCGTTGCCCTATCCCCGCCCCCCGCACGCCCCGTCTCCCGCCTCTCCCGCCTCTCATCTGCCTTCTGGAAACCCGAAACCATCGGCCTGATCGTCATCTTGCTCGTCGCCCTCATCCTGCGCCTCTACCAGATTCAGTCATTCCCCAACGGCTGCCAGTCCGACGAGTGCAACAACGGCCGCGACGCCCTGGAATGGCTCAGCGGCGCCCCCTACACCCCCTACGCCGAAACCAATGAAGGCCAGGCCACCCTCTTCACCTATCTCATCGCCGGCATGTTTCAAGTCGCCGGCGCCGGCGTCATCCAGATGCGCCTTGTCTCCGCCATCGCCGCCACCCTCAGCCTGCTTGCCTTCTACTACCTGGCGCGCGAACTCTTCGACTGGCGCATTGCCCTCGTCTCCACCGCCCTTTTCGCCGTCAGCCGCTGGCATCTCACCTTCAGCCGCATCGTCTACGAACTCATCCTGGTGCCGCTCGTCGAAAGCCTCCTCTTCCTCTGCCTGATTCGCGCCGTGCGCTACAACCGTCGGACTGACTGGGCCTGGGCCGGGCTGCTCCTCGCCCTCGGCATGAACACCTACACCGGCTTTCGCGTCGTCCCCTTCGTCGTCGTCATCTTCCTGCTCTACTGGCTCGTCACCCATTGGCGCCAGTTGCGCCAGAACGTGGATGGCCTTCTTGTCATGGCCGCCGGCGCCTTCGTCGGCATCGCTCCCCTCGGCGTCTACATCATCCAACACTGGTCGGTCTTCATCGGTCGCACGCGCCACATCTCGATTTTCGAAGACATCGCCAATGCCGGCGGCTCGCTCGAACCGCTGCGCAGCAATCTCGACAAAGTTCTCTGGTCGTTTCACTGGCGCGGCGATCTTGCCGCCCTCAACAACCTGCCCGGCGCCCCCCTGCTCGATGTCGTCGTTGGCGCCCTCGTCATCCTGGGCCTCGCCTACATCCTGCGGCACTTCTGGCAGCCCTTCTCCCTTCTGGCCCTCGTCTGGATCGTCGCTGTCGGCTCCCTCGCCGTCCTTTCCGTCGCCCACGAAGCCCCCACTGCCCGCCGTCCCATCGGCCTGCTGCCCATCATCTACCTCCTCGTCGCCCTGGCGCTCGACCGCCTCTGGGACCTCTATCTCACCGCCTGGCGCCTGCCTCGCCAGGAACCGGCGCACAGCCAGCGCCTGGCCCAGGCCGCCAGACCCTTCCTGCTCGTCATGACCGCCCTGGCCCTCTACGTCGGCGCCGCCAACGCCGACACCTTCTTCAACAAGCAGGCCGCTGACCCCGCCGTCTGGCGCGCCTACAGCCCCGTCGAGGCCGCCATCGGCCACTACTTGCGCGACCTGCCCACCGACGCCCAGGTCTATCTCTCCCCTGCCTTCGAACGTCACTCCGCCGTTGATTTCATCAGCCGCGGCCGTTACTATACCCTCCTCAACCTCGCCGAACACCTGCCCTTGCGCCAAACCGGCGCCGGCGGCGATGTCGTTTACATCATGGAAACCCTCGACACGCGCGTGCTCCCCTTGCTGCGTCAGGTCTACCCTGCCGGCCAGGCCGACGACCACCGCGACCCCTTTGGCGCTCCCCTTTTCCTCAGCTATCGCGTCTCCGCTGAGGCCATCGCCCAGGGCCGCGGTCTCATCGGCCGCTTCTACGCCGGCGACGCCCCCGCCACCTCCCCGTCGTCCGACGTCATGCCGATCATCGAACGCCGCGACGCCCCTCTTGACTTCGACTGGCGCACCGCCACCGCCCCCTTGCAGGCCCCCTTCCACGTGCGCTGGCAGGGCGCCATCTTCGCCAGCGGCGGCTACGGCCAGTACGCCTTCGAACTCACCGCCGACGGCGCTTCCGAGCTGTGGCTCGACGACAAGCGCATCCTCGCCATCGGCGCCAACGCCGCCCAGCCCACCCAAGTCGTCACCCAGACGCTGGCCGGCGGCTTTCACAGCCTGGCGCTCACCTACAATAGCGGCCGCCAACCGGGGCGCATCCGCCTGGCCTGGCGCGGCCCTGACCTGCCGCCCGGCCCCATCCCCGCCGATGCCCTGTACGCCCTGGAGATCGCCAATAGCGGCCTGGTCGGCTACTACTATCCCAACGCCGACGCCAGCGGCGCGCCCACCCGCATCCAGCGCGACATCTTCATCCTGCCCAACAAAGTCGCATCCGAACCCTTCAGCATCGTCTGGCGCGGCAAAGTTGCCGCCCCACAGAGCGGGCAATACCTCTTCGGCGCGCGCGCCGACGACGGCGCCCTGGTCTACCTCAATGGCGCGCTCGTCGTTGACAATGGCGGATCGCATGGCTCCGAATATCGCGAGGGTCGCATCGCCCTCGAACAAGGCTTTCACGACATCGAAGTCAAATACTGGCAGGTCGGCGGCTCGCGCGAAATGCAGCTCTGGTGGCAGCCTCCCACTGGCGCCAAAGAAATCATCCCCTCCACCTACCTCTTCCCCATCGAAGACCAGGTCGCCATCAACATCCCTCTTCCCCCACCCCCCATGCCCGCTATCCCCACTCCCTCCCCCTCCACCCCTTCCCCTTCCACCCCGTCGCCTTCTGAACCTTCCTCCCCCGCGCTCCCCCCTGCCTCCACCCTCCTGGGCGCGCTCCCCGTCCTCTCGCCTCCCGTGCAGTGGCGCACCGGCGCCTGCGGCGCAGCCGACGGCCAGTTCTCCGCCCCGCGCGGCGTCGCCGTTGGCCCCGACGGCAGCATCTACGTCGCCGACATGGGCAATCATCGCATCGTCAAGCTCGACCAAAAGGGCCAGTTCGTCACAGCCTGGGGCCGCGACGGTGAAGGCGAAGGCCAGTTCCTCGAACCGATGGATCTCGGCGTCGCCTCCGACGGCTCCGTCATCGTCCTGGACGCCGTGCAGCAGCGTCTGCAGAGTTTCTCCCCCAATGGCCAGTTCCTGGCCGCTTTCGGCGCCGAAAACACCTTCTACCGCCCGCGCGGCCTCTGGGTGCAGCCTGATGGCAGCCTCTGGGTCGCCGACACCGGCGGTATTCGCGTGCTCGAACTCAATCCGGCCGGCCAACGCCAGCAGCAAATCGGCGGCCGTGAAAACCCCCCCGTGGGACATGGGCAACCCACCGATGTCGTCGTTGGCCCTGCCGGTGACATCTGGGTGACCGACTCCACCAACGGCATTCTCTGGCATCTGGCCGCCGATGCCACCATCATCGAGTCGCTGCAAATGACGCTGGCCGGCACCCTCGACGGCCCCCATCTGGCCGTCGAGGGCCAGGGTGTCATCTATGTGACAGACCCCGAAGGGTTCCGCGTCGTGGTTCTCGCGCCCAATGGGACGCCGATCGGGCAGATTGGCCAGCAGGGCAATGAGCCGGGCCAGTTCCGCAAACCGGTCGGCATCGCCGCCGACGCCGAGGGCCGGGTCTTCGTGGCAGACGCACAATCCTGTCAGGTGACAGCGTTTGCCCCCCTACCCTAAAGCCGGACGTGTGGCGTCCGGCCAGGTCGAAACCTGCATCTCGGGAGATTCACAATGGCACGCACACGTGGAGCGCCGCCCATCAAGCGGCTCAAGAACATCGTTTACAGCCAGTCATCTGGCATGGCGTTGGACATCTATCCAACGACTTTCGTCGCCCCGGCGCCGGTTGTCGTTTATGTGCACGGAGGCTCCTGGACCACCGGCAGCAAGAACGGCGGCTATGGACTGGCCCTGGCGCCCGCCCTGACCGCGGCTGGAGTGCACGTGGCGGCGCTGAACTACCGCCTGGCGCCGCAGTTCATCTTCCCCGCCCACATCGAGGATGTCAAGTGCGCCATTCGTTTCTTGCGCGCCAACGCGGCCCGCTACGGCATCGCTCCAGACCGCATCGCCATCCTCGGCAATTGCGCCGGCGGACACCTGGCGTCTCTGGCCGGCCTGGCCGGCCCCGCCGCCGGCTTCGAGACCGGCGAGTACGATCAGTTCAGTAGCAGCCTGCAGGCCGTCGTTGATCTCTACGGCCCCGCTGACCTGGAGCCAATTTCGGCCAATTCCGAATTCCAGCGCCGTCTGCGCACCGTCTTTGGCCGCGACCCTGACGCCCTGCGGCGGGCCAGCCCCATGACCTACGTCGCCCCAGGCGCACCACCCTTCCTGATCGTACATGGAGAACGGGATCGCACGGTCCCCTTCGCCATGTCGGTTGCCCTGCAAGGCGCCCTGCAAGCCGTTGGCGCCCAGGTCACGCTGCTGCCCGTGCGCAATGCCGGCCACGCCCTCGTTTCCGTCGGCGGCCCCATCAGCCCCTCGCAGGCCGACGTCAATGACACCATCGTCCGCTGGCTGACCAGCCAGCTCACACTCTGACGCGGCCGTTCAGGCCAGGCAGAATGAATTCCCCCCAATGCCCCAATTGGGAGGCTATCCCCCATTCAGGATCATGACAGGACAGTGCGATGCCCAAGAAAAAGATGCCACTCGATCTCAAACTCGCCGCCCAGGGGGCCGGGCGCAACCCTGCGCCCGACGAGACCGCGCCAGACAAACCCGTCGCATCTTTGCGCGACCCGCACCTCTTCCTCAACCGTGAGTTGAGTTGGATCGAGTTCAACCGCCGGGTCCTGCAAGAGGCGCAAAATCAGGAAACCCCTTTGCTCGAACGTGTCAAATTCCTGGCCATCTTCGCCTCGAACCTGGACGAGTTCTTCATGATCCGCGTATCGGGCCTACGCGAACAGGTCGCGGCCGGCGTCACCCAACGCACCCCCGACGGCATGACCCCCGCCGAGCAGTTGACTGCCATCCGCCGCACTCTCTTGCCCTTGCTCGACGAACAAACCCGCATCCTCACCGATGACCTCACCCCCAAACTCGCCGCACAGGGCATCCGCCTGCTCAATTACGATGACCTGCCCCCCGCACAGCGCGAGGCGCTGCGCACCTACTACGAACGTGAGATTTTCCCTGTCCTCACCCCGCTCGCCTTCGATGCCGCCCATCCCTTCCCCCGCATCTCTAACCTCAGCCTCAACCTGGCCGTGCTCATCGAGGACCCCGAGTATGGTGAACGTTTTGCCCGCGTCAAGGTGCCCTCCAGCCTGGCCCGCCTGATCCCGCTGCACGAACTGGCCCCCCTCACCCGCGCCCAGGATGGATCCGCCCCCTATCCGCACCGCAGCATGGCCTTCGTCTGGATCGAACAGGTCATCGCCGCCAACCTGGCCGACCTCTTCATGGGCATGAAGATCATTGCGGCCTATCCCTTCCGCATCATTCGCGACACCGACATCGAAATCCAGGAAGACGAAGCCGACGACCTCCTCTTGACCATCGAACAGGGCATTCGCCAGCGCCGTTTTGGCAACTGCGTGCGCCTGGAGATCGGCGCCGGGATGCCCGAACGCGTGCGCAACACCCTGCTGGACAAACTTCAACTGGACGCCGACGCCGTCTACGACAGCTTTGGCCCGTTGGGGCTTTCCAGCCTGATGGAACTGCACGGCCTCGAACGTCCCAATCTCAAGGATCATCCATTCCAGGCCGCCGTCCCGCCGCCGTTGGCCGGCGACGAAGACATCTTCACCGTCATTCGACGCCAGGACATTTTGCTGCATCATCCCTACGACTCTTTCGGCCCCGTCATTGACCTGATCCACAGCGCCGCCGAAGACCCTAACGTCCTCGCCATCAAGATGACCCTCTACCGGGTCGGCAGCAATTCCCCCATCGTGCGCGCCTTGATGGAAGCAGGTGAAAACGGCAAACATGTCGCCGTCCTCGTCGAACTCAAAGCACGCTTCGACGAAGAAAACAACATCGTCTGGGCGCGCGCCCTGGAACGCGCCGGCGTGCATGTCGTCTATGGCGTTCTCGGCCTCAAAACCCACTGCAAACTCACTCTCATCGTGCGCCGTGAGCGTGATGGCATCCGCCGCTACGTCCACCTGGGCACCGGCAACTACAACGCCGGCACCGCCCGCATCTACACCGACCTGGGCCTGATGACCTGCCGCGACGATATCGCCTCCGACGTCACCGACGTTTTCAACTTCCTCACCGGCTTTTCCAACCCCAAATCCTACCGTAAGCTTGGCATTGCCCCCGTCACCTTGCGCAGCACCCTGCAGGCCATGATTCACAACGAAATCCGCCACGGCAAAGAGGGGCGCCTCGTCTTCAAGATCAACGCCCTGCTCGATCCCGCCATGATCGAGGACCTCTACCGGGCCTCGCAGGCCGGTGTGCGCGTTGACCTGATCGTGCGCGGCATCTGCTGCATCCGGCCCGGCATCCCCGGCGTCAGCGACAACATTCGCGTCATCAGCATCGTCGGGCGCTTCCTCGAACACAGTCGTATCTACTACGCCCGCAACAACGGCGACGAACTGATCTACCTTTCCAGCGCCGACCTGATGCAGCGCAATCTCGACCGCCGCGTCGAAGCTCTCTTCCCTATCGAAGACCCGGCCCTCAAGGCGCTCATCCGCCAGCAAATCCTGGCCTGGCCCCTGGCCGACACAGTCAAGGCGCGCCAGCTCCAGGCCGACGGCGCATTCACCTGGGTCCAACCCGATGCCGACCATCCAATTTTGGATAGCCAGCGCGCTTTCCTGTACAATCGCGCTCCAACGCTGGCCCATTGACATTGATTGAAAATGATCAAGCGCCGCCAGCCCAGCGGCGCAAGCGAGGCTGCGGACCCTCACGCCATTTTGCCAGCGGCTGACTGCCAGAGCAGGCAACGATGAAGCATATTCTGATCGTAGATGACTCGCCAACCATGCGTCGCATGATCCAGGCCTCGTTGCGCGGCCTGGCTGGCTTGACCTTTGCCGAAGCCGCGTCTGGCCTGGAAGCGATCGAACGCCTGGCGCTGACCCCGGTGGACCTCATGACGCTCGACCTCAACATGCCCGACATGCACGGGTTCGATGTGCTGCAGTTCGTGCGTCAGCATCAAGCCTATGACACGATCCCCATCATCGTCATCACCACCAAGGGCGAAGATGCCACGCGCACGACCGCCCTTGCCGCCGGCGCCAGCCATTTCCTGGTCAAACCCTTCGTCCCACAGGCCCTGGCGGCGCTCGTCAGCGATCTGCTGACCTGATCCGACTGGAGATTCTTGCTTCAGCGCTCCCGCCGCTCAATGTCGTTTGAGGAAGAAATGCGATGAACGGCGACTTGCAGCCGGTAGATGAGACATTTCTGGCCCAATTTCTCGATGATTACTTCGCCGAATGTGAAGAACACCTGGCGATTGTTCGCCGCGGGCTGTTGGCCCTCGAAGCCTTCGTAGATCAGCCGCAGGTTGACCAGGCCCTGCTCGAAGAACTCTTCCGCAGCTTCCACTCCCTCAAAGGCACATCCGGCATGATGGGCGTCAAGCCGGTCGAAGAGGTCGCTCACAACGTCGAAAGCTACTTGCGCCACCTGCGCCGCGGCCAACACACCCTCACCGCTCCCGCCCTCGACGCCCTCATCATTGCCGCTCGCTCGCTCGAAGACCTTCTCGCCGCCCGTCGTCACAACCAACCTCGCGCCCCCGGGGGCGGGGGGGGGGGGGGGCGGGGGGGGCGGGGGGGGGGGGGGGGGGGGGGGGGGGGGG
>CAZOLV010000026.1:41890-53272 GCA_964580725.1 uncultured Anaerolineae bacterium | reverse complement strand
GCTGACGATCACCGAGCCGCTGACGATCACCGAGCCGCTGACGATCACCGAGCCGCTGACGATCACCGAGCCGATCACAGCGACCAGTCCAGTGACCGTCACCGAGCCGCTGATGCCGGCCATGACAGCAACACCGGCGCTGACCGCAACGTCTACCGCGCCGCCGGCGCTAACGCCCACCGCGACCGCTTCGCCCTCGCCCACGGTCACTGTGCGCGCGACGGCGACCGGCACGGCGGCCCCAACGGCAACATCCACGCGCACGGCGGCCCCAACGGCAACATCCACGCGCACGACGGCCCCAACGGCAACATCCACGCGCACGGCGGCCCCAACGGCAACGCCCACGCGTAGCGTCGGCGGAACGATCCGTTATCGAATCGCGTCGGGCGACACGCTGTCAGGCATTGCGGCGCGTTTCAAGACAACGATCGCTGCCATTCTGGCGCTCAATCCCGGTCTCGACCCGGCACGCTTGCGCATTGGAACCGAAATACTGGTGCCGGCGTCGCCGACAAGGGTACCGGCCACCAGGCCTCCCGTCACTCCCGCGGCAACGGCCACGCCAACGAGCGCGCCTGTCACGCTGCCGGCGCCGGTTTTGGATGGCCCGGCGTCAGACAGTTCCTATTCAGGAGACGACGCTCTCATCCTGCTGAGCTGGCTAACGACGCCTGGCCTGGATGCTTCGATGGCTTATCAGGTTCAGATTGGCTACTCTCTCGGCGGCAGTTTCGATTGGCGCATCTTCGAGATCACCACGCAGACCGGCTGGCGCGTCCCCGCACAGCTCCACGGTCAGGGCGATCAAGACTCTGGCCGGCGCTACAGTTGGCGCGTGACAGTCGTGCGTCCGACGCGTGACGCCAATGGCAATGTGACCGGCGCCCAGCCCGTCAGCCCGCCCAGTGAAACGCGCACTTTCTACTGGAATTAGCAGTGGGCAATGGGGGAGGACGCCTCTGTCGGCTGACCTTGTCGAAGCCGGAAACAGTGGTGAATGAATGATGGAACGAGATTTATCAGGATCACTGGAGACAATCGAGGAGCGGGGCGACGCGGCGCCGCGCAAGGCGCTGGCGGGCCTGTCCGACCTGAACCATCTTGAACTACAGCTTGTGGCGAGCGCCTGGTTGCGATGGCCGGCGACGACGCGCCAGCAGTTGATGCAGCATCTCTACGAGGATGCCCGCGCCCATGTGGAAGTAGACTACGGCGCGCTGTTCATCTGGGCCTTACGCGACGATGACCCTGTGGTGCGCCGCTGGGCCATCGAAGGGTTGTGGGAAGAAAAGGACGAATCGCTGATCGGCTCTTTTAGCGCCGCGTTGACCAGCGATCCGGCGGCCGAGGTGCGAGCAGCGGCGGCGCGCGCCCTGGGGCGCTTCGTTCTCCTGGGCGAGTATGAAGAAATCAGCGAAGCCGCTGCCTTGCGCGCACGCACGGCTCTCTTGCAGGCGCTTGCCCTGCCCAACCAGGCCTCTGTGGTGCGGCGGCACGTCGTCGAAGCGATTGGCTTTGCCAGCGATCCGCGCGTTCCGCAGATCATCCAGGCCGCCTACGACGATGAGGATGAAGCGATGCAGGCCAGCGCCCTGCGCGCCATGGGTCACAGCGCCGACAGCCGCTGGAGCGAGACAGTGCGCCGCGAACTGAGCAGCCGCCACGCAGTCAAACGTCTGGCCGCCGCCGCCGCCGCCGGCCAACTGGAGTTGACCACCGCCGTGACACAGCTCAGCCGCCTGCTGGACGACGCCGATCTTGCCATCCGCCGGACTGCCGCCCATGCGCTCGGCGCCATCGGCGGCCGCGCCGCCCGCCAGGCTCTGCAAACCGCCTTTGCACAAGCAGACGCCCCGTTACGCAAATTCCTGGCGCACGCCATCGAAGCGCTTGAGATTGGAAATGTCGAGCTTGAACTGCCCGATGTCGAGGATGCGGGAAACGCCGGACGCGGCCTTTCCAGATCATCCTTCAGCGGTCATCACCGCGACGCAGACGACGACGGGGATGAGGAGGTCGGCCTGGACAGCGCCGACGAACTCGGTGAGATCGAAGCGATCCAAGAGACCGCAGAGAGCGGCGTCAGCCAGGCCTTGCTCGACGATGATGGCCTCGGCGCCACGCTCGACGAGTTTCTGGACATTTACGGCAGCGATTGGGGGGTGGAAGCCGAGGAGAGCGATGACGAAGAGGCAGAAGAAGAAGATGATGATGATCTGGACGAACTCCTCGATGATGTCATAGATTTCGATGATGACGATGTCATAGATTTCGATGATGACGATGATGACGATGATGACGATGATGACGATGATGACGATGATGACGATAACAGTCCTACATACGATGATGACAGTACTGCATACGATGATGAAGACTGAAGGGAACTGAACGGGGGACACGATGGCCAGGAAAGATCAATCCGACAAACGCCCGCAGCCGCCAGACGCCGACGAAACGGCCAGCCGGGTGATCGAACTGCTCAATCAAGGGGCGCGCCTGTTGGCCAGTCAACGGCCAGGCGAGGCCATGACCTCGCTGCAGGAGGCGCAGCGGCTCGACCCCGATAATGTCGCCATTGCCATCAATCTGGGCGGCGCTTACATCATGCAGCGCAAGTACCGGCAGGCTGTGCCCATCCTGGAGCGCGCCGTCGAACTGGAGCCGGGCAACGCGATGGCCTGGATGAACCTCGCCGCCGCCTATTTGGGGCGGCTGGAACTCTCGACGCGCGCCACACAAGACCGCGCCATTGCCGCTTTCGAGCGGGCCGTTCAACTCGATGGCACTCTACATAACGTGCATTACAACCTGGGGTTGATTTACCATGACCGCGGAGAGAACCTGCGCGCTTGCGCCCATTTTCAGCGCGTCTTGGAGATTCACCCTGCCGATCGTGATGCGCGCTACTGGTTGAAACGTTTACAGCAGAGCCATGACAACGAACAACAGCCAACCGGCGATGCGTAACGAGACGCCGGCGACCGGATCGAACGGGACGTCGTCGCGCCCGCGGGCGGCGACGTCCAACGGCGCGACAGGTTGGGCCACGCGCCGTTTTCACCAGAACCCGGTCGGCGTCGCCTGGATGATCATGCTGATCTTCTTCTCTGCCTGTGCGCTGTTCGCCATTTCGGCGCCGCTGGCGGTGCGCGGCTATGCCCTCTATTCGACAGACCGCCGATCGCTGGAGCTGAACGTGATTGCCGGGACGGTGCTGGTCAATTCGACCGGCAGCACGGCGCAGGCGCGTGATTCCCAGGCCGTGGTGGCGCGTGCCGCCGTCAGCGAGGGTCAACGCGTGGCCACCGACGAGCGTTCGAGCGCCATCGTAACCTTCTACGCCGACGAGGCGGCGCAGGAGTCGCTGGCGACGATCACGCTCTACACCAACGCCTCTTTCTTGATCGCCAAAGCGCGCGTGCCGCGTTTCGAATACAGCGCCGAACCTGACCGCTTGACCCTCTATTTGGAACATGGTCGTATTCGCGTCAGTCCTTCGCGCCGTACACAGCGCCCGGTTGATGTCGTCATCGAGACGCCGCACGGTATCGCCCATCTGGCCGACGGCAACTATTCGGTGGAGGTGCGCAACGAGGAGACGCAAGTGACGACGCGCGGTGGCGAGGCGACGGTCATCGCCGCTGGCCAGACGATTGTTTTGCCGGCCGGCGAACGCACGCGCATTGTCGCCAATCAACCGCCAGGACCGCCAAGCCCGGTCGAACAGGACATTCTGACCAATGGCAGCTTTGCCGACGGCTTCGACGGCTGGAACGTTGTCAGCATCGTGGATGTGCGCGCCGATGCGCAGGTAGAATTTGGCGTCGGTTCGGTCAAGGTGATCACGCGCGATGGACGGCAGGCGGCGCTCTTTGCGCGCAACGGTCGCGAGGGCGTGCACGCCGAAACCGAGATCCGTCAGGAATTGAACCTGGATGTGCGCGATTACGAGTCGCTCAACCTGACGTTCTACGTGCAACTCGTCTACCAAAGCCTGCAAGGCGCCGGCATGCAAAGCTCCGAGTTCCCGCTGGCCGTGCAGATCAGCTACACCGATATCTACGACGTGGAGCGTCTCTGGACTTCGGGTTTCTACTACCTCGATCTCGACCCTTCACGACCCTGGCCGCTGCGCAACGTGCAGAAGATCCCGCGCGGCGTTTGGTATGCCTACGAGTCATCGAACTTACTGGAACTGCTGCAGGAGACGCAGCCTGCCCGCCTCAACTGGATTCGCTTTTACGCCTCCGGCTACAACTACGAAAGCCTCGTTTCCGAAGCCGAGCTGTTGGTGCGCTGAAGGGGCATGATGTTGCGCACAGCCCTGGCGCGCCTGGCGCCGTTGACTCTGGCGCTCGGCCTGTTTTGCCTGTTGGCGGGATACCAGCTCGATCTGCCCGGCCTGCACTATGACGAGGCCAAAGAGGCGGGTCTCAACGCCATGCAGCTCCTGCGTGGCCAGCCGCTCACTCTCTTTCGGGGGGCCGCGCTACCGCTGTTCGGCCTGCGGCTGCCGCTCATGGTGCAGGATTACATCGGGGCGCTCAATGTCTATCTGGCGCTGCCGTTCCTGGCCGTGGGGGGCAGCGGCAGCGTGACGGCGCTGCGCGTCCTGCCAGTCGCCTGCGCCGCCCTGACGCTGATCTTCCTCTACCGCTTTGCCGCCGCAGCTTTCAGCCGGCGCGCCGCCACGCTCGCCGTCATTCTCCTGGCGGTCAACCCGTCGTTCGTCTTTTGGAGCAGGCAGGGCGTCCTGGTGACCAACGTCGTTGTGACAATTTTCTGCGCCAGCCTCTGGACGGCCTGGCGTTGGCAGGAGACGCGCCGGGCGCGCTGGCTGTGGGCAACCGGCTTCCTCTGGGGCCTCGGCCTGTGGGCCAAACTGCTCTTCGTCTGGGCGATTGGCGCCATGCTGGCGGTCGCTGCCCTCGCCTGGCTCTGGCGCCGGCGCACGGCGGCGCCCGGCGGCCTGCCGTCTCTGCCGCTGGCCGCCGGTTTTGCGCTGGCCTTCCTGGCGGGCGTCTGGCCGCTACTCCTCTACAACCTGCAAACGGGAGGCACCCTGGCCAGTGTCTTGGGCAATCTCGACACCTCCTATTACGGCGTCAGCAACGCCAATTTTGGCGCCAACCTGACCACGCGCCTGGCGCAGGTGGTCTTGCTGCTGCAAGGGCATCACTTCTGGTACCTGGGCGAGGTCTACGCCAACCCGGCCGCGCCCTGGGTCTTGGGCGGGCTGCTGGCAGCCGTGGCGCTGATCGGGCTGCAGCTCTATCCAGCCTTCGAGCCGCCGCAACCCGGCCAGATCGCCGCGGCTGCGGCGGCTCCCGCTTGGTTGACCCGGCTCGACCTGCCGGCCCTGCTGCGGGGCTGGCGGCGTCTGTTGGCGCTGGCGTTTTGCGTGGCGCTGATGATCGTGCAGAGTTGCTTCACCGTTTCCGATCTCTTCATCACCCATTTTGCGCTGCTGCTGCCGCTGCTGCCGCTGTTGGGCGCCGCCGCCGCCGATCAACTGGCGCAGCATGGACGCCGGGCGGCGCTGTTGGCCGCACTGGCGCTGCTGTTGTGGGGCGGCTTCGACGCCTGGAACACGGCGCAGTATCACGCCATCCTGGCGCGCAGCGGCGGTTACGCTGCTCACTCCGGCGCCGTTTACGAGATGGCCGCCTTTTTCCAGGCCACGCCGCCGGGGGCGACCGCCATCGCGCTCGACTGGGGCATCGACGCCCCACTGGCGTTTCTGACGCAGGGCAAGGTCGCCCCCATCGAAGCGTTTGGCTACGCCCGTCTGGATCAGCCGGATGACGGCTTCGTCGCCCGCCTGGCCCCATTCGTCAGCAACCCCACTGTGATCTATCTGGCGCACACGCCCGAATTCAGCGTCTTTCAGGGGCGTCGTGAAGCATTGGCGGCGCTGGCAGCCGCGCAAGGGAAGCGCGTCGAATCGCTGGCGCTCTTCCGCCAACGCAGTGGCCTGCCTCTGCTCGAGGCCTTGCGCCTGGCGCCGTGATTGGGCCAGGCTGACATTGTAGGCGCAGCAGATGCCAGCGCCGCATCCGGCCCATCTGCACAGCGCTTTTGGTTTCACACCGAGGAGGGTGTTCATGCACAGCGAAGAAAAGGCGATCGCATCTGTCAGTCAACCGAACACGGTGGAATCCCTCTGTCAGGATTTGCGCCGGCTGGGTGTGCGTCCCGGCATGACTCTTCTGGTTCATTCGTCGCTCAGCACCCTGGGTTGGGTGTGCGGCGGCGCTGTGGGTGTGATCCTGGCGTTGGAACAGGCGCTTGGCCCAGAGGGCACGCTGGTCATGCCGACGCACTCCGGCGAACTGTCCGATCCGGCGCTGTGGCAGTATCCACCTGTGCCGGAATCCTGGTGGGAGACAATTCGCGCGGCCATGCCGCCGTTCCTGCCTGGCCTCACCCCGACGCGCGGCATGGGCGTCATCCCGGAGACGTTTCGCAAGCAGGACGCCGTGCTGCGCAGCGATCACCCGCAGATGTCGTTTGCGGCGCGCGGCCCGCACGCCGTCACGGTGACGGCCAACCATGCGTTGGACTTTGGCCTGGGAGACTCATCGCCGCTGGCGCGTGTGTACGATCTGGATGGATCGGTGCTGCTCCTGGGCGTGGATCACGACAACAACACGTCGTTGCACCTGGCCGAATATCGCGCACAGTACGGGAGGAAACGCTCCTCCCTGAATGGCGCTCCGATTCTGAGGGCAGGCGAGCGTGTCTGGGTGCAGTTTCAGGACATCGAACTGGACATTTCCGATTTCCCGCTCATTGGACGCGAGTTCGAGGCCGAAACCGGCCAGGTGTTGCGCGGCCGGATCGGCCTGGCGACGGCCCTCCTGATGCCGCAGCGCGCCCTGGTGGACTATGCCGTGCATTGGATGGAACGCTGCCGGTGGTAGTGGAAAGTTGACAGTGCAGAGTGGAGAGTGAAGAGTGGTCGCCAGTGTCCACAGTTGAGCGCAAACGGTCGCGCGCTCTCTTGACCTTCCTGAAGGCATGCGGTATAATTGCTTTGTATGATTACATAGCATACAAAATAATTCATATTCGCTTCTGGAAGGAAAACCAATGAGACGTCATCCTGTGTGTGCCATCCTCTTTGTCGTGTTGCTCGTTAGTCAACTACTGCTGGCTGGCTGCGCCGCGCCGGCCGCGACCCCGCAACCGGCGCCGACGGCCGCGGCTGCACCGGCAGCCACCTCGGCGCCGGTTGTACGCAAGCCAGACACGCTGCTTCTGGCGACCACCACCAGCACCGCCGACACTGGTCTGCTCGACTATCTCTTGCCGATCTTTGGCAAGACAAACAACTGCACAGTGGACTTCGTCGCCGTTGGCACCGGGCAGGCCATCGAAATCGGCCGCCGCGGCGACGCCGATGTGCTGCTCGTCCACAGCCGCTCCGCCGAGGATAAGTTCGTGGCCGACGGCTTTGCCACGGCGCGCTTCGACGTGATGTACAACGACTTCGTGGTGATCGGGCCGAAGGACGATCCGGCCAGCATTGCTGGCATGGCCCTGGCCAAAGACGCATTCAAGGCGATCATGGACAAGGCTGCGCCCTTTGCCAGCCGCGGCGATAAGTCGGGCACTGACGCCAAGGAGAAGGCCATTTGGGCGACCCTGGGTATCACCCCCACCAAAGAGATGAAGTGGTATGATTCGCTCGGCCAGGGGATGGGCGACACGTTGCTCTTCGCCAACGAGCAGAAGGCGTACACCTTGGCCGATCGCGGCACCTGGCTGGCGATGCAGGCCAAAACGCCGGGTCTGGCGCTGCTGGTGGGCGGCGACAACCTGGCGAACAACAAGGACAAGGCCTTGCTGAATCCGTACGGTCTCATGGCCGTCAGCCCTGAGAAGTTCCCGGCGGTCAACAGCGCCCTGGCGACGAAATTCATCGAGTGGATGACCTCGGCCGAGGGGCAAAAACTGATCGCCGAGTTCGGCGCCGACAAGTTCGGGCAATCGCTCTTTTATCCGAACGTCAAGAAGTAGAGGGGATTCCATGCTGAGCGCACGTAACCAATGGAAAGGTACCGTCAAGTCGGTGCAGATCGGCGCGGTGATGGCCGAGGTCGTCGTGGATGTGGACGGAGTCGAGGTCGTGGCGGCGATCACCCGAGGCTCGGTCGAAGCGATGAATATCAAGCCAGGCGATGAAGTGCGGGCGGTGATCAAGGCGACCGCAGTCATGATTGCGAAGGATCCGGTCGTTGGATGAAATTCTGCGCGGTTTCGCCGAAGCCCTGCATCTGATCGGTGCCGGGGACGCTGAACTGGCAGAGATTGTCCTACTCTCGTTGCGCGTGTCCGGCCTGGCGCTCCTCATCAGCACCCTCATCGGGACGCCGATCGGTGTGGCGCTGGGCCTGACGCGCACGCGTGCGCACGGGTTGATCACGGCGATCCTCTACACCGGCATGGGGTTGCCGCCGGTCGTCGTCGGCCTCTTCGTCTACCTGATGCTGTCACGCAGTGGGCCGCTCGGCGTTCTGAGCTGGCTCTTCACGCCCAGCGCGATGATCACCGCCCAGGTGATCATCGCGCTGCCGCTGGTGATGGGACTGACCATGACGGCGGTGCGGGGCGTGGATCCCGCGCTGCGGCTCCAGGTGCGTTCGCTCGGCGCAACCGCCGTGCAGGAGGCGTGGGCCGTGCTGGTGGAGGCGCGCATCGGCGTTGTTGCCGCCATCGTCGCCGCGTTCGGCGGCATCATTTCTGAGGTCGGCGCGGTGATGCTGGTGGGCGGCAACATTGCCGGCAAGACGCGCGTACTCACCACGGCCATCGTGCTGAACACCCGCCAGGGCGAATTTGCCCTGGCCCTCGCCCTGGGTATCATCCTGTTGATCCTCGCGTTCGTCGCCAACGTGGCGCTCCTGAGGCTGCAGGGCAAGGCGTAGCCTGATCGGTTGGCGCCAGGCAACCGGGTGGACCGGTTGCCGGGTGATCGAGCCGACCACCTGCTCACTGGCCAATTGCTCATGTACCAACTCACCAACCTTCGCCACTCCTACGGCGCCCACACTGTACTCGACCTACCCGTGCTGGAGATGCGGGAGGGCGAAATTATGGCGCTTGTGGGGCCAAGCGGCGCAGGCAAATCTACCCTGCTGCGGCTGCTCAACTTCCTGGAAACCCCGACTTCTGGTATCATTCGTTTTGCCGGTCAGACGATCAACGGCGCCGCGCCGCTGGCGCTGCGTCGTCAGGTGACCACCGTCTTCCAGCGGCCGGTGCTCAGGCGAGGCAGCGTGCGCGCCAATGTGGAGTACGGTCTCAGGCTGCGAGGCTTGCGCGACGATGGCCGCGTGGACGCCATGTTGGCGGAGGTTGGCCTGCTCACGTTAGCAAAGCAGGGGGCGCAAACCCTCTCCGGCGGCGAGATGCAGCGGGTGGCGCTGGCGCGCGCTCTGGTAATCGAACCGCGCGTGCTGCTGCTGGACGAGCCGACCGCCAACCTCGATCCCTACAACGTGGGGCTGATCGAACAGATCATTCGTGGGCAGAACGCCCGTCGCGGCACAACGAGCGTCATCGTGACGCACAATATTTTCCAGGCGAAACGGCTGGCGCATCGTGTTGGCTTGATGCTGAACGGCAGTCTGATCGAGCTGGCCGACGCTGTGACTTTCTTCGACGCCCCCGCCGACCCCCGCACCGCCGCGTTCGTGCGCGGGGAGATGGTGTATTGATGACCAACAACGGACGACCGACCCAGGACGAACGACCGGGAGCGCTGGCTTGCCAGGCGCCGATGCGCACATGATGAACATCACTCTGACTCGCGGCTCGCCCGAATATGCCCAGATCGTCGAACAGATCAGGCTGGCGGTGGCGCGCGGGACGTTGCGGCCAGGAGAGCGACTGGAACCGGTGCGCGTGCTGGCGGATCGTCTCGGCGTGAATCCCAGCACGGTGGCGCGCGCCTATCGCGAGCTGGAAGCGGCCGGCGTGATCCAGACGGCCGGCCGGCGCGGCACGATCATCGCGGCAGACAGCGACAGCGAGGCCTTGCACGATTTCGGCGCCGCTCGCTTGCGCGGGCTGGCCGAGCGTGCGGTCGTTGCCGCGCTGGCGCAGGGCTTCACCCCCGATGAGATCGAGACCGCGTTCGGTTTACAGCTTGCGGCCTGGCGTGAACAGCGCGGTCCGCGCACGCCTGCCGCCGCCGTCCGCGCCCCTGATCGCCTGACGCGCTTTGCCGGCAGCCACGACCTGGCGCTGGAGGCGCTCTGGGCGCAGGCGCGGCAGGCCAACCCAGAGGTCGCCTTCACCGCTTCCTACGTCGGCAGCCTGGACGGCCTGCTGGCGCTACTGCATGGCGAAGTTGGCCTGGCCGGCGCGCACATTCTGGACGAGGAGACCGGCGAGTACAACCTGCCGATTCTGCGCCGCCTTTTTCCCGGCGGCCAGGTCTGCGCCGTTACACTGGCCGAACGCGAACAGGGACTCATCCTGGCGGCCGGCAATCCCAAGCGGGTTCACAGTCTGACCGATCTGGCGCGCGACGACGTGCGTTTCGTCAACCGCCAGCCCGGATCAGGCACACGCACCTTGCTGGAACACCGATTGCGCCTGCTCGGCCTGGCGCCCGCGGCCATCACCGGACACAATGGGGTGGCCGCGACCCACATGGCCGTCGCGGCGGCGATCGCACAGGGCCAGGCGGATGCCGGGTTGGGTCTGCGAGCCGCGGCGCAGGCGCTTGGCCTTGATTTTTTGCCCGTCGCCACCGAACGCTACGACCTGATCTGCTACGCCGCTGACCGCGACCAGGCCTCGCTGGCCTCTCTGTTCGACTTGCTGACGTCGGCGTCGTTCCGCGGCATCATCGCCCATCTGAACGGCTATCAATCTGCGCGTACCGGCGAAGCTCGAATCGTGGTTTGACCAACGCGCGGCGGCTCCGCGACGTGCCGCTCGGCTGGCGCCAACCGAATGAATTCGGGGCTGAAGGACCTCGGCGAGGCTTCGATAGGCTCAGCCTGCGCCGGCCGGCATCGGGTGGGGCGTGATTTGCCCCACGGGGCGCGCTCCACGCCGACCGGGGGGACAACGCGTCGTGGGGACGATGCGCTGTCGAGCAAGGCCGCCCGGCGCTGAAGTCGCCGGGCTACAGGGCGGCGCCCCGTGAACGGGGCTTGGCGGCGGCGTGTCTCGCCCGGTTGAGCGTGCGCTGCGTGAGGGGGCGCCAAATGAATTTGGCGGTACAGAGCGGTACAGAGCGGACGCAAACCCCTGGTCCTGATACCCATCATGTCAATCCTGTTCATCTTGTCAAAAACGATCGCAGCGTCCCTGGCTTCGACAACTTCGGCCTTTGGAGACTTGCTCTTCTCTGACCTC
>CAZOLV010000026.1:7143-41790 GCA_964580725.1 uncultured Anaerolineae bacterium | reverse complement strand
TGTCTTCTGACCTCTGTCTTCTGACCTCTGTCTTCTGACCTCTGTCTTCTGACCTCTGTCTTCTGACCTGTGTCTTCTGACCTCTGTCTCTACTATCCACTGCCCCCTACCACGCGTCCCTCATCGAGAGCAAGGATGCGAGTGGCGGTTTGTGCAAGCTGTAGATCATGCGTGATGAGCAGCGTGGTGCGATCCTGCATGACGCTGGCCAACGTCGCCATGATCTCGCGCGCCGCCTCGGTGTCGAGATGGGCGGTCGGCTCGTCCAGGATCAGGAGTGGGGCGTTCTTGAGAACAGCGCGCGCCAGGGCGATTTTCCGACGCTCGCCGCCGCTGAGACGTGCGCCGCCTTCGCCGATCCAGGTGTTGTAACCGTGTGGCAGTGAGAGGATGAAGCTGTGGATGCCCGCTGTCCTGGCGGCCGCTTCGACTTCGGCCTGGGTCGCGGCGGGCTGCGCCAGGCGGATGTTGTCGCCCACGGTCAGGTTGAAGAGGTGAGCGTCTTGCAGCGCGGCGCTGATCTGCGCCCGCACGACAGTCTCTTCCATGTCGCGCAGGTCACGGCCTCCCAGAGTGATCGTTCCGGCCTCATAATCCCAGAAACGCAGCAGCGCATTGACCAGCGATGTCTTGCCGGCGCCGCTGGGGCCAACGACGGCGAGGGTGTCGCCGGCGGGGATGGTGAAAGAAACGCGCTGCAACGCCGGCGGTGCGCCCGGCGCATAGCGCAGGGTCACATCTTGGAAGCAGACGGCAGGGTCGGCCGTCTCGATGGCGCCAGTGGGCGTTGGGCTACCTGGCCGCGGGACTTGGGAGGGTGTTCGACGCTGGGTGAGGGCCAGAAGCCGGCGGGCGGCGGCAAGGCTGATTGTGAGGTGTTGGGCGGCGAGCGACAGCGGTAGGACGGCTTCGAAGCTGGCAATGGTGACCAGGGCGACGACGGCGAGACTGACCCCGGACAGGCGGGCCGTCGCGACCAGCGGGATGGCGACGGTCAGAACGGCGACGACCGCCAGCCATTGCGAGATCAGGGCCAGGGCGCTGCCCAGGCCGCTGACGGCGACGAGCCTGATTTGTGTGCGACCCAAGTCCACGCTTGCCGCCCGCAGCGCCGCCGTTCGCTGCTGGCTGGCGCCGAAGACGATCAGGTCGGCTGCGCCCTGGATACTCTCCACCAGGTGCGTATTCAGGCTGGCGCGCTGCTCAGCAAGCCGCCGGCTGTCGGGAAGTGCGGCGAGCAGGGTGAGCAGCGGCGCGCCCAGGCCGGTCAAGAGGAGGAAGGTCAAGGCCGGTCCGCTGAGGCTGGCATCGAAGCTGGCGAGGATGATCGCTGTGAGCGCGGCGACGAGCAGGGCGACGAACGGGGGCGCGATGACGCGAATGAAGAAATGCTCCAACGCGCCGATGTCGGCGATGATGCGGCTGAGGAGATCGCCGCTGTGATGGGCGGCCAGGCCAGCAGGGGCCAGCGGCTCGATGGCGCTGTAGAACCAGACGCGTATCTGCGCCAGGATGCGAAAGGTGACCTGATGTGAGGCTAGGCGCTCAGCGTAGCGGAGGACGCCGCGCGCGATGCCGAAAAAGCGGACGCCGACGATGGCGACTTGCAGCGTGGCGATGGGCGGCTGCAGGGCAGCGGCGGCGATGATCCAGGCGGAGGTGGCCAGCAGGCCGATGCTGCTGGCGATGGTGAGGAAGCCGAGTAGAATCGAGAGGGCGATCCAGGGGACGAAAGGTCCAAAATGTGTACGCGCCAGGCCGGTGGGCTGCACGGGCGCGATTGGTTTGGTTGGCGCCGGCACAAGGGGGGCGGAGGACTCTGGGCGCGCCGGCGCGCCGGGTGTTCGATCGGCCGGCTGTGAAACTGTGGCATTGGAATGGGCGGCCTGCTGGAGCTTCCAGTAGACGCCCTGCCCGGCGAGCAGGGCATCGTGCGTTCCAGTCTCGACGATGCGGCCGTTTTCCAGGACGATGATGCGGTCGGCCATCTGCAATGTGCGCGGGCGGTGACTGATGATGAGTGCGCTGCGCCCGTGTAGACGCTCTGCCAGAGAAGCCTGGACGGCGGCCTCGGTTTGGGGGTCGAGGTGAGCGGCGGCTTCGTCGAGGATGAGGAGGGGAGCGTCCAACAGGAGGGCACGAGCCAGGGAGATGCGCTGCGCCTGGCCAATGCTGAGCCGGCTGCCGTGTTCGCCGATGGGTGTGTCGTAGCCCTGCGGTAGGGCGCGGATGAAGGGATCGGCGCAGGCGGCGATGGCGGCCTGGGTAACTTCGGTGAGAGTGGCCTGGGGCCGGCCAAGACGGATGTTGTCGGCCACGGTGGCGTCGAACAGGTGTGGGCGCTGCGGAACCCAGGCGACGGTTGGGCCGGCGGCGGTCAGACTGACTGTGCCAGTCGTGGGGGCGACGAGGCCGAGGAGCAGATGGGTGACGGTGCTCTTGCCGGCGCCGGTGGGGCCGACCAGGGCCACCTTTTCGCCTGGCCAGATGTCGAGCGAAACGTTTGCCAGGGCAGGAAGTGAACGACTGGTGTAGCTGACGCTGACGTTGCGCAGGCTGGCAATGGGGGCGGTTGCAGCGGACGCGGCAGCCGGCGCGTCAGAGGGTTGAAGGGTGCGAGCAGTGGGAGGATCGGGAGCGGTGAGGAGGGTGAAGATGCGTTGGGCGGCGCTGACGCCGGTGATGCCAGCGTGAAAGCGCGCGCCCAACTGGCGCAGGGGAAGGTAGTATTCGGGCGCCAGGATCAGGATGAAGAAGGCCCGTTCGAAGGGAAGCTGTCCGTAGAGGAGCCGCAGGCCGATCTCGACGGCGATGATGGCGGTGCTGAGTGTGCCGATCATCTCCAGCGTGAGGGCGGAGACGAAGGCGACGCGCAAGACTTGCAGCGTGGCGTCGCGGTGACGGTCGGTCATTTGTCGGATGACGGCGATCTGCTGGCGGCTGCGGTTGAAGAGCTTGAGGGTGGTCAGCCCTTGCAGGACATCGAGGAAGTGGGCGCTCAAGCGGGCGAGCGCGGCCCATTGGCGCCGGGTGAGCGCATCGGCCAGACTGCCGATCAGGATCATGAAGAGGGGGATGAGGGGAGCGGTGAGCAGCAGGATCAGGCCGGACAGCGCGTCGCTTGGAAAGATGACGATCAAGAAGATGGCGGGGATGAGCGCGGCCAGCGCGACCTGGGGCAGGTATTGGCTGAAGTAGGCGTCCAATGCCTCGATGCCTTCGGAGGTCAGGTTGACCAGTTCGCCGGTGCGCCCGGTTTGGGTGAAGGAGGGACCGAGGGCCAGGATGCGTGTGAGCAGACGTTGGCGCAGGTCGTTCTTGATGGCGACGGCCAGTCGGCTGGCGACGATTTCAGCGGCCCATCCGGCCAGGGCGCGCAGCGCGCTGATCAGGATCAAGGCGCGCAGCCAGGGCCAGACGCCGGCCAGGTCGAGATGATCCAGAAATGCGCCGGTGATGGCCCGACTCAGGAAGAACGCCTGACCAGCGGCAGCGGCTCCGCTCACTGCGCCGAGAGTGATGGTCAGGGCGAGGAGCCAGGGGCGCGCCTGCACCTGCTGCAGGAGGCGGCGGTCGAAGAAGCGGGACATGATCTCCCTGTCGAGCGCCAGGCGCCGGTGTTGTCAGTATTTCAGGACACTGCGCCCGGTGATGCGCGCTCGGAAGACCCAGTAGTTCCACGCCTGATAGATGAGCACGATGGGCACGAAGATCAGCGCGACGATGGTCATGACCTGCAGGGTGTAGGGCGATGACGCAGCGTTGGTGATGGTCAGACTCCAGGCGGGGTCGAGACTGGAGACCATGACGCGCGGATAGAGGCCACGGAAGGTGGTGACGATGGTGAGCGTGATGGTCAGCGTGGTCATGACGAAGGCCCAGCCGAAGCGTCGCTGGCGCAGCAGCCAGCCGCAGAACAGGAAGGCGGCGCCGGCGCCCACGGCGCTGCTGCCAGGATTGACGCCAAGCCGGTCGAAGATGTCGGTGGCGATGTAGCTGCCGGCGACGGCGGCGGCGCCGATGACGAGGACGAAGGGCCACAGTCGGTTGGCGAGCGTTTCGGCGCGCTGGCGCAGGTCGCCGTCGGTGCGCAGAGCCAGGAAGATGGCGCCGTGCAGGATGAAGATGCTGAGGCCGGCGAGGCCGCCCAACAGGGGATAGGGGGTCAGGAGGTCGAGCAGATGGCCGCTGAACTGCATGTTGGCGTCAATGGGCACGCCGCGCACGATGTTGGTCATGGCGATGCCCCAGAGCAGGGCGGGAACCAAGCTGCCGATGACGATGGCCCAATCCCAGAAGTTGCGCCAACGCGGGTTTTGGTCTTTGCTGCGAAATTCAAAGGCGACGCCGCGCACGATGAGGGCGACCAGGATCAAGAGGAGGGGCAGGTAGAAGCCGCTGAAGAGGGTTGCGTACCAGTGGGGGAAGGCGGCGAACATGGCGCCGCCCGCTGTGATCAGCCAGACTTCGTTGGCGTCCCACACGGGGCCGATGGTGTTGATGATGGCGCGCCGTTCCTGGTCGGTTTTGCCCAAGCTGCGCAGCAGGATGCCGACGCCGAAGTCGAAACCTTCGAGGACGAAGAAGCCGGTGAAGAGTATGCCGATGAGTACGAACCAGAGAGAAGCGAGTGTCATGGGTTATCTCCGTACTTCTGGGGCTAGATCAGGCCCACGAGGGAACTACGTCGGCTGCGACCGCAGCGGGGTCGGCTTTGGCGTATTTGGCGAGCAGGTAGATGTCGGCGATCATCAGCACGCCGTAGAGTAGGGTGAAAATCACGGTGGAGGTGAGCACGACGGCGGCCGAGACGTTGGGAGAGACGGCATTTTCGGTCTTGAGCAGGCCAAAGACGATCCACGGCTGGCGGCCCATTTCGGTCATGATCCAGCCGGCGCTGTTGGCGATGTAGGGCAGGAAGAGGGCGAAGGGCAGCAGGCGCAACAGCCAGGAGGGGGCGGTGCTGCGGTCTCGCATGGCGCGCAGGAGCGCCCAGCCGCCGAGGCCGATCATGACCATGCCGGCGCCGACCATGATTCGAAAGGCCCAGTAGATGACGACGACGAGCGGGACGTAGTTGCCGGGGCCGTACTGTAGTTCGTAGGCGGCCTGCAGTTGGTTGATGCCTTCGACGGCGCAGTTGGTGTGATTGCAGGCGAGAATGCTGAGTAAGGCGGGGATGCGAATGGCGAAGAGATCACGCCGGTTGGTCATGTCGCCGACGGTGAAGAGGGAGAGGGAGGCAGGCTGTTCGCTGTCCCAAAGGGCTTCGGCGGCAGCCATTTTCATGGGCTGTGCGGCGACCACGCGCTGCGCCTGGCTGTGTCCGACGAAGGCAACCATGACGGCGCCGATGACGGCGGCGACGGCGGCAACCTGGAAGGAGTGGCGTGCGAACGCCATGTCACTCTCTCGGCGCAAGAGTCGCCAGGCGATGATGCCGAGCATGAAGAAGCCAGCCGTGGTCAGGCCGGAGAAGAAGACGTGTGGCCATTGCGCCCAGACGTGCGGGTTGGCGATGAGGGCGATGAAATCTACCATCTCGGCGCGCCCGGCGCGCATGACGTAGCCCACAGGCTCTTGCATGAAGGAGTTGGCGATCAAGATCCAGAGGGCGGACAGGTTCGAGCCGATGGCGACGAGCCAGATGGAGGCCAGATGCACCCGTTTGGACAGTTTGTCCCAGCCGAAGAGCCACATGCCGATGAAGGTGGATTCGAGGAAGAAGGCCAGGAGGGCTTCGATGGCCAGGGGGGCGCCGAAGATGTCGCCGACGAAGCGGGAGTATGCCGACCAGTTCATGCCGAACTGGAATTCTTGTACGATGCCGGTGACGATGCCCATGGCGAAATTGATCAGAAACAGCTTGCCCCAGAACTTGGTCATCCGTTTGTAGGCGTCGTCGCCGGTGCGCACCCACAGGGTTTGCATGACGGCGACGAGAAGCGAGAGTCCGAGGGTGAGAGGGACGAAGAAGAAGTGATAGACAGTCGTGATTGCGAACTGCCAGCGTGCAATGAGCAGTGCATCCATGCTTGCAACCTCCACTTGTGATTATAACAAATTTCACAAATGTGTCAAGGAGGTGAGGCAATGGGAAGTTCACGTCCCCGGCACGGTGCGCACGCGTTTTGGTGATACGGACATCTGTTGCACCGTGCCGGGGACGTTGGGAATTACGCGGCTTCGGCGTAATCCTCATCTTCGGCGTTGTCTGCCCCAGACGTGAAGGGCAAGACGACGCCCGTTTCGCTCGGAGAGAAGGCGCGTGCTGTGAGACCGGCGCGGGCGCGGATGTCACCTTCGAGCTGCGTCATGGCGGCGGGATTGTTGCGCAGATAGAGCTTGACGTTCTCGCGCCCCTGCCCCAAACGGACCTCGTTGTAAGTGAAATAGCTGCCGCGCTTTTCCACCAGACCCATCGTCACTCCCAGATCGAGAATGTCGCCCTCTTTGGAAATGCCCTCGTTGTACATGATGTCGAATTCAGCTACGCGGAAGGGGGGCGCGACTTTGTTCTTCTTGATCGTGACGCGCGTGCGGCTGCCCACCATGTCGTTACCCGATTTCAGCGTCTCGATCTTGCGAATGTCCATGCGCACTGAGGCGTAGAACTTCAACGCCATGCCGCCGCTGGTCGTCTCCGGGTTGCCAAACATCACCCCGATCTTCTGGCGCAACTGATTGGTGAAGATCATCACCGTGTTGGACTGCTTGATGGCCCCGCTGAGCTTGCGCAGTGCCTGACTCATCAGACGAGCCTGCAGACCGACGTGACTGTCGCCCATGTCACCTTCGATTTCGGCGCGCGGCACCAACGCTGCCACCGAATCCACCACAACCACATCAATGGCGCCGGAGCGCACCAACGCCTCGGCGATTTCCAACGCCTGCTCGCCCGTGTCTGGCTGCGACACATAAAGCGCATTGACATCCACTCCGCAGCGTTCGGCGTATTTGGGATCGAGCGCATGCTCCACGTCCACGAAGGCGCAGATGCCCCCGCGTTTCTGCGCTTCGGCGATGATGTGCTGGCAGAGGGTCGTCTTGCCGGAGGATTCCGGCCCGTAGATCTCGATCACGCGCCCACGCGGAACGCCGCCGATGCCCAGGGCCAGATCGAGAGAAAGCGCCCCGGTGGGGATCGAATCAATATGAAGCTCGGTGGCTTCACCCATCTTCATCACGGTTCCCTCGCCGTAGCGTTTGGTGAGGTTGGCGATGGTGGTATCTAGCGCCTTCAGTTTGCCGTCCGCCGGGCTTTTGGCGCCAGCGCCCTTATCGTTCGCAACAGTCGTCTTGCTCGCTGCCATGTCTGAATCTCCTTGTCCAATGTCCTGTGGCTGGAAAAACGTGGGCCAAGAATAGCACGAATGTTCTAATCTGTCAAATTGAAACGAGACTGCACTTGTAAGCGCCTCCACCAGCGCGGGCGCGCCGGCCGGCGTTGGCGCAACTGCTCCTCGTACAGTTCCACGTAACGTTGGGTCGTGGTGCGGATGTTGTAGCTGACGCTCGTCGTGCGGGCGCCTTGAGCCAGGCGGGCGCGCAGCGGCTGATCGGTAAACAGGCGCAGCATCTTCAGCGCCAGCGCCGCATAATCGTTGGGCGCCGTGAAACCGTTCACATCATTGATCACCGTGTCGCTGACGCCGGGCGAATCAATGCCCAACACCGGCAGGCCGCTCGCCATCGCTTCCAACACCGTCATCGGGTGTACCTCGCTGATGCTGGCGGTGACGAAAAAATCGGCCAGCGCCAGGTAGCCGGGCATGTGGTCATAGGGAACCGGCCCGGCGAAGATCGTTTGGCTCCCAATGCCAAAACCTTGCGCCGCCTGACGAAACGAATCGAGCTCTGGCCCGCCGCCGATCAGCAGCAGGCGCGCCTCTGGAACCTCACGCGCCACCGGCGCAAAGGCGCGCAGCAGTGTCAGCACATTCTTTTCGCCCGCCATGCGGCCAACGAAGACGGCGACCGGCCCGCCCTCTGGCAGCCCCACGGCGCTGCGCGTCGTGCGCCAGGACGGCTGGTAGAAACGTTCGACATCTATGCCATTGGCCACCACCTCGATTTGGCACTGCGCCCCCCAACGTTGCAGCACCTGCTGGATACCGGCCGAGGGTGCGACGACCAGACTGCACCGCTGCGTAAAAGCGGGAAAGAATGTCTCCATGAAAGTGTCCGACATCGTTGCCGGCACCATCGGCAGGTACTGTTGGGCGTACAGATCGTAACGGGTGTGGTTGGTGAATATGACGGGGATACCGTAGCGCGGCCCAATCGTCACTGCCATCGCGCCGCTCAGGAAGGGGTGATGCACGTGCAGAATGTCCATCGTGCGCAGCAGACGCCGAATTTCCTTGTTGTAGCCGAAGTTGATGTAATAACCGGTGTTGCTGAGCGGGGCGGCTTGCGACCGCACGACGCGAAACTCATCGTCCTGATAATCGGTATGTCCCAGGGTGATGATCCACGGCTCATGCCCCATCTCCTCCAACGTGCGTTTGTGCAGGCTGACGAAGGTGGTAATGCCGTTGATGATCGGTTTGTAGACATCGAGAAGCAACCCAATTCGCATAGTCAGTTCCTATTCTGACGAGTCCAGCATGAGGTCTTCCATTTGGTCAATGTCCCGCGGCAGCGGACTATCCACTGCCACTGTGACCACTTCCTCGGCGTAGGTTTGCAGCAGCGGGCGGCCGCCCACATCGCCGCGCAACGCCAGTAGAGCGTCGAAAACATCCCGGTCGAACAACACCGGATTGCCGCGCTGACCGCGGTAGAGTGGGGCGACCAGCGGCGCCAGCGTGACGCGGTGCTTTTCGACCAGCGCATCCACCACCGCCGGCGTGACCTCCGGCTGATCGGCCAGCAGAAACACGGCTGCCGAATACGGCGCTGCCTGCGTGCGCAAGGCGCGCACGGCGCTGTGCACCGAAGTCGCCTGCCCGTCGGCCCAGTCTGGGTTGACGACGATCTGAATGCGGTCGCCGAACGGCGCCAGCGTGGGCAGGATCGCCTCCGCCTGACAGCCGAGCACCACGATCAGCGCGTCGAGCTGGCGCGCCGCCAGCGCCTGGCCGATCACATGGTTGAGCATCGTTGCACCCTGCCAGGGCCACAACTGCTTGATCTGCCCAAACCGTCGTCCCGCCCCGCCGGCCAGGATCACCCCCGCCGTGCGCCCGCTGACCAGCCCCGCCGGCTGCTCAGTCGCCACAGCGCCCAGAACCACCGCATCCAACATGCGCGCCTGGCGCACAAACCGCCGCAGCCACAGCCCAACCCGCTCCACCTGCGCCGGCGGCAGCACATCGGCCTGATTCAGCAGCGGCGTCACGCGCACACCCGCCGGCGCACCCTTGACCCCGCCCGCAGGATGACTCAACAACGCCCCAACGGCCTCCAGGGTGATGGGCGCGCCCGGCGCCAGCCCGGTGACAGCGGCCAGCAGCGCGGGGCGGTGGACGTGCGCCTCGGTCAGCGGCCGGCCCAGCGCATCCAGCCCGATCACCGGAACCAACAGCGTTGTGCTGGCCGGAATGACCGGTTCGTGGGACGCCGGCGCCTTGATCGGTCTCATGCGCGCCCCGTCGGCTTCCACCAGCGTGATGTCCACGCCCGGCAGCCGGCTGATCGCATCCACCACGCCCGGCGGCACACCATGCGCCTTGCCCTCGAAATCGTCCGATTGTCCCGTCACCAGGACATGATGATACGTGGCCAGCGCCGCTGTTAGTTCGAACGGCAGATAGGTGGCTTGATCGAGGCGCAAATGGCAGGGCGCCAGGTGGGTTTGACTGGCGAAGATGCGGGTCGTCGAGGTGCTGACGACGCGCCAGCCGGCGGCGGCCAGCTCACGCGCCAGGCGAAACATCGCCGTCGTCTTGCCGCCCCCGCCTGTCAGGCTGACGACATCGCCGCGCCGCAACCGCAGCGCCGTGCTCAGGTTCATGATGACGCCGCGTGACTCAGGATGGCCTCCAACACACCGCCCGCCACCGCCAGCGATTTGTCGGAAATGGTGAAACAGTGGTCAACTGCGCCCCGTGGATCGAGATCGCCGATCTTGTCCCCCACCCCCACAGGCCGCAGCGGGTGGATCAACCCACGCAAAACGCCGCCGAAGGGCGCCTGCACCACAGCCCCCTCCCGCAACCCCGGCTCCCGGCTGATCCAGCCCAACGTCTCACCCGCCTGCACCCGGTCGCCGATGGCGTGCGCCGGTGTGACGAAGCCGTCTGCCTGGGCGCGCAACACCCGCCCCGCCGCCGCAACCCCCTCCACCCCCACCAGCGGGCCGGGCACTCCCGTATCGGGAAGCGCCTGGCCCTGCCAGTAGACACGGCCCAGGGTGTGACCGCGCTGCGTCTCGATGACGGCGTGACAGTCCTGGCCGGCCCGAAACCCTGGCCCAAGCCCCACCACCAACGGCGCCTCGTCGCGCTGCGTCGCCAGGTTGCGCTTGGCCATGATGGCGTCCACCACGACAGTGGGGTGTAGCTCCGTCCACAGCGCGGGCGGGGGCGGAGCGAAGATCGGAATCACCCCGTCCGCCAACGCCTGCCACGCCTCGGTCAGCGCAGCCACGCGCCGCGCACGCAGGCCCTCCACAACCGTTTCCCCTTCGTATACCGCCTCCGCAAAACAAACCGCACGCCGCACACACAAAGGCAGCGCTAACTCCGTCATTATCACCGGCCAGCCGCAGCGGCGCAGCCGGAACGCCACGCCTGATCCCAGGTCGCCGGCGCCCCTGATCAAAACGACGACGGGCGCCGCCGACTTGCGTCGCTGGTCAGTCATCCTGCCTCGCGCCCGTCAGCGCCCGCCACACCCGTTCCGGCGTCAGCGGCAGATCGTTGATCCAGACCCCCGTGGCGGCGTGAACGGCCGCTGCGATTGCCGGCGCTGTCGGGATGAAAGGCATCTCCGCCATTCCGCGCGCCCCGAGCGGCCCCTGCGGGTCGGGAATTTCCAGAATCACCGGCTCCACCACATCGGCCACGTCGGCAATCGTCGGGATCAAATAGGTGCTCAGCCGGTCGGTCAAGACCCGTCCCTGCGCCTGTCCCTGCCCCAGCTTGAAATCTTCCAGCAGCGTCCAGCCCTGCGCCTGCGCCACCGCCCCTTCGATCTGCCCTTCCACCTGTTGCGGATTGATCGCCCTCCCCACATCATTGACCGAAATCAGTCGCTGCACCTTGACGTGACCGCTCTCCAAGTCTACCTCGACCTGCGCCGCCTGGGCGCAGTAGCCGAACGTGATGTTGGGGTCGGATGCGCCTGTTTCCGGGTCATAGGGAGTGGTGGGGCGCGGGACATAACGGTGGCGCACGATGATGGGGTGCTCCTCTTCAGCGCGCCAGTGGGCCAGCGCCTCTTGCGCCGCCGTCAGGACGGCGTTGCCGCTCATGAACGTCAGCCGGCTGGCGGAGGCGCTGCCGCTGTTATCGGTCTGGGCGGTGTCGGAGACGATCAGTTCGACCCGCTCGATATCCACGCCTGTCGCCTCAGCCGCAATCTGGCGCAGTGCGCCGTGCAACCCTTGCCCCACATCCGCCCCGGCCTGACGCACGATCACCCGCTCGATCTGCGCAGCCCCGTGCAGTTCGACTGTGGCGTAGCATTCATCCACGAAGCCCAGACTGAAACCGACGTTCTTGTACGCCAGCGCCAGGCCAACCCCGCGCCGGCGTGACGCCGGCGCCGCATCGAAAGCCGTTACCAGGCGCGACGGCGCAGCAGGTGCAACGCCGAAGTCAGGGCCGGGCTGCCAGCCGTTGGCCAGGTTGATCCAGCCGGCCTCTGTGGCGCAGCGCGCCAACACCTGCGGCGCCGTGCAGCCGGCCGGCACGCGGCTGCCGGTGGCCAGCAGCGCGCCTTCGCGCAGCATGTTACGCGCCCGCAGTTCGACCGGATCAAGCCCCAGGGCTTCGGCCAGGTGATTCATCTGCATTTCGGCGGCAAAGTGCCCCTGCGGCGCGCCAAAGCCGCGGAAAGCCCCGGACGGAACATTGTTCGTGTAGACGGTGCGCGCATCCACAGCCACATTCGGTATCTCATACGGCCCCAGACACATCAGGGTGACATTGCCGAGCACCTTCGTGCTGGTGTAGGCGTACGCGCCGCAGTCGCTCGTCACTTCGACGCTGGCGGCGAGCAAGCGCCCATTGTGATCGGCGCCCCAGCGCGCCTGGATGACCATCGGATGCCGCTTGTGATGTCCCACGATAGATTCCGTGCGACTCCAGACGGTCTTGACCGGACGCCGCAGGCCGCGCTGCTGCAAACGCCAGGCCGCCAGCGCCAACACGATCTGCACCGACATATCCTCGCGCCCGCCGAAGGCGCCGCCGATGGCCGGGTAGATCACCCGCACCTGCTCCAGCGGCAGGCCGAGTGCATGGGCAATCTCCTTGCGGTCCTCGTGCGCCCACTGGCCGGCGACGACGACGGTGACGACGCCGTTGTCATCCACGTGGGCCAGACCAGCCTCCGGCTGCAAGTATGCATGTTCCTGGGCGTGCGTGGTGTAGGTCTTGGCGACGACGACCGGCGCGCTGGCGAGCGCCGCCGCCGCATCGCCGCGGCGAATGCGATAGCTCTGCACAACGTTACTGGCCCGCGTCTCGTGAACGCGTGGGCTGTCGGAACGCATCGCAGCCAACGGATCGGTCACCACCGGCAGGTCTTCATACTCGACCCGGATCAGGGGCAGGGCAGCAGCAGCTTGCGCCTCACTTTCAGCCACCACCAGCGCCACCTGATCGCCGATGAAGCGCACCACGTCGCTGCCCGGCATGGTGTTGAACTCGTCGAGCGGCCCGCACAGCACCGGCTGATCCTGGATGTTCAGACCATAAGCGTTGTGCGGCACATCGCGCGCCGTGAAGACGGCGACGACGCCGGGCGCCGTTTCGGCCTGGCGGATATCCAGGCTGCGGATACGCGCATGGGGACGACCGGCAAAGAGGATTTTCATCCAGAGTTGATCGGGCAAGTCAATGTCGCCGGGGTAGTGGGCGGCGCCGGTCACTTTGGCGCGGGCATCTACACGTGGAAGACTACTGCCGACGGCTCTCATGCTGCAACGCCTCCGTGATTGATCTGACGACGACCGGCGGCGATGACCGCCTCGACAATCTTCGCATAGCCAGTGCAGCGGCAAAGGTTGCCCGCCAGCGCCTGTTCGACCGCGCTGCGGTCCGGCTGAGGGATTTCGTCCAGCAGCCGCGCCGCCGACATCAGCAGGCCAGGTGTGCAGTAGCCGCACTGCACAGCGCCGCAAGCGATGAACGCCTCTTGCACGGCGTGCAGGGTGGGGGCTTCGGCGTTCGCCAGGCCCTCGATCGTCGTCACCTCGGCTCCGGCGACGGCGGCGGCGGGCGTCAGGCAGCTCATCACCGCCGCGCCGTTGATCCAAACGGTGCAGGCGCCGCATTCCCCCTCCGCACACCCCTCCTTCGTCCCCGTCAAATAGGCCCCCCCCGCGCCAGTCTCAGCGCGCAAAGCACCCAACAAAGAGCGTCCCGCCGTCTGCTGGAAGACGGCGGGCTGCCCGTTCAGGTGAAAATGGACAGGGCTGGCCGCATCGAACCGCAAACCTGGCCAGGTGCGGGCCGGTTGCCCCTGCTCCTGCCCCGGGACTGCCAGCGTCGCCGGCCGATCAGGCCAGCCCGCCCGTTCCTCGCCCAACCGCAGAGCAGTCAACGCCCGTCTCGTCAGCGAAGCGACCATACTGCGCCGGTACTCCGCACTGGCCCGCACATCGCTGATAGGACGGCTGGCCGCTGCCGCCAGCGCCGCCGCCTCTTCGATACCCGCATCGGTCAGCGCCCCCCCTATCAACGCCTCCTCAGCCGCCGCCGCCCGCACAATCGTCGGCCCCACAGCTCCCAGGGCAATCGCCGCCCGCGCCACACACTCCCCCTTCCAATGCACAACCACCGCCACATTCACAAGCGCAATCGCCTGCGCCCGGCGCAGCCCCAGCTTGATGAAAGCCCCACTGGCCTGCGCCGGCAACGCCTCGAAGCTAATATCGGTCAGCATCTCATCCGGCCGCAGGGCCGTGCGCCGCACGCCCTGGAAGAAGTCGGCAAAGGGCAAAGTGCGCACTCCGCGCCGGCTGGCCAGCGCCACACTGGCGTCCAGCGCCCACAGCGGCGTAATAGCATCGTTGGCCGGCGAGGCGGTGATGATGTTGCCGGCGATGGTACCCCGATTGCGGATTTGCGGCGCTCCAATTTCCCAACATGCGCGCGCCAGCGGGAAGGCGTGTGCGACGATGAGGGGCGAACACACCGCCTGGTTGTGCGTCACAAGCGGGCCGATGTGCAGGCGCCCGTCTTCGTCCAGCCAAATGCGGTCGAGATCAGGCAGGCGCGTGATGTCTATCAGCGTCTGGTGCGAGCGCACCCCCCGCTCCAGTTCCAGCAAAAGATCCGTACCCCCCGCAATGATACGAGCGCCGGCGCCATATTCAGCCAGTTGCGCCAGCGCCTCGTCCAACGAAGCGGGAATCGAATAAAGGCCCCAGGCCGCAGATGTCATAGGATCACCTTCAGTATCGCCGGCTCAAGCGTAACCATCAGCAAACGTATCAATCATCAGCTTGACATCGCCCAACGGATAGAGAATAGGACACGTACAGCCATTCGCCACGTACTGGCGCACCCTCGCGCGCGCCTCGTCGGGTGTGCCGGTGGCGCTGATGCGCAGCACCAGATCGTCGGGCACAAACTTCATGGCGGCGCGCACCTGCTCATGCGTAGCCGGCCAGCCCAGGATGCTCTGAATCTGAGCAACAACCTCCGGCGAAACCCCGCTCGCCTTCGCAATATGAGGCTGCTGCGCCAGATACTGGGTGAGCAGTTCTTTGGCGCCGGCGATGGCCTGGTCATGGTCTTCGTGCACGGAGCAAACGACAAGCTGCGGCCGGTCAATATCCTCCAAGTGACGACCGCTGCGGCTGGCCCCCTCGGCCAAAGCCTCGAGCGCCGGCATATTGTACTCCGGCGGCACACAGTAATTCAGCACCACCCCGTCAGCAATCGCCCCCGCCATCTTCATCATTTCCATGCCGGTCGCGCCGATGTAGATTGGCACGTTGCGCGGTTCACGCCGGCCGTGTACGACATCGAGTGTGATGCCGTCCACGTGATGGAACTCGCCGTGGAAAGTAACAGTCTCCATCCCCAGCAGCCGCCGCATCACCTCGATCGTCTCGCGCATCGCCAACAACGGCTTGCGCCGCTCGATGCCGACATTCCTGGCCAGCGGATCCCACCACGCCCCAATCCCGCAGATGATGCGGTCGGGCGCCAGGTCGTCCAGCGTGAGGAAGGTGGACGCTAACAGGCCGATATTGCGAGTCCAGTTGTTGATGACGCCAGAGCCGATTTTGATGCGCCTGGTGACGGCGGCAAAGGCGGCCATCGGTACGATAGCGTCGCGTACCAGGCGCGATTCGGCCTGCCAAACTGCCTCGAAGCCGCGATCTTCGGCGTACTTGACATACTCCATCCCTTCGCGAATGTCATGCTTATCCTGCAAATAGAGGGCCACTCGATCAGACATGAAACGACCTCCTCGTCGAAAAAATAGGCGCTGCGCCACACGATGGCATCGGCGCGCCGTGCGCGTTGTGCGCCAGCAGACGGAATTGTACCAGTGAATGCAAAATGCGTCAACGCAAAAAAGTGGAGTTCCCGACGTGTGCCTGGCAGCGGGCGGCGGGAACCTGGCCGCGGGGGTGTGACAAAAAAGAGACGCCAGCCTGCGGGCGAGGCTGGCGTCTCTCGGTTGCCTGGTCAATCCGGCTCGTAGCGGTTGGCCAGATCGGGCGCGGCCATCAGCTTGGCCAGCGCCTCTTTTTGGATCTGCCTGACCCGTTCTCGCGTCAGGCCAACGTATTGGCCGATTTCGGCCAGGGTATGTTCGCGTCCGCCGTCCAGACCATAGCGCAGACGCAGGATTTGCGCCTCGCGCCGATCGAGACGGGTCAGCTCCCGTTCGAGCGCAGTGTAGAGCAGCGAGCGATAGGCCTGGTCAATCGGCTCGATGGCGTGCGTATCGCTGATGATGTGCATGAGGGTGCGCTCGCCCTTGTCATCGCCGTCGTCTGTCACAGGGGCGTTGAGGGAGGCGGCGTGCATGTCGCCGAGCTGCAGGGCATAGTCAACCTGGCTGGTTTCCCAGTTGAGACTATCGGCAATCTCGGCGCTGGAAGGATCGCGGCCCAGACGCTGCGACAGCCGGTCTCGCACCTGATAGATCTTGCTGATCTGTTCGACGCGGTACGAGGGCAGGCGGATGGTGCGGCTCTGGTTGGACAGCGCCCGCGTGACAGCCTGGCGAATCCACCAGACAGCATAGGTGCTGAACTTGTTGCCCTTGCGCCAATCGTACTTTTCAACCGCTTGCAGCAGACCGGCCATGCCTTCTTGGACCAGGTCTTCCATCGGCATTCCCAACCGCTGGTAGCGGCGAGCGACGCTGAAGACCAGCCGCAGGTTGGCCAGAATCAACGCCTGGCGCGCCTGTTCGCCCTGTTGTGTTTGTTGTTCTAGTTCATCGCGTTCTTCGGCGGTGAGAGTGTGATGGTTGTGTAGGTTTTGACGAGCGATCTGGCCGTCCAGCATACGCTGGGCCAGCAGACGTTCCTTTTGTCGGTCGAGCAGCGGCGATTGGGCAATCTGTTCCGCATACAATCTCATGAGTCACCTCGCTTCTGCACCATCAGGCTGCGGGAATTTTGAGACGGCGTTTAGCAGTTGTGATATTCCGCACTTTTTTCTCAAGTAGTTGAGAAAAATTATAACACGGCTCCGGCATCTCACCGTAGCATCTATTCCAAATAGCGGCGGTGCACGGCCGAACAACTGCTTGTTGTCAAAGAACACGCCCGACGCACTTCTGGCGTCGGGCGTGTTCTCAGTCTATGCAATTGACGACAACGCGCGCTAGAAGCGATAACGCACGCGGTACGTGATCTCGACCGAACCATCGGCCTTGACCGGAACGCGCCACTCGATGGTCTGCGCATCCAACTTGGTGTAGTCTTTGTTGCTGGTCTGTACGATCTCCCACTCGCTCCAGCGGTAGAGATTCTCTACCACACGTACCTCGACATCGTTCTCCTTATTGCTCTCTTTGCGATTACGCAAGACGATCTTGAACGACTCTTCGACCGTGTTTTCGCCCAGGCGCTTGAAGTCGGTTTGTGTGCGCTCGCCTACGATGTCGAAGGCATCGCCCACGTACATACTCACTTTCTCACCTTTCGGCGTATGGCTAATCTGGCTTTCACCAATCAACAGTGGCACGCCGTCCGTGTCAGGCTTGAAGAGACGCACGATGCCCGCCGGCAGCGCGGCATCCAGGTTGTTCTTCTTACCGGTCTCGAACTCCACCATCGTCTTCACCGCATTTTGCCCAGAGTTGCCGTAGCCCTGATCGAAGATGGGGCCATAGCCCTGGAATCGCATGCCGGAGCCGTCATACAGGAAATACTTGGTGGTTGTGATCCCTTGCGCGCTGACGAACTCGATCTGCTTGGTCTGATTGTTCGCCACCGTGACCGGCCGATTGACCTCGTACAGATGGTATTCGAACAAGTTGCGCGCGCTCACCTGAGGCGTCGGCGTGGGCGCCGCTGCGTACATGCGATCCGACTCTACGACCTTGTACATGACCTCTGTCGTTGCACGGGCAATCGTCCCGGCGACCAGCTTGAGTTTGGCGTCGCGATATTCGGCATTGCTGCGATTGTCGAGCGTCACCCAACCGTTCAGATCGAGCGTCTTCTCGTTGTCGGCCAACAACAGTACATAGTTGGCGTACCAGCCGATCCCGTGCGTCAGATAGGTGACGTCGGTCATGTGCTTGCCGGCTGTGTCGGTTTCGACCATCCAGACCAGCGTGGGGCGCGTGATCAGGCCGGCGGGCAGGGCGGGGAAGGCGAAGGTGCGCACCTGTTCGCGGCGCAGTACAATGACCCGACCATCTCCGCTCTGCAGGATGAGGTCGTTTGTGCCGTTGAGCAATGTGCCCTGGTATTCGCTGCCGTCCTGAGTGACGACCGAGATCTCCTGGTCAACATATTTCTCGAGCAGCCGATCCGCGCCGAGGATGTCAAACTCGAAGTTTTGTTCCAGCACGCGCGTGCCGGTGGGCGATGTGCGCGAACTGAAGCGCACGCTGGTGGGGTCAATCAGGCCGGCCACGTCGCGATAGCGAATCTCGTTGATACCAAGCGTCAGGGTCAGCGGGCGCGTCTCCTTGACCAGCGCCAGATTGCCGTTATACACTGTCAGTTCGACGGACTTGCCGCCCGCGTCGCCGGCGCCCTGTTGCGCCAGGACCGGCAGCGCCGCCACCAGCACCAATGCCAGCGCCAGGAAGATGCCGGCCGTACGGAGAATCGAATGTGTTTTGGGTGTCATGTGTCGTTGTGTTCCTTTCTACTCTTTGTCTCTACTCTGTGTCTCGCTCGCGTGTCTGATTTCTGCGCCTGACTCTTGCGTCTGGGTGCCCGGCGTTGGCGCCACGCACACTAACAGATGCCGTCGTGAACTTCTGCACGCAGCCGCGGCGGCCCGATCGGACGGCCCGCGCCGCGTGTGCACGCGCAGTGCCTGCAAGACGGGCGTCGTCTGGCAAAGGTTCCCGCGCGTCAGTTCAGACCAGTGGAACCGGGAATCTCGACGAGTAGATAGCCGATGCCAGGCTCGCTGCGGATGATCTCCGGATGTGCCGGGTCGAGTTCGATCTTCTGGCGGAGACGATAGATGCTGGCGCGTAGGATCGTGACATCGTCGCGGTATTCAGGCCCCCAGACGGTACTCAAGAGGTAGCTGTGCAGGAGAACCCGGCCTGGATGGCCCACGAACTCGGCCAGCAGGCCAAATTCGGTCGGCGTCAGATGGACTTCGCTGTCGCCCACGATCACCTGGCGCTTGCCCAGGTTGACGGTCAGATGACCGCTCTTGAAGATGCCAAGAGCGGTGGATCTCTGTTGCGGGCGATAGCGACGCAGCACAGCCTGGATGCGGGCCAGTAGTTCACGCCGACCAAAGGGCTTGGTCAGGTAATCATCGGCGCCCAACTCCAGGCCGCGCACCTTGTTGTCCTCTTCTTCCCAGGCCGTCACGATGATGACCGGCGTGTCGCTCGTCTGGCGCAGGCGGGTCAATACATCGAATCCGTTTAGCCCCGGCAGGCCCAGGTCGAGCAGCACCAGGTCAACCCCCGGTTGCTGCCCCAGTTGCAACCCTTCCGAACCGTTGGCTGCGGTCAAGACGTTGTAGCCCGCCAGTTGCAGCGTGGTGCGCAACAGTTGCAGCACACGCATTTCATCGTCAATGGCGAGAATGGTTTGCTTGGTCATCGGACGACTCATCCTTCTATTGGGAATACTTTCACTTCGATCAGGACGGCGGGTAGTCTCTTCGCGCAAGACGCCATGCAATAGTCCGATTGTAACCCGAAATGGGAATCAGCGCAAGCTGTGCATAAAGAAAAGAGCCGATCACACGGGATCGGCTCTTTGCCTTGACAAGCTTTGTGGTACCCCAGAGGCGACTCGAACGCCTGGCCTTCTCCTCCGCAGGGAGACGCTCTAATCCACTGAGCTACTGGGGCGCATCACTGACGGCGAAATTGTAACACAAAGCGCCCCCGAAGCCAAATTTCGGGCGCGATGCTGTGAGCCGCCGTCCGCCGTGCAACTGCTCCCCGAACGTCCAATTTGCCATCAACCGTTCTCCTGCTATACTTGCGGCGTGCAAACGAACCTTCGTCTTCATCATCACATCATCGTGCAGATACAAACCGCCAGCGCCACCGCCGCCGCCAGCGTCGGCCTGATCTACGGCCCCTTCGCCGCAGCGCCCGGCGTCCAGCCCGACATCATTGTGACCCTGCGCGAGGTCGTCGAACTGCCGCCCATGCCGGCCGGCTCGCCCGTGGCCGCCGAAGAGGGGCGCGTCGCCTTCTTTTTTGCCGGCCAGCGGCTGACTGCGCATTTCCACGGCTGGGGCCAGGTGTGCGCCGATCTGACCGCGCAGCACATCGAAGCGGTTGTCACAGAAGGCTGCCTGCAAACCTACAGCGTGTTGGAAGATCTGCTGCTCACCGGCCTGGGGCCGCTCTTGCGCCGCCGGCAGATGTTCGCCGTACACGCCTTTGCCGCATCCCGCCAGGGCCGCGCCCTGCTCATCATCGGCGACATCGGCGCCGGCAAAACCACCACCGGCCTGAGCCTGCTGCACGCCGGTTGGTCGCTGCTGGCCAACGACAGCCCGTTCCTGTTGGAAACCCCAGCCGGCCTGCAGATCGCCGCCTTTCCCGGCCTGCTGAGCGCCTTCGACGACAGCCTGGCCCATTTTCCCGAACTGGCGCCCATTCTGGCTGACTCCGCCGGCCGCCGCGGGCACAGCCGCCAGAAACGGGCCTTTCCCGCCGAACAGGTTTATCCCGGCGTTTGGACGCAAAGCGCCGTTCCCGCGGCTCTCTGCTTTCCTGCCATCACCCCAGGGCTAACCGAAAGCGCACTGATGCCCATCAGCGCCCAGGAGGCGCTGCTGGCGCTGATTCCCCAAAGCATCGAAGGGTGGGATCGGGCCTTCATTGCGCCACACCTGGCCATGCTTGGCCGCCTGGCCGAAACGACGCCCGCCTTTCGCCTGCATCTGGCGCCCGTCAGCCCGCAGCTACCCCAACTCCTCGCTACACTGATCCCGGCCTCCTCCGCCGACTGCCCTGCACATGACGATCCCGCAGTTTGACATCTACCCCCCTTTGTGTGATAATTACACTTGTAATCGCGTGGCAGCCGAAGCGCACGAAAGGCGCAATCGAACTGTCACCTGGTATGACATGAAGCCGCTTGCGCAACGTTGTGGCCCTCGCCGCAATGACACGGTCTTGACACAGCGCCCCAACCCGGGCGCTTGGGCGACTTGGGGTCGCCAGGGGCTTTTGCGTGAGCTTTCTCGAGGTGTTATGGACGTTTGCTCTACGAAGCGGGTCCGTGAGGCAGGGATCAACCCAACGCCGTACGACCGGTCTGGCCGGCTAGCTGGCTGAGGTAGCGCGCTTTCTGATGGCCCCCCGCAGAAACTCCGCAATCCTCTCCATTTTTCCGGCCCGCTGCCGTCACGGCAGCGGGTTTCTTTCTGCCCTCTCGCCAAACCCGCTCACACAACGTAACTGAATCTGTTTTGCGCGCTGACGCCGCTTTGGGCTGCGCAGCGCAACGCTGAGTGTCCGCGCCGATGCCTGGCGTCTTTGTCTGCGCGTGCGCGCTGGCGCACACAGTTCTTGTCTCGGTTGATGGGGAGGGTTTTGGTCCAGTTGCAGAGATTGATTTCTTTCGATTATAACGGCAGCCATGACGGAAGCCATGACGGCAGCCATGACGGCAGCCATGACGGCAGCCATAACGGCAATTATGACGACAATCACAATGGCTCGCACGATGCGCGCCTGAACGGCTCAGTTGTTGCATTGGCGCCGGCGGCCGCCCAGGCGGCGCCTGCAGGCCAGGTCTCTTTTGCGAATTTCATCGAGTCGGAGCTTCGGCGACCAACCGAGGGGCGTCTGACCGATTTCATGGCGCGCGAGCAGGGACGCCTGCTGTTGGGCGGCCGTGTTGATCTGAATGAGCTGGCCGCACGCTATGGCGCGCCTCTGGAAGTGGTCTACCTGCCGCAGATTACCCGGCAGGTTCACGCCATGCTTGGCTGGGCCGCCCAGGCCGCACACAACAGCGCCTATGACGGCTCGTTCCTCTACGCCTATGCCACCAAAGCCAACTTTGCCGCCGATGTGGTGCAGACGGCGCTGGATGCGGGCGCACACTACGAGACCTCCGCCGCCGCCGATGTGGAAATTGCTCATCACCTCTGGCGCCGCGGCATTCTGAAGTCTGACCGCCTGCTGATCTGCAACGGGTCCAAAGAAGCGCACTACGTGGACGCCATTTTACGCCTGCGCCGCGCCGGCCACAGCCAGGTCATCTCGGTTTTGGATGATCTGGACGAGTTCGAAGCCCTGCGCGCCTGCCCGCTGCCGATGCAGTTCGGCGTGCGAGAGCGCGAGGCGGGCAATCGCGACGGTACGCACCTGGGCAACGACCGTTTTGGCCTGACCGGCCGCGAAATCGAAGAGGTGATGGCAGGGCTGGAAGGCACGCCGCACAGCCTGGTGATCTATCACGCCATGATCGGCAGCCAGGTCGAGAACGCCGATCACTTTCTGGCCACCCTGCGCACCTCGATCGCCAACTACTGCCGGCTGCGCCAGCGCGTACCCACGCTGCGCATCTTCAACTACGGCGGCGGCACGCCAACTTCGGGCTACCGGCTCAATTTCGAGTTCGACTACGTTGGTTTTCTGACCCTGCTCATGGAGGAAATGCGCGTCCACTGCGCCGCCTTCGGTGTACCGATGCCCGATTTGATGGGCGAGTTCGGTCGCTACACCGTGGCCAACCACAGCGTCTATCTGTTCGATGTCGGCAAGGTCAAGCGCGGCCGCGATGGTCAGCCGGACTGGTATCTGATCAACGGCAGTCTGATGGTCGCCGCGCCCGACAGCGTGCTGGTGCCCGATCAGCAGTTCGTCATCCTGCCGCTGGAAGGTTGGGATCGGCCGCTGCGCCCCGTCAGGCTGGGCAGCCGCCGCACCTGCGATTCGGACGATGTTTACCCCAGGCCCGGCGCCGACCCACTGTTGCTGCCCGACACGGGCGTTGGCAGCGTCATCGCCGTGTGCGGCGTGGGCGCCTATCAGCAGATGATCTCTGGGCGCGGCGGCGCACATCACTGCCTCAGCCCAGAGCCGCGCCGCATCGTCTTTGCGGAAAAGAACGGCCGCCTGACGCAGCGCGTCGAGGCGGCTCAATCACAATCAGATTTGATGCGCCTGGTCGGCTATCGCTCCACTCCGCCGCCGGCGCCGCTGCGCCCGGCGCAGTCGCCCACCTGGACGCCACCCACGCTGGCCCGCCGTTCCAAATCGTTGCGCTGGCGACGTCCGCATCTGGAATCAGCCGGCGTTCCCACCTGACTGACAGAAACCGAGTGGCGTTGGCAGCCCGATTCGGGGCTGCCAACGTTCTCCTTCACGACCACGCGCCCAGGTACGGGCGCTGCGCCTCCCACATCTCATCGAACATATCGCTGATTTCGGCGGGCGAACAGACTGCCGCCGTCAGCGGGTCGAGCAGCAGGGCGTAGCGCGCCGCCTGGCGCTTGCGCGTCAGCAGCGCTTCGACCACCAACTCGTGCACGGCCATGTGCGCCCGATTCAGGGCCGCCAACTGCGGCGGCAGCGCGCCGAAGTGCGTGGGCGTCAGGCCATTGCGATCCACCAGCGTCGCCACCTCTACGCAGCCGTCCGGCAGATTCGCGATCAGGCCGGTGTTGCGCACATTGCCATAGATCACCGCCGGGCGACCAAACTGCATCGCCTCGATGATGTCGGCGGTGTATTCTTCGCTACGCGCCAGATTGATCTCGGCGCGGCTGTCGAGCATGGCCCGGATCGTTTCATCGTTGGTTTGGCGCCATTGCGGCCAGTTGTTGGCGTAGAAGCCGGTCTCGCCTCGATAGCCGGAACGGGTGTAGCGCGCCAGCAGGTCAGGACGTTTGCGGAAATAGGGCACATACTCCGAAAAATGGCCGCTCGACTCGGTGACGAAGGCGCCGAAGTAGCGCGTCATCTCGAAACGCACAGGGTCGCAGTCGTAGATCTCCGGGTCATGCATCCGCTCCAGCAGCCGGGGATACTGATCCTCGCCCTGGTACGTCAGTTCGGTGAACCAGGCGTTATGGTTGATGCCCGCGCAGCGCCAGCGCAGCTCGTCGTAGGGCCGGTCGAGATATTTGGCGAGCTGGCGCGAGGTGCCTTGCACGGAATGGCACAGTCCAACCACAGGCAGGCGCGTGCTCATGCTGGCCGCCAACGTCAGGATGGACATTGGATTCGTGTAGTTGAAGATCACTGCGTGCGGGCTGAACCGCTCGATGTCGCGCACGATGTCAAGCCAGGCCGGGCCGGTGCGCAGCGCCTTGAAGATGCCGCCTGGGCCGATGGTATCGCCAATGCACTGATCAACGCCGTACTTGTGCGGAATCTCGAAATCGTGCCGCACGTTGGCCAGGCCCGCCACCTCGATGCTGTTGATCGCATAGTCACAGTTGGCCAGCACACGCGTTCGCTCGACGCTTGCCTCTACCCGCCACCGCTTACCGCTCAGCGCTGCCAACCGCTCGCCGATCTGTTGTGCCAGTTCCAACCGCTCGCTGTCTATGTCCACCAGGGCAAAGACGCCTTCATCCAGCCCAGGCACGGCCAGGATGTCGGTCATCAACTGGCGGGCAAAGACGGCGCTGCCTGCGCCGATGATGGCGACCTTGATCGGCTTCGCCGCCGGCTCCTTCTGCGGAGCCGTCACGCGCAAGGCGCGATAGTCGGGCGTCTCGGCCTCCGCTTCGACTGGGGCAGCCGCCGTTTTCATCGCTGTTTCCATCGCCTCGGTCCCGGTTGCCGCTGTTGCGCCTGGTGTGTCCTCGATGGGGATGGTCACTTCGCCCACTTCGCGCGTTGCCACACGCAGGGCCAGATGGTGTTTGACCTGCGACATCAATGGCGCGCCGTGCACGCGCACGTGCGCCTCCACATCGGTGCCGAGGACGAGAGGCGCTTGCGGCTGAATGGCGGAGATCGGCCGTTGGGGGCCGCCGTTGCACTCAATGAAAACTGTCGCCGCGTCCAACGGCTGTTGATTCAGGCTGATCTCATGCACGGCGGTGATCGTCGCCGCCCCGATATTGTTTCTGAGCATAAATTCGAACCCATCGCTGCGATTGCGCAGGCTGTGCGGCGCATAGACCTTGCGCAGAATGAATTTGGGAATGATTGACATTGATCGAGTGTTTCTTGTGGCCCTATTCGGGTGTGGACGCATGGGCGCGCCGGCGTCACCGTTGCCAGGGCCAGCGGCGTGGCCTGGACGTTGCATCGGCCGCGAGCGCCGACGGATCGTCCAGCCCCGCCGGCGGAGTCAGTGGGGCTTCGCTCACCGCCACGACCGGCAGATCGTCCAGTGAGAGGATGACGTCTGGATCGGCTGGATCGTCGCTTGTGATCGGCGGGGCGGCGGACGGCGCGGTGGGCGCTGGCAGGGCCAGGGCGGGCGATGCTTCGGCCGGCGCGAGCAGTTGCGGCATTGCGTCTGGCAGGGGCAGGGCGGGGACAGCGTTGGCCACCCGGTAGGCGTCGAAAGCGGCGCGCAGTGCGGGCGCTGCGCCTTCCAACGCGGCTGTCTGACGCATGGGGACGGCGCTCTTTTCCCACAACTGCTGCAGGGCGCCGAAGTCCCAGATGGCGCTGATGACGCCCTCGGTCGAGTCGGCGCCGACTTCGGCCATGACGCCAGTGTAGCGGTGGGTGAATTCCAGCGGCGCACAGATGGCGCTGCGCCCCACGAAGGGCTGCGTGTCGCCCGGCGTAAAGGGGTTGTGACCGATGGCGAAGCTGATGGCGCCGTAGAGTTGATTTTCTTGCACGCGAGCCAGCAGACCGGCGCGCATTTGATGATAGAGGGCCGGTTCGCCGCAGGCGCCCAGGCTGATGAAGAAATCGGCGCCCTGGCCGGCCAGCAGGCGCCCCACTTCGGGGTAGAGCACATCTGCGCCGAGCAGCAGGCCCAGGCGGCCGACGGGGGCGGTGATGATGCCCCAGCCACGGCCGGCTGTGGCCAGATCGGCGCTTTCGCCCGCCATGACGATGCGCGCCTGCTGGCCGAGCATGGCCCCGTCAGGTCCAAAGACCGAGGCGATGTTGTGGATTTCTCCGCCGACCGGATCGGCGATGTAGAGGCTGCCGGCGACGATCGTTGCGTTGGCCTCTTGCGCCAGGCGGCCAAAGAGATCGGCGTAGCTTTCCCACAACGAGGCGCCATTGGCGTTGAGCAGCCGGCCCAACTCGCGCTTGAAATCGGAGCCGAGCAAATTGGCGGCGCCCGATGCCAGCTTGCTGCGGGTGCGTTCCAACAGCGATGCCCGGCTTTGGCGGCCCTTGTCGGCCTGTTTGAGCAGCCCGGCGCGCAGGCCGTCGAGCAGGGGCGGAGCGGCCATCATCCCTGTCAATTCGGGGAAGACGATCAACTGGGCGCCTTTGGCCTGGGCGACGCGCAGAAAGCGGCGCAGGTCTTGCTCGAAATCGGCCAGATCGGCGGGCAGGCGCATCTTCTGTTGTACGACACATACTATGATTGGATCCATCGCTCTTGACTCCACCTGGCCCGGCAACGAGGCGCAGGTTGTTGTTTGGATAGGGCCGTATTGTAACATGATGCCGACAGCGCGCCAAACTATCCCGCTGCGGCCCCTTTTTTGGCGACTTCGAATGCGCCGTGCTATGATGCGAGAGGGATGGGGAGATGGGGAGAGAGGGAGAGAGGGAGATGGGGAGATTCGAGGGGGAGGGGTGATGGCGCAACCACGTTATGAGAGGCCGTTGGCGAATGCGGGGCGGCCGTTGCCGGGGACAGAAACGGCCTGGCGCAAGGAGGTCGTTTTCGTTTGCCGACTTTTGTGGGAACGGGGCTATGCGATTGCCAGCGACGGCAACGTGTCGGTCAAGCTGGCGCCTGGACGTTATTTGGCGACGCCGAGCGGGTTTAGCAAGGGGTTCATCGAACCAGACCAGTTGCTGATTGTGGACGACCAGCTGGAGATTGTTGGGCCGCGGCATGGGGCGGCGCGCGGGCTACGTCCCAGTTCCGAAATGCTGCTGCATCTGGAGGCCTATCGCCAGCGGCCTGACATTGGGGCCGTGGTGCACGCCCATCCGCCGCTGGCCATTGCACTGAGCATTGCGGGTATTTCTCTGGCGCGCTGCCTGCTGCCCGAGGTGGTGATGACCTTGGGAATGATCCCGACGACCGAGTATGCCACACCCGCTTCGGCCGAAGGCGCCGTCGTCATTCGTGACCTGATCCAGCGATACGACGCCCTGATCTTGCAGCGCCACGGCAGCGTGACGGTGGCCGGGACGCCGTTCGAAGCCTACCTTAAGCTGGAGAAGCTGGAGTCGGCGGCCCACATCACGCACATGTTGGCGCAGTTGGGGCGTGAGCGCCCCTTCGAGCCGGCCGAAGTAGCCAAACTGGCGCAGTGGCGTCTGGACAAGGGGCTGATGAAGCCTGGTCAGGCCGAAGATCTGTGCCAGACGTGCGGAGTCTGCCTGCGCCCCACCTGAGTGAGGTTTGGGTGATGATTTGACGGAGGCGCGCATCTCTGGTAGAATCGCCTTCGTTCTGGGGAAGTACGCCAGTCAGCAGAGATGCCCTCATCGTCTAGAGGCCCAGGACATCACCCTTTCAAGGTGGAGACAGGGGTTCGAATCCCCTTGGGGGTACCTGTTACGCAAAGCAACAACTCCAACGCCGCGCCGGCGTTGGAGTTGTTGTATCTGCTCGATGACTTGCACCGGAAGCTCCAAATCCTCAGGGTTTGTACTCTGGGATTATCGTCGCTAACTCGCCTCGCGGTTTTCCACGAAGTACGAACTGCACGCTTCGTCAATCAAGTCTGGCGCCAGGCGCGGGGCCGCGTCGGTGTAGTCGCAGATCGAGATGAGCGTCTTGATGATGTCGCGCGCATGAACCGACTGGATGGGGCGGTTGGCTTCGCGGTACCACTTGCGGATGATGTGATTGAAGCCGGTCTCGTCGAACGCAATTTTGTAGATTTCACACATGCGGATGAAGATCTGTCGGAAGGTGATTTCATCCGGTCCCGATACTTCCACTTTCATCTGGATGCGGCGCAAGAAGGCGCCGTCCACCAGCTCGCTCGGATCGAGGTTGGTGGAAAAGACGATCAACTGGCGAAAGGGAATTTCCAGCGTCTGCCCCGAACGTAGGCGCAGGAAGTCAATGCCGCTTTCCAGCGGCACGATCCAGCGGTTGAGCAGCTCCTGCGGACTCATCTGCTGGCGCCCGAAGTCGTCAATCAGGAACATGCCGCCGTTGGCTTTGAGCTGCAGCGGCGCTTCGTAGAACTTGGCAATCGGTTCGAAGCGCAGTTCCAGCGCCTCCATGCGCAGTTCTCCACCCACCATCACCGAAGGGCGCTGGAACACTCCCCAACGCCGATCTGCTGGCTGGCCGCCGATGCGGCCGGCCTGTGGATCGTTCGGATCGGTCTTGATCGGCACATGGACGAGCGGGTCGAACACCTGAACGATCTGCCCACCGACAGTGATGGCGTAGGGCAGCCAGATCGGGTCTGTGCTGGCGATGAGCTTGGCGATGGCCTGGGCCACGGTCGTCTTGCCGTTGCCGGGCGGGCCGTAGAGAAAGAGCGATGAACCGGCGTTGACCGCCGGCCCGATCTTGCGGTGAAAGCTCTCCGGCAGGATCAGGTGACTGAGCGCCTGTTTGACTTGCTGCTGATTGACGCGCTGCCGATTGCTGGTTTGCAGCATCACCGAGCGTTTGTAGGCCTCCAGGTCAACCGGCGTCGGCCCGACGTACTGTGCCCGGTCAACCGAATCGCGCGCCCGCTTGCCCCCTTCGTCGGTCAGTCGGTAGGTGTAGCTGAAGCGCAACGCCCCGGCGCGCACCACCTCCACCAGATGATCGTGCGACATCTCCGACAGCACCTGATCCACGATCTGCGGATGCAAACGCAAGATCTCCACGAAACGACCGACGCTGACCTCGCCTTCGTTGAAAAGCAGCCGATAGACGAGATCGGTCACAATGGATGCGGGGATGCCCAACTGTTCCAGCCGGGATGGCTGCGCCAAGAGCTGTTTCAGTTCATCCGAAATGGCCACCGCTTTTTTCCTCCTCCTGCGGGTTCCTCTACCAGTGGCAGAGGCCCGGTTCTACGACGAACAATCTCTGGATACGGTCGCACGCTCGCCGGCCCCTTGCGATGACCGGGCGCACATGCCGCTTCAGGGCTTGCGATACACGATGACAAGACGAGGGCGACCTGCGGTAGGCGCGCCGCCAGGCCAAACCCGTTCAGAACTGTTGAAACCGACCTGCACGCTTGCCGGCCCATCGCCTTTGACCAGGAAGCCGTAGTTTTCGGTGGGTTCCTGCAGCCATTGTCGAACGGCCGCGGTCACGTCCCACCGCATCCAACCTGGCTCGGCGGGCAGGCGCTGCATGTCGAGCGGCGTGGGATCATGATCTAGATTGCTGTTGGCGCCTTGCCGATACCAGGGCTGACCCGTGTTGGCCTGCTGCCAGGTGGCGGCGGCGGCGGCCCATCCGCGTCGCATCATGTGGACGCTGACGTCGAGCGAAACGCCGTTGGACAGATCTTGCAGATAAAGCTCCAGCCAGGCACCCAACACTTCGGCGTTGGGCGGCAGTTGCCCCTGATTGAACGAGAGCACCGCGCGTGCCACCATCGCTTGCGAGCTTGGCCCCACGTGCAGAATCTGCTCCAGGGCGTGTGTGGTGGATGGCGAGCCGGCGCTCATCCAGAAATCGTTCACGCCGAAGTAGCCGCGCGTGCCCTGCTGCAGCGTCAACACCAGCGCATTGGACGCTGTGATGGGCGTCGGCGTTGGCGTTGCTGTTGGCGTGGCCGTCGGCAGCGGGGTGGACGTGTGCGTGGCCGTCGCCGTGGCCGTTGCAACGCCGGCAAACGTCGTGTAGACCAGATTCAGCCGCGGGCGCAGGGCGTGATCGCGCCCATACTCACTGCTGGCGAAACTGACCAGCACCGTATCTTCGTTGCTGGTTTTGCCCTGCAGGAGCAGGCCGCGATTGGCGCCCGGTTCGTTGACCCAGAGCTGCACCAGATCCGTCACGTCGAAACTGCGCCAGCCGGAGTAGCTGTCAATCACAACCCGGGCGTGCGGCTCACGTTCGCGATCGCTATTGTTGCCAGAGGCGCCGGCGACGTTCCAGAGCAGCGGGCCGCTCGCCTCCTGCATGCTACGGCGCCAACTGACATCGGTCTCCGTCCAGGCGCGCAGGACGCGATGGAGGTCGAGATTCATCGCCGTCACATTGCTGCGACTGGTTTGATAGACCTCCAGCGTCGCCTGCTGCACGACAGCGCCAACCGGTACGGCGGCCAGATCGAAGTAGAGCAACGACCTCATGTCGGCGGTTGGCGGCCAGATGTCGTTCGACCAGCGGACATCGAGTTGCGGCTCGTGACCATAGTTGGCTTCAGGGGCATAGACCTCGATGTGGGCGTCTTGCGCACCGCTGTAACCGTCGTTGCCCTGCTGCAACATCAGGGCGTGCCAGTAACCGGGCGTGGGCGAGGCGAGAGGGGTCGGGGTGGGGGTATAGGTGGGCGTGCTGGTGGGCGTGGGCACGGCGGGATCGGTGGTGTAGGCCACGAAGAGGGTGGGGCGCGTGTCGGCCTGCCAGTGGGTTCCGCTGCGAATGTCGTAGTAGACGGTTTGCCCATCCAACCCTTCGATCATCAAAAGCATCCCGTAGTTCTGACCAGGGTTGTCGAGCCAGAATTGCGCCAGCGCCGTCACATCGAGCGTGACCCACCCGTTGGGCTGGTAGATGATCTGGCTGACGGTGGGATCGGTCAGGCGGTCGCTTTCCAGCCCATCGGCGCCTGGGCGCGCCCACGGCTGACCGACGCCCGCCTCTTGCCAGGTGGCTTGCTGTTCCCACCAGCGCCGCGTCAACCGGAAGACCTTGAAGTTCACCGGATGCGGGTTGGAACTGTACTGGAAGAAGAGCGAAAGCCGCGCCTCGCGCACCGGCGCGCTCCAGGGGATCGAATCGAGGCCAAAGCGCAGGAGCGCACGCTGATCCTCGGCGGGATCGGTCAGGTCATCGCGCCAGCCAACCGTCAACAGGGAGGAGGCGCCGCGGTTGGTCGTGGGCTGCCAGCGGATCAGGGTCGTGTCCTGCACATCTTCGAAGCTGTACAGCCCTTTGCGCAAGATGACCTCCTGCCAGGGGGAAGGGGTCGTACCTGGCGTGGGGGTGGGCGTGGGGATGTCGCGGTCGGTCGAGTAGACCAGGCGCAGCAGCGGTCGCAGGTTGGTCTGGCCATTTTGTGCGCTGAAGATCGAGTAGGCGGCGTCGTTGGCGCTCAGGCTGGCGATGGCCAGCAGCGCCCCGTAGTTTTCCTCGGGATGGGCCACCTGGAACTGCACCAGGTCGGTCACATCCACCCCCACCCAGCCGTCAGACTGGACAAAGGTCGTCGTCAGGTTCGGCTCGCTGGCGCGATCCATGCCAATACGATCGGCCCCCGGCAGGCCCCACCATGCCCCACTCACCGGGCTGAGCCAGGTTGCCTCACTTTCGTTCCAGGGCCGCAGCAAACGCCAGCCGCGCAGTTGCACCAATTCGGCCTCGACGACCGGCGGGACGTAGAAGAACAACTGCGCCTCGCGCACGCGGGTCATGGTCGGCAGGTCGTCCAGATCGAAACGTAGCAGGGCACGCTGTGTATCGGAACGGTCGTTGGGGGCGTTGCGCCACTGCAAAACCAGGCTGTTGTCGCCGCCCAGGGGCGTTTGGGGCTGCCAGTAGCTGATGGAGGCGTCGTCGGTCGAGCCGTCGCCGTAGCGCCCCTCCTGCACCAGCTTGACGCGCCAGGAGCCGGGCGCCGAATGTCGGATCGTCAGGCGCGGGCGCAGTTCGGGCGATGGGTTGTCGGCGGAGGCGAAGGTGTAATGGATCGTTTCCCAGTCCAGCCCCTCGACTTCCATCACCAGGCCAAAGTTTTGTTCGGGTGAGGCGATCCAATGGCGCACCAGGTTGGTCAGCGGGATGTGCACCCAGCCGGTTTTCTGATTGATGGGCGTTTCGGCGGCAACCGCCGCCTCGCGATCAATGCCAACGCCTTTGGCGCCTGGCGTTGCCCAATTGCCGATGGTTTCGGTGTGCGGCCGCGTCCAGGTGACGGTGGCCTCTGACCAATGGCGCAGCAGACCCCACACGCGCAACTGCGCCGGCGTCGCCTGGCTGCGGTCGAGGACGAAGAGGCTCAGGTAGGCCTCGTCTATGGTGTCGCCCGAAGGGATCTGCCAGAGTTCGATGCGCAGTAGGGCGCGGTCGTCAGGGCCAGGCCAGTAGCTGATCCAACTGGCGCGAAAGTCGGGTTTGGAACCGTAGTTGGTGTTGGGCGTGCCGCTGGTGATCGTGGCGTCGTAGAAGCCGGCGAAGGCCTCCGCGCCCTGTATTAACGTCGTTGTGACCCAGGGGTTGGGGGTGGGAGATGGGGTATCGGTGGCGGTTGGGGTGGGGGTGTCCGTTGGCGTTTCGGTGGCCGTCGGCGTCAGTGTCGCTTCGGTTTGGTCGGTGGTGTAGACAACGATCAGCCGCGGGCGCAGCGTCGTATCGGTGTGTTCTCGGCTGGCCAGGTTGAGGCGGGCAAAGGCGCCTGCTTCGCCCTGCAACTGCAGGAGCAGGCCGCGGTTGCTGTCCGGATCGGCCGCCCATTGCTGCACGACCGGCAGCAGATCGAGGATGACCAGGTTGGACTGCGGCGCGGCGCGGCCGAAGGCGGCGATGCCGTCATGATCGGCGCCGTGTGCGCCGGCGCCTGGCTCTTGCCAGGGCAGGCCGATCAAGGCCTGCTGCCAGGTCGCTTCGTTTTCGGCCCAGGGGCGCAGCAGCGGCGCCGCGCTGACGGTGACCGGCTGGGCGGCGCTGATGTCGGCGACTGCCAGCTCCAGGCGGGCGCTGCCAACCGTTGCGGTGACCGGTAGGGACGACAGATCGAAGAAGAGCAGGGCGCGTCTGGTATCGGCGCCGTAGGCCTGCCATTCCAGGGTCAGCGTTTGGCGCCAACCATCAGGATCAGCGGGAGTCTCGGCGCTCAACGTTGCGTCGCGGGTTCCATTGTAACCATCCAGCCCTTGTTGGAAGACGGTCGTGATCCACTCTGGCGCCGCGGCTGCTGAGGGGAGCGCGACGCGCAACAAAGCGATGAGTGCAACGATGAGGGCGACAGGCACGACGAATAGCGCAATCCAAGCCGAAAGATGCCTGGTCATGTTCAGTTCTCCTCAAGCGTATTAGGCAGGCATTATACCCGAAGTTGGCCGAAAGCCGAAAGATTCGCCGGTTGGCTTGCGTCCCGCCCTATTTCCAGCGTGTGACCCTCTCGCTACCGGCGCTATTTTTGGGCTTTCCCTTTCTTTTGGTAGAATGGCCAGCATGAGCTTTACTCCTCTCCTGCGCACCGTGTACGGTGTTCTGGCCAGCCTCCGCCCAGGACGCGCTGCGATGGGTGCCTGCTGTGCGCTGATGCTGCTGGCGCCGGCCGTCGGGCAGGCGATGCCAGCGTCGCGCCCGTCCGCCCTGGGGGGCGAGCGGCTGGTGCTGGCTTTCTATTACACCTGGTTCGATGAAAACACCTGGCGGTCCGACAAGGTTCCCGACATGCCGGCGCGCCTCTACAGTTCGCGAGATCGAGCGGTGATGGCGCAGCAGATCGAGCAGGCGCAGGCGGCGGGCATAGACGCCTTCGTGGTCAGTTGGTACGGGCCGCGCACAGAGAACAACCAAACCGAAACGAACCTGCGCGCCCTGTTGGACGAGGCAGCCGCACGTGATTTTCGCATAGCGATTGACTTTGAGACGCAAGGGCCTTTTTTTGGCGGCAGCGGTGATGTGGCGCAGGCGCTGCGCACAGCCCTGGCCACTCATGCCAACCATCCCGCCTATCTGCGCGTCGAGGGGCGTCCGGTCATCTTTTTCTGGCGCCAACAGCGTTTTGGGGTGGGGGCCTGGCAGGCGCTACGCGATGAGGTGGACCCAGGGCGGCAGGCGCTCTGGATTGCGGAAGGCGTGGACATCAGCTTCCAGCAGGTTTTCGATGGACATCACCTTTACAGCGTCGCCTGGTCGGCCGATCCGGGCGTTCATCTCATCAAGTGGGGGCAGCGCGTGCGCGCCGCCAGCCAGAAGTGGGGGCGCAGGTTGTGGGTTGCCACGGTGATGCCGGGTTACGATGATACCCGCACCGGGCGCGGCGACGCCTTCATCCGGCCGCGCGGCGATGGCGCCTATTACACCAAGACCTGGCAAGGCGCATTGGCCAGCGGAGCCGATTGGGTCGTCATCACCTCCTGGAACGAGTGGCCGGAAGGGACCTACATCGAGCCGAGCCGGGCGTATGGCAATCGCTATTTGGACATGACCGCCGATTGGTCGGTGCGTTTCAAGCGCGGCGAGGGAGCGGCGCCTCCGCCGGCCGCGCCGACGCCCACGCCGCGACCAACCCCCACGACGCCGCAGGTTACGACGCGTAACGGCGGGGCCAATCTGCGGTTTGGACCGGGCCTGAGCTATCCGGTTCTGGAGCAGTTGGAGGGGGGACGCCGGTTGCCGATCGTTGGCCGCAACGCGACCGTTGGCGTATCGTGGTGGCAGGTCTGCTGTGCGGCGGCCGGCGGACCGGGTTGGGTGGCGGCAAGTGTGGTGGATGCAGCAGGTCCGGTGGGGATGGCGCCTATCGTCGCCGCACCCCCGCCGTCGCAGCCGTTGTTGCGCCCCTGGAATGTGCCCGATTGACTGAAGGCAAGATCGAAGGCAAGATCGAAGGCAAGATCGAAGGCAAGATCGAAGGCAAGATCGAAGGCAAGATCGAAGGCAAGATCGAAGGC
>CAZOLV010000026.1:0-7043 GCA_964580725.1 uncultured Anaerolineae bacterium | reverse complement strand
GAAGGCAAGATCGAAGGCAAGATCGAAGGCAAGATCGAAGGCAAGATCGAAGGCAAGACCGAAGGCAAGACCGAAGGCAAGATCGAAGGCAAGATCGAAGGCAAGATCGTTCGATTCGTTGAGGAGGGAAGGATGACACAAGCAGTGGGGAGTCAGGCGAAGGCCATTGGGGCAGGGATGCGCTCGATTCAGGACGACATCGAGCGCATCTTGATTTCGGCAGAGGCGCTGGCGACGCGCGTCCAGGAGATGGGGGCGCAGCTCAGCCAAGACTATGCGGGACGCGACCTCTTCATGGTGGCGGTGCTCAAGGGAAGCGTCGTTTTCATGGCCGATTTGATGCGCACCGTCACGATTCCGCATCGCATTGATTTCATGGCCACGTCCAGCTATGGCGCGGCGACGCAATCGTCCGGCGTGGTGCAGATTCTGAAAGACCTGGAAGAAAGCATCGAGGGCCGCAACGTCTTGATCGTCGAGGACATCATTGACAGCGGGCACACGCTGGCCTACCTGCGGCGCGTGCTGCTGGCGCGCAACCCGGCGTCACTGCGCATCTGTGCGCTGTTGGACAAGCACGAGCGACGCGAGGCCGAGGTGCCGGTGGACTATACCGGTTTTCCCATCCCCAACGAGTTCGTAGTCGGTTATGGCCTGGACTTCGACGAGCTATACCGCAACCTGCCGTTCATCGGCGTGTTGAAACCGGACAAGTACCGATGACTCAGCAACGTCCCCGGCACGGTACAGGAGCAGATCGTATGACCGAAACCGATGCGTACCGTGCCGGGGACGCGTGGATTCGCTCTCTTCTGCTCTGCTCTTGGCTGCTGCTCGCCGCGCCGTTGCTGGCGCATGCGGCCGAGGGCGGCGTGATTGTGCACGTCGTGCAGGCGGGCGAGACACTGAGCAGCATCGCGGCGCGCTACGGTGTCAGCGTGACGGCCGTGGTGGAGGCCAATGGCCTGGCGAATCCCGATCAGATCAGCATTGGCCAGCGGCTGCGCATCCCGATCGCGACGGCGACGCCGGCTCCGCAGCCGCGCCTGCGCTACACCGTGCAGCCGGGTGATACCTGGGAGCGGTTGGCGCAAAGATTTCGCATAGCAAAATCTCTATTACTCCAGATCAATCAGCCGGGCTCATCAAAACAACCGACGCCGGGGGCCGTGCTCGAAATTCCGATCACCCTACCGGCGGCGAAAACGACCGGAGTTGTGGTTGCGCTCCAGCCGGTGCAGCCGCTGCAGGGCGAGGCGGCGGCTGTGACGGTGCAAGCGCAGCGGCCGATCACAACGACGGCGCGCTTTGCCGGCGTCGAACTGGCGATGATCAGGGTGGGGGAGGGGCAGTTGTGGGGACTTTTCGGTGTCCATCCGCTCACTGCGCCTGGCCTGGCCTGGCTCGATCTCGACATCAGCGCGGCGACGCTGCCGGCGGCCTGGCGCTCCGAGCCGGACCAGGCGACGCTGCGACTGCGCTGGCCGGTGCAGGTGACGGCGGGGCGTTTCGAGACGCAGCACCTGACGCTGCCGCCGAGCAAAGGCGGGCTGCTGGCGCCCAAGCTGTTGGCAGACGAACGCGAGAAGCTGGCTTCGATCTGGCCGCAAAACGGGCTGGCGCCGCAATGGACGGCGGCCTTCGACCATCCCCTTGGCGATGGCTTTCAGGTCACGTCGCCCTTTGGCACGCGTCGAAGTTACAACGGCGGGCCGGTGTCCAGTTTTCATGAAGGTCAGGATTTCAGCGCATCGAGCGGCGTTCCGGTGATGGCGCCTGCCGTGGGCGTCGTTGTGCTGGCAGAAGAGCTGGCGGTGCGCGGCAACGCCGTGATTCTGGATCACGGCGCCGGACTGCACACCGGTTACTGGCACCTGTCCAAACTCGATGTGCGCGTGGGGCAGAAGGTGATCAGCGGCGACAAGCTAGGCGAGGTCGGCACGACCGGCCTTTCGACCGGTTCTCATCTCCACTGGGAAATGCGCATCGGCCTGACTCCCGTTGACCCCCTGCCCTGGCTCCGCCGCATCCTGCCCTGAAAAGCCAGGCGCCTCCCCTTCCCTGAGCTTGTCGAAGGGAACGAGAGGCGCCTTCTGTCCGCAATTCGCAATCCCCTATGCCAGGAGCTTTAGCGTTTCTCCCACCAGACGTAGATTTGGGCCAAACCGGTGCGTTCGAAGTATTCGACGACGATGGAATGAGTGCCTGAATTCAGAACGACGTCCCGATAGAAACCCGTAATGGCCTGTTCGCGCCACTCGTCAATCTGCAGCGCCCCGTCCACATACAAGCGCACGCCGTCATCGCTGCGCGCATAGAAGCGATAGACCCCGCCGGTGAAACTGGCGCTGCGACTCCACTGCGCCGAAAAGTGATCGGCGAAAACGCTTGGCGCCGGCGAACCGAAGCCCCAGTCGAACGAGATGCCAGCATCGCGCCGGGTCAACGCGGGAGACCCGCTCAGGTCTTCATTGTTGTAGTATTTTCCTGTCCAGGGCGTCGAAACAGGCGGCGGCAGCGAAGGGCACGGAACACGCAACCGCTGACCTGGATAGATGACGCTGCCTGTGGCGATGTGGTTGGCGTTGGCCAGTGCCGTCAGCGAGACGCCAAAACGGGCTGCAATCCTGGTCAAATTGTCGCCGCGCTGCACCACGTACTCGATGGGGCAAGCGGGCGGCGGCGTGGTCGGGATACAGAGCACCTGACCAATGTAGATGCGGTTGATATTCACAATACCGTTGACGCGCGCCAGCGTCGCCACACTGACGCGGTAACGGGCGGCAATACGCGTCAGCGTGTCGCCGGCGCGCACGGTGTAGTAGCTGCAGGCCGCAGCAGCCGGCGCCTGATCGGCCGGCGTCGCCAGTGCCGCTGCCGGCGTCGCCAACAAGACACCAACCAGCAACAGCCACAACAAGAAACGTTTGGATCTTCCCACGGTCATCCTCCCCTTGCAGTCTCCCTGCAAATCCTCTCTGCAATCGTCCTTCTCTTCTGAAAGCTCGCCAGACGAGCATCCACATGGTATGACGTCGGAGTGACCGTCGAAGTGCCGCGCAGCGCGCCCAGGCCGGTCATTTTGTCGCAACGACCGGCCTGGCGGCGTCATACGGTTTCGATCAGTTCGCTCATTTGGCGCGCCACGCCAAGCAGGCTAATGCCAAGCTTGACCCAGTCGCCGGGGCGTAGGCGGTTGACGGCGCTCTCCTCCGGCCCATCGCGGTTAGTTGCGATCCAGGCCAGGATCAGGCCAAAGAGGGCGCCGATGACGACGCCATAGACAAGACGTTGTTGTTTTTTCTCCATCGCTCTTTCTCCAGAGTTACTGCGACGTCAATTCAATCGCTTTGATCGCTTTGATCGCTTTGATCGCCCTAATTGCGCTGATCAGGGCGTCGCAGAGACTGCGCCATGAAACGTCCTGCGGCAGTCCACTTTGCATACGTTCGATTCAACCGCACGACTGGCGTCACGACCTTTTGACTGCCCTGTTCGACCAGGGCCTGCACCTTGCGCACCTGCGCCTGCGCCTGCGGGGCCAGCGCTTCAGTCTTTCGTTGCAGCGCCAGCGTCCCGCGCACGGCCAGGAACATGACCGCCAGCGGTATCAGACACATGATGAACGAAAGAATCGAAAGGATGATCAGCGACACATCCCGCAAAGCCTGAATCGGCACACTGCCCTCCTTGACCGGCTACGGCCGGTCCGCTTCTTCACTGGGTGGGGGAGGGGAAGCATCGTCGCTGGCCGGGCGCCCGCGTCGGTCACGCGAGCGGCGCTCCAGCGGACCCGGCTCGATGATGGCAAAGATCGTCAGCAACACGAGCAGCGCGATCAGGATGAAGCCGGCAATCTCCCAAAAAGTAAGATAGAATGTCATGCTTGCATCTCCTCAGATGCCCGTACGGTCGGCGGCCTGCTTTTGCCGCTGGCTCTCACTCTCGGCCAGGGCCACGGCGCCAACCAGCACCACATCGTCGCCCAGGGCAGCCGACACGATGGAGAGACCTTCCCAATACTGGCGCGGCGCTCGTGTGCGGATGACATCCCAAATCGGCTCGGTGAGCATGGCGCCCGCTTTGGCCACACTGCCGCCCAGAACGATCATGCGCGGGTTGAAGAGATGCAACAGGTTGACGATCCCGACGCCCAGGTAGAAGCCGGCGCGCTGGAATTCGGCCTGCGCAAAGGCGTCGCCCGCCCTGGCCGCGTCGTGCAGTTCCCTGGCGGTGATGCGGGTCAGGTCGCCGCTGACCATCTCGCTGACCATGCTGACCGCGCCGCGCTGCAACTGTTCGATGGCATGGCGGGCGATGCTTGGCCCGCTGGCGTAGGCCTCCAGGCAGCCGATGTTGCCGCAGGCGCAGCGCACCCCCTGCGCCTCCACCGTCATGTGACCCACCTCGGCGGCAAAGCCGTGACTGCCCAACAGCATTTCCCCGCGGGTAATGACGCCGCCGCCCACGCCGGTGCTGATGGTGACATAAATCATGTCGGCGATGTTGCGTCCGGCGCCAAAACGGTTTTCGGCCAGGGCGGCCAGGTTGGCATCGTTGCCCAAGAATGTGGGGACACCGCAGGCCTCGGCGATGATGTTGCGCAGGGGGACCATTTCCCAGCCGGGCAGATTGGGCGCCAGCAGGATCACACCGGGGGTTGGGTCGAGCGGGCCGGGCGCCGCCAGCCCAATGGCCTTGACCACGCCGTGCTCCGGTTTTGGCCAGACCTGTTCGATGAGTGTTTTCATGCGACCGATGACGGCATCTTGCCCTTCTTCCGCTTTGGTGGCCGTGGCGACGCGCCGGTAAATTTGTCCTGTTGCATCGCTGAGCGCCGCTCGCACCTGTGTGCCGCCCAGGTCAACCCCGATCAAATATGAGTGCATAGGCTGTTGATCTTTCATCCGGTCTTTCATGCAGTATTGGCTTTCGGCGGCCGACCGATCGTGCGCTGGCCGCCGAAGATCCGTGTCGTTCTGCTACTAGTGTACATCTGGCGGCCTATTTGTCAACCTGACAGGGGTTTGGTAGAATGGAACACGCGCCCTCGTAGCTCAGTGGACAGAGCGGCTGTCTTCTAAACAGCGGGTCGCAGGTTCGAGTCCTGCCGGGGGTACTTGCAGGTACACGCTACAGATCAAGTACCACTTTGGCGATTCTCAGATAGATGTACAGCCCGGTGGCGTCAACCAGGGTGCTCATGAAGGGGCCAGACACCAGGGCCGGGTCGAGCTTGAGTCGTGTGGCGAGCAGCGGCAGGAGCGAACCGACGGCATTGGCCCAGACGATGATCAAGAGCAGGCCAATGCCAACCGCCGTGGCGACGCCGAGGCCGGTGTGCCAGAAGAATGCGCGCACGATGCCCGCAGCGGCCATGACAACGCCCAACAGCAGGCCGGTGCGCAGCTCACGCCATAGCACCTGCAGGGCATCACGCAGCGTGATGTCGCCGACCGCCAGGGCGCGAATGACCGTGCTGGTGGTTTGCGAGCCGGCGTTGCCGCCGGTGCCGATGAGCAGGGGCACGAAGAAGGTCAGTGCGACGACGGTATCGAGTTCAGTCTCGAAGGTGCGCAAAACGGTGCCGGTCAGGGTGGCGGTCAGAAAGAGCATCAACAGCCAGCCGACGCGGCTGCGCACGACCTGTAATACCGAGGTGGATAGGTAGGCCGAATCGAGCGGTTGAGCGCCGCCCAGGCGTTGGATGTCTTCCGTCGCCTCTTCCTGGATGACTTCGACCACGTCGTTGTGCGTGATGATGCCGAGCAGATGCCCATCGGCGCTGACGACGGGTAAGGCCAGGAGTTCGTAGCGGGTCATCAGGCGCGCCGCCTCTTCCTGATCGGCGGTCGCCTCGATGGAGATGAAGTCGGTGCGCATTACGTCGCGCACCAGCGCCTGGTGCGGTGCGCTGAGCAGCTCGTAGAGCGTCACGACGCCGCACAGGATGCCCTGGGCATCCACGACGTAGAGCGTGTAGACGGTTTCGGCCCGCGGATCGGGCGCAGAGAGGCGCACAGCGGTCAACGCATCGGCGATGCTCATGCGCCGGCGCAGGGCCAGAAACTGGCTGGTCATGATGCCGCCGGCGGTGTCTTCCGGATGCACCAGGAGGGGGCGAATCTCGTCGGGGTCTTCCAGGGCGGCCAAAATGATGCTGGTGCGTTCGGGCGGCAGATCGCCCAACAGGTCTGCTGCCTCGTCAGGCTCCATCTCGTCCACGATGCGCACCAGGTCTTGATCGCTCAGGCTTTCGGCCAGATCGGCCGCCTCCTGGTCGTCCAACCATTCGAGGATGTCGGCGGAGTCCTCCTCGTCCAGGCGGGGGAGCAGTTCTTCCTGACTTTCTTCGTCGAGTTCGGCGAAGACTTCGGCTTGATCGGCGGGCCGTAGCTGTTCGAGTACAGCAACGGCGGTCGCCAGGTTGTTCGCTTCGAGCGCTGCGCGCAGCGAAGCCAGGGTTTCGTCTAAATCAAAAACCCGCTCCATGTTTGCCTCCATCCGTCCATCCATGCATGCGTGCATCCATACGACTTGGTTTGGTCTCAATCGGGGCGCTGACTGCTCTCACGAGCCAGGCGTCCCGACAGGCAACAAGGAGCGGGTTAGCAGCACAATGCGCTGCCAGACCGCATCAAGGCCCGGCGCGGGCGGTTGGCCTGACGCCGTTGTGGGGAAAACGGCCTGCCTTTCCTGGCGCGTGACGCGCGGCTTGCAGGCAAATCAGCGGCCAGGTAGAACCTGGGCAAGCCGCCCGTATCGGATCATTCAGTTGACTACGCGAGGGTAAGTTATCGTCTTGCATACCAATTACCTCCCCAGTGGCCCGTCGGGGCAACGGCGGTGCGCCGTGGGAGCGGCGCCCGACCTGGGCAGGCAGCTTTCCTTTCGTGTCACGATCGAGATTGTTGATTCGAACGCTGGCTGGCGCATCAACTGCCAACTTCAGTGGCAACAGGGCAACCAGTCGCCGGGATATTTTACGCCCGCGCTTGCGGATTTGTCAAAACTTAGGAAAAACCTGACAGGTTTCCGGGTTT
>CAZOLV010000025.1:39704-54090 GCA_964580725.1 uncultured Anaerolineae bacterium | reverse complement strand
TATTGTACCTTAGTTCCGGCCATTTCCCTGTCTAGTTTTTGCCGTCCATTATACTTCTGGTTGCTGGCGACAGCATGCGTGCGTTGCTGGGTCTCAGATTCCGGCCACGCGGAAGGCGGCGTTGACGATGGCCAGGGCTTCTTCTTGCACCTGCTTGAGGTGGTCAGCGCCCTTGAAACTTTCCGCATAGACTTTGTAGATGTTCTCGGTGCCTGATGGCCGCGCGGCAAACCAACCATTGGCGGTGACCACCTTCAGCCCGCCGATGGCCGCGCCGTTGCCGGGCGCGTGCGTCAGCTTGGCGATGATCGCCTCGCCGGCCATTTCCGTCGCCTCCACCATGTCCGGCGACAGGTTCGCCAGCGCCGCCTTTTGACTGGGCGTGGCGGGCGCGTCCATCCGTTCATAAACCGGTGCGCCAAACTGACCGGCCAGCGCCTGGTAGTGCTCGCCTGGATCCTTGCCCGTTACCGCGGTGATCTCCGCGGCCAGCAGATCGAGAATGATGCCATCTTTGTCGGTTGTCCACACGCGGCCATCGCGGCGCAAGAACGAAGCGCCCGCGCTCTCTTCGCCGCCAAAGCCAAACGAGCCATCCACCAGCCCATCCACGAACCACTTGAAACCCACCGGAACTTCGGCCAGGCGCCGGCCGATGCTGGCCGCCACGCGATCAATCATCGCGCTGGAAACCAGCGTCTTACCCACGGCCGCATCGCTGCGCCAGCCGGGCCGATTCTGGAACAAGTACCAAATGGCAACGGCCAGATAGTGATTGGGGTTCAGCAGACCCGCGCTGCGCGTCACAATGCCGTGGCGGTCGTAGTCCGGGTCGTTGCCAAAGGCAATGTCAAACTGATCCTTGAGGCCGATCAGGCTGGCCATGGCGTAGGGGGACGAGCAGTCCATGCGAATTTTGCCGTCCTTGTCCACGGTCATGAAGCTGAAGGTGGGGTCCACAAAACGATTGACCACTTCCAGGTTCAGGCCATAGCGTTCTGCAATCGGCGCCCAAAAGGCCACGCCTGCGCCGCCCAGCGGGTCCACGCCAATGCGCAGCCCGGCCGCCTTGATCGCGGCCAGGTTGACCACGTTCTCAAGGTCGTTGACATACGGGGTGACGTAATCGTAGTGCTGCGTGGAGTCCAGGCGCAGAGCGCGCTCCACGGGGATGCGCTTGACGCCCTGCAGGCCGTCGGCCAGGATGGCGTTGGCGCGATCCTGGATGACCCTGGTGGTTTGCGTATCGGCCGGGCCGCCGCTGGGCGGATTGTATTTGAAGCCGCCGTCGTCGGGCGGGTTGTGCGATGGCGTGATGACCACACCGTCCGCCAACCCGCGACCACGGCCGCGGTTGTAAGTCAAAATGGCGTGGGAGATGACGGGTGTGGGGGTGTATCCCAAACCTGCTTGCACGACAATGTCGAGGCCGTGGGCTGCGAAAACCTCCACGGCCGTCGCCAGGGCCGGTTCCGACAGGGCGTGCGTGTCCATTCCAATGAAGAGCGGTCCGCTGACTCCCTGCGTCTGCCGGTATTCGGCCAGCGCCTGGCTGATTGCCAGGATGTGATCTTCGTTGAAACTGCCACGCACTGACGTGCCGCGGTGACCGGACGTGCCAAAGGCCACTGCATGGTCCGGGTTGTTCGGGTCAGGGTGATGGGTGTAATACGCGGAGATGAGACGCGGGATGTTGGTCAACAGATCACGGGGCGCCGGCTTGCCGGCCAGTGGATGTACAGGCATCTGGGATTCTCCTTCCGTTGTTGTGTCGTCAACCTGAGCGATTCATCCTGTGTGAATATCTATACTGCAGGCGGGCACGAGTTGTGCCTGTTTTCGTACTGGAACTCCTCGAAGGTGACATTGTGATCCCACAAGTAAGCGGGACGCTGACGTCGTGTCTCGAAACGATCATCCATCGGCTGCGATCCTTCTGCGCCAAACAGGCCGCCGGCGCCTGGCCCTACGCGGCGCCGGCCATATTTTCTGGCATCTGCACCGCCACGACCTCACCGCGCACGCACAACTGACCCCCCGCGTACAACTGAACGCTGACGATGATCTTGCGTCCCTTGATTTCCTTGACCTGGGCACGCAGCGTCAACGGGCCGCTGAGCGGAGTGGGACGCAGATAGTCCACGTGCAGCGAGCCAGTCACATAGCGCAAAGCGGGTTCGGTGTCCATGGCACGGCCGGCCGCGCGATAGGCCGCGGCGGCCGCCGTCCCGGTGGCGTGGCAGTCAACCAGTGAGGCGAGCAGCCCGCCGTAGACGTAGCCCGGAATGGCGGTGTGATACGGACGCGGCTCGAAGATACAGATCGCTTCCTGCTCGTTGTCCGGGTTCCAGTAGCTCTTGATCTGCAAGCCGGCCTGGTTGAGCCGTCCACAACCATAACAGTGGCTGGTGTGATCGGGGTAGTAGTCTTGAAATGCTTTGTTGGACATGGTCGCTTTCCATTTTACAGAAAGACCCGACAGGTGCGCCAGTAAGAAGTCTGTCAGGCAAGAAAGTCGCACGGCGCACCTGTCAGATCTGCAGGCAGATCTATCACTGCTGCGGCCCGGTTTGCATCGTCAACGGGCGCACACATTGTACCAAAAGCGTGACGATACGGGCAAACTTTGCCTTTGGAACGGAAACAATGTAAACTAGCGTGAAAGTCACAGCAGGGAGAACGCGCCGGAAGCGCCGGACCCCATCGCGAATCGAGAGGTTTCTGGCATGACATCTGAACTGTTTGCGCCGATGACGGTGGCGCTGCGTAGGCAGGTCGAGCGCATCATTGCCAACGCGCTGGCCGAGGACATCGGCGATGGCGATGTGACGACGATGTTGACGATCCCCGCCGCAACCATTCTGGAGGGCGATTTCATCGCCAAGGAGGCGGGAGTCGTGGCCGGCCTGGCGGCGGCGGCCCTGGTCTTTGCACAGATGCGCCAGCCAATGCAGACGGCGGTAACATTGACGCCACTGGTCGCCGACGGCGCAACGGTGACGCCGCGCCAGGTCATTGCCACGCTGCGCGGCCCCGGCCGCGTCATCCTGAGCGGCGAACGCACAGCGCTCAACCTGCTGCAGCGCATGTCAGGCATCGCCTCGCTGACCCGCCGCTACGTGGATGCCGTGCAGGGCACGGCCGCCGTCATCCTCGACACACGCAAAACAGCGCCGGGACTGCGCGTGCTCGACAAATGGGCGGTGCGCCTGGGCGGCGGACAGAATCACCGTTTTGGCCTGTACGATATGGCCATGATCAAGGACAATCACATCGCCGCCGTCGGCAGCTTGCGCGAGGCCGTGCAACTGGTGCGCGACGGCGACCCACGCCAGCGCCCCATCGAAGTGGAAGTGACGACGTTGGCACAGTTGGCGGAAGCGTTGCCGCTGCCGGTGGATCGCATCCTGCTCGACAATATGCCAGCGACGCAAATGGCCGCCGCGGTGGAAATGACCGCCGGCCGTATTCCGCTGGAGGCGTCGGGTAACGTCAACCTGGCGACCGTGGCGGCCATCGCCGCCACCGGTGTGGATTTCATTTCGGTGGGCGCATTGACCCATTCGGTCAAGGCGCTCGATATGAGTCTGGACTTGAGGAGCAGTGCATGACAACTTCGAATCAACTGAACCGCGCCGAGGCGACGGTGGATGAGATCTACGACAGCCTGTGGGCGCGCCTGGGCGGCTATACCCCGGCGTTCGAGTTGCGGGTCAAGGCCGAATTGGCTTATGAGATCAATCAACTGAAACAGACCCGCAACGCCGTGATCCTGGGACACAACTATATGGAACCGGCGCTGTTCTACACGGTGCCCGACTTTGTGGGCGATTCGCTCGATCTGAGCCGCAAAGCCGCCCGCACCGACAAGGACATCATCGTCTTTTGCGGGGTCAAGTTCATGGCCGAAACGGCCAAGATTCTCAACCCAACGCGCACCGTGCTGCTGCCGTCGCTCCATGCGGGCTGCTCGCTGGCGGCCAGCATCACCGCCGATGATGTGCGTGCGCTCAAGGCGCGCTTTCCGGGCGTGCCTGTGGTGACCTACGTCAACACCTACGCCGATGTCAAGGCCGAAAGCGACATCTGCTGCACATCGAGCAATGCGGCGGCGGTGGTGGAATCGTTGGACGCCGCTACGATCATCTTTCTGCCCGACGAGTACCTGGCGCGCAATGTGGCACGCGAGACCGGCAAGCATATCATCGTGCCAACGCGCCTGCCCACGGGCGGCTTCGACTTCGAAGACAGCGAGATCGAGTTCCAGATGGTCGGCTGGAATGGGCGCTGCGAGGTGCACGAGCAGTTCACCGTGGGCGACATCGAGCGGATTCGCGCCCAGTTCCCGGCTGTGGTGATTCTGGCGCATCCCGAATGTAGCCCGGAGGTGGTGGCCGCTTCCGACTTTTCCGGCAGCACCAATGCGATGATCCGTCACGTCGAGCGCACCAACGCGCCGCATTATCTCCTGCTGACCGAATGTTCGATGGGCGAGAACATCGCCGCGGCCAACCCGGACAAAGAAATGCTGCGCCTCTGCATGGTGCGCTGCCCTCATATGAATCAGATCACCATGGAAATGACCCGCGACGCACTGCGCGAGACGCAGTATCTGATCGAAGTGCCGGAAGAGATTCGAGTGCGGGCGGCGCGTGCTGTCGAACGCATGATTGCCATCGGGTAGCCTGTTCATGAACGATCCAATCGAAAGCGATGTCCTGGTGTTGGGCAGCGGCATTGCCGGAGCGACGGCGGCGCTCGAGCTGGCGGACGCCGGTCTGGCGGTGACGGCGGCGACGCGTGCAGCGCAGCCGGAAGATTCCAACACTTACTGGGCGCAGGGCGGCATCATCTACCGGGGAGAACACGACTCACCCAATGATCTGGCGACCGACATCCTGCGCGCTGGCGCCGGGCACAGTTACCCGCCGGCGGTGCACATCCTGGCCGCAGAAGGGCCGCCGATCCTCAAGCGGGTGCTGCTGGAACGGGTAGGCGTCGAGTTCGATCGCAGCGACAGCGGCGCGCTCTCGTTGGCCCTGGAGGGCGGTCACTCGATGCCGCGCATCCTGCACGTGGCCGACTACACCGGTCGCGCCATCGAAACGGCGCTGATGCGGGCGCTGGCGGCCCATCCACGAATCACCCTGTTGACCGGTCACACGGCGGTTGACCTGCTGACGCCCTCGCACCATGCGCGCAATCGGCTGGCCGTTTACGAACCGCGCGCCTGCGTGGGCGCCTATCTACTCGATCAGGCGACAGGGCAGGTGAGGCGTTGTCTGGCGCGGGCGACGGTGTTGGCGACGGGGGGGCTGGGGCAGATCTACCTGCGCACGACCAATCCTCCCGGCGCACGTGGCGACGGCGTGGCCATGGCGCAGCGCGCCCAGGCGCGGGTGATCAACATGGAGTTCGTGCAGTTTCATCCGACGACTTTCTATCATGTCCTGGCGCCCAATCTACTGATTTCCGAAGCGGTGCGCGGCGCTGGTGCCCGGTTGGTGCACGCCAACGGCGAACCCTTCATGCAACACTACGACCCCGTTTGGAAAGACCTGGCGCCGCGCGATGTGGTGGCGCGCAGTATTCACCAGGAAATTCTGACCCGTGATCTGACGCACGTCTATCTCGACCTGCGTTCCACCATTTCCCAGACCGAGATCGAGACGCATTTCCCAACGATCCGCCAAAGTCTGCTGCCTTACGGTGTGGACATTGCCAAAGATCTGGTGCCCGTGGTGCCGGCGGCGCACTACCAGTGCGGCGGCGTTTGGGTTGATCTGTGGGGACGCACGACGATCCAGCATTTGTACGCCGTGGGTGAAGTCTCTTGCACGGGGGTGCATGGGGCCAACCGGTTGGCGAGCACCTCGCTGTTGGAGGGGCTGGTGTGGGGCAGCCGCGCTGCACAGGACATCAGGCAGCATCTGCCGGCGGCCCCGATCATACCGGCGGATGACATCCCCGCCTGGCGCGACGATGGGCTGGACGATCCCGACCCGGCGCTCATCAGCCAGGACATGAGCGCCATCAAGCACATGATGTGGAACTATGTTGGGCTGGCGCGCAACACCCGTCGTCTCGACCGTGCGCTGAGCGAGTTGTATCACCTGGAAACCGAGATCGAGAGCTTCTACCGCACCTCGCGCCTGACCGACGGGTTGATCGGTCTGCGCAACGCCGTGCGCACTGCGATCCTGGTCGCATCGGCGGCATGGCAGAACAAACGCAGCATGGGCGCGCATTTTCGGTCATAGCGGCGCGGGGCGATGTGCGGTCGCGGGCGAGATTTCAACGCAAGAGCGCAAGGCGGCCAGGGCGCAAGGGGTCGGGAGGATGACCTGGCGCGGGGTGCGATGAGCGAGCGTCGTCGTTCCGAGGCCTCATACAGGCGCCGTCTTCCTTTATTCCCCCCAAATTGGAGGGCAGGAGAGCCGGCGAAGGCCCCCGGCTTCGACAGGCTCAGTCGGCGGATACCCGCTTCGACAAGCTCAGCCGGCGGATACCCGCTTCGACAAGCTCAGCCGGCGGCAGTCCCTCGCCTGACCTCTGTCCTCTTCTCAGTTCCCCTCACTCCGGGCATCCATCTCCACCCAACGAATGTCGTCTGGGATCAGTGATTCAAGGCCGTCTGGCGTGACGAACCAGAAGCGGTCAGCAGGCCCCAGCGCGATCGCCCTGGTATCTTGCACCACACCGGGCGCAGCGACCTGCCAGGTCACGCCGTCATCGCGTGAACGGAACAGCTCGCTGTTGCCCTGAAAATCGGCGCGATAGAGATAGAGCGTCTCAGGCGTTGTCAGTAGCTTGAGGTTGGAGACGTAACTCGGCAGCGGCAGATTGGCGTTGGCTGCCGCCCAGGTGCGACCGCCGTCGCGCGAGCGCGCCAGGATTGGTTGCGTGCCGCCGAAAACTCCATACACGGTCTGCGTACGCGTGTAGTTGGTGCTGAAGCCGAGTAGAATACCACCCTGTGCGGGCGGTTCGATGTTGGTCCAGGTGACGCCGCCATCGCCACTGCGCCGCATCTGCTCGAAACTGGTGAGAAAGAGCGCGCCGTCGGGCGCCAGGGTCAGCGTTCCCAGATCCGAAGAGTACGTGGTGCGCGGGGCAAGAATTTGCCGCCAGCGTTGGGCGTCCGTCTGCCAGGCGTAAAGCCCGGCCGTCCTGGTCATCATGTAGGCTTCGTCGGCGCTGCGTGCCGCAATGGGCTGAGCAGCGCGCAGATCGGCCAGGCCATTGACCAGCAGTTGCCAACTGGCGCCGCCGTCACGACTGCGATAGACCCCGACGCCCCCCTCTGCGCCGCTGACGCCGCTGCGGAACAAAGCGCCCGGCGCCGCGGCCAGATATCCAAATGTTGGCCGGGCGCCGAAGTCGAGGCGCTCCCAACGCACGCCGTCGCGGCTGCGCAATAACTCGAAACCGCTCGCAACGTAAAACGCACCCGTGGCCGGTTCCACGATGATCTGCGGATCGTATAGCCCCTCGCTGGCAAAGGCCGCCAGCGGCGTCACGCGCACCGCCTGTTTGGTCAGGCTGGCCGTCGGCAGAACGGCCAGACGCGGCCCTGCCGCCGGCCAAGAGGCGCCAGAACGGGCGTAAAGCTGGTCGCGCACAGGATCGAAGACCGTCTCTGCAATGTCCATCATCATGTCCGGCATGCCCGGCATGCCCGGCATGCCCGGCATGCCGGACATGCCGGGTCCTGCGAAAAAACTCTCCAGGTTCAGCGAAGCCAACGAGACCTGGGCCACGCTGGCGCCCAGGCTGACCCACAACGTACCCGTTTGCTCATCCAATGCCAGATCGCCGGTCAGGCCAGTCAAGCGCCCACGCTCGGCGCCGGCCGCATCGAGCCGCTGGATCGCCTCTTGGTTTTTAGCCGCGCTGTAGCTGATGAAGGTGTTGCCTGCCGAATCGAACGCGATATCCTCGATGAAGCTGAAATAGCCGGGCGGCTGGATCGGCTGCTCGCTGCCGGGCGCAAAGAGGAGGGGATAGGTACCGTTGTTCGATCCGGGCACGCCGTTGTTCATCAGCACAACGACATAGCCGGTGACCGGATTGACCAGCACGCCATACGCGGCCGGATTGGGACTGAAGCCGCGCACAGTGGGAAACGTGGCGGGCAACTCGCCCACGCGCTGACCGGCGCGCGTGTAGATCGTCACGCCGGTGTTGGCAATGTAAACCCGGTCGCGCTGCGGATCGGGCGCCGGTTCGCCTTTCTGCGCAAAGAGGGCCAGGACCGCGCCGCTGCGCGCATCGAGCGCCACGACCCCCTCGGCGCGGTTGACGTACAGCCGCCGGTTGGCGCTGTCCAGAGCCAGCGGCGCTTCCCCTGCCCACACGGCGCCCACATGCCCCGTCTTCAGACTGACGAGATGAATGCGCTCCTGGTCATCGGCGACGAACAGCGTGGCAGTGGCGGCATCGAGCGCCATGCCGGTCAGGCGCACGCCGATGATCGAACGGGCCTGCGGCGTCAGCGCATCGTCGCCAAGCAGATCGAGATGCGAAGGACCGTGGCGGGCCAGGGTCACAATCTGGTCATCGCCGAACGGCGCAAAAACATCCGGCGCCATCGTGCGCGGCCAGGGCTGATCGGCCTGCACTTGCAGCGTGGTTGCATCGAGCGCCTGCATGGCCAGGCGCGGCCAAAAACCAGATTCGACATCGTAGTGATAGCCGCCCAACAGCAGCCGCTGGCGCGGAGCGTCGTAGAAAAGACCGCTGCCGCTGGTCGTCGTCGCCGTGATGACCGTGCGCAGGTCAGCGTCCAGGCGCTGCACATGGGCCTGCGGCCCCTCGATACGCGCCGCCCAGGCGCCGTCAGGCAAGGCGACCAGCCCTCGGCTGTAGGTGTTGGTCAGGGGCAGCCGGGCCAGGGTCTGGCCGGTCGCCGTATCCAGCAGTTGCAGGCGGCCGGCGTCGCCCCACACGCTGACGAGGGCGCGCCCGGCGCCCACGACGATCTCCTCGACGTTGTCCAGCGCAACGCTCCAGAGTGGCGCCGGCTGGCCGGCGGCGTTCAGATCGGCGGTGCGAAAGGCCTGCGCCTGGCCCGCGCCGGCCGTCACAAGCAGCGTTCCGTCGGCGCTGAGCGCGGCCTGGCGCACACCGTTGAGCTGCGACACCACGGCGCCACTGGCGCTGTCGAGGCGCAGCAGGAGGCTGGCGTCGCCGTTGACGAGAAAGATGCTGGCGCCGTCGGGGGTCAGCAGCAGGCGCAACATGCTGTGCGCCTGGATGTCGGGCAGGGTCAGCAGGCGCGTCGTCTTGCGCTGCGCCAGATCGAACACGGCGATGGCGTTGCGCTGGCTTCCGCTGCGTGTGCAAAGCACATAGGCCAGCCCGCGTGCGCTGTCCACAACCAGATCGGCCGGATCGAAGGCGTCGGCAATGCCAGGCGCGCCCAGTTCGCGCTCGGCAATGACGAGCGGGACGGCGGCGGTGGGTGGCGCGCCGGCGACAGTTGGGGCGGCGGCGGTCGGATCAAAGGGAACGATGGGAGTTTGGCCGCGCTGAGCGGGCAGCGGCGGTGGGTCGTGCGGCTGATCGTCGGGCGTGGGTGGGCGCGGGGTGCAGCCATTGGAATCGCCTGGCTTCGCAGGGGCGCATGTGGGCGACCCAGCCGGTGTGAGCAGCGGCGGCGCGCTGGGGGCCGGAGAGAGATCGGGCGCCGGCGACGCCAGGCTGCCGCCGCGCTGATCTTGGGCAGCGCAGCCGGCCAGCCAGAGCAGCGCGCCGAGGCAGATGACAATGTGCGCGTGGCGCCAAAATCGGATCGGCATGTGGTCTCTCCTCTCGGCCGCCGCGTGCGGCCTGGTTGACTGCTGACGTCGGCTGTCGTCCCTGCGCACGGTGTTCACCGGGCTGGCGGTTCATCCGGCGCAGACGGTTCGCCGGGGGCTTGCAGAACAAAGACGCTGATTTCGGGCCGGCAGTTCACACGCGGAATGACGCCCAGGCCGCGGTTGGTGTAGAGCTGCATGTGGCCCACCCGGTAACGTCCGGCCGGGTATTTGCGTCCCATACGGGGCAGGAAGGGCGGCCCGATCAGGGGCAGCACGATCTGGCCGCCGTGCGAATGCCCCGACAACTGCAAGTCGAACCGGCCGCTGAGCGCCGCCGTATCGGCGAAGTCAGGCTCGTGCACCAGCAGGATGGCGCAATCGGTCGTGTTAGGTAGCGCGACCAGTACATCATCGAGACGGGCGTGACCGGCGCGCACATCATCCAGCCCAGCGATCTGTAGACGGGCCGCGCCGCGCCGCACGGTGTGGACGGCGTTGCTCAGTTCGGTCAGGCCCGCTTCGGGAAACATCGCACGCAGCAGCTCGGTCTGCTGCCAGTAATCGTGATTGCCAAGCACGGCCAGGACACCGTCGGGCGCGTGCAGCCGGGACAGCGCCGCACGCAGTCCGGCGATCAGGTGCGGGCGCGTGCTGGTGACAAAATCACCGGTAATGACCGCCAGATCGGGGCGTTGTTGGTTGACCAGCTCGACGATGCCGGTCAGGCGCGCCGGCGTCATCCAGCGATCCATGTGAATGTCGCTGATCTGCACCACACGGTAGCCATGAAAGGCGGGCGCCAGACGCGGCAACACAATGGGCAGTGTGCTGACCTCGTACCAGTCCACGCGCCAGCGGCGCTGCGCAAACTGCAGGCCGCCCAACGTCATGAAGCCGGTGTGCACCGACGACACGACCAATGTGCGGAGCCTGGCCCAAGCCCAGGCGCGCAGCCGGCGCCAGGCCGGCCGGCGGTCGAACGCGCTTGCCTCACCCAGTGACATCGAGCCGCCCCAGTTTCCATCGTTTCACTGCTCGTTTGACAGTCACCTCGCCACCCCTTCTCCCCTTCTCCCCTTGTCTCATTCTACCACCGGCGCCCGTTCTGTGAAAAAGCCGCCCGCCAGACGGCGCTGTGTTGCCGGCCCTGCCGCCGTGAGGCGGCGGCGCTGCATTGGCCCAACCCCGAATTTGGTCACATCGCGCACACGTGTGCATGAAAGGTTTGACAAACTCATGCGGCGCGTGTATAATGCACACGTGTGCACGGGTAAACCTCGCAATCTGTAGTCGCCCCACGTGTTGACGTATCCTGCTCTGGTATCATCTCAATAATTCGGGGCAAAGACCTGCCGGGTTTTCCAGAACCTGACAGGTTTCCCAGGAGGCATACGAATGACCAGTCCACTCCAGCGGACAGTGATGACCGCGACCGACTATTGGAACGATTCTTGTTCGATCGAAGAACTGAACTATGGCATCGAGCACGGCGCCGTGGGCGCCACCACCAACCCGCAGATCGTGGTGATGGTGCTCAAGAAAGAAGGGCATCTCTGGCACGACCGTATTCGCCAGATCATCGCCGAGAACCCAACCTGGTCAGAAAATGAAACGACCTGGAGACTGGTGGAGGAGATGGCGATCAGCGGCGCCCAACTGCTGGAACCGGCTTTCCAACGTTTCCAGGGCAAGAAGGGTCGTCTTTCTATCCAGACCAATCCGCAGAACTACCGCAACGCCAGCGCCATTGCGCAGCAGGCCATTCACTTCGCCGCGCTGGCCCCCAACATGCAGGTCAAGGCCCCGGTTACCGCCGCGGGCGTACAGGCCATCGAAGAAGCCACTTTTCACGGCGTCAGCATCAACGCCACCGTCTCTTTCACCGTCCCGCAGATGATCGCCGTCGGCGAGGCTATCGAACGGGGCTTGCAGCGCCGTCAGGCCGCCGGGCTGGACATTGCGCACATGGCGCCGGTGTGCACCATGATGATCGGCCGCCTGGACGACTGGATGCGAGTGGTGGTCAAGCGCGACGAGATTGACATTGATCCGAGTTTTCTCGATTGGGCCGGCATTGCGGCCTTCAAGAAGACCTGCGGCATCTATCGAACGCGCGGCTATCGCACCCGCCCGTTGGCAGCCGCCTACCGTCACCTGGGTCACTGGTCCGAGTTGATCGGCGGCGACATCGTGCTCACCATCCCCTACGAGTGGGCGCTGAAGATCAACGCCTCCGACATTCCGGTGATCGAGCGCATGCAGAACCCGGTCGCGCCCCATATCGTAGAAACCCTCTACGCCTCGATTCCAGATTTCCGCCGGGCCTACGACGCAGACGGCATGACCCCGGCAGAATTCGACGACTACGGCGCCACCGTGCGCACATTGCGCGGTTTCATCGCCGCCGTCCATGAGTTGACCGGCATCGTGCGCGACTACATGCTGCCCAACCCGGACATCAGGTAGCGGCCGCTCGCCGTGACCGTTGGCCGCTGCGCGCACGCAGGGCCGTCCCGACACAGGAGGCCCGATCATGCGCCGTTCGGTTTCCATTCAGGATATCGCCCGTGTGGCCGATGTGTCCCACGCCACGGTCTCGCGGGCGCTGCGCGACAGCCCGCTGATCAGCGCCGAGGTGCGAGAGCAGATTCAACGCCTGGCGCAGGAGATGGGCTATTCACCCAACGCGGTCGCACAGAGCTTGAAAGGACGGCGCAGCAACACCATCGGCCTGGTCGTCACCTCCATTGCCGACCCGTTCTACGGTCGTTTGACCCGTGGCGTGGATGAAGTCGCCAGGGAGGCAGGCGTCAATGTTTTCCTGGGCGTTTCGTACAACAGCGCCGAGCAGGAGATGGCCATCATCCAGTCGTTCCATCGGCGACGCGTGGATGGCATCATTACGGCGTCATCGCGCTTGACCAGCGCGCATTATGACGAGTTGATCCGCATCGGGGTGCCCGTGGTGTTGATCAACCAGCAGTCGGAGAGCGACTTGACGCCGCTGCATACCGTGCAGGTGGACAGCTACGAGGGAGCGCGTCAGGCCGTGACCTGCCTGCTGAGCCTGGGGCATACCGCCATTGCCTATTTAGGCGCTTCCAACCGGCCGCGTTCGAACCGGGAACGTGGGCAGGGTTATCAGGATGCCCTGGCCGCGACGGGCGTCACTGTCGCCGCCGGGTGGATGCTGCAAGCGCCGGCGGAACACCGCAGTTATGCGGACGACGTGGCCGACGGGCGCCATCTGATGGCGCAAGCGTTGGACGCCGGCGTCACGGCGGTGTTTTGCTACAACGACATGCACGCCGTCGGCGCGCTGCTGGCCTGTCGCGAACTGCGGGTCGAGGTTCCGGGTCAGGTGAGCATCGTCGGTTTCGACGGTGTAGAACTATCGCAATACGTGACCCCGCCGCTAACCACTATGCACCAGCCCAAACTGCGGCTTGGACAGTTGGCCACCGGAATGCTGTTGGATCTGATGGCGGAGCGGCCGGTGGAAAATCAACTGTTGCCGGCGGAGCTGACGGTGCGCGGCAGCACAGCGCCGGCGGCTGCGTCCCGCGCCGCTGGCAAACCGCAAATCGCTTGAATCAGTCTCGCACATGCACGGGAGAACGGTATCTATGCGCCAATACACGGCTGACAATCTGGTCGTCCATCCTGGCTCGTCGCCGGATCTGGGCGTCATCACCGAGGTGACGCCGGCGCGCGCCGGTTGGGATACGATCCACTTCCAGGCCCGGCGCGCCGCCGTCGGCGCGACCTGGTCATACGAGACCGGCGAACATGAACTGGCCCTGGTCACGCTGAGCGGCGCGCTGGACGTGATCTCGGATCGGGGCGCATGGCGGGGCGTTGGCCGTCGCGCCAACGTGTTCGAGGGGCTGCCCTACGCCCTGTACCTGCCGCGACGCACCGCCTTCACTGTGACGGCGGCCAGCAACTGTGAATTTGCTGTGGCCTGGACGGCGGCCGAACAGGATTTTCCGCCACGGCTGGTGACGCCGGCCGATGTCAATATCGAGATTCGCGGCGGCGATCACGCCACGCGGCAGATCAACGGCATCTTACGACCCGATTTTCCCTGCCAGCGGCTGGTGATCGTCGAGGTCTACACGCCAGGCGGCAACTGGTCGAGCTATCCGCCGCACAAGCACGATGTGCATCGAACCGGCCCCGATGGCCAGTTGCTGCAAGCAGATCTGGACGAAATATACTACTACAAGATTGACCGGCCGGAGGGCTACGCCTTGCAGCGCATCTACACCGACGCCGAATCGCCGCTGCACAAGGCCGGCTATCCCATCGCCGCGGCCGTCGTGGCCCGCAACGATGACGTGGTGTTGGTGCCTGAAGGCTATCATCCGGTTTCCAGTCCGGTCGGCTACATGACCTATTACCTCAACGTCCTGGCCGGCTCAGCGCACAGCCTGGCCAATCAGGATGATCCGGCCTTTGCGTGGGTGAAGGAGAGCTACCGCAGCGTTGACCCGCGCGTGCCGGTGTACGAAAGGAATGCTGAATGGTGAACGCTGAACGCTGAATGCTGAACGCTGAATGCTGAACGCTGAATGCTGAAT
>CAZOLV010000025.1:18465-39604 GCA_964580725.1 uncultured Anaerolineae bacterium | reverse complement strand
GCTGAACGCTGAATGCTGAACGCTGAATGCTGAACGCTGAATGCTGAACGCTGAATGCTGAACGCTGAACGCTGAATGCTGAATGGTGTATGCGGAGGAGAGATGCCTGAACAACGGACTGTGCGCCTGACAATGGCGCAAGCGCTCATTGGTTTTCTGAAGAATCAGTACGTCGAGCGCGATGGCGTCGAGAGTCCTTTTTTTGCCGGCTGCTTTGGCATTTTCGGTCATGGCTGCGTCGCAGGGGTGGGGGAGGCGCTGCTGGCAAACCCGGATTTTCGCTATTACCAGGTGCGCAACGAGCAGGGAGCAGTGCATGCGGCGGCGGCCTATGCCAGGGTCAAGAACCGCCTGCAGACCTTCGCCTGCCTCAGTTCGATCGGGCCAGGCGCCACCAACATGATCACCGGCGCGGCGGCGGCGACGATCAACCGGCTGCCGGTGCTGCTGCTGCCAGGCGATATCTTCGCCCGGCGCAATGTCGCCCCGGTGTTGCAGCAGATCGAATGGGCGGGAAGCCAGGACGTTTCGGTCAACGACTGCTTCAAGCCGGTCAGCAAGTATTGGGATCGCATCAACCGGGCCGATCAACTGCTGACCGCCCTGCCGGAGGCGGTGCGGGTGCTCACCAGCCCCAGTGAGACCGGCGCCGTCACGCTGGCCCTGCCGCAGGATGTGCAGACCGAGGCGTTCGACTATCCCGTCGAGTTCTTCCGCAAGCGGGTCTGGCGCATCATGCGCAACCGGGCCGACCGCGCCAGCCTGCACGCCGCGGCCGCGTTGATCCGAGCCAGCCAGCGCCCGATGATCGTGGCGGGCGGCGGTGTGATCTATGCGGGCGCAAGCGAGGCGCTGGCCGCCTTCGTGGACGCCTGCGGCATCCCAGTCGCCGAGACGATGGCGGGCAAGGGCAGCCTGCCGTGGGATCACCCGCTGAACCTGGGCGCGCTGGGCGTCACGGGGACGCTGGCCGCCAACCGCATCGCCCGCGACGCCGACCTGGTGATTGGCGTCGGCGTCCGTTACAGCGACTTCACCACGGCGTCGAAGACCGCCTGGCAGAACCCGGCCGTGCGCTTCATCAACATCAACGTGACCGAGTTCGACGCCGGCAAGCACAACGGCCTGATGCTGGTCGGGGACGCGCGCGAAACGTTGAGCGAGCTGGGCGAGCGGCTGGCAGGCTTTGCCGTGGCGCCGGCCTATCGCGCCGCAGCGACGGAGTTGCACGACGCCTGGGATCGTGAGGTGCAGCGCATCTACGACATCCGGCTCAGCCCGCTGCCTAGCCAGGGCGAGTTGATCGGCGCGCTGAACGAAGCGGCCGGGCCTGACGCCATCCTGGTCAACGCGGCCGGTTCGATGCCCGGCGACCTGCACAAACTGTGGCGGGCGACGCATCCCAAGAACTTCCACATGGAGTACGGCTATAGCTGCATGGGCTATGAGATCGCCGGCGGATTGGGCGTCAAGCTGGCGGCGCCAGAGCGGGACGTCTTCGTCGTTGTGGGCGACGGTAGCTATCTCATGCTGTCGTCCGAACTGGCGACCGCCGTGCAGGCGGACGTCAAGCTGATCGTCGTGCTGTGGGACAATCACGGCTTCAAGAGCATCGGCGCGCTCAGCCGTTCGTTGGGGTTGGGCGGCTTCGGCACGCGTTTCATCATGACGCCGACGGATGGCGTTCTGGTGGGCGATGCGGTGGACGATGCGGTCGAAACACTACCGCTTGACTTTGCCATGAATGCCCGCAGCCTGGGCGCCGATGTGATCGAATGCGCCACCCGTGATGATTACGTGGCTGCCCTGAACATCGCCAAAGCGGCCCGCCGCACGACCGTGATCGTCATCAAGAACGACCGGCTGCACGGCGTGCCTGGCTACGAAAGCTGGTGGGATGTGGCCGTGCCCGAAGTCAGCACGCTGCCAACGGTGCAAACGGCGCGCACGACGTATGAAACGATGCGAGCCAAAGAACGGTTGTATTGAGGAGTATCGAGGAAAGGAATCATGTCTCACATCCGAATTGGCAACGCCCCGTGCAGTTGGGGCGTCCTGGAATTCGATCTGGAAGGCGAGGCGGCCGGCTGCACCCAGGTCATGGACGAGATGGCAGAGACCGGCTACGAAGGCACGGAGTTGGGCGATTGGGGCTTCATGCCCACCGACCCGGAGACGCTGGCGGCCGCGTTGACGGCGCGCCGGCTGACCATGCTCGGCGCCTTCGTGCCGGTGGCGCTCAAGGACCCCGCCGCCCACGCGCCGGGCGCCGCCAACGCGCTGAAGGTTGCGCGCCTCCTGCGGGCGGCGGCCGATCACAGCGGCGGGCATCTGCCGTTCCTGGTGCTGGCCGACAACAACGGCTGCGACCCGCTCCGCACCAGGCACGCGGGCCGTGTGACCCCCAGCATGGGGCTGACCAGCGCCGAATGGCCGGTGTTCGCCGCCGGCGCCGAGCAGATCGCCCGGACGGTCCGCGCCGAAACCGGGCTGCGCACCGTCTTCCATCATCACTGTGCGGGCTACGTCGAAACGCCCGACGAAATCGCCCAACTGCTCGCATTGACCGATCCCCAGACGCTGGGCCTGGTCTTCGACACCGGTCACTATGCCTTTGGCGCCGGCGATTGTGGGGCCGTGGCCGGCGGGTTGCGCCGGTTCGCCGACCGCATCTGGTACATCCACTTCAAGGACTGCCATCCCGCCACGGCGGCGCAGTCGCGTGCCGAGGGGTGGGACTACTTCCAAGCTGTGCGTCACGGCGTATTTTGCGAACTAGGCAAGGGCTGCGTGGATTTTCCCGCCGTGGCCGCCTGGCTGCAAACCCGACCCGACCTGACCTGGGGGATTGTCGAGCAAGACGTTCTGCCCGGCATGGGCAGCCCCAAAGAGAGCGCCCGCCGCAACCGCGCCTACCTGCGGGCCATCGGGATTTGATTCTGCAAGCCGCCGTGAAGCAAATAAGGAGAGCTCAGCCATGCCAGGTCTCTTGAACATCGGCATCATCGGCGCCGGGCGTATCGGCAAGGTGCATGCCGCCACCGTCGCCTACCGCATCCCCACGGCCCGCATCGCCGCCATTGCTGACGTCAACGGCGCCGCTGCCCAACAGGTCGCCGCTCAGTTTGGTGTTCCCGTCGCAATGGACGACCCGGCGGCCATCTTCGAGAACGATGAGATCGAGGCGGTCTTCATCTGTTCCTCGACCGACACGCACGCCCGGTTGATCTGCGCTGCGGCGCAGGCGGGCAAGCAGATCTTCTGCGAAAAGCCGATCGCATACGATCTGCGCCAGATTGACGAGGCGCTGGCGGCCGTTGCCCGGGCCGGCGTCAAGCTGCAGATCGGCTTCAACCGCCGCTTCGACGCCAACTTTGCCCGTGTGCGCCAGGCCATCTTCAGCGGCGAGATCGGCGCGCCGACGCTGCTGCACATCATCAGCCGTGATCCCGGCCCGCCGCCCATCGCATACATCAGGGTTTCCGGCGGCATGTTCCTGGACATGACCATCCACGACTTCGACATGGCCCGTTTCCTGATCGGCGCCGAGGTCGAGGAAATCTACACCCTGGCGGGCGTCACCGTTGACCCCGCCATCGGCGAGGCGGGCGATATTGACACGGCGGTGCTGCTGCTAAAATTCGCCAACGGGGTCATCGGCACGATTGACAACTGCCGCCGCGCCGCCTACGGCTACGATCAGCGCGTCGAAGTGTTGGGCAGCCAGGGCGCCATCGCGACCGCTAACAACTACCCCAATGCGGCCACGATCAGTGATGGCGCCAGCGTGCGCCGCGATCTGCCGCTCAACTTCTTCATGGAACGCTACACCGAGAGCTTTGCCAGAGAAATCGCTGCGTTCGTCGAGGCGGTGCAGCACGGCAAACCGACGCCGGTGACCGGTCACGACGGCCGCGTACCGGTGGTCATGGGCCTGGCTGCGCTCGAATCGCACCGCAAGGGACGGCCCGTGAAGCTGAGCGAGATGGGATGAGCGACGGCGACGGCGACATTCGATCGAAGAATCCAACAGTCGAAAGAGAGCAACCAATGGCAAATATCCGTTTCGGCATCGCCGGGCTGGGTCGGCTGGGGCACCGGCATGCTGAGAATCTCGCGTTCAAGACGCCGGGGGTGGAGCTGGCCGCCGTGTGCAGCATCACCCCGTCGGAACTGGAGCGGACCGCCCAACACTTTCCACAATCCGCCCGCTACACCGACTTCGACGCCATGCTGAAGCACGACGGGCTAGATGCGATCTTCATCTGCACGCCATCGGCCCTGCACGTGGCGCAGATCGAGGCGGCGTTGACGGCTGGCTATCACGTCTTCAGCGAAAAACCGCTCGGCGTCACCGTGGCCGAGTGCGAACACGCCGAGCGCGTCGTCGCCGCACACCCCGATCAGATGTTCATGCTCGGTTTCATGCGGCGCTACGACCCGTCCTACGCCTACGCCAAACAGTTGATCGAACAGGGCCGCATCGGCAAGCCGTTCATGGTGCGCGCCTACGGGCTTGACCCGGAGGCGCTGGTGGAGAGCGCCATTCGTTATGCGCCGCACAGCGGCGGCATCTTCGTGGATATGGCCGTGCATGACATTGATCTGGCCAACTGGTATCTGGGCGGCGCGCCTGAATCCATCTGGGCCATCGGCGGCGCGTTCGTTCATCCTGAGTTCGGCGCCATCGGCGACTGCGACAACGCCTGCGCCATGTTTCAGTACAAGGATGGGGGCATGGCGTTCCTGTATGTTGGCCGGACGGCGCCGCACGGCTATCATATCGAGACCGAGATCATCGGGACCAGGGGGACGCTGCGGATCAGCCCCACGCCGCAGAAGAACCTGGTGCAGGTGTTTACAAGCGACGGCGTGCTGCAAGAATGTGTCGGCGGCTTCCTGGAACGTTTCGAAGTCGCCTACCTGGCTGAGCTGCACGAATTCGTCGCCTGTATCCGTACTGGCCGCCAGCCGGGCGTCCGGGCAGAGGACGGCACAGCCGCCACTCGCATCGCCTTTGCGGCCGCCGAATCCTATCGAGAAAGGAGGATCGTTCGCATCTAGCCCCATCTACTTCAGTTCTGTTTCTCGACTCACAAACGTCAAGTTCGATCGTCTAGTCAATTTCTGTCAGTAAGCCAGAAAGCAAGTAAGCAAGTAAGTAAGAAGGAGAACTGCTCAATGTCAGCCAAACGGATTCTCACCATCGTCCTGGCTCTGCTCGTCACTGTTTCAGCCCTTGCCGCCTGTAGCACGCAGCCGGCCGCGGCCCCCGCCGGCAAGATCAAGATCGGCGTGTCCATCTCGAACTTCAACGACACCTTCCTGACCTACATGAAGGACGGCATGGCGGAATACGCCAAGACCCTGGGCGCCGATGTCGAAGTGACCTACGTGGACGCCAAAGAAGACACGGCGACGCAGCTTTCGCAGGTGGAAAACTTCATCGCCCAGAAGATGAACGCCATCGTGGTTGTGCCGGTCAACACCGAAGCGACCGAGCCGATCACCACTGCCTGTGCGAACGCCAAGATGCCGCTGGTCTACGTCAACCGACTACCGGCCAATTTGCCCGACAACGTGGTCTTCGTCGGTTCCAACTCCATCGACGCGGGCATCTTCCAGATGGAATTTCTGGCCAAGAAGCTCAACGGTAAGGGTAACGTCGTCATCATGATGGGCAAGCTCGACAACGAAGCGGCCATCAAGCGTACCGAAGGCGTCAAGCAGGTGGCAGCCAAGTTCCCCGACATCAAGATCATCAAGGAACAGACCGGCAACTGGAGCCGCGACGAAGGCATGAGCCTGATGGAAAACTGGCTCGCCAGCGGCGATCAGATCGACGCCGTCGCTTCCAACAATGACGACATGGCCTTGGGCGCGCTGCGCGCCATCGAAGCCGCCGGCAAGCTCGGCAAGATTCTGGTGGGCGGCGTGGACGCCACCCCCGACGCCCTGGGCGAGATGGCCACCGGCAAGCTCGACGTGACCGTCTTCCAGGATGCGTCAGGTCAGGGCGGCGGCTCCATCAAGGCCGCCGTGGCGTTGGCCAAGGGCGAAAAGGTGGAAAACCGCGTCTGGATTCCCTTCCAGTTGGTCACACCAGAAAACTACAAGACCTTCATGAAGTAAGAGACCCTGAGAGTGATCTGCGCCTTCGCCCGACCGGAGGCGCAGAGAGTTCGAGCCGGGCATGAGGTTTTGCCGGGCAGCCGCTCCGCAAGGCCGCCGGTGCAGCAGGAGGCAGCAGCATGGACCAGGATGCCATCCTCGTGATGATGGAAAATATCTCGAAATCTTTTCCTGGCGTCAAGGCGCTCAACGACGTCCAACTGGTCGTGCGCCGGGGAACGGTGCATGCTCTGATGGGTGAAAACGGCGCCGGCAAGTCCACCCTGATGAAAGTGCTCATCGGCATCTACACACCCGACAGCGGCGCCATCACGTTCGAGGGCAAAAGGGTGACGATCCCCAACACCGCCACGGCCCTGGGGTTGGGCATCTCGATGATCCATCAAGAGCTTTCGCCCGTTCCCTACATGACAGTGGCCGAAAACATCTTCCTGGGCCGTGAGCCGGTCAACAAGATGGGGCTGGTTGACAAGCGCACCATGATCGCCAACACCCGCACCCTGTTGGAACGGCTCGATCTGCACATCAACCCCAACGCCCTGATGCGTGAGCTGAGCGTTGCCAACATCCAGATGATCGAGATTGCCAAGGCGATTTCGTATGACGCCAGCCTGATCATCATGGATGAGCCGACCTCCGCCATCACCGACCGCGAGGTGGAGCAACTGTTCAGGATGATTCGCACCTTGCAGGCGAAGGGCGTTTCGATCATCTACATCACCCACAAGATGGATGAGGTGTTCCAGATTGCCGACGACATCACCGTCTTTCGGGATGGGCGGCATGTGGCAACCGTGCCGGCGGCGCAAACCGACAAGAGCGGCCTGATTTCCATGATGGTGGGCCGCGAGCTGAGCAACTTCTTCCCCAAAGAAGATGCGCCGATCGGCGAGGTCGTCCTTTCCGTGCGCAACCTGACGCGCAAGGGCGTGGTGCACGACGTCAGCTTCGATCTGCATCGTGGCGAGATCCTGGGGTTGGCGGGGCTGATGGGCGCGGGGCGCACCGAGGTGATCGAAGGCATCTTCGGCATCAGGAAGATTGACGCCGGCGAAATCAAGGTCAACGGGCGCATCGTCCAGATCAGAGCGCCGTCCGACGCCATCCAGAGCGGCCTGGCGTTGCTGACCGAGGACCGGAAGTTGACCGGCATCATGGGCGTGCTGCCGGTCAGCGACAACATGGTGATCGCCAGTCTGGAGAACTTCAGCGCCGGCGGGCTGCTCGACAAGCGCGCCATCGAAGAAACCTGCCAGCGCGAAAGGCGGCGGCTGGACATCAAAACGCCAAGCATGAGCCAGCTCATCAAGCTGTTGTCGGGCGGCAACCAGCAGAAAGTGCTCGTCTCGCGCTGGCTGCTGACCGCGCCAGAGATCCTCATCCTCGACGAACCGACGCGAGGCATTGACGTTGGCGCCAAATCGGAGATTCACCGGCTGATGTCCAAACTGGCGCAGGAGGGCAAGGCGATTCTGATGATCTCCTCGGAACTGCCCGAAATCCTGGGCATGAGCGACCGCGTGCTGGTGATGCACGAGGGTCGAATTGCCGGCGAGTTTGCGCGTACCGCAGCAACCCAAGAGAACATCATGCGGGCCGCCACGGGCAACGTCCCGGCGGCCGTGGCCTGAAAGAGGAGAATTGGCATGGCAAGCAACGTTGGAGAACCCAGGGGCAGCGGGCTGAGTCGCGACTGGCTGAATGCATTTTTCAGGAAATATGCCATCGTACTGATCTTGTTGGCCATGTTCATCTTGATGTCCATCTTGTCGCCAGCATTCCTGCAGCCGCGCAATCTGCTCAACGTCGTGCGGCAGATTTCGGTCATCGGCCTGATCGCCATGGGGGTGACGATGGCGATCATCACGACCGGCATTGACCTCTCGTCTGGTTCGGTGCTGGCGGTGGCGGCGGTGGTGGCGGCCAGCCTGGCCCAACGTCCCGATTGGGCCGCCCGTATGTACCCCAATCTGCCGGTGCTGCCGGTGATCATCCCTGTGGCGGCCGGCCTGTTGATCGGCGCCGTGTGCGGCTACATCAACGGGGCGCTGATCGCCAAGTCCAAGATCCCGCCCTTCATCGCCACCCTGGGCATGATGACGGCGGCCCGCGGCGTGGCGCTGCTCTACAGCAACGGCCGGCCCATCAGCAGCCTGACCGCCTCTTTCAACTTTTTGGGGCAGGGCGAAGTGCTCGGCATCCCCTTCCCGATCATCGTCCTCATCATCATGGCCGCAATCACGCAGGTCATGCTGAACAACACCCGCTTCGGCCGGCACGTCTATGCGCTGGGCGGCAACGAACAGGCCGCCCGCATCTCCGGCGTCAACCTGGACAGCGTGAAAATCCGGGTCTACACCTACGCCGGTCTGCTGTCGGGCCTGGCGGGCGTCGTGCTGGCGTCGCGCATCAGTTCCGGTCAGCCCGGCCTCGGCCAGGGCTACGAGTTGGATGCGATTGCATCGGCGGTCATCGGCGGCACCAGCCTGGCGGGCGGCATCGGCACCGTCTGGGGCACGCTCGTCGGTGCGCTGATCATCGGCGTGCTCAACAACGGCCTGGATCTGCTCAACGTCTCGGCTTACTGGCAGATGATCGTCAAGGGCGCCATCATCGTGGCGGCAATCATCATTGACGAACGTAAGAACCGCTAGTCGTGAGCAGCGCAAGTTGTAAGGACGGGTCATGGAAAATCACAAAGCGCATCACTACGCCGCGCAGGTCAGATGGACGGGCAACCTGGGCCAGGGCACCAGCAGCTATCGGGCCTACTCACGCAACCATGAGATTTCCGCCGTGGGCAAGCCAGTCATTCCCTGTTCGGCCGATCCCATCTTTCGCGGCGACCCGGCGCGCTACAACCCGGAAGACCTCCTGGTCGCTTCGCTGTCGGCGTGTCACATGCTCTGGTATTTGCACCTGTGCGCCGAAGCCAGGATCGTCGTGTTGGACTATGTGGATCAGGCCGCGGGCGTCATGGTGGAGACGGCCGAGACCGGAGGGCATTTCACAGAGGCAGTGCTGCGTCCCCAGGTGACGATCCAGGCCGGTGGCGATGTCGAGCTGGCCGCGCGGCTGCACGAGCGAGCGCACCATCACTGCTTCATCGCCAACTCAGTCAACTTCCCCGTGCGCTGCGAACCGCAGATCCGCACCGCCCCCCTCCCCACCCCGTGACACCTCACTCCAGCATTCAGAATTCGAATCCGTCAACGCCGTCTTACTCAGAAACGATCCCTGGCACGGGCCGCAATGGGTGTTGGAGTGACTGAAGAAGGTGGGCAGAAGGCGTGATCGCGGGCTGCGGCGGCAAAGAGAGAGCGCGTTGGCGCAAAAACGGGTGTTTCGTGGGCGCGCCGAGGTGCATTGTGCTCGATCGAACGCAGTTCGAGAAACAGGTCAGACAGACCCGATCACTCTCGCAGCGCTTGCGCACCGTGGGGCATAACCTGAGCCGACAGGAGGAGACGGTGCCTTGATCAGGGCCATTCCCCTGTCTTGATGAACCCGTCCACCTCAGTTTGCATCCTCGTCGGGCCGATCGCCCAACCTGCAACTACAGCGTGCGCTCGATGACCAACAGATGTGAGAGGCCGAAAATGCGCAGTGGAGACTGTTCCAGCGCATAGGTCGCGCGGCGCAGGAGGCGTCCGAACTGCGGGCGGCGGGCGCTGAGTTTGTCGTAGCCGGGGAATATCTGGCTGTGATGGATCGTCCGCACGGGCAGACCGGCGAACAGACTGCGCAGGCCATCCGCCGTGTAGGCGCGCACATGCGGCGCCAGGCGATTACGCAGCGGGTCGGGCAGATAATTGATGAGCGGCGTATTGCCAAAATGATAGCGGCCGCGCCAGAAATGGCCGTGCGTCTCGAACGGATAGAGACGGTTGGGTACAAAAATCACCGCGCGGCCGCCCGGCTTGAGCACGCGCACCATCTCCGCCGCCGCCAGGCGATCATCCTGGACATGCTCCAATACCTCGTGCGACAGCACCGTATCGAACGAACGGTCGCGGTAGGGCAAATGCTCGCAAACGCCTACGTGCAAATGAGGCGTCGTCTGGCTGCCCTCAGCGATACGTTCCCATTCGATGTCGAGTCCCACCGCCAGCGTCGCCGCCGTTTGCAGCACACGCACATACGTCCCAATGCCGCACCCATCCACCAGCACCTGCGCCCCGTCCAATGCTGCCCACTGCCGAATCATCCCCAAACGACGATCCTGCCCAAACCGCCAAACCAGCGAAGGCACCCCTCGATCCGCCGCCCTCTCCACCGGCGCCTCACGTCCCCCCACACTCACCTCCTCACGTCTCACCCCTCGCTCCTTTGCCCTCTCTTCTCACTCCCCTGCCCTCTGACCTCTGACCTCTGACCTCTGCCCTCTGCCCTCCGCCCTCTGCCCTCTGCCCTCTGACCTCCGCCTTCTAATAAACCTCCTCCTCTCGATGCCCAAACCCAAGCGTATTGTCAATCAAACGCACCCAGTTCGCCTCGATCACATAGAAACTGCTGCGCGTCAGCGGGCCGGCCAGATCGAAAGCGCCGTCCAGATCATCCGCCGTCGCCACGAAGGGGAACTTGGCCAGATAGGCGGCCCTGGCCTGCGCTTCATCGGGGCCGGGCTGCGCCAGGCGCGCCTCCCCTTCGATCTGCAGGCCGCGAATCTGCCGCCAATCCTGCCCATCCTGATAGATCGCCGCCGCCACATTGGGCTGTTCCGCCAGCGCCAGGCAGTGATTGGACGCCGGATTGGAGATGAAGAAGATGCGCAGGATGCCGTCATCGGCGTCAGCATTGCCCCAGGCATGGGCGTAGAACAGCGGCGCAGCCTGGGGGCCGTCGGGCGTCCAGGTCGCCAACGTCAGCGTCGTGTGTTGGCGCAAGAATTGCTCGATGCGTTGCTCGAACGTCGCACTCATGGTTGTTCCTTCCCTGCGCGCATCGCATCGCGCATTCCCTGCCAGCGGAAATAAAGCTCGTTGTCCAGCCCGATGCGCGCCAACATGCGTCCCACCGTGCCGTTGACCAGATCATCCACCGTCTGCGGCCGGCTGTAGAAGGCAGGCGCCGGTGGAAAGATGATGCAGCCGATCTCGGCCGCCTGTACCAGCAAGCGCAGATGTCCCAGGTGCAGCGGCGTCTCGCGCACCATCAACAGGACGGGCCGCCCTTCTTTGAGCTGCACATCGGCGGCGCGCGTCAACAAATCGGCGTCGAACGAATTAGCAATGGCAGAGAGGGATTTGACGCTGCACGGAGCGACGATCATCGCCGCGGCGGCAAACGAGCCGCTGGCAATCGCCGCGCCGATGTCGCCTGGACGGTAGACCACGGTCGCCAACGCTTCGACGGCGGCAGGGTCATAGTTGGTCTCTTGCGCAATCGTCATGCGCGCCGCCGGCGTCATCACCAGATGCGTTTCGACCTCCGGCACCGCCTGCAGAATTTCCAGCAGGCGAATCCCATAGATCTGGCCGCTGGCGCCGCTCATGCCAACGATGATCCGTTTCATCAAGGGCCTCCTGTTTTGCGCTGACTGCCGGCCGCGGGCGCGTCAGACTTCGCCCACATGCAGCGCCACCGTGCCGAACATCAGCACGTTGTAGCGCACCCGTTTCAGCCCGACCGACTGCATGATGCCGGCCAGCGCCGCGGGCAGCGGAAAGGTCAGCGTCGAATGGGGGAGATAGGTGTATGCCTGGGATTGCCCGCTGAGCAGCCGGCCGATCAGCGGCACAACCCGGAAGAAGTAGAGTGCGAAGATGTCGCGCCAGATGGGCGTCTGGGGGCGTGTGATCTCCAGGCAGACCACGCGCCCGCCCGGCTTGACCACGCGCCGCTGTTCGGCAAAGGCGCCGGCAATGTCGGTCACGTTGCGCATCAAGAAACCGGAGCAGACCGCATCGAAAGCGCCATCGGCGAAGGGCAAGCTGAGGGTATCGGCGCGGGCAAAACGCAGGCGCGGGCCGTGCACATCGAGCAGCCCCTCGCGCCCGGCCTTTTCCTGGCCCACCACCATCATTTCATGCGTAAAATCAACGCCGCAGACGCGCACATCGGGGCGCAGCCGCATCGCCTCGAAACCGATGTCGCCGGTGCCGGTGGCAACGTCCAGCAGATGACCGCCGGTGGGCAAAGCGCATTCACGCACGATGATCCGCCGCCAGCGTTGATCTTGCCCGCCCGTCATCACCCGATTCATCAGGTCATAGCGCCCGGCAATGGCCGCAAACATCTGATTGACATAGGCCGGCTTCTGCACCTGATCGGGCAGAATAATCGAAGGCATTGTTGTTTCGATGGGTTTCATGACAATCTCAATTCTACCATGCCTCGAGAAGTTCGAGCCAGATGCGACAATGTGGACACTCGGCCCGCATCGCCGAGAGGCCGATTTGTAGCGCCGCTAATACTCCCAGCAAAGGCTTCTCATAGCCGGGAACAAGCGCAGCTATCCGTTTCGACGGCGCCTTGTCAAGCATATCCCACGCTCTGACCTGAAAATAGCCCGGTAACGCAATCCTCTGGATTGCGCCGATCGCACACGCACAATCCAAAAATTATGCTACGTTTTCGTCGCTGAACGCAAAAACTAACTTAGCGTGATGATACCAGAATGAACACCTTCGATCAAGTTTGCTGACCGCTGCCATTGCCGCTTTGGCAAAATTGACAGGTTGTATAATTTATGCTATAAGCGCCCCAACAATTGAATAGCGCTGATGCTCTTATCCAGAGAGGCTGAGGGACCGGCCCTGTGAAGCCTCGGCAACCAAGCCACTGGTGGGTACGCTCAAGCCGCAATGCACATCGCCAACGACGGAAGATGTTGATTGCGACCCACAAGCGCCCATCGGGTTATGGTGCCAATTCCGGCAGAGATAATCTGGAAGATGAGAGGCTGTGGTTGACGCAATTGCCATACCTCCTCACTTCGAGGGGGTTTTTTGTTTCGACCGCGCAAAGACGCCTGCCCTCTCGTCATCGCAAGAGCTGACACAACAGCGGCAAGGCGCCGGCAAACGACCCGAATGCCTGCGCCCGCCGGTGTGATCCGATGACCGAGAGGGTTTTATGTTGCCCCAAGCTGGCGGGGCACTGCGAGCAGCGGCGCTCGCCCTGGCATCAGTGCAACCATGAGGAGCCGCTGCGGCCTGCGCAACCGCAGCGTCTCCTGAGCGAACGACAGTCCGACGATTGGCACGCGCCGGCCGCATGCGGCGGTCACGTGCGCCAACAGCACATGCAACGAGAACAGGAGAACAGAACGATGTCAAGTCCAGCCGAAAGCCGTACACTCGGATTCACCACCCGCCAACTGCACGCGGGCCTGGCGCCCGACCCCACCACCGGCGCACGCGCGTTGCCGATCTATCAGACCTCCTCATACCAGTTCCGCGACGCCGACCATGCGGCGCGCCTTTTTGCCCTGGAAGAGATGGGCAACATCTACACCCGCATCATGAACCCCACCACCGATGTCTTCGAGCGGCGCGTGGCCGACCTGGAAGGAGGCGTCGGCGCCCTGGCCTTCAGTTCCGGGCAGGCCGCCGAAACCGCCGCCATCCTGACCATCTGCGAAGCGGGCGATCATGTCGTGAGCAGCAGCACGCTCTACGGCGGCACCTATTCGCTCTTCGCCCACAGCCTGCGCAAGCTCGGCATCCAGTTCAGCTTCGTGGATGCGTCCGACCCGGAGAATTTCCGGCGGGCCATTCGTCCCAACACCAAGCTCATCTACGGTGAAACCCTGGGCAACCCGCAGATTGACGTATTCCCCTTCGACGAGACAGCAACCATTGCGCACGAGGCGGGCCTGCCCCTCGTCATTGACAACACCTTTGCCACCCCATACCTCTGCCGGCCGTTCGAATGGGGCGCCGACATCGTGATCCATTCGAGCACCAAGTTCATCGGCGGACACGGCACCAGCATCGGCGGTGTGCTGGTGGACAGCGGCCGCTTCGACTGGGGCGCCAGCGGGCGCTATCCCAACTTCACCGAACCCGACCCAAGCTATCACGGCCTGGTCTTCAACCAACTGGCGCCGGCGGCCTTCATCCTCAAAGCGCGGCTGCAGGTGTTGCGCGACATGGGCGCCTGCCAGGCCCCCTTCAACGCCTGGCTCTTCGTGCAGGGGTTGGAAACACTGAGCCTGCGCATGGAACGGCACGTGGCCAACGCCCAGGCCGTGGCCAGGTTCCTGCAAAGTCACGCCAACGTCAGTTGGGTCAACTACCCCGGCCTGCCCGCTCATCCATCCTACGAGCGCGCCCAACGCTATCTACCCAAAGGCCCCGGCGCCATTCTTGGCTTCGGCATCGTGGGCGGGCGCGAGGCGGGGCGGCGCTTCATCAACAGTCTGAAACTCTTCTCCCACCTGGCCAACGTCGGCGACGCCAAGTCGCTGGCCATTCACCCCGCCACCACAACGCACCAACAGCTCAGCGAGGCGGAGCAGCGCGCCGCCGGCGTCTCACCCGACTTCGTGCGCCTGAGCGTGGGCATCGAAGACCTGGATGATCTGCTCTGGGATCTCGACCAGGCGCTGGCGGCAGCCGCCTGAGCTGGCAGCGCAGGTCGTGCGCCGGTCCCGGCCGGCGCACGACCCCGCGTCTCGACTGTGGGGACACAAGACAACATGACGGCAGTCACGAACGACACCGGCGGCAGCGTGGGCATCGTCAGCACCCGCTTTTTCACCTTTGCGCAGCCGCCGCACGGAATGCAACTGGAGAGCGGCGTGCGCCTGGGACCGATCACGCTGGCCTACGAAACCTATGGCGTTCTGAACGAAGCACGTTCCAACGCCATCCTGATCCTGCACGCCCTGAGCGGCGATTCGCATGCGGCTGGCGCCCTCGATGCGGCCGATGGGCGCATCGGTTGGTGGGACGATTGCATCGGGCCAGGCAAGGCCTTTGACACGCGGCGCTACTTCGTGATCTGCTCCAATGTGCTGGGCGGCTGCATGGGTTCGACCGGGCCGGCGTCCATCAACCCGGCGAGCGGGCGCCCCTACGGGTTGGATTTCCCGGTCATCACCATTCGGGACATGGTGGAAGCGCAGCGCCATCTTCTCGATCATCTGGGCATCGAACGGCTGCTGGCCGTGGTGGGCGGCTCGATGGGCGGCATGCAGGCGCTGCAATGGGCCGCCAGCTATCCAGAGCGCATCTGCGCCTGTCTGCCGCTGGCCACCACCGCCCGCCTTTCACCGCAAACGATCGCCCTGAGCGAGGTGGGACGGCAGGCCATCTATCGCGACCCGGCCTGGGCGCGGGGCAATTACTACGACGGGCCGCGGCCCGACGCCGGCCTGGCCCTGGCGCGCATGATCGGCCACATCACCTATCTGAGCGATCGTTCCATGCACCAGAAATTCGGCCGCCGCCTGCAGTCGCGCCAGCACTACGGCTACGACTTCGACGCCGAGTTTGCGGTGGAAAGCTACCTGGTGCACAAGGGCGACGCCTTTACCCGCCGCTTCGACGCCAACACCTACCTGTACGTGACCAAAGCCATGGATTACTTCGACCTGACGGCGAACGGCGCCGGGCAACAGCGCAGCCTGGCCAGTGCATTCGCACGCGCCAGTTGGGTCTTCTTTCTGGTCATCTCATTCACCTCCGACTGGCTCTATCCCTCCTACCAATCGCAGGAGATTGTCAAAGCATTGACCCAGATCGGCGCCGACGTGACCTACTGCGACATTGACTCGAGCTGGGGGCACGACGCCTTCCTGCTCGAAGTGGAGACCATGACCCGCCTGCTGCGCGACTTCCTGCGTCGCGTGGAGCAAGAGACGGCTTGAAACGTCAACCGCGCTCATCATTTCGCTGGAGAACGCAACCATGACCATCCATTTACCATTTCCCGGATCACAACCTTCAACCGAACTGGCGCAGGGGCTGCGCGTGGGGCGCTATGCCCAAAACCCTGAGCAGGCGCAAAACAGCGCCGTGCTGGCCGCCGCGCTGCGCCCCGATCTGCGCATCATCGCCGAGATGATCGAGCCGGGCAGCCGCGTCTTCGACATCGGCTGCGGCAACGGCGATTTGCTGGCCTATCTCAAGGCCGAGCGCCAGGTCGTTGGGCGCGGCCTGGAACTGTCCGAAAGCGGCGTGCTGGCCTGCGTGCGCCGCGGTTTGAGCGTGCGCCAGGGCAACCTGGAGACCAGCCTGCCCGATTACCCCGCCCAGGCGTTCGATTATGTCGTGCTGAGCCAGACCCTCCCCTTCGTGGACGATCCCGCGCAAACGCTGCGCCAGATCGTGCGCGTGGGCAAACGCAGCCTGGTCAGTCTGGCCAACTGGGGGCATTGGCGCTGTCGGCTCGAACTGCTCTGCCGCGGGCACATGCCGGCGGCGCCGTCCGATGCGCAGCTCTGGCACACCCCGCCCCGCGCCCGCGCCCTGACGCTGCGTGATTTTCAGGAATTCTGCGCCGATCAGCGCATTCGCATCGTCCGCATGGCGGCCCTGAACGGTCAGCGCCGCCTGCCCACGTCCTGGGCCAGCAACCTGTTGGCCAGCGTGGCCGTGTTCGAATTGGCCGCACAAGACGCAACAGAGGCATGAACGAGGAGCACAAAGAACAATGCTTGTCATGAAATTTGGCGGCACATCGGTCGGCAGCGCCGAGGCCTTTGCGCAAGTCGCCCGCATCGTGGCGCAGGCGCGCGCCCGCGATCCCCGCGTTGTGGTGGTCACCTCGGCCATGAGCGGCGTAACCGACACCTTGATCGCGGCGGCGCATGCGGCGGCGGCGGGTCAGGAAGAACCGTATCGCGAGGCCCGCGTGGCGCTGCTGCTCAAGCATCAGGTCGTCGCCGGGCAGTTGGTGCCGGATGGCGTCGAACGCGCCGCCCTGGGCCGCCTGTTCGACGAACGTCTGCGCAGTTTCGAGCGCCTGTGTCGCAGCATCGCCGTCCTGGGCGAGCTGACCAGCCGCGGCCTGGATGTCGTGTCGGGCCTGGGAGAGCGCCTGGCCGCCCCGCTGCTGGCAGCCGTCCTGCGGGCGCAGGGCGTGCACGCCGAAGCGGTGGACGCCACAGAGGTGGTCGTCACCGACGGCAACTTTGGCATGGCCAGCCCTCTGCTGGCGGAAACGCGCAGCCACTGCCAGGAGCGTCTGCGCCCCTTGCTCGAAGGGGGCGTGACGCCGGTCGTCACTGGTTTCATTGGCGCCACGCGCGAGGGCATTCCGACGACGTTGGGGCGCGGTGGATCGGACTACTCGGCCGCCATCCTCGGCGCTGCACTCGACGCCGACGCCGTGCAAATCTGGACCGATGTGGATGGCGTGCTGACGGCCGATCCGCGCATCGTGCCACAGGCGCGCACACTGCCCGAACTGGCCTACAGCGAAGCGGCCGAACTGGCCTATTTTGGCGCCAAAGTGCTGCACCCCAAGACGATCCTGCCGGCGGTCGAACGCGGCATCGCGCTCTGGGTGCTCAACACCTTCAATCCCGATCATCCCGGCACGCGCATCGTCAAGGAACTATCGGAGGCGGGACGCCGGCTGGGTCCGGTCAAGGCGATCACGGCCATCAAGAACTTGACGCTGATCAACGTGGCCGGCAAGGGCATGATCGGCGTGCCCGGCATTGCGGCGCGCACATTCGCCGGCGTGGCGCGCGCCAGCGCCAACGTCCTGATGATTTCACAGTCGTCGTCGGAACAGAGCATCACCTTCGTCGTGCCGAAGGCCGAGGCGCCGCCGGTGTTGAAGGAACTACAGCACGACTTTTCACGCGAACTGGAACAGCGTTGGATTGACTCGATCACGGGGCGCGACGATATCGTCATCGTGGCGGTGGTGGGGCTGGAAATGGCCGGTACGCCCGGCATTGCGGCGCGCGTCTTTGGCGCGCTGGGCGAAGCGCACGTCAACGTCATCGCCATTGCGCAAGGCTCGTCCGAGGTCAACATCTCGTTGGTCGTGCTGCACGGCGACGCCGACGCCGCCGTGCGCCGCATCCACGAAGCGTTCCGGCTGGATCAGCTTGGGGTTGGTTAGGACAGGACGTCGTGGATCGTTTCGATCAGCGTTTCCAGCCCGGAGGGTTTGGTCAACACCCGGTTGGGCTGCAAGAGCGGATCGTCTTCGAGACGGCTGAGCACATCGGTCTCGTCGTAACCCGACATCAGCACGACGCGCACCGCCGGATCGAGGCGGCGCAGGGCCATCAGCGCATCGCGTCCCCCCATCACCGGCATGAGCAGATCGAGCAGCACCAGGCCGATCTGGGCGCGCTGCCGCTCGAACACGGCCAGCCCCTCCTGGCCGTTGCTGGCCGCCAGCGTTGGCCAGTCCTCGGTCTCCAACAGATCGAGAATCGCCTCGCGCACCGGCTTTTCATCCTCGATGACCAGGATCGTGGGGCGCACCCGTTTGGGCGGCGGGGGCGTACTGGCGCTGGCGTTGGCCTGCGCCAGCACAAATGCTGCATCCGGTTGAACCGGAAAGTAGATGCGGAAGGTTGCGCCCTGGCCAGGCTGGCTTTCGACCTGCAGCCCGCCGCGCAAGGCGCGGGTGATGCCGAGCGTGGCCGAAAGCCCCAGGCCACGCCCGGTGAACTTGGTCGTGAAGAAGGGGTCGAAGATGCGCGCCAGCGTCTGCTGATCCATCCCCACGCCGTTGTCGCTGACGCTCAGCAGAGCGAAGGTGCCAGGCTCCGGCCGGGCCACGGGCAAAAAGCGGTCGAGGTCGTGCGCAGTCAAGTGCTGCAGTGCGGTCCTGATCGTCACCAGCCCGTTGGCGTGTGGGATCGCTTCGGCGGCGTTGATGACCAGATTCATGATGATCTGCTGAATCTGGCCCCGATCGCCGCGAATGGGCGGCAGACCGTCGGCCAGCGCCGAAGTCAGCGTGACCGAGCTTGGCGTCGTCGCCTTCAGCAGGGCGATGTTTTCGGCGATGAGCGCATTGAGATCAAGCTCTTGCATCTGGAACTGTCCCTTACCCACATAGGCCAGCAACTGGCGCGTCAGATCGGCGGCGCGCTGGGCGGCGGTGGCCGCCTTTTGCAGATGCGGCCGCGCCAGGCTCTCCGCCGGCAAGCGCCCTTCGGCCACTTTGAGCTGCATCAACATGCTGGCCAACAGGTTGTTGAAATCGTGCGCCACGCCGCCGGCGACCACGCCCAGGCTTTCAAGCTTCTGCGCCTGGCGCATCGCCTCCTCGGTGCGTCGCCGTTCGGTCACATCGCGCGAGGCAAAGACCATGCCGCTTGGTTCGCCGGCGTCATCGTAGAGCAGGCTGCACACCGATTCGATCCAGACGTAGTGGCCATCGGCGTGCCGGTAGCGGAATTCGACGCGCTGGTGCCGCTGCGTGCTGCGTGTCTGCCTGAACGCCTCGATTGCCAGGGTTGAATCGTCGGGATGCAGCAGTTCATCGGCATTTCGCCCAAGCATCTCCTCCGGCCGGTAGCCGAGCGTCTGATAGTGCGACGGGCTGACGTAGACCAGCGTGCCGTCCAGCATGGACTGGCTGACCATGTCGAGCATGTTGTCGGTGATGCGGCGCAACTGCGCCTCACGCTGGCGCAGCGTCTCTTGCGCATTCTGGCGGGCAATCGCTGCGCCCAGGGCGTCGGTGGCTGCTCGCAACGCCGTCACTTCGGCGTCGTTCCATGTGCGCCCGCTTTCGGTTTCTTCGCAGGTCATGAAACCCCACCACGCCTGACCGGCAAAGATCGGCGCCACCAACAGCGATGCGAGGTGAACCAGGTGCAGCGGCGGATGTTCGTGCGCCGACCACTGCCCGGCCTCCTCCTGTACGACCCCGCCACGCGATAGCGCCTCGTGCCAGCGGTCGAGGCCAGCCGAGGCGTAGCAGAAGACTTTTCCGTCATGCGCGACCGGCGCCGTTGTTGCGGCTGACCAGGTGACGACGCGTTCGGCGCACGGCTCGCCCTGCGGGTCGCTCCGGTTGACGTACAGGCTCACGCTTTCGACCTGCATCGCCTCGCCCAGGCGCGCCAGCACGGCTGTGATGCAGTCGCGCCAATCGTTCGCTTGCAGTAGCTGCGCCGCCGCAAAGCGCACCGCTTCCAGAATCGCATCGCGACGCTGCAAGGCCTCTTCGGCGCGTCGACGCGCCAGGTACTGTCCCATTTGTCGCCCAATGTCCGCCATCAGTCTGGTCAGGTCGGGTTCTTGTTTGCGCGGCGCATGCGACAGCAGCGTCATTACGCCGATGATGTGGCGGTCATGGCCAATGGGAATGCCCAGGCCGGCCTGGAACTCAGGCGGCTGGGCAGGGGCGATATTCGCCAGCGGCGACTGCCAGAGCGAATCGCGGTAGGCCAACACTGTTTTGGCCAGTTCCTGGCTGGGTGTTGTGGCCTCCCGCTCTTGTGCGGTCGAAGCGGCGCCGGCGTCGCTGGCTGGCTCGTCCAGGCGCCAATGCACGTCCCGGCGCAACTGCTGGCCAGTGGGGTCAACCCACCAGATTTCGGCTTGATTCCACTGCTGTTCGCGGCAGATTTTGCGCAAGATGCGCACCGCAGCCGACCGGCTGGAAGTGGATTCGGCCAGGATGCGGGTGACCGCAAACTGCAGCGCCTGGAACGAATCGCTGCGCTTGCGCGCCGTGATATCGAGCGCCATGCCGAGGATGGCATGAGCGCCGCCCAGTTGAATCTGGTTGCCGAGCAGTTCCACCTGAATGATCTGCCCGTCACTGCGCAGCAGCGGCAGTTCGTCGCGAATGCTGGCGATTTCACCGGCCAGCAGTAGACCGAGAGACGCGGCGGCTGTTTCTTGCGCCTGCGGAGCGATCAAGTCGAGTGGGCCGAGGCGATCGAGCAGGACGGCGGGCGCGTGGCCGATCATCTGGGCGAAAGCGGGGTTGATGTAGCGAAAGAGACTGTCCTGCACCAGAAAAACGCCAGCCAGCGAGTGTTCGCTCAACGTGCGGTAACGCGCCTCTGACTCCATGAGCGTCAGATCGAAGGCGACGCGTTCGGTGACATCCTCGATGATGGCGACGA
>CAZOLV010000025.1:0-18365 GCA_964580725.1 uncultured Anaerolineae bacterium | reverse complement strand
CGAAAAACGCCATCGAGGCGCCGCTGAATCAAATCGGGAAAGACTTCGAAGAGCGCATGCCCTTCGATGGCCTCAGCGGTCAGGCCGCTGTGCGCTTCCATCCAGGGGTTCCAACGGCGGATGATGAGCGAACTGTCGGTCACCATGACGCCCTGGTTGCCCATAGAGTACAACCAGTGTTGTCCCAATGCCTGATAGTTCATGAAAGGGCGCCTCATCGACGGGTGTTCGATCATGCGGAACCAATGGGGGGTATCTCGCACGCTGCAAGAAGCTCGTCAGTGTACGTTCATCAGAAAAACGCGCCTGACGATGCAAAGCGCTGTGCGGCGAAGACGACGGGGGTCAATGAGCGTTTGCCGCGGCCGGACCTTCGGCAGTCATGCCGAAACGGCGACCAATTCCTGCTTGGCAAACAGACGGTGCAACAGCGGCAGCAGGGTCTGTCCCAACTCTGCTTTGACCAAATAATCGCTGGCCCCGGCGCGAGTGGCGGCGTCACGGTAAGCCGGATCGTCATAGGAGGTGACGATCACGACTCGAGGAGCACAGGGTGTGCGACGAAGATGACGGGTGGTCTCCAGGCCGTTCATGCCGGGCATCAACAAATCAACCAGAATCAGGTCGGGCCGCGTCTGTGCGACCAGTTCGATCGCCTCCTGACCAGACAGTGCCTGACCAACGACGCTGACGTCAGAGGAAAGCAACAGGAAGTCGGTCATCGCGGTCAAGAAGTCGGGGCTGTCATCCACAAGCAATACTCGAATCATACCTGCAAAGATACCTTTCGGCTTGCAGTATCTGCGATCTGCGATCGTAAGGCAATCGGGAAATCTGCGGATGAACTCAGGAAAGTCCTGAGCGTCATCGGCGTCGCTCGTCTTGCGCCATTTCTTCTCATTCGTCGGATCGCACCAGGCCCATGCGCACGGCGTAACGCACCAGGCCGGCGATGCTGTGGATGTCGAGACGTTCCATCAGTTGGGCGCGATGGGTCTCCACCGTCTTGACGCTAATGTTGAGCCGATTGGCGATGCCCTGGGTCGTTTGTTCCTGTGCGATGAGGCGCAAAATCTCGCGTTGACGCGGCGAAAGCTGTTCGGGCGTGATCGTGCCGCTCTGCGGCGCGCGCATGCGCTCGGCGTCGGCTTCAGCAGGCGGGGTTTGTCCCTGGACGTATGCGGCGACGACATGGCGCGAAACTGGGGGGCTGAGGTAGGCCTCGCCACGCATGACGGCGCGGATCGCCAGTTCCAGTTCGCCCAGGCTGGCATCCTTGAGCAGATAGCCGCTGGCGCCCATGCGCAGCGCCTGCAGGACGTATTCCTCGTTGGCATACATGGAGAGGATGATGATGCGCGGCTGCGGCTGTGTGCGCAGAAGGCGTGCGGTCAGTTCCAACCCGTTCAGACCTGGCAGTGCAATGTCCATCAGCACGATGTCGGGCTGACAAAGCGCCGCCTGCTGCATGGCAGCCTGCGCCTCGCTGGCCTCAGCCGCCACTTCCATATCGGGCAGCCCTTCGATCAGCGCCCGGATGCCAGCGCGCACCAGCGTGTGATCTTCGACGAGTAGAATGCGAATTTTGGACATGCGCCACCGGTTTCATCAATCAGAGATTGGAGGAATTGGAGGAACTGGGCTGCTGCGTGGGCGTGCGCCGTGCGGAAATTCGGCGCGCACCAGCGTGCCCGCCTGCGGCGCCGATTCCAGAAACAGCCGCCCGCCGGCCAACAGCGCCCGTTCCTGCATACTCAACAGCCCCATGCTGTGACCGCCAACGGCCAGGCGATTGGCGGCGCCCACATCGAAGCCAAGGCCATCGTCGCGCACCATCACCTGCAGCAGGTTCGGTGTCTGTTGCAGGCTGATCCAGACGCTGCTGGCCTGGGCGTGACGCACGACGTTGTTGACCGCTTCCTGCACGATGCGAAAACAGGCGGTTTCCACCGCCGCTGGTGGGCGGTCATCGTCCTCGCAATCGGCCTGGACATGGGCCGTCAGCCCAACCAGTTCGGCCTGGCGATTGACGTACCAGCGAATAGCCGCGGCCAGGCCGAGATCGTCCAACAACGAGGGGCGCAGCGCCAGCGAGAGGTTGCGTACCTGTTGCAAGGCGCTCTCCACCATGCCGATAGACTCGCGCAGAGCCGTGTCGAAGGCCGCGGCGCCCGGTTTGCGTTGCATCGTCTGCAGATAGATCTTGGTGATCGTTAGAATCTGCCCCACTTCGTCGTGCAGTTCGCGCGCCAGATGGCGCCGTTCCGATTCCTGCGTCTCCAGCAGACGGTGCGCCAGGGCCTGTTGGCGTTCACGTTCCTGTTGCAGTTCCAGGCGCAGACGCACGTTCTGAAAACCGACCGCCAGCAGATCGGCCAGCTCGCGCATGATCGTCACGTGTTCCGCCGAAAAGGCGTTGGGCGTCGTTGCGGCCAGCACAATACCGCCGGTCAGTTCGCCTCCCGCCTGCAACGAGACAGCCAACAGACTGCGCAAACCCGCGGCGCCGAGCATGGCCAACGCCGGCGACGGTTCCTGTGCAGCGGCAATGTCGTCCAACGTCAACAGCGGACGGTGCGGGTGGTCACGCCACGGTGCGCCGGCCGCGGCGGGCCAGGTCGCCGCGGGCCAGGCGTGCAAAGCCGGACTGAGCGCCTGGTGCAGCATGGTGACAGCATCGTGAGCAGGTTCACAGTAGACGATGGCGACGTAATCCCAGGCAATCAGACGCCCGATCGGCGCCAGGATGCGCACGGCCAGGTCGCGCAGCGAGCCAGCCAGCAGAATCGTCTGGGCGATGCCATGCAACAGCGCCACGCGTTCGGTCAACCGCTCGATGTCGGTCCTGCGCGGCGCATCCCCGCCCCAAATGGACGCCCCGTCCGCTGCGTTCTCTGCCGCCATGCGGCTCGCTTGCTCGCTGTCTGTCAACTGCTCACTATCCCTCAAAGTGTGCGCAGGCGCTCGCATTCGGCGGTGAGGGCGGCGGCGGCGCGTTCCATTTCATGCTCGATCTGGCCGATCTTCTCGTGAATCCCGGCGGCGTGGTCGGGTGCGACGATGATTTCCAGTGTCTGGCACAAGGCCGACAGCAACACTGCCCCAAACATGGCGCTGCTCGATTTGAGGGTGTGGGCAGTGCGACGGATCAGTAGCCAATCCTCGTTCGCCTCCGCCTGGCGCAAGGTTTGCAACTGATTGGGCAGATCGGCGATGTAACCCTCGATCAGCTCAACCAACAGGTGCCAATCTTGATTGCCCACCAGCAGGAACAGCTCGTCCAACGCGTGCCGGCTCAGCGGCGAATCGGCCACGATCGGCGTCTCCTCGCGCACGCTCTCCTTGACCCGCACGCGCGCCAGCGCCGCAGTGAGCGTTTCCAGCCGCACAGGTTTGGCCAAATAGTCGTCCATTCCGGCCGCCAGGCACATCTCGCGGTCCTCCGCCATCGCATGCGCCGTCATGGCGATGATGTACGGCTGGCGGTCCGCAACAAAGCGCTGCCTGATCACGCGCGAGGCTTCCAGCCCATCCATTTCGGGCATCTGGATGTCCATCAACACCACGTCGAAAGACTGGCGTTCGAGCGTCTCCAGCACCTCCAGGCCATTGGCCGCAACTTCGGCGCGATAGCCCAACCGCTCCAACGTGCGCAGGGCGACTTTCTGGTTGACAACGTTGTCCTCGGCAACCAGAATGTGCAGCGGAACATCGGCGGCGAGATTGCCGGGATGTGGGCGCACCGGCGAGGCGCCGAGGGTCACCGGCGCCGCCTGCACAGCGCCGAGCGCCGTCAAAAGCACGCCCTGTAACTGCGTCTGCTTGACCGGCTTGTTGAGGCAAGCTGCAACGCCAAGCGAGGCGGCAAGGCGCCGCACCTCCATGTCGCCGAGTGAAGTCAGGACAACCAGGGGCAGATGCAGCCGTTCCGGCATCTGCCGAATGCGCTGCGCCAACGTGATCCCATCCATTTCGGGCATCTGCACATCGAGGATCGCCAGATCGAACGGCCGTCCTTCTGCCAGCAGGTGCAGGGCTTGCTGCGCCGAGGCCGCCGCCTGGACAACGGCGCCCCAGTGTTCGAGTTGAAGGAGCAGAATGCGGCGATTAGTGGCGTTGTCGTCCACGATCAGCGCCCGCTTACCGACCAGGTGCGCCGCATCACCGCTGAACGACGGCTGCACCGGCTGCAGCGAAGCCGGCAAACAAACCGAGAAATGGAAAGTCGAACCGGCGCCAACTTCGCTTTCCACCCACATCGCGCCGCCCATCAACTCGGCCAGGCGTTTGCTGATGGCCAGCCCCAGTCCGGTGCCGCCATAGCGGCGTGTAATCGAGGCGTCAACCTGACTAAACGCCTGGAAAAGGCGGTCCATGCGCGCCGTGGGGATGCCGATGCCGGTGTCGCGCACGGCAAAGTGCAGTTGATACATCTCCCCGGCCTGCGGCAGCGCCTGCCAATCACCGCGGCGGTGATCGGGCCTGGGCTGCGCCGACACCGAAACGACCACTTCGCCCTGCTGCGTGAACTTCAGCGCATTGCCCAACAGATTGACCAGGATCTGGCGCAGGCGCGCCATGTCGCCAATGACGGCAGCGGGCGTCAAGGCCTCTACATACGATGCCAGCTCCAACCCCTTTTCGACCGCTCGCGGCGCAAAAAGATCGAGCGCATCTTCGACGCAGGCGCGCACGTCGAATGGAATCTGTTCCAGATCCATGTGGCCCGATTCGATCTTGGAAAAGTCGAGAATGTCGTTGATGATGGTGAGCAGGGCGTCGCCGCTGGTGCGGATCGTCTCTACGAAATCGCGCTGCTCACGGCTCAAGGGCGAATCGAGCAGCAGGCCGGTCATGCCAATCACCGCGTTCATCGGCGTGCGGATTTCATGGCTCATGTTGGCCAGAAACTCGGACTTGGCGCGTGTGGCCGTCTCGGCGGCCATCAGTGCAGCGTCCAGAGCCAGATTCTTGCGCTCCAGCTCTTCGCGCGCCTGCCTGCGCACGATGGCGCTGCCCACGCTGCCCGCCACCGTGAACAGAACCGACTGTTCGAACTCACTCCAGGCGCGCGCCTGGTGGCAGTCATCGAAGCCAATGAACCCCCAGAACACCCCTTCGATCATGATCGGCACGACGAGCAGCGAGACGATGTCCTGTGGTTCGAGGATGGCCCGTTCCTCCTCCGGGAAGCTGCACACCTCGCCGCTCAGCGCAGCGCCCGCCGACAGAACCTGGTACCAGCGCGGCGCCAGCGTGTAGCTGTAATCCTGCAACACCGGATTGTCAATCTGCGGCGTGACGTCAGGGTCGGCCCATTCGACGCGCTGGCTGAATAGATGTTCGCCGGTGCGCGGGTCGTCATGATTCTGGAAGATGTAGGCGCGGTCCACACCGACGGCGACCCCCAGGATGCCGATGGCTTGCTGCAAGGTTGCATCGTCGTCGGCACGCAGCAAGAGATTGATCGCATCGGCCACGGCGCGCAGCAGGAGGTCTTGTTTGCGCAGCGTTTCCACCGCCAGCTTCTGCTCGGTGATGTTGCGGCTGGCGCCAACCAGGCCAACGATCATATCGCTGCTGTCGTACAGCGGAATCTTGCTGGTCAAGCACCATTGCTGACCATTGCCGGCGGCGTCTGCGGCGACGACTTCTTCTTCATGGTTGACCAGCGGAACGCCGCGGCGCAGCACCTGCTGATCGCCCGCCAGGAAACGTGCGGCATAGGCAGACGGCAAAAAATCGGCGTCACTCTTGCCTGTCACATCTTCCTGGGTCTGCGCGCCCAAAAAACGAATATGGGCCGTGTTGTTGAGCAGGAAACGGGCGTGCACGTCCTTGACGTACACATAATCGGGCAGATTGTCAATCAGCGTGCGCAACAAATTACGTTCGCTGGCCAGGGCGCTTTCGGCCGCCTGGCGGTCGAGCAGTTCCTGCTGCAAGGCCATGTAGAGTTGGGCGTGTTGCAGCGCCTTGCCCGCCGCCGTGGCGACATTGAGCGCCAGTTGAATCTCGTGTTCGCTAAAGTCGCGATCCACGATCGCATCCAACCCGATGGTGCCGATCACCTGCTCGCGCACCAGGATCGGTACGATCAACAGGGAGACCGTGCCGCGCCAGCGTTGCAGCTCGTGAATCACTGCCTGACGTTCGTCATGCTGTGCGTCGCGCACAACCGTGGGACGGCGGTTGGCCAGCACGAACTGCGAAGCGACGTTGTCGGCTACCGGAATGACCACGCCCTGCGCCGATGGGCGCCCTGGCGCACAGTATTCGGCCACAACCCGCAGTTCCAGGCCATCGTCGCTCAACAGCGTGGCCGCCGCCTGCGGCACGTCGAAGGCGCGCGCCAACTCTTCGCACAGGATGGTCAGTATGGCCGTTGGTTCTAGCGCCGATGAGGTTGCGGCCATGGCGCGGTTGAGCAACAGCATCTCGCGCAGACGCTGTTCGAGTTCCGCCGAATGAGTTTCCTGGCTCCAGCGGCCGGCCAAACGGGTCTTGGCGCGGGCCACACCGCCAGGTCTTTCCTGTTTTCGTTTTGACATGGTCATCACGTGCCGGGGCAATGTTTCACGCTTGCGGCCGGGCGGGTCTACAGTCTGGCAATTTTTGCCAACATATCCTTAGGGCTGAACGGCTTGCCGAGGTAGTCATTGGCGCCGGCGTTGAGCGCACGGTCAATGTCCTTCAGTTCACCTAAAGCGGTCAGCATCAGAATCGGTACATCGTTCCAGTCCGGGTTGGCGCGCACGGATTGAACTGTTTCGAACCCATCCATGATTGGCATGGCTACGTCACAAATGATGAGCTGGGGCTTTTCTTCAGCCAAAAGGGCCAAGGCCTGCTGGCCATTGGCTGCCGTGCGCACCGAGTATTTGGCCGACTCGAGAATGAAGCGCAGCAGTCGGCTGATCTGAGGATCGTCGTCAACAACGAGAATAGAACGCAAGGCCATTTCGGACCCCCCTGTTTGCGCCGGCGCAGTCTGATGGGCAAACGAGACTGAACCTTGCGAAATCAAGATGTGCGGCGCCCACTCAAGTCTGAGCCGGATAGATGACCGGTTGGCAACATCGGAGTTCGACTTTACCAGACAAACGGGAGACAGCCTTGCGCTGCGCCAGATGCGCGGCGACTGCAGAATTGATTTGCAGACGCCAATGACAAGACGCAAAAAAAGCAAGTTCGTTTCGCTGCCCTGATTGTAAACTGAATTTCACGTGCTGGCAAGTCTGCCAGCCAGGTCAGGAGGGCGTCGCGCGAACGGTTGCGCCAGCCAGCCTTGCTCCAGGCAACGATGGTCAAAACAGGGCGCGACGCAGACTGCGCATGTCGGCGTCGCGGAAAGCGCCGCTGAGCGCCAAAATCAGGCTATAGGCCACGACGCCAAGCGCCGCGCTAACCAGAGAAGGCCAGTGCAGCCCTTGTGCGCCGGCCAGCGCACCCGCCATGCCCAACCCGGCCAGCAGCGGATGTCCGGCGATCTTCCCCCAGGGCAGCCGGCCGACATGCCGGTAGACGCTGAACATGAAGGGCAGGCAGAGCGCCAGTTCCGAAAGCCCGGTGACGGCGGCGGCGGCGTACAGGCCGAAGCGGGGAATCAGGATCAGATTGGCGGCGACGTTGAAGACGACGCCGATCACGAAGGCGCGCGTCAGAAAATGCTGTTGATTGACAGCAATCAGCACGTATTGCGTCACGCTGTTGGTGAAGCCGATGGGAATTGACCAGATCAGAATTTGCAGCGCAATGGCGGCGCCCGGCAGATACTCGGCGCCGCCCAGGATACCGATCAGCGGTGTGGCAAAGAAAGTGACGAGCACGGCGATTGGCGTGCTGACCAGCGCCAGCAGGCGCAGAGCCACCACATACGAGCGCAGCAGCGCGCCGCCGCCCTGTTCCGGCTGCGCATAGCGCGAGAGGAGCGGGAAAATGGCCAGGGTGAAGTACGACGGGATGACGTTGAGGCCATCAATGTACTTGTAGGCGGCGCCGTAGAGTCCAACGGCGACGGCGCCGGCGATCGGCTTGAGAATCCAGACATCCAGGCGGAAGAAGATGTGGGCCAGCAGATGGTTGAGCATGAGGGGCAGCGAGCCGGCCAACATGCTGCGCTGTAAGGCGGGATCGAGATCACGCCGCGTCAGGGGCGGCAGCGGCAATTTGGCGCGCAGCAGGGCGAACAGCCAGAAGACCTGCACCAGGTTCATGATGACCGAGACGCCGGCCAGGCCCACGAAACCCCACGACAGGGGCGGCAGGATGACCAGCGCACCCAACGCCACTTTGCTCAGGGCGATGGCGCTGGCGATGCCGGATGGGTATTCCATCTGCTCGAAGGCGTTGAATACGGCGCTGATGCCGTCCGCAATGGCGGCAAAGAGCAGCGCCAGGGCAAACAGGCCGATGGCCAGGCCCTCTGGGCGCGTCAACCCACCCCAGGCGCCGTAAGCCAGCATGACGAGCGCCAGCAGCGGCAGCGAGGCGAGCCAGAGCCAGCCGCGCAACACGGTGACGTTGACCAGATAGCGGTTGGCGTGGCTGCGGTCGCGCGCCACTTCACGCGTCAGCAGCGTGCCCAGTCCGAAGCGCACCAGAATCTCGAAGATGACGTAGAAACCGATGGCAAAGGTGTAGCTGCCTTCGCCGGCCGGGCTGAGGATGCGCAGGCGCACCAGGGCGAAGGCGAAGTCAATGCCCTTGTTCAAGAGCGCCAACGCCATGGGCGCCAGGCTGTTCTTGGCGGCGCGGCGCACCTCGTGGGCGTCGTGTTCGCCGCGGTAGTAGCGGCCCCAGGCCCAGCCACCCAACAACAGGAAGAGCGCCGCAAAGGCCAGAAAGCTGGTGTACAGGCCCAATTGAAACGATAACGGCGCATACTTGAAACGCACGACCTGTTCACCGGCCGGCAGGTAGACGGCGCGAAAGTTGCCATCGGCGCGCCAAATTGTGAGCGGACGTTCGTTCTTTTCGCTGCCGTCCTGTGGACGCGTGTACGCTTTCCAGCCGTCGAAGTAGGCGTCGGTCAGCACTAGCCAGGCGTGTTCAGCCAGCGTCACTTCGATCACGACCTCGTTCGGCTGATAACTGACGATGAGCGGATCGGCCAACGGCGACTCGTCGAAGGTCACCTCGCAGTTTTCGGCGACGAGCGCCTGTGGATCGTCCAACAAAACGATGCGGCGCAGATTGACCTCGGAAAGCCGCTGCGGCAGACGCTCAGCAGCAACCCACTCGGCTGCGGTGGTCAGGAAGGCGCGGGGAAAGGCGTTTTCGTTGCGATAGATGCGCACCGCTTCGTGGGGCGCGGCATAGGCCAGCGTCCAGCCGGGCAGGTCGAGCGGCAATTCGGTGATGACCCAACGCACACCGAGCAGGTGGGTGCGCTGATCGTTCAAGGAGGCGGGGTCGTAGAAGGGTGAGATGCGGTTGTAGAGCAACTGCCCCTGCGGTTCGATGGCTTCGATGAAGCGTACGTACTGGCGTGGGATGATCGAATCGTAGCCGCGCACATCTTGCAGGCCGTGCAGCCAGGCCAGGTTGGCGTTGAGTGTCTTGCTGGTGACGGCGCTTTCGAGTGAGGCGACGCGCCCCAGTTCCTGCCCGGCCTGCGTTTGCAGAAACTGCAGCGCCGGCGGCTTGACGTTCAGCAGGGCGCTGTCGGCCTGGGCGTTGAAGCGGCCGCTGGCCAGCCAAAGATCGAGCGCCAGCAGCGCCAGCGCCGCCAGCGTCCAACGCCGCGTGGCGAGGCGACTGCGCACAACGACGCCGGCCCCGGCCAGCGCCAACGCCAGTTCGAGCAAGTTGGGCACCTGATAGCTCCAGAAGGCCCCGGCGTCGCTGAAGGCGGTGCGCGCCAGATCGGAACTGGCCAGGATGCGTGCGCCAAGCGCCAGGAAGGGCGCGGGCCAGACCCGGCTCAGCGCCACGCCGAGCGCCAGGGTGGCGCCGGCCGCCAGCAGCAGCCAGCCCAGGCGCGCCATCCACCGGCGGGCGACGCCGGCGCGCAGGGCGTCGAATCCATAGGCGGCCAGGACGGCCAGGCTGAGGGTCAGCGGGAAGACCCAACGAAAGGCGGAATGAAGCTGGCGATAGCCGGGCAATGCGTAGAAGAGCAGGGCGTAAAGGGGCGTTCCGAAGGCGAAGGCCAGCGCCAGCAGGGCCAAAATCGTCCAAAAGCGCACGAGACTGCGCTGCATGGTGTGCGCAGGAGAAAGTGCGGCCGTGGGCGCCGCTGGCCGTCGCCCGCCAAACAGCCAGACGCCCAGTGCGGCCAGGACGAGGGGGAGGATGCCGGCGTAATTGGCTCCTTCGACGTAGTTCTTGACGCCCCAAACGATGGTCGGAGTGACGCGCCAGGCGCCGGTCCACAGATCGGTGTAGCCGTGATGGGTGGGGTTGCCGAAGAAATTGGGCAGCAGGAACGTGATGACCTGACGCAGCGGCCAGGCCCAACCGACCACCTGATCGTAGGAGGCGGAACCTTCACGAAAGCTCTGGCTGACCAATTCGACCAGGGGCCAGAGCTGGACGGCGGCCAGGGTCAGTCCGCTGATCGCCATGACCGCCAGCCAGCCGGCCAGACGCACGACGGGGCGCCAGGCGCGCAGCAGGCGCTGCACGGTCCAAAGGCGCCAGGCGGCGTAGAAGGCCATCACCAGCAGGGTGTAGTAGGTGATTTCGATGTGGCCGGCCAACACCTGAAGCCCAAGCGCCAACGCGCCGCCAACGACGTAGGCGACGGGCGAAAAAGGGGCGTTGCCCTTTTCGGCCTGTTTCTGGATCATTTTCTCGATGAGCGCCAGCAGCAGCGGCAGCCAGGCGACGGCGGCCAGGATCATGCTGAAAACGACGCTGGTGATGCTGAAGGCGCTGAAGGTGAAGACGATCCCGGCCAGCGTGGCGGCGGCGCGTGAACGGCCGAGGACGCGGGCCAGAATGTAGACGTTGAGGCCGGTCAGGGCAAGTTGCAGGGCGGTGAACCAGCCATAGGCGGCGGGCAGCGGCAGGATGTAGAATAGGACGCTGAGCGGGTAGAGCGCCGAATGTTGGCCAGCGGCCAGGAACGGTACGCCGCTGAAGAGGTAGGGGTTCCAGAGGGGCAGTTGGCCGCTGCTGAGCGATTGGCGGATGAAGGTTTTCCAGACCAGGTTTTCCAGCAGCAGGTCGCTGATCAGTTCGTTATGGGGAACGCCTACGCCGTAGGTTGCGACCAGGCTGCGCCAGGGTTCGAAGGCAAAGAGGTTGTCGGCCGGAATCAGTGTGCGTCCGCCCCAGAGAACAGGCGCAAACCAGAGCAGGGGCAGCAGCAGAAAAAGCAGAGGCGGGCCGACAAGGCGACGGCTCCACGCCGCAAGGCGCAGGCGCAGGGCTGATCTCATGGAAAATCGGGCGAGTTGCCGGCGGGCTGCATCGCCGACGCGGGGCGCTCGGCGCCCGTTGGCGCGGCGGGCCGCACATGGCGATAACGCCAGCGCAAGAGCCAGGTGCGCCAGGCCGCTTCGAGCTTGATGGCGTTGGACATCTTGGAGCGCCCGGCGCGGCGGTCTTCGAAGTAAATGGGAATTTCGACGGCGCGAAAGCCGAGCCGTTGGGCCAGATAGGCCATCTCGACCTGGAAGACGTAGCCGTTGCTGCGAATGGGAAAGGCCAGGATCGCTTCCAGGGCGGGGCGGCGCCAGCATTTGAAGCCGGCGGTGGCGTCCTTGACACGCAAACCCAGGATCAGCCGGGCGTAGATGGCGTTGGCCCACCAGCTAAGCAGATGGCGCCACCAACTCCACTGGCGGTCGAGACGGCCACCCTGCACGTAGCGCGAGCCGACGACGACGTCGTAGTCACGCACATAGCGCAGGAACTCGGTTAGATAGGCGGGCGAATGGGAGAAGTCGGCGTCCATTTGCACGATGAGATCGGCGCCATGATCGAGGGCAAAACGAAAACCGGCCCGATAGGCAGAGCCAAGACCCTGCTTGCCGGGCCGGTGAATGACGTGCAGGCAGCGCGGGTGCGCCTGACGCAGACGTTCGGCCACATCGCCGGTGTGATCGGGCGAGTTGTCATCTACGAAGACGATGTGCAGGTTCTCGATGGCCAGCCCGAAAAGAGCCGTTGTCAGGTCGGGAAGATTGTTGGCTTCGTTGTACGTGGGGATGACCACGAACGTCGTCGGTGCAGAGGCAAAAGCCCGCGGCCTGATACTCATCATGCGGCGCATTATACTAGCGCGCCAGATTTGGCGCAAGAATCCCGGCCGCATGTTGATCGTTTGGTATCAAAAACCTGACAGGTCTCCCTTACATCAAGGCAGACAGCGACAGCGGTCGTACTGTGGAGCAGGTGGGCTGAAATTGGCATCATACCAATCGCTCACCCCGTCGCAGTCGAGGTCACTGCGCCGCATGCGCCGAATCTCCTCGTATTCGCCGCTATTGAGCGAGCCGTCATGAAATAACTTGTCAACAATCCGCTTGGCCGCTTTGCCTCCCGCTTTCTTGATCAGCCATTTGGCAATCTTCTTGCCGACCCACTTGACCGGATTCACGACCCATTGGCCATCGGCGTCAGTCAGGTTGACCGGGTCCTGGTTGACATAGCTGTAAAGGTTGGTTTGATCGCCCTGGAACAAGATCGGATCGGGCGCGGTCCAGCGCCCCGTGGCTGCATCGTAGTCGCGCGCGCCAAAGCGTGTCAACCTGGTCTCGGCATCATACAGGCCGCCGGCAAAACCGAAGGGCTGGAAACCGGGATTGCTGTCGAAGATTACATGGCCGAAGTCGTCGTAATCGAGCCGCTGGGCAATGACGCCGCTCCCGACGGCGACGATCAGCCGTGGGCTGCCGACATGATCGGCGATGACTCGATAGGTTTCGCCGCCTGCGATGATGTAATCGGGCGTGTTGGCGCGAGTGGCATAGACGAAAACACTGGCCAGATGGCCCGCCCCGTCCAACTCGGCGACCGGCGCCAGCGCATCCTGGTAGAGCAAACCCTGCGTCAAGATGCCGTTGGCCCGTCTGCCAACACGACGCTGCTGCCCATCCACCAGGTAGGTCACCTGGACGCCGCTTGGCAAGCTGACGGTGATCAGGTTGCCAAGCTCATCGTAGGCGTAGGTGGTGGTTTGACCGCCGCTGGTGCGGGTGTGCAGTTCGCCGCCCGCGTTGTAGGTGTAGACGGCGCCGCCGTACTGAAGCAGTTTGTCCTGTAGGTCATACGTTCCGGTGACGACGCCGCCAGGCCCTGCGCGACTCAGGCGGTTGCTGTTGGCATCGTAGCTGTAGGTGGCCGTCACGACGCCGTTCTGCCAGACCTGCGTCAACTGGCCGGTCACGCTGTAGGTGTTGCTGTAAGCGGTCGTGACGCCGCCGATCGTCTCGGTCCAGGCGCTGATGCGCCCGATGGCGTCGCGTGTGTACTGGGCGGCATAAAGAGGGCTGCCGTTGTAGGTTGCGCTATAGCCGATCGGCTCGCCGAAACTGTTGTAGCTCCAGGCATCGGCAACGCCGCCCAGGGTCGAGCCGGTCAGCAGGCCGCTTTGCGCATGGCGCGTCAGGCTGAGCGCGCCGGCGCCGGTGACCAGATCGTCGTTGTCGTACTGAAATGCGACGGTGACGGTTTGACTGACGCTCAGGCTGGTGCGGCGGAAACCGTTGTCATATTCCTGACGAACGACGCCAGCGATTGGTCCGGCCCAGGTTGTTTGCGTCGGCAGGTTGCCGTCGAACTGATAGTCAAGGGTGACGCCGCCCGGAGCACTGATGGTCGCAATCTGGCCCGTCACCGGGTGATAGTTGTATTGGAACACGCCTCGCTCCAGGCTGAGCAAGATCAAACGAGCGGCGGCGTCGTAGGTGTAATTGATCTCGCGCCCGTCGGGCCGCAGGATGCCGGTCAGTTGGCGATCGGTGTTGTACTGGTAAACAGTCTGGTTGCTGGCAGGGCCGGAGGGCGCCGCCCGGCCCTTGTTCAGCGCAGCGGGTGGCGGCGTGTAAGACGCCAGCAAATTGACCGGTGTGTAACTGAAACTATGAGCCGGTCGCCCTGGCGGCGTGAGCGCAGTCAGGTTGCCATTGGCGTCATAGGCGTACAGAATCTGGCTGCCGTCGCTCTGCGTTTCCGTCACAACGCGGCCCGCCGCATCATAGCCAAAGCTGAGCGTCTGGCCAAGCGGGTTGGTGAAGAGGCTCGTACGCCCGGCGGCGTCGTAGCCGAAGGTTGACTGGCGCGCCGCCAGCCCACTGCCCACCGTCGTCGTTAGCAGGCGGCCATGACTATCGTAGCTATGGTTGGCCGGCGACAACCCGCCGGACTGTTCCCAAACGACCTGTCCCAACGTGTTGATCGTCTCCAGGCGTGGACGACCCTGCGGTGTCTGTTCGTTGAATGTGCGTGTTGCACCGGTGTAGGTGCGGCTGGACAGGCGGTTGTTGACTGTCGAGGTGTCGTTCAGAGTAATCAAGCTGAAAGGGTCGGCGGGGTTGGAAAGGCTGACGCTGCGGCTGAATTCCATCACGTGCAAACGACCGGCCGGGGTCGTCAGTGTCTGGTTGATCGGGAGCGGGGCGTTCATGCCCCAGCGCGGGTCGGGGCCTTCCAGCAGGTTGGCCGTCACTCCGGACGAGAGCACTGAGCTGCGGTTGGCGCCGCTGCTGGTCTGCGTCTGGCGCTGCACGCCGTTGGGGAATACGACGGTCTCCTGCCGTGCACTGCCACTCTGATGCGTCAGCGAGAAGACGGTGGTGCGCGTCAACGCCGTCGTCAGCGTGACGGCATAACCGCTGTTCGTCTCGGTGCGCGCCAGCGTCTTGCCGCCGCCGGCCGGATCATGTGCGCCAAGCAGGCGGCCGAGGGTGTCGTAATCGTAGAGGTAAGTCTGTCCACCTGCGTCGGTGCGCGCCGTCAGCAGGCCATCGTCCGTATAGCCAAAGGTTTTTGTTGCAGCGGCTGGGTCGGTGATGCTGGCCAGATAGCCACTGCCGTCCAGCGTCAGATGGCTGCGTTGGCCATACGGGCCAACGATGCCGGTTGGGTCGCCGCTGTCATTGCGTTCGATCGTGGTGATGTTGCCGTAGCCATCGGTGATGGTGGCCAGACGGCCGGCCGAATCGTAGACGAAACTGTAGAGGATGGCGCCGGTGAGCGCCTGCAGTGTGCGCTGATGGCGGCCCAGGCTATCGAAAACGTAGACTTCGTCGCTTGTTGCAGCAGGAATGATGATGTCGCCCACGGTATAGCCGGGCAGCGCAGGCCTGACTCGACGCACGCGGTCGCCGGCGCCGCGCCAGTGGGCGATGTAGAGGCTGTTGTCCGGGCCAAGCGTGGCGCTTGGAATGGTGTCGAACTGGGCCTGAGGAGCCGGGCCGCCGTCGCCGCTGAAACCCCAGGCGCCGTTGCCCGCCGCCGTGCTGATGATTCCCTCCGGGCTGACCCACCGCACGCGCCGGTTGTCGGTATCGGCCAGAACCAGACTGCCGTCTGGCCCCACGGCGATGAATTGCGGGCGATTGACGCGCGCCGCCGTCGCCAGGCCGCCGTCGCCGGAAAAACCATGTTGTCCGTTGCCCGCCACAGTGTTGATAATGCCGTTGCGCCCGATGCGGCGAATGCGGGCGTTGAGACGGTCAGCCAGGTAGAGGCTGCCGTCCGGCCCCACATCGAGACCGTAGGGGTCGGCCAACTGCGCCTGGGTTGCGACGATACCGTCGCCATTGTACCAACAGCCGCCCGTTCCGGCAGCGGTGGAAATGATGCCGTCCGGTCCTACGCGACGGATGCGGCAGCCGCCGCCAGCGTAGTCCCCTTCGCTGATGTAAAATGTCCCATCGGACGCAATGGCGACATCATTGGGTTGTCGAATGCTGGCCGCAGTTGCTGGCCCGCCGTCGCCGCTGGAACCCCAGACGCCATTGCCGGCCACGGTGGTGATGATGCCGTTAGGGCCGACGCGGCGTACCCGGTGGTTGTCCCGATCCACGATGTACAGGCTGCCGTCGGCGCCGACATCGAGGCCGGTGGGCACAGAAATCTGCGCCGCTGTGGCCGGGCCGCCGTCGCCGCTGAATCCTAAAACTCCTGTGCCGGCAACGGTGCTGATGATGCCGTCGGGTGCGACGCGACGCACGCGGGCGATGCGCGAATTGGCGATGAAGAGACTGCCATCGGGGCCAACCGCCAGATCCGAAACCTGGTCAATGGCCAACGAGGCCGAGGTCGCGGGGCCGCCGTCGCCGCACGGATTGGTTGCCGGCGAACAATCCCAGGGGTTGCCCGCCATGGTGGCGATGACAGCCGGTTCGTTGGACGCCTGGCGCTGCTGGCCATCGCCCAGGTGTAGCGTTTGCGCCGCCGGGTTGTAAGCATGATGTTCAGCGAAACTCCAGCCTCCCAGGCCGCCTGGATGCGCTGCCCAAACGCCCATCTGCACCGACCACTCCTGCCAGAAGATGATTTCCAACGACGTGACCGAGATTGGGACGCCGTTTCCGTTGTAGCCAAAGCGATTGGTCAGCCCGCGCACCAACGGGTAGGCGTAGCCAACGCGCACGGTGGCCGTTTGCTGTCCCTGCACAACGCGCCCGTAGGCGTCACGTCCGTCCCACGTGAAAACGGTTTCCTGATCGGGCAACGGCTGGAACGTTTGCATGAAACGCTGGCCAGCCACCAACGCCTCGAGGTAAATGTGCTGTAACGTGGGTGAAAGTCCACTCTGACTCAGCGGTACGCGCAGCGTGAAAGCCGCCAACCGTCCGGGGACGCGATCGCTCTGGTAGTGCAGGAGATGGGGAACGCCCACCAGTTCGACTGCCTCGCCCAATGTTTGGTTCTGGCAGCCAATGATCGAGCCTTCGACATGACAGGGGCGATCCGCCTGTGGGAACGAGACCGCGGGGAGGCGCGGCGCCGAGCAAGGTTCCTGGCACATGACGGCCATGTTCTGATCCCATGGCGTGAAGTGGGCGATGGGGGCGCGCCAAAGGCCCTGGCCAACAGGGTAGAGCGTCGCCAGCGCCGCCCGCTCGGCGTCGCTGACACCCAAGGCGGCCAGGGCGGCCGCGGAAGCGGGCTGGCCGCTGCCATCAATGTCGAGTTCAACCAAACCGGCGGCGATGCTCAGAATCTTGACGACGCGTCCGTTGGGCGCCGGCAGCCAGGCGGCGCCAGCCTGGTCATAATAGCCCAGGGGAATCTGGGTACCGATGGGAAAGGCGAGAAAGTTTTCGTGATACGAGATGACAGGCAGGCTAAAACTGACCATGCTGGCGCCAACGGCCAGGGCTTCGTCCACGCTGAATTCGGTCGCGTAGGTGTAGGCCGAATTGGGTGGTAGTTCGGACGGCATCGCCAGCGGGCCATTGTCGCCCACGGTGTACTCCGTGGCCCGCACATGCAGGAGGGTCAGCGTCTGTGTGACGCCGCCTGGCAGCGTCATGACTGCCTGTACGCTCGGTGGAAACAGCAGCGTGGCCTGCCGCACACCCGCCGTGTCGGAGATGACGCTGCCCCTGGCAATCTGCACGGCTGACGGAGCGCTCAGGTCAATCTCGGTCACGTTGGCGTCCGGTTCGATGAGTACGACGTCCGGCAGCCAAACGAAGTCCTGCCAGGGTACGTCAACGACGCGCTGCGCCGGCAAAAAGCCGTCCTTCTGATAGACGAGCGTCACAGGCCCGCCCCCATTGACCGCCAGGTCGAACATGCCGTCCAACCGGCTGAGGGTCTGGCCAAATTCGGTGTGATCGAGAACGCTGATGTGGGCGCCGCTCAAGAGCGCGCCATCACGCGTGAGGACTCTGCCGCGCAAGACCGCTGCTCGCTGCGCCTCGATGACGCCCGTCACAACGCCGGTTTGGATCGGATCAGGCCCGGTGTATAAAAAGGCGGCCAGATCGGGCAAACGCGAAGAGACGGTCAGGTCAAGCGGCGGCGCCACAGCGGCTGGATCAGGCGGAACACCGACGCAGGCGCTGCCCCAGGCTGCGGCTGTCAGGAGAATGTCGGCGATGTCAATACTGCCATCGTCATCCAGGTCCATGCGGGCATCCCATCCGGGACCACCGCTGGTGCGCAGCCACTGGGCAGCAATCGCCTGTATATCGGCGGTATTCACTCCGGGCGGGCTGACAAAATCGGGACAGCGCGTTTGGACGCTGCTGGCCGAGATGCGCCCGCTCAGCGCCTGCGTCAAGGCTATCCAGATCAGCAGGTAAAGAAGCGCGCGGATTGGATGTTTCATGCCGAACCTCCTCGTATCATCGTAGCCGGGGAATTGATTCTCCAGTGGTCGTCGCCACAGCGGACGTTTCGTTTAGATGATCGGCTCTCGCTCCCGGACGACCGCCGGGCGATGAATCGCCCGG
>CAZOLV010000024.1:17084-54326 GCA_964580725.1 uncultured Anaerolineae bacterium | reverse complement strand
CGCGCCTGGTTCTTCGCCCCCCAGAAGGACCTCTACGGCCTGACGCCGCAACGGGTGATTCGCAACGAGGAGTTGGGTCTCGCCAATAAAATCCCTGGCGACCGGCTGGGCGACATGTTCGAAGACGACTGCCCTGTCTGCGCGGCCATGCGGGCTGATGCCGAGGCGGGTTTGGCGGCCAATCCCGACCACGATCACGGCTGGTCGTTCGGCTTGGCGCCCGATTTCAGCCTGCTGGATGAGTACGACCCTGAGGGTTATGACGAGCGCTGGCGCATCGAAGATGAGCGCATGGAAGCCAGCCAGGCTGCGCGCAAGGCTGAGGCGCAGACGCTGCCCTTCGCCGGCGCCGATGACCCCGACCTGGCGCACGACATCCAACAGGAGCACGCCTGGCTGGCTGACGACTCCCCGCTCTAGCCGAGATCTCAGGCGCGGCGCTGCCGAGGATGGCATGACCGGAAAGTCCGCGTACCGTGCCGGTGAGGCGCATCGAAGCCGCGGAGTATGAGGAGCTATGAAAGCCTATCTGGCAGACCTGGTGCGGACCGCGCCGACGCCGGCGCATGGCCATCATGTCGCCCGTGATTCTGCAGGCCAGGATCCTGGGCGCACTGCAGCGGGCCGGCGCCATGATCCCGTTGGCTTTTCACGGCGGCACCGCGTTCCTAATCTCCTGCGTTGACGCAATGATTCCAATGATTCAACGAAGCTGAAAGCGAGACTCACCCATGACCCTCGCCACCCGCCGCAACTTCGACCTCCTGTGCACCCGCGCCGGCGCGCCAAGTCCATCGTGGTGGGTGCGCCGGCCGGGGAGACGCTGGCCTGGTAGCCTCAGCAAGACGACAAGGATTGAATGGACAGCACAAACATCCTCGATGTGCATCTCTTAGGCAACTTCCTCATCACCTGGGACGGCCATTCGGTCGCGAGCCTGGGTCAGGCCCGCATCCAACATCTGCTGGCCTACCTGCTGCTGCACCGCCAGACGCCCATCATTCGCCGGCAGTTGGCCTTTGCGCTGTGGCCTGACAGCAACGAGCAGCAGGCCCTGAGCAACCTGCGCACGTTGCTGTTCCGTCTGCAGCACGCGCTGCCGGGCTGCGAGCAGTGCCTGGTCCTGGAGCGGCACACCATCGCCTGGGTGAACGGGAGCGGCATCCAGTTGGACGTGGCGACCTTCGAAGGGGCGCTGGAGCGAGCCGCCGCGGCGCACTCGCCGGCCGCCAGCGCGGCTGCCCTGCAGGCGGCCGTGAACGCCTACACTGGCGACCTGTTGCCCGACTGCTACGACGAGTGGATCCTCCAGCCGCGCGAGCGCCTGCGCCAGGCCCTCGTGCAGGCCTGGTGCAGTTGATCGAGCTGCTGCAACAGCAGCGCCAGTTCAGCGCGGCCATCGCAAACACACAGCGTCTGCTGCGCGTCGAGCCGCTGCACGAGGCCGGCCATCGGGAGCTGATGCGGCTGCACATGGCCAACGGCGACCAGGCGCGCGCGTTGAGCGCTTACCATCGCTGCGCCGCGCTCTTGCGCCAGGAGCTGGGCGTTGATCCCAGCCCGGCCACGCTGACCCTCTACCAGCGCCTTCTCCAATCCGAACAGCCGAGCTTTCACGCGGGCGAGGTTCTGGCCGCTCCTCCCCTTGCACATCTCGAACCGCGCCTGGTCGGCCGCCAGGAAGAGTGGGCAAGCCTGCTGGACATCTGGCGCCAGGCGGCAGCGGGCAACCCCTGCATGGCCTTGCTCTCTGGGGAAGCAGGTGTCGGGACGACGCGCCTGGCTGAAGAGCTGGCCGCCTGGGTATGGCGGGAGGGAGGAGACGTGGCCGTTGCCCGCTGTCACGCCGCCAGCCATTGCCTGCCCTACGGGGTCGTCGCCGATTGGCTGCGCAGCCCCGCGCTCCAGCCCCGGCTGGCCGCGCTGAATCCCCAGCGCTTGGCCGAAATTGCCCGCCTTGTCCCCGAGGCGTCGGGTCAGCCACGCGTCTCGCCCGCGCCCAGCCCGCTGACCGAATCCTGGCAACGCCAGCGTTTCTTCGAGGCCCTGGCAGCGCCGCTGCTTGCACCGGGCCGGCCGCTGCTGCTCTGGGGCGACGACCTGCACCGCTGCGACCCGGAGACCCTGGACTGGCTGTGCTATCTGTTGAGCAAGGCTGGGGCGACGCGGCTGCTGGTGCTGGGCACCACCCATGGCCAGGAGACGCGAGCGGGACATCCGCTGGCAGCGCTGCGTTTGGACTTGCAGCGTCGCGGGCAGTGGCATGAGCTGGCGCTGGGGCCTTTGAGCGGCAACGAGACTGCAGTCCTGGCCGCCAGCCTGGCCGGTCGCAGCCTGACCCCGTGTGAGTGTCGCCACCTCTACGCGGACAGCGAGGGCAATCCCCTGTTCCTGGTGGAGACGATGCGCAGCGTCCTGCTCGTCCCGGTAGCCGCCCAGCCTGACGCCGCCGCCGATCCGTACGATCGTCCTTGTTCGCTGTGCCCACAGCGCATCAGCCCACCGCCCAGCGTGCAGGCAGTCATTGCGCAGCGCCTGGCGCAGCTCACGCCAGGCGCGCGCAGCTTGACCCAGGCCGCGGCCGTGATCGGCCGCCAGTTCACCCTGGAGATCGTGCAGCGCGCCTGCGGGCTGGAGCCATGGGCGCTGGCCGAGGCGGTGGACGAGCTGTGGCGCCTGGGTATCCTGCGCCCGCAGGGCAGCGACGGCTACGACTTCAGCCACGACAAGCTGCGGGCTGCGGCCTCTGCCGAGTTGAGCCCGTACCGGCGCCAACTCCTGCAGCGGCGGGTGGCCGAGGCGCTGCACGAGACGCAAGCCGGTTAGCCTGGCCAGCTTCCTCATGTCAGCCATGCGGTGTTGGTTTATGAAGGATGTGGTGGTCGCCCGGGATTGAATGCCAAGCCGGAAAACCGGCTTTCGAGTGAGTTCTTGTCCGAAACGATTTTTCATTGGGCAGGGCGCCATCCGGCTGGCCGACCGTTTGCGGTCAGGTGCTGATCATAGTACAATGCCGATAGTGAACAACGGGAGCGTGTTATCAGGGCTTCGATCCCAGGGGCAGGAACGTGGAACCGCCACGTCTGCCAATCGGGCCTGTAGAGCCGGGAAGAATATGCTCTACGGTGGGTGAGCCAGAAAAGAGGTATAACCATGACGACCGTGACACTGGATTTACCGCGCGCGATCTATCAAAAGGCCGCCCAGATTGCCAGGGCAACCAAACGACCGATTGAGCAGCTGGTAGTTGAATGGATCCGGCCGCCGCTCGAGCGTGCTGAGTCCCAACAAAGCGACGTGCTGGCCGGTTTGGAGGACATGACCGTACCGCAATTGACGCAGGTGGCGTATACAACCACCGCACCGGACGATGTGGATCGTTTGCGCCAGCTATTGAATCTGCAGGAACAACAAGAGCTCACCGAACCCGAACGCATGGAGGCTGCCGCGCTCGTGGAGCAGGAAGATCTGCTCACGCTGCGTAAGGCCAAAGCGCTTTTTTTGCTGAAACAGCGCAACGCTCTGCCAAATGATTTTGCATCGTTGCTGCTGTGACCGTTCATGACCTACATCTCCGAACCACTGCGCCGGCAGGTAGTCGAACGAGCTATACACCGTTGCGAGTATTGCCACAGCACGGTGCTGGTTACTGGCGGGTCATTCCACATCGAGCATGTGCGACCGGTGGTCATGGGAGGCACTACCGATGCCAGCAATCTGGCCTACGCGTGCGCTCGCTGTAACCTGCACAAGGGGTCGCGCGCACGATCCTATGATCCGGTAAGTGGACAGTTGGTGCCGCTGTTCAATCCTCGCCAGCAGCGCTGGACACGGCATTTCAATTGGAGCGCCGATGGCACGCGCATTATCGGGCGCACGCGCACCGGTCGCAGCACCATTGTCGCACTCCAGATGAACCACCCCACGATTGTGCGGGCGCGAAGCCTGTGGGTCAGCCTCGGAATCCATCCACCGCTTTCTGATCAGAGAACCCGATTCGCATAGGCGCTGTCAATACTGGACAGCCACCCTGCATAGCCATCCATCATGATTTCTAGCGGCGCCCAGGTGTTGCCGCCCACTAACCTGGCGTTGCTGCGTTTGGCCTGCGATGCCCGACCTTCTGCAGCCGGTCCTGTTCGAGTCCTGACCTGTGAAATCTTTCCTGAAACGATTTTGAAGCGGCGCATGGGTTATGCTGGCGCGCAGTATGGTTCGAAGGAGGTCGCCATGCCGCAGCCCGAACACCTGAGCGCCGCCTCACACCTGTTCACCGTCCGTCTGTGGCGCGAGGACCTGGGCGCAGGCGAGACGGAGTGGCGCGGGCAGGTGACGCACGTGCTGAGCGGTGAGGCGCACTACTTCCGGTGTTGGGACCAGCTCAGCCGGCGCCTGGAGGCTATGGCGGAGCGGGACGAGCCGCAGGCGCCGGTTGGGCTGCCGCCGTCACATACAAGAACTTCACAACATTCGAGCGATTGCAGTGAGTACACATGATTGAAACCGATCATTGGAAATGCCTGGCCTGGTCGAGCCGCGTGATGGTTGTCCTGGCACTGCTGCTGGCTGGCCGGTTGTCAGGACCCATCGGCGCCGCAAGGGCGACCGAGAGCGGTCCGCCGCCGGGCGGCGCTGTGGCTGCACGCCCCTGGCTCGGCCCGACCGCTGGCGTCTGGGATGCCGGGTTTCAGTTCCCCGGCGTGGACGGCGATGTGTCGGCCCTGGTGCAGGACGCAAACGGCAACATCTATCTCGGCGGCCACTTCACGCACGTGGGCAGCCAGCCTATCAGCAATGTAGCCAAATGGAACAGCGCCACCGCGACCTGGACCGCCGTGGGCAGCATTGGCGGCGTGCGCGACCTGGCGCTGGCGGCGAACGGCCATCTCTACGCCGTGGGCGACATGGTGGGCTTTGCGGCCATGTGGAACGGCAGCGCCTGGACGACCCTGGGCGCGGGGCTGTGGAGCACGGCCTATACGGTCGCGATTGACCCGGCCAGCGGTGATGTCTATGTGGGCGGCTGCTTCCTGACCGATGGCAGCGGCGCCGTCACCCTCAACAATCTGGCCCGTTGGAACGGCTCGACCCTGTCGGCCGTGGGCAACGGCGCCAACGGCTGCGTCTACGCCCTGGCCATTGACCCGGTGACCAGTGTGCTCTACGTGGGCGGCGATTTCACCTCGCCGGGGGATCGTGTCGCCAGGTACACCGGGTTCAGTTGGGGGTCGCTGGGCGCAGGTTTCAACGGCTCGGTGCGCAGCCTGCTGTGGCAGGGCAACACGCTCTACGCCGGCGGCGCCTTCACATCCAATGGCTGGAACACGGTCACGCTCAACTACGTGGCCCGTTGGAACGGCGCCGCCTGGGGCGCACTGGGCGCCGGCTTCAACTCCTGGGTCTACAGCCTGAACGCGGACGCCAGCGGCAACGTCTATGCGGGCGGCATCTTCACCCAGGACAGCGCCAACGGCGTCACCTTCAATCGCGTGGCTCGTTGGGATGGCGCCGGCTGGTCGGCCCTGGGCAGCGGCCTGGCCGGCGGCATTCGTGACCTGCTCGTGCAGAACGGCGATCTCTACGCGGCCGGTTACTCTGGCCGCGGCATTTTCCAGCGCTGGCGCAGCGGCAGTTGGACCGACCTGACGCCCGGCGCGGGTAACGGCGTCGAGGCGGCGGTGCAAACCATGCTGCTGGATGGCAGCGGCAACCTGTTCGTCGGCGGCCGCTTCGCCAACGCCGGTTTGCAGACCGTGCGCTACATCGCCAAATGGAACGGGGCGGCCTGGTCGCCCCTGGGCAGCGGATTGAGCGAAGCCGTTTACGCGCTGGCGCGTGACGCCGCGGGCAACCTCTACGCCGGCTTTGGGTCCAGCTCGCAAGGTTACGTGGCCAAATGGAACGGCGCCGCGTGGTCGTACCTGGGCAACGGCCTGAACGGCCAGATCAACGCGCTGGCTGTGGATGGCAGCAACAACATTTACGTGGCCGGCGCGTTTGGCAGCCCCGGCGGCGGCGGTCCCCTGGAGGTTGCTCGCTGGAACGGCTCGGCCTGGGTGTCGGTGGGCGGCGGCCTCTACGGCCCGGGCGGCGTCAAGGCGCTGGCCGTGGACAGCAGCGGCAATCTCTACGCCGGCGGCGATTTCCTGGTTGATGGCACCTTCAGCACGCCCCTGTCCAACGTTGCGCGCTGGAACGGCGCGGCCTGGTCATCCCTCGGCGCGGGACTCGACGCGCCGGTCAACGCCCTGCAGCTCGGCAGCAACGGCGTGCTCTACGCCGGCGGCCAGTTTACCGCTCAGGCCGGCGGGGGGACAGGTCTCGATCATCTGGCGGCCTGGAACGGCTCGACCTGGGCGCCCCTGGGCAGCGGCGTGAACGATGCTGTGACGGCCCTGGCCCTGGACGGCGCCGGACGCCTGCTAGCCGGCGGCCGCTTCACCACGGCCGGCGGCGTCAGCGCCAACCGTATTGCGCGTTGGGATGGCTCGTCGTGGGCAGCCCTGGGCAGCGGGCTGGACAACAGCGTATTGGCCCTGGCCGCCGACGGCAACACCGCCGTCTTTGCGGGCGGCTCGTTCACCGCGGCCGGGGACGTGGCGGCCTCACACATCGGCCGCTGGATCAACGTGGCGCCGGCGCCCACCGCCACCTCGACGCCAACGCGCACGCGCACGCCGACCGTCACCGCCACGCGCACGCCAACCGCCACGCCAACGGGCACGGCGACGCCCTCGCCAACCCCCAGCGCCACCCCCAGCCCTACGGTCACGTCCACGCCGAGCGCCACGCCGAGCGCCACGCCGAGCGCCACGATCACGCCAACGCCCAGCGCCACCCCTACCGCCGCGGCCACGCTCACCCCGACGTCAACCCCGACCGCCACCCCATGGTCGGTATTCGTGCCCATCATCCGGCGTTGAACGGTGCTGCGCCGTCTTGTCAACCACCGTCGTCAGGACGACGGCCACAAACCACATGTTCCTTGTTCCTGGTTTTTGACAACAGCAACGCTTCGTGCTTTAATCGCGGCTACTTTCGGGCAAACTCGATGATTGCCCTTTGTCACACTCAGTCTCTGTCAATAATCTTGCCTTCCCACGTCCTGGCCCGTAAGCGCCGGGCGCCGGTGAGTCACGACTTGGGTGACTTTCACCAATCAGCATGACAGCGGATTTGCTCATGGCAGCAAACCCAGGCCGCTCAATCTGGCCAGGTGCGACCGAGCGTCGCAGCCCTGCACGCATGTCAAGAAGACAAGCACAACCCAACTGGCGGCAAACGTCAGCTGTACGATTCAATCTTCTGCGCTGCGTGGACCAAACTCGTAGACCAAATTCAATTGAAGGAGGCAAACGTGCCCAACAAACTCGGCTTCTACCTGCACTCATCGCAAGACGTTTTTGGCCTGTGGGACCTCTTTCCCCGCATCAAGCCGCCTGTCATCCTGATCCATCTCGAGTCCAAGAACGATATTCTGCTGACTCAGATGCGTGAGTGGCGTTCGCCGGACACCTTCGTGATCGGCCGGCTGGGCATGGATCGCGACGAGCAAAAGACCTTCCTGGACGACCCTAACCCGGAGGCGGCCGGCCAGCGCCTGGCCGACAAGATTTTCAACCAGGACCGCAGCTTCCTGCTCAAGCGCTATCCCGACAACGAGGACGGAAAGCTGCTGGTGGATGCCTGGATGAGCCTCAACGAGCCGATCGACGGGCCATCGTGGGAAGAAGCGGCACAGCAAGATGAGAAGTGGCATCTGGAGAACCGCGAGAAGCACCGCCGCTATGACCTGTTGCAGGTGGCTTTTCGCCGCCGCTTACGGGAGTACATCCCCGATGTAGAGGCCGTGGCCTTCAACTTCGGCGCCGGCAACTTCAAGCTGGCGCAGCAGTACCTGGACCTCTACCCGGAGACGCTGCGAGAGTACACCTACCTGGGCTTCCACGAATACGGCTGGCCGGCGCTGGCCGGGCGCCTGACGGACCGGCCGATCAAAACCGACGCCGGTCTCTTTCCGGCCATCCTGCAGGGTCTTCGTAGCCGGCACGGCGACCGGCACAAGGCCATCATCACCGAGGCCGGCCTGGCCCGCGCTCATCTGCACACGGGCGACAAGGCCGGCGACGTCGGCTGGCAAAACCAGGTCGAGCCGCAGACGCAGGAGGCGTACTGGAAGTCGCTGGCCTGGTACAACGACCTGCTGCTTCAGAGCGGCCCGCGCGTGCTGGGCGCCTGCTTGTACCAGGTGGGCTGGACAGACGATTGGCGTTCGTTTCGCTTGACCGGCGACGACAACCAGGGCCAACCCATTCGCATCATGGATTGGGTGGCCGAACGGCTCTCATAAATCATTCAACAGGAGCGATACATGCCCTTCAACCTCACAGGCGCTGTGACTAGCTACGGACAGCCGGTCCTGGGCGCCAAGATCAGACTGATCGGGGACCTGGCAACTCTGGGCGCTGACCCGCAGGCCGTGATCGCGGGGCGTGGAGCCATCACCTGGACGCGGCCGCTCAGCGGCTATGCCGGCGGCCTGTGGAACTGCTGGCAGCGCTACGTGGCGCCCGATGTGGCCGGCATCACCTGGGAGGAGTTCCGCCACGAGGTTGCTCAGTACAACCCGAGTTTGCGCCAGACGGACTACAGACTGCAGGCCAGCTCGACGTACCATTTGCCCGAAAATCGGATTTACGCCGACACGCGCGGCAGCACGCCCGCCGTGCTGTGGGACCGGCGGTTGGACGACTTTGCGGGCGACCTGTGGCGCTGCTGGTGGCTGCACGTCCAGGGTAAAGTCATCGGCTTGACCTGGACGCAATTCCAGAGCGACATGGTGGCGCACAACCCCGGCCTCGCCGCCAGCGCCAATCGCCTGCTGGCCAACCAGACATACCTCTTGCCGCGCACGGCGGGAACACATGACTACGTGCGCGTCGCGTTCAGCGGGACGGGCGGCTGCTTTGTCTTTGCCGATTTGCGTCCAGGCATCTATCGGATCGAGATCTCAGCCCCCGGCTACCGGCGGCTTGTCGAGACTATTCAAGTGGACGGCGATGCTGTCTTCGAGTTTACCCTGGAGCCGGTCAGTATCGAGATTGAGCGTGGCGATCCCTTTGTGCGCGTGATCGGCCAGAACTTCGCGGTAGCAGGGTGCAAGTATCGCTTCATCGGCGTCAACCTGCGCGGCCTGGCGCACTACGGCCTGTCCGATCCGGTGCGCGGGGCGAACGCCGCGGATCAACTGCAGGCGGCGCACGACATGGGTGCACGCGTGGTGCGCATCTTCCTGCCGCACGCCCAAGTCTCCGTAGACGACACGCGCGGCCGTCTGCGTAACCTGCTCCAACTGATGGAGCAACGCTTCGGCGACATGTACCTGATCGTCGCGCTGGCGAACCTGTACGACGACGTGGACTTTCGCGTGCCCGGGGACAAACGCGATCCCGACGGCGGCTATTACACCCATCAGCCCATTGGCGAAGGGCGACATCTGCTGGGGATTGACTGGTTTCGCGAAGGCTACAAGGTCAACTACCGCCCCTTCGTGCAGGCCGTTTTGCAGGATGAAATCATCCGCAACAGCCCGCGCATCATGGCGTACAACATCGGCAACGAGCTAAAGGCTGAGTCGCGCGGGGAGACGGTCAATATCGGCCATCCAGACCTGCTGATCAGTTTCATGCACGACATGGCCCGGCAGATGCGGCAGTGGGACGGCGGGAGGCACCTGATCACCACGGGCATGATCAGCACCCGCCATGCACACATGGCGGGCAACGACGCCTTACGGGAAAAGCTGTACGACCTCCCACAGTTGGACTTCATCACCAATCACGCCTATCACGGCGACGACGACCCGACGACAGATCTTGACCAGGAGAATGCAGCGGCCAGCCAGGAGGATGACAGCGAGCTGGCCGAACGCCTGGGCAAACCGCTGCTGATCGAGGAGGCTGGCCTGAAGACGACCCCGCGGCAGAACGACCGTACCCATTGGGTGGCGAAGGACCTGCAGATCCTCCTGGACGAGAAGCGGCTGCCCGGCTACATGCCCTGGGGCTTCATGAAGGGCAGCAACAACGGCGACGGTGACGCCGAGCTCGGCCTGGACGAGCAGTTCCACGGCGCAGATTGGTCATCGCTCACCGGGCTGCTGGCCGAGCGGGCACAAAGACTGAAGCAGGATTCCGGGGAGATTCAGCCCCCAAGCAGCTCGTTCGCGACAGGGCAGACCATCTTCACGCAGACCACGGCCAATCTGCGCGACGCCGCAAGTCGGCAAGGGGGCAGCCTGGAACGGCTGCCTGGCCGCACGCGCCTCACCGTCACCGGCGCACCGCGCAAGCGCGACGGCCTGATCTGGTGGCCGGTCAGTGCGCAGCAGCCAAACCGTCTTCTGTTCGGATGGATTGCCCAACAGGATGGCAGCACTGTTTTGCTAAGCAGTAGTTGAAGGAGCGCAGTGCCATGTCGCGTACCATCTATGCTCTTTTCGTCGGCATCGACGCCTATCCGGCGCCGGTCAACCCGCTCAGGGGTTGCGTCAACGACGTCACCCGCATGCGCGACCTGCTGGCCGCGCGCCTCGCCGGTTCGATGGATCGTTTCGCGCCGCGGCTGTTGGCCAATGCCCAGGCGACCCGCCAGGGCATCATCGAGGCCTGGCGCGGCCATCTGGGCCAGGCCGGGCCGGACGACGTGGCCCTTTTTTACTACAGCGGCCACGGCTCCCAGGAGAAGGCGCCGCCGGAGTTTTGGGATTTCGAGCCGGACCACCTGAACGAGACCCTGGTCTGCTACGACAGCAGGCTGGACGGCGGATGGGACCTGGCCGACAAGGAACTGGCACAGATCATCTCCGAAGTGGCGGCCAACGGCCCGCACCTCGCCGTGATCCTCGACTGCTGCCATGCCGGTTCCGGCACGCGCGACGCCGAAGATGTCACCGCACGGCAGGAGCGGGCGCACCCCGGCGTCCGGCCCATCGCCAGCTACATCGTCACCCCGCAGCAGGTGGCCGATCTACAAGGCCAGCACCAGGGCGCAGCCAGCCTGGCCATGCCCTGGGCAGCCATCGCCAGCGGCCGGCACATCCTGCTGGCCGCCTGCCGGCCCGAACAGAGGGCAAAAGAGACGTACTTCCCCGGCCCCGGCGGCCTGGAGCGTCGCGGCGCCTTCTCCTACTACCTGCAAGACACCTTGCAGCAGGGCGGCGCAGGGCTGAGCTACCGAGATCTGTTCAAGCGGGTCAACGCCCTGGTGCAGCAGCGGGTGGCCGACCAGCACCCGCAGCTTGAGGCCAGCGAGCCCGCCGATCTCGACCAACCCTTCCTGGGAGGGGCCATCCCGGCCGCGCCGGCCGCCTTCACCCTGGGTGTCAACAAAGAAGTGGGTTGGGTGGTGGACGCGGGCGCGGTGCATGGCATCCCACAGCCCACAGAGAGCGGCGAGACCACGCAGCTTGCCCTTTTCCCCTTCGACGCTGATTTCGCCGGCCTGCGCAGCCTGGAGCAGGCGATCGGCCAGGCCAGCGTGGTGCAGGTGTTTCCTGGTCAGAGCCTGGTCGCGCCGGTGCGCTTCGACCGTGCGCCGCTGAATGCCAAGACCACCTACAAGGCCGTGGTGATCAGCACCCCGTTGCCGCCGTTGTCCGTGGCGTTCGAGGGCGACGAGGCCGCGTTGAGCCTGGTGCGCGACGCGCTGGCCGGCCTCGACGGACCGGGCAGGCCCTCCCTGCTGGTGCGGGAAAGCGACCTCGCCGCGGCCGAGTATCGTCTGCTGGCCGACGCCGGATCGGGACGCTTTCGCATTCGCCGCGCGGCCGAAGCGCTGAAGCTGGCTGTGGAGACGCCCGGCCTTGACGCCGAGAGCGCACAGGTGGTCGCGCGCCGCCTGGAGCACATCGCCCGCTGGGCCAGCGCGGCCCGGCTGGCCAACCCGGCGGCGCAGCTTCCGCGGGACGCGGTGCGGCTGGAGGTCTATCGCGAGTGGGCGGATGGCAGATTGGAGTTGCTGGAAACAGCAGCGGGCGCGCGGTATGAATACGAACAAACGACTGCAGGCTGGCGCAAGCCGCACGTCCGCATCCGCCTCACCAACACCACGGATCAAGACCTTTTCTGTATCTTGCTGGCGCTGACAGAGGACTACATCATCTATCCCGGCCTGTTGCACCGAGGCGGCGTCTGGCTGAAATCGGGCCAGAAGGCATGGGCTGAGGAACTCTATCGCAGCCAACTGCGCAAGTCCATCCCTGTCGAGATCCCCGACGGGTTATGGAAGCAGGGTGTGACGGAGACGCGCGACATCCTGAAGCTGATCGTCAGCACCGCCGAGGCGGACGCTACGTTGCTGCAACAAGGCAAGTTGCCCGTGACCGCGATTTCGTCCACGACGCGCGCCATGCCCAGATACCGCGACAGCCTGAGCCGCCTGATGGCCCGCGTCCACACCCGCGCCATCGGCGTCGCGGCTGGGAACGACGACGCGTTCAGCGATTGGACGACGGTCGAGGTGGCGACGACGGTGGTGCGGCCGGTGGAGGCGGTGAAGGTGGTGTAGGCCCCCGATGGAACCGAAGATGGCGAGGAAAGGATCTCGTTATGCCGATATCTTATGATAACTTTGACCTCCTCATCACCCGCGCCGGCGCGCGCTACCGGGCCATTGTCGTGGGCGCGCCGGCGGGGGAGGTTCGGTTGGGCTGCGATCTGCGCAAGGGGAACCCATGACCACCCCCCGCCCCATCCTCTTCCTCGCCTTCGCCAACGACCGCGACGACCGGGCGCGCACCCTGCGCAACCTGGCGGAGGAGGCGCGGCAGGTGCAGCGGGCGCTGGCCGCAGCCGAGCAGTACGGCCACTGCGAGCTGGTGACGCGCCAGAATACCCCACCTGCGCCTCCTGGGCGCTGGCGGGCAGCCCACGCCGGGCAGGTGAGCGCTTTTCTACCAGGCGGGAACGTCATGTTTCCCGCCTGTGCAAGGCTTGCGCAGCGATCAGCGTCATGCTTGTGCGCTCATCTTGCTTATGGTATACTTTATTCATAATCAAGTAAAAATCGTTCAGGTACCGAACGCATGAATGAATCTGAACTTCTCGCCATGCTCGGTCAACTGGATACTCGACTCAGCACTGTCTTCGATGTCGTGATTGTGGGCGGCGCAGCCATGATCCTCCACTTTGGCGCCAGTCGCGCCACGCGCGATGTGGATGTGATTGTGCTGCGAGGCAACCTTCGCCAGCTGCGCAGAGCCGTGGCAGCCGTTGCCGCCGAGGCGGGTCTGCCCGACGACTGGTTGAACGATGGCGCCAAAGGTTTCGTCGGGGCTTTGCCGCCCGACTTCCTTACTCGGCTGCAGCCTCTTGGGTATCCTTTCAAAAATCTGCGTCTGTACGCTCTCGGCCTCCCAGACCAAGTCGTGCTGAAGATCATTGCCCTGCGCGCTCAGGACCTTGAGGATCTGGCGCTGCTGCTCCCCCAAGTGAACGATGCCGATCGTAAGCACGTCATCGCCGCCATGCATCATCTCAACCGTGCCCGGCCCGATTGGGCGCAGCGCATGCAGTACTTTCTGGAGGAACAAGCGTGGAATCTCGACTAGACGACCTGTTCCAGGAATGGGGTCAACTGGGTGGAGCGGTGCTGGTGGCCGGCCAACGGCCGGCGATGGAAGCGCGCCCGGCGGAACAGGTTCTGGCGGAAAGCACTGCCCTATGCCGTGATTCGGCGCGGCTGACATGGGTTGTGGTGGATTGGCTGCGCACCCATGTGGATGACCTTGATGAGCAGGCCCTTCTGGACCGAACGCAAGCCGCAGGCGATCTGTCGGTGCTGGGCGTGCTTTGCGACCTGGCCAACGAGGCAACGCCGCATGCCAAGTTCAGGCGCATCATGGCGCGCTGCGTACCACGCCCTGGTCTGGAGCCATTCTTCACCAGTGTCGCCCGCAGCCCCCTGGCAACCCGGCTGGCCCGCGAAAACGCGCTCGACGTCTTCCTGCGTTGGAACTACTGGTGCGCAGAGGTTCGTTACCTCAGCCCGCTCACAGCGGCAGCGCGTCAGCCTGCGCGCTGGGGTGGGCACCGTTTGCCCGGCCCCGGCAAGCGTCTCGGCCGACCCAGCAAAGACCGGCCGGGACGCCGGCGGCTGCTGGCGCTCTGGTGTACGGAAGAAGAATGGGACACCTTATAGTTTCATGGGAGATACTATCTTAGGTAATACTATTTTGCACGGGAGTAATTACGTGGTACAATCATCCTAACGCTTGGCAAAAAGACGCTTGACAGGGTTTTTCCATGGTCTTCATCGATCGTGAACGTGAATTGGCTGCGTTGGAAGGGTTTTGGAACTCAAACCGTGCAGAGTGTATCCCCGTCACGGGCCGGCGTCGCGTTGGCAAGACGTACCTGCTGGAGCATTTTGCCCAAAACAAACGTGCCGTCTACTACCGCTGCTTTTTGACGGACACCGCCGAACAGCTTCCCGCGTTGGGCCAGGCGCTGGCTGACTTGTCGGGCGATCCGGTGCTGATGGTGCAACCGCCCAGCTCCTGGCCGGCCGTGTTTGCGCTGATCGAGCAGTTGACGCAGGTGTCGCGCCTATTGCTCGTGCTCGATGAGATCCCCTACTGGGCTGCGCGCGATGCCAGTTTGCCGTCGGTGTTGCAGAATTGGTGGGATGCGCGTGGGCACACACTCGATCTCATGTTCGTTCTGTGTGGTTCAGCCGTGCAAATGATGGAAGGTCTCCTGACCGGGCCATCACCGCTGGCAGGCTGCATCACCGGTCGTTTGCCGGTGCGGTCGCTTGACTTCCGCGCCGCTGCGGATCTGGTAGGTTATGTCGATCCGGTCGTTGCCCTCACCTCGTACGGCATCCTGGGCGGTGTGCCGCTGTATCTAACCTTCTTCCGTCCAGAGCGTTCCTTGCGCGAGAATATTGTCAATGCGATCGTATCGCCCTCGTCACGTCTGTATGTCGAGCCACAGGCGGTCTTCGCGGCGCATCACCAGGTGTACGATGCACGCAGCGCGCTTGCCCTCCTCCGTGCGATCGCCCATGGCCGGCACCGCTGGTCAGAAATTGCCGATGCCGTTGGGATCAATGCATCGGCCCTTGGGCGTGTCATGGAACCGCTGATGGGTGACCTCGGTCTGGTCGAACGAATCCTGCCTGTTACCGAAACTCATCCGACGCGCACCTACTACACCCAGTATCACCTGGCCGATAATTTCTTCCGATTCTGGTTCCGTTTCATCGAGCCCAACCAGGGCTATATCGAGTTCGGTGATACCGAGCGCATTGCAGACCTCATCATGACCCGACTGCCCGACCACATGGGACTGCCGTTCGAGGCCATGTGCCGCGATTGGGTGCGGATGGCGAGTGTGGCGGGGGCATTACCTGAACGGGTCGGCCGGGTTGGTACCTGGTGGAATCCAGATCACCAGTTGGACATCGTGGGGCTGGACGAAGAGGGTCGCACCGCTGTCTTGGGTGAGGCCAAATGGCACCTGCAGGCGTTTACTTATCAGGAACTGGAACGATACCTGGAACATGTGCGTGCGTTGGGGAACCGCGTGCGTCCAGACACGCTGCATTTGCTCTTTGCCCGGGCAGGCTTCACAGATGACGTACAGCGCTGGGCCACGACCCACCACGTCCGCCTGCTGACGCCGGCCAGCATGCTGGACCGCTTCAGTGCATCGTCGTGAGTCTGAGCTGATCAAAGGGGCCAAATCTCGCGCCAACACATCTGAAGTGCTGGCAGCTTGCTGTGTTGGGCCCGCAGCTTGGCCAGGGGAGACTGGAACTCAGGCATGTCTGGTCCCCGGTTTTTGACAACTTCAAGGCTTCGTACTTTAATGGTGACTACTTCTGGGCAAACGCCGTGGTTGCCCCGCGTTATCACCCAGTCTCTGCCACAAAATCTATTTCTTCCTGCATCCTGGTCTGTGCGCGCCGTGCGTCGCTGTTTGACGAATGGTGTGACTGGTACCAACCAGTATACGACAGAGAATGCACGCGGTGACGCACGCCAGAGTCACTCCGTCCAGGCTGATGCGATCAAGCGTCGCAGCCCTGCGAACATGTCACGAAAGGAAGCACACCTGCAATGTCGAACCCGCCCAACGCTGGCGACCTGGTCATTGTCATCCCCGGCCAAGGCGCCAACAACCTGCGCAACAATCCGAACGGCACGGTCACGGGCAAGATCCCGGAACACACCGTGCTGGCCGTCCTGTCCCGTCCAGTTGGTTGGACAGGCGCTTACCCTCACGACGACGGCACCCACGTCTGGTGGTACGTGCGCGGCCGGACGGACAAGAAACTGGCCGCCGATCGCTTCGAAGTGATCGGGGGCTGGACTGCCGCGAACGAAAACGATCGCGCCTTTCTGCGGAAGTGGGAAAGTGCCGTGGCCTGTCGGGATACCATGGGCACGGCGCTGGATACCCATCTGCAAACGGGGCAGCAGGCCTACGTGCTTCCGGCGGACGGCCTCAACGTGCGCCGCACGCCTGACCCGCAAGCCACGCGCGTCGAGGGACTGGCCCCAGGCACAATCGTCACGCTGACCGGCCGGCCGCAGTGCAGCAACAAGATGGTCTGGTGGCAGGTGCAGCGCATCGGCGCCGCAAGCCCGGCCGGCTGGGCCAGCGAGGGCAATCTGGTCGAGTGGTTCCTGGCACCGCTGACGTTGGAATAAGGTGATATACAAGGCTCGCGGCATGGGTACGAACCGTTCGGTGAACGCTGGACCTGCTGTTTTCTGCACGCGGGGTGCCCCAAATTCGGCATCCAGCAGGGTGGCGCTCATCTCGACTGAAGGATTACATGGACAGCACAAACATCCTCGATGTGCATCTCTTGGGCGCCTTCCTCCTCACCTGGGACGGCCATCCGGTCGCGGGCCTGGGCCAGGCCCGCATCCAGCATCTGCTGGCCTACCTGCTGCTGCACCGCCAGACGCCCATCACTCGCCGGCAGTTGGCCTTTGCGCTGTGGCCGGACAGCAACGAGCAGCAGGCGCTGAGCAACCTGCGCACGGCCCTGTTCCGCCTGCAGCAGGCGCTGCCGGGCTGCGACCAGTGCCTGGTTCTGGAGCGGCACACGGTTGCCTGGGTGAACGGAACCGGCATCCAGTTGGACGTGGCTACCTTCGAAGAGGCGTTGGACCGGGCCGCCGCGGCGCACTCGCCGGCTGCCGGCACGGCTGCCCTGCAAGCTGCCGTGGACGCCTACGCCGGCGACCTGCTGCCCGACTGCTACGATGAGTGGATCATCCAGCCGCGCGAGCGCCTGCACCAGGCCTTCGTGCAGGCCCTGGAGCAGCTCATCGAGCTCCTGCAACAGCAGTGCCAATTCAGCGCGGCCATCGCAAACACGCAGCGCCTGCTGCGCGTCGAACCGCTGCACGAGGCCGGCCATCGCAAGCTGATGCGCCTGCACATGGCCAACGACGACCAGGCGCGCGCGTTGAGCGCCTATCACCGCTGCGCCGCACTGCTGCGCCAGGAACTGGGGGTTGATCCCGGCCCGGCCACGCAGGCGCTCTACCAACGTTTGTTGACGCTGGCAGACGGCGACCCCGGCCCGAGAATCGCACCCACGTCTTCTGTGCCTCAGGTCGTGGCGCCGGCCCTGGTTGGTCGCCAGGCGGAGTGGGCGCAACTGCTGGCAATGTGGCAGGCCGCGGCCGCTGGCAACCCGTGCCTGGCGCTGCTCAGCGGCGAGGCTGGCGTCGGCGCCACGCGGCTGGCCGAGGAGTTGGTGGCCTGGGTCTGGCGGCAGGACGGCGACGTGGCGGTGGCCCACGGTGGCCCGGTCAGCCACCAGTTGCCCTTCGCCCCCATCACCGCATGGCTGCGCAGCCCGGCGCTGCAAGCCCGGTTGGCGGCCCTGGATGAGTCGCGCCTGGTCGAGATAGCCCGCTTGCTGCCGGAGGTGTTGGCTGGGCGGGCGGGCCTGGCCGCGCCCGGCCCGTTGGTCGAGCCGTGGCAGCGCCAGCGCTTCTTCGAGGCGCTGGCCGCGCCGCTGCTGCATCGTGCGCGCCCGCTGCTGCTGCTGGCCGACGACCTGCACCAATGCGACCACCAGACCCTGGAATGGCTGCACTACGTGCTGAGCCGGCCGGGGCGTGCGCCGCTGCTCGTGCTGGGCACCGCGCGTCGCGAGGAGGTTCAAGCTGATCACCCGCTGGCCGGCCTGCGGCGCGACTTACAAGCGGCCGGCCGTTGGCACGAGCTAACGTTGGAGCCGCTGAACGCCAGCGAGAGCGGCGAGCTGGCCGTCAGCCTGGCCGGGCGGGAGCTGACGCCGTGCGAGATTCGGCACCTCTATCACGACAGCGAGGGCAACCCGTTGTTCCTGGTCGAGACCGTGCGCGCCGGTCTGCTGACCCCGCCGGGGCCGCAGCCAGACCCCGATCCTGATCCCACCGCCCCGCTCTGCCTGCTGTGTCCCTTGCACATCCGCCAGCCGCTCAAGGTCCAGGCCGTGGTTGAGCAGCGCCTGGTCCAGCTTTCCGCGCGCGGCCGCAGCCTGGCCCAGGTCGCCTCGGTGATTGGGCGCCAGTTCACCGTCGACCTCTTGCGGCGCGCGAGCGGCCTGGATGAAGCCGCGCTGCTGATGACATTGGACGAACTGTGGCGCCGGGGCATCGTGCGCGGGCAAGGGGTGGATGGCTACGACTTCAGCCACGACAAGCTGCGCGCCGCGGCCTACGCGCAGTTGAGCCTGCCCCAACGCCAACTGCTGCACCGCCGTGCGGCGCAGGCGCTGCAAGCGGCGCCGGATGGACAGGTTGGCCTGGCCGCGCGGCTGGCCCATCACTACGACGCGGCCGGCGATGCGCTGCAGGCCGCGACCTGCTGGGTGCAGGCCGGGGATGACGCGCGCGCCGTCGCTGCCCTGCGTGAAGCCGATGCCTGCTATCGCCGCGCCGTCGCCATCCTGCACGCACGCGGCGACCTTGTTGGCGCCGGCCAGGTCATGCTCAAGTTGGGCCAGGCCTATCACGCGGCCTTCGATTTTAGCGCGGCTGAGGCTGCGTACGCCGCCGGGTTTGACCTGCTGACGCAGCAGTCTGCCTGGCCGGCCGTCGCGCACGCAGAAACCGCCCCGCGCGCCGCCTTGCGCCTGGCCCGCTTGATCCCCCAGACCCTCGATCCTGCGGCCGACGATGGCCGCGACGCCTGGCTGATTGACCAACTCTTCTGCGGCCTAGTGGCTGAAGGGCCGGACATGACCATCGTGACCGATGTTGCGCGTGACTGGCAGATCGAGGAAGGTGGCTGCGTCTACGTTTTCAACCTGCGGCGCGACGTGTGCTGGCGCGATGGCATGCCGGTCACCGCGGGTGATTTCGAGTTTGCCTGGCGCCGCGCCCTGGACCCGGCCACCGCGGCGCCTTTCGCCCACCTGCTAAGCGACATCGCCGGCGCGCAGGCCCTGCTGGCCGGGCAGGCGTCCGATCCGGATCAGCTCGGCGTGCAGGTCCTGGACCCCTTCACCCTGCGCATCACCCTGGCCGAACCAACCAACAGCTTTCTCTACGTGCTGGCGCATCGGATTGCCTTCGCCGTGCCGCGTCACGCGCTCGGGCGCGACGGCGGGGCCTGGACGCAGCCGGCGCACCTGGTGAGCAATGGGCCATTCTACCTGGCCGACTGGCAGGCAGGGAAAGCTCTAACCATGGCGCGCAACGCCGATTATCATGCGCCCGCGACGGGGCGGTTGGCGGGCAACGTGGGGCGGGTGGAGGTGACGCTGCTGACCGATTGGGAGGAGCAGGCGCCGTTGTATGAGGCCGGTCAGTTGGACGTGCTGGCGCTGCATCGCCTGCCGCGGACGAAAGCCGTACACTTGCACCGGCGCCACGCGGGGGAGTTCAGCTCCGTGCCAGACTTGCGCGTGGACTACCTAGCCTTCGACACACGGCGGCCGCCTTTCGACGATGCGCGCGTGCGCCGGGCGTTCGTCCTGGCGACCGACCGCGCTCACCTGGCGGCAGCGCGCTTGTTCGGCTATGATTCGCCAGCGACGGGGGGCTTCATCCCGCCCAACCTGCCGGGGCATGCCGCGGACATGGCCCTGCCCTACGCGCCAGGGCAGGCGCAGCAGCTCCTGGCCGAGGCCGGCTACCCTGGCGGGCAGGGTCTGCCGGTGATCGAACTGTGGGGCGGCGAAGGCTCAGGCGCCTGGGACGCCGTGGGCGAGTACCTGGCGCAGCAGTGGCAGAAGGTCTTGGGGATACGCAGTCAGCGGCACACGGTTGCCGCCGAGCGCCTGATCCGCTTCTCCGGCGCTGACTCTCCTCACGCTTTCTTCGTGGGCTGGCGGGCCGACTATCCTGATCCAGATAACTTCCTGCGCCTGGCCCCCATTGGTTGGCAGACCGGCTGGCGCCATGCGCACTACGATGAGTTGGTGGTCAAGGCCAAGACCCTACGCGACGCGGCTGAGCGCCTGCGCCTCTACCGCGAGGCCGAGACCATCCTGGCCCAAGAGGCCCCCATCCTGCCCCTCACCTATCACCAGTGGTACGCGCTGCTCAAACCCCGCGTGACCCACTTTCCCATCTCGCCCATGCGGCGCTGGTTTCTGAAGGATGTGGTGGTTGCAAGGGGTGGGTGAAAGCCGGGAGCAATCATCCACGAATGACGGTGACGCGGCGGCCAGCGGGGGTGACGCCTTCCGCGGCGGAAGTGCGGTCGCTGATGGGCGGCCGGCCAGGGCGCTGATCGAAAATGACCAGCCAGCCGGTGTCCAGGCCCAACCCCGCCAGGTACCCGTCGAGCTGCGCCAGTCCCTGCACCAGCGGGTCACGCTCGCCCGGCCGCCAGGTCTTCAGCTCGATCGCCAGGCGCACTTCTTTGTAATGCAGCAGTAAATCCATGCGACCGCTGCCGATGGCGTATTCCCGTTCCAGCGTGCCGCCCGCGTTCGCCACACGATGCAAGAAGGCCATCATCACGAGGTGCGGCGCCACCTCGTGGTAGGGCGCGCTCTTCAACAGCGGTTGGCCGTGCTGGCGCCAGAAGGCCAGGAAGGCCTCGAGCACGCGCGCCGGGTCGAGTTTGCCCCCGGCCGTCAGCCAGGTTGGCCGGAGGATGGGGATGGACGCCTCTGCGCTGGTTGCAAGGACGCGTGGCAGCACTTCCCGGTAGATCGGGTTGGCGACCGTCAGTCCGGATGCCGGGTCCATGCGGCACAGTCCCAGGTCAATGACGAAGCGAATGTCATCGAAGGGCACATCGCCCAGCGCCTGACCGGCCAGCATCGGCTCGATGATCTGGCGCACCCGCGGCTCGCGCAGCCGCTCGGCCAGGCTGTCCAGGTGGGTCTCCTGGCGTTGGATCAGGATCTCTTTGGCCTGCTCGATGTGGTCGGTCGTGATGGGGTGAGCCGGTTCAGGCGCCAGTTCCTCGACCGCGACCTTGGCCAGGGCGTTGACCAGCCAGGGCTGACCCTGGGTCGAGGCAAAGCCTGGTGCGGTCGCCTCTGCGGTGAAAACCTGGCCCGTGTCGCTTGTGTGCTACGCATAGAGCGCCGCCACTTCCTCCGCCGTAAAATTGTCCACGGTCAGCGAGCGAGTCTTGATGTTGAACGGGCTGGCGGTGTTGAGGCGTTCGCTGCCGCCGGCGGCCACCTTGTAATCGCGCACATCCCGCATGCCGATCAAGGCCACGGACCAGGGAAAGCCGGCCGGGCGGTCTGCAAAGCCTGAGCGCAGTTGGCGCAGCACCGAGATCAGCGCGACATCCTGCAGCGCATCAATCTCATCCATGAAGAGCACCAGCGGTCGCGGGGCAGTCTGCGCCCACTGCTGCAAAGCGGCGCGGATGCGCTGCCCCTCCGTTTCCATTGGCCAGGACGGCGGCTGCAGATCGGCCGGCAAGCGCACGCTGGCCGCATTGCGCCACTCGGCCAGGATTGCCAGCTCGGCCGCGCCTGGATCGGAGTTGAACGCCGCGCCGACCTCGACCGAGAGCAGCACCGCGACATATCGAGTTTGCTCAGGGCAATGAGGCTTTCCAGGTCTTCCAGGTCATCCGGGGCAAACTGGCGAAACAGGTCGCGCACCTGCGCCAGGGTCGCTTCCTCGGCCAAACCCAGCATGCGGGTCAAATCGCCCAGGTCAATGATGGTGCGTCGCGTAAGTACAGCGGATTCGATGGTTGTGGTCCTGGGCCTACGACGCCGGGGCTAGTTCGTCGCCTACGATCGGCGTCGCACTGCCGGCTTTCTCCAGAATCGCCAGAAAATCGGCGCTATTGGCGCGGGCCGCGCGTTCCTGGAAATAGCGCTCGGTGCGCAGCGCGGCCAATTTTTCAGCCACAGCGACATTGATAAACTGATTGAGCGTCGTTCCCTCTTCTTCAACGACGGCACGTAGTTCGTTCAAGAGAGAGGCTTGCAAGCGTAATGCGTAATTATTCAATACTGCCATGCTTCTATCCTTTGTAATGCTTCTCCAGGCTTGAGCGTAGCGATGCCAAACCGCACGGCTGCAACCTGAAAGTGCCGAAGATTGAACGTAACAATGGCATCCGCGCCTCCGTTCGCAGCCGCTTCGAGCACATGCTCATCGGCTGGATCTCGCAATTGGGGGCGCCACAAGAAGAAAGGGGTGATCGGCGCCATCAGGGATGACAGGCCGTCCAGGAATCGCTCGACTTCATCAGTCGTCAGGTTGAAGGCTTCCAGATTTTCAGGTCGCATGAGTACCGATTCATACTCAAGCATCATGGCGACACTCGTCAGGGCTTGGTAACGCCTTTGATGAAGCAAGACCAAAAGTTGGCGCGACGCCCCCGTTTGGCTGCGCAGTCCTGCAACAAGAATGCTAGTGTCCAGAACCAATTTCATATTGCATATGATATGCAAGTAACATGAATTTGTCAATTTAGGGTTGGGAGTCGAAAGCGAGCGATTGAAATCGCGCCTGGCGGGCGTACCGCCGGGCAATTGGATTAGTAGACGCCCGTTGATGGGCCCGATTGCCTGTGAAACCCTTCATGAAACGCTTTTGAAACGGTTAGGGTGCTATGCTGGCGTTGGACGCTTCTTTTTCCTGCGCGACGTTCTTCATGCAACGCTTTTGAAGCGGTCAATGTGCTATGTTCATGTCTATCGAGATAAGTCGCTATTTCGTACCTAGGGAGGATTTCAGTATGGTTCGCTTCCAGCATTCCTGGCACCCTGGTCGTTTGTTCGCAGCCGTTGGCCTGACCCTGGCCCTCTGGCTCGTGGCCTCCGTTTCTCCCCACACAGCTTAAGCCGGCAGTTGCTCCTGGACCGGCACCGTGAGTTCGAATTGGAATACGGCCGGCAACTGGGGGCCTGGCTGTACCGGCGCGGGCGGCATCCCCGGCAGCGCCGACACCGTGGACATCCCCTCCGGCCCGCCTAACGATCCGAGCATCAGCGGCAGCATTACGCTGCAAGGGCTGACCGTCTATGGAACGCTGTCTCTCTCTGCGAATGCGACCCTTGATACCCCGCTAGTCAACTGGGGCACGGTGGCTTTTGGGGACTCGAACTCTCACCTTCACCGGCAGCAGCTTCACCGGCTCTGGCGTGGTCAATGGCACGGGCGAATTGCGCACCTCCGGCACGGTTAGCCTGTCTAGCGGTGCCCTCAACCCACCCCTACGCGTTCTGGACGGCACAACGACGGCCTATGGCACGTTCAATGGTGCGGCCACCGTCAACAGCGGCGCAACCCTGGAAGTGCAGGCGGGCGTCAACCTGTATGTCTACGGCGACCTGACGGTCAACGGCACGCTCAGTGGGGGAGATAGCAGCAGCGGCCTCATTTTCTACGGCAGCACCCTCACGAACAACGGCAACACCATCACCGTGGCCAATGTTTACTTCGCGGGCACAGGCGCCTTGCAAGGCGTCGGCAGTTTCATCGGCAACACAGCGACGATCCAGTCTGGGGCGACGGTAACGCTGGGCAGCGACCACCAGATGAGCAACGTCGTCGTTGACTTCGGCGGCGCGTTCAATCTCAACGGGCATACCCTGGGACTTTCGGCCCCCGGCACGCCGTTGACCAACAACGGCACCTTCAACGCGACCAACAGCACCGTCTCCTACGATGGCACGGCTGCCCAAACCGTGGCAACAGCCAACGTGGACTACACCAACCTGACGATTGACAACCCGGCCGGGGTCACCCTGAGCAGCGCGGAGAGCGTACCTGGCGTGTTGGCGCTCAAGCAGGGCGTGTTCACCAACGGTGGTAATCTGACCCTGGGCAACGGCGCCACCATCGTGCGCAGCGGCGGCAGTCTGGCGGCTGCGCCGACCTTTGGCGCTGCGGTAAACGTTCAATACGCTGGCAATGCGGCCATCACCACCGGCCCTGAGCTGCCGACGGCGACCTCTGTGCTCGCCAATCTGACCAACAACAACACCGCTATGGTCAATCTCAACCAAAACGAGACCGTCAACGGCGTCTTCACTCTGACCGCAGGTACGTTCAACGTCGGCACGCGCACCTTAACCCTGAAGGGAGCGGTCTCAGCGCCCGGCGGCGTACTGGCCAACGCCACGACCGGCACAGTGGCCTACATGCAGAGCGCGGCGGGTCAGGCGGTGCTGGCCGCGCAGTATGGCAATCTGACCTTCAATGCTTCTGGGAAGGCCCTGCCCGCCAGCGGTATCGTGCGCATCGCGAGTGTGTTCACGGCGCCTGCGGCTGCCGGCCACACCCTGACCGGCAGTACGGTGGAATTCAACGGCGCCAGCGCCCAACTGCTGCCCGCGGGCTTCCCGACTTACAACAACCTGACCTTGAACAATAGCGCTGGCGCCACCGGCGTGGCCGGACTGACGGTGAACAGCCTGCTGCGTGTGCAGGCCGGGACGTTCACCACCGCCTCGGACTTCAACAACGTACAGATTGATCCCGGCGCCACCCTCAACGCGGGCGGCGACATGACGGTCAGCGGTGACTGGACTAACCAGGGCACATTCACGCCGAACATCCGCACCGTCACCTTTGACGGCAGCGGCAGCCAGGCCATCGCCGGCGCCACGACCTTCTACAACCTGACCATCGCCAACACCGCAGCGACCCCCAGCGACAGCACCGACGTGGACTCGGACACCGCGTTGACCGTTCAGAACGCGCTGAACGTCAACGATGTAACCCAGTTGTCTGACTGGGCCGTGGGCATGGGGGCCAGCGTGACCTCGTTCCAGGGTGTGGCCTCGCGCTGGGGCACCGCGACCGGCAATCCCAACTACGATCTGTTGTTCGACATGGATCGCAATGGCGTGATTGACATCCGCGACGTGATGCTGGTCGCCAGTCTGTGGAGCGCCGGCTGTTAGGTTCCCTGCATGGCCTGGTCAGCAGGCCATGAATTCATCCGTGTGGTGCGACTGCGTGACGCGTGTGGGGGGATCACAGTCGCACCACACAGCTTTTTGGGCGATCTGGCAACCTGTGAGATGGAACGGCGCGGCGTGGTCATACCTGGGCAACGGCTTGAGCGGGCAGATCAACGCGCTGGCCGTGGATGGCAGTAATAACGTGTTTGTGGCCGGCACGTTTGGCAGCCCTGGCGGCGGCGGTCCGCTGGAGATTGCCAGGTGGAATGGTTCCGCCTGGGTATCGGTGGGCAGCGGTCTCTACGGCCCGAGCGGCGTCAGGGCGCTGGCCGTGGACAGCAACGGCCAGCTCTACGCCGGCGGCGACTTCCTTGCCGATGGCGCCTTCACCACGCCCTTGAACAACATCGCCCGCTGGAACGGCGTTGCCTGGTCCTCCGTCGGCGCGGGACTCGACGCGCCTGTCAACGCCCTGCAGCTCGGCAGCAACGGAGTGTTGTACGCAGGCGGTCAGTTTACGGCTGAGGCCGGCGGCGCGACGGCTCTCGATCATATGGCGGCCTGGAACGGCTCGACCTGGGCGCCTCTGGGCAGCGGCACGAACGATGCTGTGACGGCCCTGGCCCTGGACGGCGCCGGTCGCCTGGTGGCCGGCGGCTGCTTTGCCATGGCCGGCGGGGTCAGTGCCAACCACATTGCGCGTTGGGATGGCTCGCGCTGGACGTCCCTGGGCAGCGGCCTGGATAACAGCGTGCTCGCCCTGGCCGCGGACGGGAACACCGCCGTCTTTGCGGGCGGCTCGTTCACCGCGGCCGGGGATGTGGCTGCATCGCACATCGCCCGCTGGGACAACGTGGCGCCGACCGCGACGGCCACGCCGACCCCGACGCCCACGCCAACCGGCACGGCGACGCCGTCGCCAACCCCCAGCGCCACTCCCAGCGCTACGGCCACGCCGAGTGCCACCCCCAGCGCCACGCCGACGCCCGCACCGAGCGCCACAGCGACGTCCACACCGAGCGCCACCCCCAGCGCCACGCCGACGCCGAGCGCAACCCACAGCGCCACGGCTACACTGACCCCGACGCTGACTCCGACCGCAACGCCGTGGTCGGTTTTCGTGCCCATCATTCGGCGTTGAACGGTGGTGAGTTTTCTTGCTCGACAGCGTCGCCAGTTCCCTGTCAACTCACCCACGCGGCCAGGTCTTGATCAATCTGAGACAAATCCAACAGGCGCATGCCAATCGCGCGCCAGTTCTTACCGCTGGGTGGGGAGCTGGCTACTTCCTGGGCGAACGCATGGCTTGCGGCAGTCCAGCCGTCACGCGCAAAGCCCAGGTAATAGACCTGCCATTGCCCTTGACTGGGCGCAACCGCCGCCGTCTTGTCAACCACCGTCGTCAAGACGCTGCGCCCACTGGGTTCAAGCCCCCATTTGCACTCGCCAAGCACCAACAACTTCTCCATCGAGTTGATGCCCACCACATCCACCTGTGCTCCACGCGTCCAGGCGCTGCCGACCTGGTCTACCACAAAAGGCAGTGTGTGATTCGCACTAGCGCGCAAGAGCCATTCCCGGCAGATCTCTTCCCAGGTGTTGGCGCCGATGAAGTCGCGTAGATGACGCTTGATCTCCGCCAACGACTGCTCCTGGACTCCCAGGGCCAGTTGCGTTTGACGGTTGGCCAGAAAACGATAGTAGAAGCGCAAATAGGGGTCAACGATGTGATAGCGCCCCAGGCGAGAGCGCTCTGCCTGCGTCACCGGCGCACGACGTTCCACAAAGCCAGCTTCTTGCAGAATGCTCAGGTATTGGGAAATGTGTCCCTGCACAAGCCCCGTGAAGGTAGCAATCTCCTTCTGCGTGCGCGCATCATTGGCAATGGCGCGCAGGATGCCCACATAGTTGTGCGGATCGTTGACAAAATCCTGCAGCAGCAGGCGCGGTTCAGCCTGCATCAGGTTGTTGGCGGTTAGCAATTCATTGCGGATATTGTCTGAGAGTGTCAGTGTGGGGTCCACCCGCTCCCAATACGCAGGAATCCCACCCCATATGGCGTAGATCGCGACGCGTTCATCGGCGTTATAGCCCGGAAAATAGCGCGTCGTCATGCCAAAGGGTAAAGGTTGCAGCCGCAGTTGCGCGGCTGCCCGTCCGTAGAGCGGCGCCTGATAGGACAGGGTGTGGCGCAACATCATCCCCAAATGCGAACCGCAGATGACAAGAAAGAGATTGGTGCGGCTGAGGGTGTGGTCCCACAGATTCTGCAATTGCCCGGCGATGCTGGGATCAATCTCCAACAGGTAGGTAAATTCATCAACCAAGAGCGCCAGACGTTCACTTTGTGCGAGCACGGCCACCTGTTGCCATGCCTGATTCCAGTTCGCGTAGGTGAAATCCGCGGGTGCGGGGGCGTTGGGATTGGCGAAGTTGTAGATTGCCTGCGAGAACGAACGCAATTGGTCAAGGGCCGAGGAAGGCTCGGCGACCCAATAGAGCACACGCTGGCCCTGTTGCGGCTGGCCGGATTTATCGGCTCCAGCCTGTTGCAGCCAGTATGTCAACAGCCTCGTCTTACCGACCCGTCGCCGGCCATAGAGGATCAAGAGCGTTGCGTTTGGCCGCGCCCAGAGGCGGTCGAGCAGGTTCAGCTCTGCCTCGCGGCCCATGAATGTCGAGTTCATCTGTATTATACCTGTTTGTTATGATAATTGACCCGTATAATACAGATAATCCGTTCAGGTGTCAATGGGAGGCTTCACCTTATTGAGATCTGTGAAACTTTGCATGAAACGCTTTTGAAACGGTCGCGGTGCTATGCTGGCGTGGAGGTTGAGGTGAGAAAACCGGCCATGTCATCCGAACGTTCACGCCCCCTTTCACATCTGTTTACCGTGCGCCTGTGGGCTGAAGTCAACGTCTGAGCGCCGGACAGTTGCACCAAGTCTGTTTACCGTGCGCCTGTGGGCTGAAGACCTGGGCGGTGGGCAGATCGAGTGGCGCGGGCAGGTGCAGCACGTGCTGAGCGGCGAGGTGCGCTGGTTTCGAGCGTGGGAAGAACTGGAGGCCCACTTGCGCGCGTTGGCGTTGCAGGCAGCGCGCGCAGCAAGCTCAGAGACATCTGCTCAGTCGCCGCCGACTGCCATCGGCGCCTGAGAGGGTCGGGAATCTGCTCGCGGTATGGCCTCAAGGCGCCAGAGAACAAGGAGGAAAACCAGGCATTCAGGCTGTTGATGCCCCCGCGGTCATGGGGTCCGTTTTTTGACCGAAGTTCGTGCACATTATCTCAAGGAGGAACTGGAAATGGCTACGAAAACTCGTTGGACGACCGCATGGTTGATGGTGGTTTTGTTGATGCTGATTGGAATTCTCCCCGCCGCGGCGCACCCCGGCCTGCCGCCGGCCGCGCCGATGGGGCCGCATGAGGCCCGCCCCCTGGCCTGGGGCACCGGCGCAGCGGTGCCGACCGCGGGCTGGCTGATGGGCGGCGCGTCGGTGGACGGCTGCACGTTCTACGCCATCGGCGGCAACACCCCCGGCGGCGCTGCCGTGCCCAATGTGGATCTCTACAACCCCGCCACCGATGTCTGGACCGCACGCGCGCCCATGCCGATGGGTCTGTACGGCATTCAGCCGTCGGTCTCTGGAACACGTATCTACGTCGTCGGCGGCTATGCCGATGTTTCGACCGGTCTCTACGCCATCACCTCCACGCTCATCTATGATTCGCTGGCGAACAGTTGGTCGGCCGGCGCGCCCATTCCGGTGGGGGATCTCGGCATCGGCACGGCCGCGCAGGCCGCCTACAACGGCAAAGTCTACGTCATCGGCGGCGACGATGGCGACTATAATTCCAATTCCACCAACTACGAATACACCATCGCCACCAATTCCTGGACTCTGCGTGCGCCCATGCCGACGGCGCGTGAAAATAACGTGGCCGTCACGCTCAACGGCAAAATCTACGTGGCCGGCGGCGCGCAGGGCGCGGATCCCAACTATGCCGGCATGACCACGTTCGAGGTCTACGACCCGGTTGCCAACTCGTGGGCTGCGCTGGCGCCGATGCAAGTAGCGCGTGTGTCGCCAGGTATTGCAACCGATGGCACCTACATTTATGTCTATGGCGGTGCAGATAGTTTGGGTGCGACATTCAACAGCCTGGGAACCGCCGAGCGCTACAATCCGGCGACCAACGCCTGGAGCTACATAGACCCAATGGCGCAGTCGGCCGCGGGCATGGTCAACGCGTACGCCGCGGGCCGGATTTGGTCGGCAGGCGGCCTCAATTCCGTCAACGGCGCCTACACCCGCATTTCCATCAATCAATACCTGGTCGTCGGCACAAACGGCTGCACACCAACCGCCGTCGGTCTCGCTGATTTTGCCGGGGAAGAGGCACCCACCCCGATCGGAGCGCTCTGGCTGCTGGTCCTGCCGGCACTGGGGATCGTCTGGTTCGTCGTGCGCCGCCGCGCGTGGGGGCGGTAAGGTGCTCACAGCCGGGCACGTCGTTGAACGACGTGCCCGGCTGTGAATGACAAATCCTACACAACCCCCATCAAAGCCAGGAACACCAACAGCGGCGTACCGATGAGGAAGCTGGCAGCGTTCACCAGCAGACTCATGGCGAACGCCCGCGCCGGCCGCATCTCGCGGCGCGTGAATCCCACGATGAGGGCCCCCTCGACGACGACGACGCCCACCTCGGCCAGGGCCAGGACGAGCAGGAACGCGTCGTAACGAAAGGCGGTCTCGACCAGGTACCACAGCAGCGGCACCGTGAGCAGATTGCCGACCACCACGCCCCACAGTGCCCGCCGCGGCGAACGCGTCAGGCGCACGAAGAGGTACCCCACGGTCAGCTCGATGATGAGCGAAAAGAGGAGCGCCAGCAGCACGCCGGCCACGTAGGGCCGCTGCAGCAGCGGCGTGTTCTCGACCAGGCGCGCCGTGCCATCCTCGGCCAGGTCGAGCTGGTAGGTGGCGTACAGCGTATCGCGCGTCACCGCATTGGAGACGAAGAGCTGGTCACGGCCGGGCAGATAGACTGCCAGGCGGAATTCCTCTGGCAGGAAATAGGTGAAGTGGCACTCGCTGTCGGCGCATTCGCCGCCCCAAACCGTCGGCATCCCCTGCAGGCGCCACGTACACGCCACGGCCGGGTCCGGCTCGGCCAGCGCCAGGAACTTGTCACACGCCGCACCGTCGAAGCCGCACTGCGGGGTCATCTCGTAGTCCGGCGGCTGGCAGGTGAGCATCTGGGCGTAAAACGGCACCTCCGCCACCGGCGCACCGTTCAGGCTGACCGTGACGTCTACCGAGGGCTTGGGCCCGATATCGGCCGCCGCGGCGGGGACGCGAAGGAAACTCACCAGCACGACCGCCGTCGTCAGGATAACGGCCACAAACCACATGTACCTGTTATGCATGAGAAGCTCTTTAATCAGTCTAGACTAGCCGATCGAAGCGGTGCTGGCGCGGGCCACCTGGCCCGCCGACGGTCGAGGCGGAGCGGGCACGGCTACTTCAGTGGACGTCACGTGTGTCGCCAGATGGTAGGGTTGAATCAGGACAGACGCCGGGATGCCCGTTCCGGCCTCGATACGACGAATCATCGCCAGCGTCAGGCGACGACGGCGGTTCATGATCTCTGACACGCGCTGGGCAGAGCCGATGAATGGCTCCAACGCTTTGCGCGTCAAGCCACGGCTTTCCAGATAGTATTCCAACGCCGCCACAGGCGAGGGCTGAGGAATGGCAAAGTGTTCATCTTCATAGACTTTGACCAGCGTCGCCAACACGTCCAGGCGATCCTCTGCAGGTGAACCTGGCTGCGCATCCATCAGCGTTTCGATTTCCTGGAGAGCCGCCCGGTAGTCACTTTCTGAGCGAATCGGTTTGATGTCCATTGCTCTAGCCTTTCTATATTGTCAGCGCATCGATTCTATCGTATTCGGCGTGGGTTCCAATGAATCGGATGTAAACAATTTGGGTGTTGTAGTGAATCTGCGTAACCAGTCGGTAGCGATTGCCTCGAATGTTGAAGACAACGCGATTGCTGGCAAGAATAGACGCACTCTGGTAAGCAGCCCGAATGTCTGCCGGTGTGTCCCAATGCGCTCGCTGTGTGTCGCCATACCACGCTTGCAGCGCTTCTTCCGCGTCAGGGTGTTTTGTCCAAAATTCGCGCAGCGTGCTCTTTGCAATCACTCTCACTGATTAAAATCCACAGTCCCCTATCCCATTTTGGGATAGTATACCCCAGTTCGTTCTTTTGTCAACATGAGTTTCGCCGAATGTGATCAGGCGGTTGAGCGCCAACTGCCGCGTGCAGCGGCCGGACTATCCCGTCAAAACCTAAACGCCATGAACCGGTATGCCTACACAGGCGCGCGCCCCGATAACCGCATCGTCGGCAGCCGAGTCTTACTTCTTTCATGCCCATGGCCGCCAGTGTGGCGATCTTGCCGTAGTTCTTCGGTACCGGTGAGCAAGGGCATCTGGCGAGCAATCTCATCAAGATGGACACCTCGTCCCTGGTTTTTGACAACCACAACGCTTCGTGCTTTAATCGAAACAACTTCCGGGCAAACACGATAATTGCCCTTTATCATACCCAGTCTCTGTAAACAATCTTTGCCCTCCCACATCCTGGCCTGTCAGCACCAGGCGCCGGTGGGTCACGACTCGGGTGACTTTCACCCACCAGCATGGCAGCAAACCCAGGCCGCTCAGTCCGGCCAGGTGCGACCGAACGCCGTAGCCCTGCACGCATGTCAAGAAAGGAAGCACACCTGCAATGTCGAGCACGCCTCATGCTGGCGACCTGGCCATCGACGTCCTCGGCCAAGGCGCCAACCACCTGTTCACCAAATCGGCCTAACCATCACCCAACCAGACGAAGGAGCTGCCAGCCCATGTCCCGCACCCTCTACGTCCTCTTCGTCGGCATTGACGCCTACCCGCCGCCGGTCAACCCGCTCAGCGGCTGCGTCAACGATGTCACCCGCATGCGCGACCTGCTGGCCGCGCGGCTCGCCGGTTCACAGGATCGCTTCGCGCCGCTGCTGCTGGCCGATGCCCAGGCTACCCGCCAGGGTATCATTGAGGCCTGGCGCGGCCACCTGGGTCAGGCCGGGCCGGGGGATGTGGCCCTGTTCTATTACAGCGGCCACGGCTCCCAGGAGAACGCGCCGGTGGAGTTCTGGGACTTCGAGCCGGACCATCTGAACGAGACCCTGGTCTGCTACGACAGCCGGCTGCCGGGCGGCTGGGACCTGGCCGACAAGGAGCTGGCGCAGCTTATCAGCGAGGTAGCGACCCTTCGACTGGCTCAGGGTCCGCACTTCGCCGTGATCCTCGACTGCTGCCACTCCGGCTCCGGCACGCGCGACGCCGAGGATGTGACCGTGCGGCAGGAAAGAGCTGATGATCGCACGCGACCCGTCAGCAGTTACATCGTGACGCCGGAGCAGGTGGCCGGCCTCCAGGCGCAGAGCGCAGGCCCGGATAAACCGGCCATGCCCTGGGTCGCCATCGCCTCCGGCCGGCACATCCTGCTGGCCGCCTGCCGGCCCGAGCAGAAGGCGAAAGAGACGTTCTTCCCCGGCCCGACCGGCTGGGAGAAGCGCGGCGCATTTTCGTTCTATCTACAAGACACCCTGCAGCAGACCGGCGCTGCACTGAGCTACCGCGATATTTTCAAGCGCGTCAACGCCCTGGTGCAGCAGCAGGTGGCCGATCAGCACCCGCAACTGGAGGCCAGCGAGCCGGCCGACCTGGATCAGCCCTTCCTCGGCGGCGCGATCCCGGCTGCGCCCGCCGCGTTCACGCTGAGCGCCGACAAGGACTTGGGCTGGTTGATCGACGCGGGCGCGGTGCAGGGGATCCCAGGACCGGCCGAACACGGCGAGACGACGCAACTGGCGATTTTTCCCTTCGACGCCAGCCCGACCAGCCTGCGCGACCCCCGGCAGGCGGTCGGCCAGGCCAGCGTGCTCCAGGTTTATCCGGGCCAGAGCCTGGTCGCGCCGGCCCGCACTGACGGCGCGACCCTGGATTACCGGACCACCTACAAAGCCGTGGTGACCGCCACGCCGCTGCCGCCGCTGGCCGTGGCCTTCGAGGGCGACCCGACCGCGCTGGATCTTGTGCGCCGGGCATTGGCGGCGGCAGGGCCGGACGGTGGGCCGTCACTGTTGGCGCAGGAGAGCCCGGGGGTAGTTGGGGCCGAATACCGCCTGCAGGCCGACGGCGACGCGGGCCGCTACCGTATCCGCCGGACTACGGAAGCGCTGCGCCTGGCCGTCGACGCCCCCGGCCTGGACGCGGAGAACGCTGTGATCGTCGTGCGGCGGCTGGAGCACATCGCCCGTTGGGCCAGCACGGCCCGGCTGAGCAACCCGGCGGCGCAGCTCCCGCGGGATGCGGTGCGGCTGGAGATTTTCCGCGAGCAGGCGGGTGGCGAGCTGGTGCTGCTGGACACGTCGTCGGGGCTGCGTCTGGCGTACGAGCAGCAAGACGGCGGATGGCGTTGGCCGCGCCTGCAGATGCGCCTGCACAACACCACGCCCGACCAACGCCTCTTCTGCATGTTGCTGGATCTGACCGAAAGCTACAGCATCTACACCGGGCTGCTGCCCCAGGGCGGCGTGTGGTTGGAGCCGGGCGAGGAGGCGTGGGCGACGGTGCTGGTGCGCGGCCGGCTGCGCAAGACGATCGATCTGTTCATCCCGGACGCCTTCTGGCGCCAGGGCGTGACCGAGACGCGGGACATCCTCAAGCTGATCGTCAGCACGGATGAGGCCGACGCCACGCTCTTGCAGCAGGGCGACTTGCCTGTCACCGCCATTCCACCGGCCACGCGGGACTTACCGCACCGTATGAACACCCTCAACCGCCTGATGGCCCGCGTGCACACCCGCGCCATCGGCGTCGCGCCGGGCAGTGAGGAGGCGTTCAGCGATTGGACGACGGTCGAGGTGGCGGCGACGGTGGTGCGGCCGGTGGAGGCGGTGGTCGTAGAAAGGCATTCGCCATGACCGACTTCACCCACTCCCTCGCCATCCTCATCGGCATCGACGCCTACAGCGGCGACATCCCGCAGCTCACCACCGCGGTCAACGACGCCGCGCGGCTGGCGGAGCTGCTGCACGACGCGCACGGCTACGAGACCATCCTGCTCACGGGACCCGCGACGGGCCAACCGGTGACACGGGAGCGGCTGCACACGCTCTTCACACAGGAGCTGCCGGCCCGCCTGGGCGACGACGACCGCCTGCTGGTCTACTTCGCCGGCCACGGCGTGGCGCTGCCCGGCGACGATGGCCCGGCCGGCTACCTGGTGCCGCAGGATGCCCGTCTCGGTGACTCGGCCAGCATGCTGGCCATGACCGACCTGCACGCCTGGCTGACCGCGCTGCCCTGCCGCCACATGCTGGCGATCCTCGATTGCTGCTTCGCCGGCGCATTCCGCTGGTCATCCACCCGCGACCTCGGCGCGCTGCCGGACGTGATCCACAAGGAGCGCTACGATCGCTACCTGCTGTCGCCGGCCTGGCAGGTGCTGACCTCGGCGGCGTACGACCAGACCGCGTTGGACGTGCTTGCGGGCGACGCCAAGCGCGGGTCGCTGGCCGGCGACGGCGGGCCGCACTCGCCGTTCGCCCTGGCGCTGATCGACGCTCTGGCGCGGGGCGCTGCCGACCTGGTGCCCAAAGGCCAGGGGGACGGCGTCATCACCGCCACCGAGCTGTACCTCTACCTGCGTGAACAGGTCGAAGTGAAGGCTGAAGAACAGGCCAGCCATGAACAGACGCCTGGCCTGTGGCCGCTGAACAAGCATCGCAAGGGCGAGTTCATCTTCCTCGTGCCCGGCCACCCACTCAACCTGCCGCCCGCGCCGCCCCTCACCGCCGACGACAAGACCAAGCCCTATCGAGGCTTGCAGTCCTACGACCAGGACCATCGTCCGTTCTTTTTCGGTCGGGAGCAGGAGATTGAGGAGCTGACCGCGCTGGTTAGTCAGCAGCCGTTCGTGGCGGTGTTGGGCGCGTCGGGGACAGGCAAGTCGAGCCTGGTAAAGGCGGGGGTTCTGCCGCGGCTTGCGGTTCGTAGTGACGACTTCAGTCGTCTCACGCCCACAGAAGCGACTGAAGTCGCCACTACCAACGTCAGCTACCATGTCCTCCCGCCGATGCGACCGACCGACCAGCCGGTGCAGCAATTGGAGACGCGGCTGTGCGCGGCATTAGGAGACGCCCCTTGGGTCTCTGCAAACCTGAAGGGTCTGGATGGCGACGATGCCTTGGCGCAGATCATCGCTCGCTGGGCCGCTGCCAATCCCGGCAAACGCCTGGCGCTCACCATTGACCAGTTCGAGGAGCTGGCGACATTGTGCCGGAACGACGCCGAGCGGGCGCGCTTCCTGCGCCTGCTGGCCGCGGCCGTGGAGCAGCAGCCCAACGCCTTCCGTCTCCTCATCACCCTGCGCACCGACTTCGAGCCGCAGTTCACGCAAGAGGGGGCGCCGCTGGCCGGGATCTGGCAGGTAGGCCGCTACATCGTACCGCCGATGGGCATCGAGGACCTGCGCCAGGTGATCGAAGGGCCGGCCTCGGTGAGCGTGCTCATCTTCGACCCGCCGGAGTTGGTGGACGACCTGATCAAGGAAGTGATCCAGACCCCCGGCGCGCTGCCGCTGCTCTCCTTCACCCTCAGCGAGCTGTACGTCAAGTACGTCCAGAGCGGCCGCGACGACCGGGCGCTCTCCGGCGCAGACTATCGGGCGCTAGGCGGAGTCGTCGGCTCGCTGCGCAACCGAGCCACCGAAGAGTACGACCGCTTGCCCGACGACGCGCACCGGGCGACTATGCAGCGCGCTATGCTGCGCATGGTCGCCGTCGAGGGTGGCGAGCTGGCCCGCCGTCGCGTGGCGCTGAGCGAACTCGACTACCCGACCGCCGAGGAGAACACACGCGTCCAGGCGGTGCTCGACCGGCTGGTGGCTGCCCGCCTGCTGGTGCGCGGCACGGCAGATCAGTCGGATGGCTCAAAGGGTGAAGCCTACGTCGAGCCGGCGCACGACGCCTTGGTGCTGGCTTGGGACAAGCTGCTGCGCTGGAAGAAGGAGGCCGAGGAGTATCTGCCGTTGCAGCGCCGCCTGGCGCAGGCGGCCGTTGAATGGAGCAAGGCCGCGCCGGAGGCCAAAGCCGGCCTGTTGTGGGACGATGATCCCCGCCTGCCGCAGGTGGAGGAGACGCTGTGGCCGACGGGCGGGAAGAAGAAGGGGCTGGCCGGACGCTTCCGGTGGGCCAAGCAGGTGTTGGCCCCGAAGACTGAAGCGCCGGTGGATACGAAGTGGCTGAACGGCGCCGAGCTAAATTTCGCCCAGGCAAGCGTCTCCCGCCGCGCCAGCACGTTCCGGCGCATCATCAGCATTACGGCAGCTGTTGTGCTTGCCCTCGCAGGTTTGGCGATTTTCGCCAGCTACCAGGCCAATCAGGCCACCATCCAACGCGATGTGGCAGTCACGGCCGAGGCCAACGCCGAACGATCTGCGCAGGCCGAGGCCACCGCTGCTGCTGACGCCAGACAGAAGCAGGCTGAGGCAGAGCGCGAGGCCCGCCGCGCGAAAGCCGACGATCTGGCCGCACACGCACAGAACGCCGTCGCCAACAACGGGGCTGATCCCTCGCTGGCCTTGCTGCTGGCGATCCGGGCCTTGGAAGTGACGTGGCATGCGCCTGAGAACAGCGTCATGGTCAACGCGGATAAGGCCTTGAGAGATGCCATTGACGTAGCCCCGCCCTGGCGCATGACGGTGCCGCGCCACCGCCACACAGGCTGGGTCAATTCGGCGGCCTACAGTCCGGACGG
>CAZOLV010000024.1:0-16984 GCA_964580725.1 uncultured Anaerolineae bacterium | reverse complement strand
GGGTCAATTCGGCGGCCTACAGTCCGGACGGCCGCTTCATTGTCACCGCCAGCGCAGACAAAACGGCGCGCATCTGGGATACGGCCAGCGGTGCCGAGGTGCGCACCCTGGCCGGCCACACGGATTCTGTCAATTCAGCGGCCTACAGCCCGGACGGCAAGTTCATCGTCACTGCCAGCGCGGACCGGACGGCGCGCATCTGGGATGCGGCCACGGGGCAGGTACTGCGCCAACTCCAGGACCACACGGACTCTGTCAGGTCGGCGGCCTATAGCCCGGACGGCAGGTTTATCGTCACCGCTAGCGGCGACACGACCGCGCGTATCTGGGATGCGGTCAGCGGCACCGCGGTGCGCACCTTGGCCGACCACACGGACTCCGTCTATTCGGCGGCCTACAGCCCGGATGGCAAGTTCATTGTCACCGCCGGCGACGAAGTGGCGGCGCGCATCTGGGATGCGACCAGCGGCGTAGCAGTGCGCACACTAGGCGACGATGGAACCTTTTTCGGCTCAGCGGTCTACAGCCCGGACGGCAAATTCATCGTCACCGTCACCACCGGCAAGAAGGCACGCGTCTGGGACGCGACTGGCGGCGCCGAGGTGCACATCCTGGCCGGCCACAATGACGATGTCAATTCGGCGGCCTACAGCCCGGACGGCAAGTTCATCGTCACCGCTAGCAACGACAGGACGGTGCATATTTGGGAGGCGGCCAGCGGCGCCGCGGTGCGCACCCTAGGCGACTACACGGACTATGTCAATTCGGCGGCCCAAAGCCCGGACGGCAAGTTCATCATCACCGCCCGCGCCGATGGAACGGCGCGCATCTGGGAGACGGCCAGTGGCGACGTGGTGCGCACCCTGTCCGGCCACACGAACTCTGTCAGGTCGGCGGCCTACAGCCCGGACGGCCGTTTCATCGTCACCGCCAGTTGGGACGGCACGGCGCGTGTCTGGGATGCGGCCAGCGGCGCCACAGTGCGCATCCTAACCGGCCACGCGTTCTCCGTCAATTCGGCGGTCTACAGCCCGGATGGCCGTTTCATCGTCACCGCCAGTGCCGATGATGATGGGATCGCGCGTATCTGGAATGCGACCAGTGGCACCACAGTGCGAACTCTGGTCGGCCACACAGACGGGGTAAATTCGGCGGCCTACAGCCCGGACGGCCGTTTCATTGTCACCGCCAGCGCCGACAATACGGCGCGTGTCTGGGATGCGGCCACCGGCGCTGCGGTGCGCACCCTGGCCGGTCACACAAGCGATGTACTTTCGGCGGTCTACAGCCCGGACGGCCGCTTCATCGTCACCGCCAGTTGGGACGGGACGGCGCGCATCTGGGACGCGGCCACCGGCGCCGCAGTGCGCACCCTGTCCGGCCACACGGACTCCGTCTATTCGGCGGTCTATAGCCCGGACGGCCGCTTCATCCTCACCGCTAGTGAAGACGGGACCGCGCGCCTCTGGAATGCGGCCACCGGCGCTGCAGTGCGCACCCTGACCGGCCACACGGACTCTGTCAGGTCGGCGGCCTACAGTCTGGATGGCCGTTTCATCGTCACCGCTAGTGAAGACGGAACTGCGCGCCTCTGGGATGCAGTCAGTAGCGCCGAGGTGCGCACCCTGGCCGGCCACTGGGACTCTGTCAGGTCAGCAGCCTACAGCCCGGACGGCCGTTTCATCGCTACCGCCAGTAGCGACGGGGCGGCGCGCCTCTGGGATGTGACCAGCGGCGCTGCGGTGCACACCCTGGCCGGCCACACGGCCTTTGTCAATTCGGCGGCCTATAGCCCGGACGGGCGCTTCATTGTCACCGCTGGCGACGACTGGACGGCGCGCATCTGGGACGCGGCCAGCGGTGCTGCGGTGCGCACCCTGACCGGCCACAATGACAATGTCAATTCGGCAGTCTACAGCCCGGACGGCAAGTTCATCGTCACCGCCAGCGATAACGGGACCGCGCGCATCTGGGATGCGGCCAGCGGCGACGCTTTGCGCACCCTGACCGGTCACACAGACTCTGGCAGTGCGGAGCTCTATAAGGTCTATTCGGCTGCCTACAGCCCGGATGGCCGCTTCATCGTCACCGCCGGCGGCGATGGGACCGCGCGCATCTGGGATGCGGCCAGCGGCGCCGCAGTGCGCACCCTGGCCGGCCACACGGACTCCGTCTATTCGGAGGCCTACAGCCCGGACGGCAAGTTCATCGTTACCGCCAGTTGGGACGGAACGGCGCGTATCTGGGACGCGGCCAGCGGCGCCGAGGTGCACATCCTGGCCGGCCACAATGACAATGTCCTTTCGGCGGCCTATAGCCCAGACGGCCGCTTCATCGTCACCGCCGGCGCCGACGGAACCGCGCGCACCTGGGATGCGACCAGCGGCGCCCCAGTGCGCACTCTGGCCGGCCACACGGAGCCTGTCTGGTCGGTTGCCTACAGCCCGGATGGCAAGTTTATTATCACCACCAGCACCGACAAGACGGCGCGTATCTGGGATGCGGCCAGCGGCGCCACCGTGCGCACCCTGGGCCACATAGACTGGGTCACCTCGGCGGCCTACAGCCCGGGCGGCCGCTTCATCGTCACTGCCAGCGCCGACAACACCGCGCGCATCTGGGAGGCGGCCAGCGGCGACGTGGTGCGGGCCTTGGCCGGCCACACAGACGTTGTCAATTCAGCGGTCTATAGCCCGGACGGCAAGTTCATCGTCACCGCCAGCGCCGACAACACCGCGCGCATCTGGGACGCGGCCAGCGGCGCGGCCGTGAACATCCTGGGCGGACACAATGACGATGTCAATTCGGCGGCCTACAGCCCGGACGGCCGCTTCATCGTCACTGCCAGCGCCGACAACACCGCGCGCATCTGGGAGGCGGCCAGCGGCGACGTGGTGCGGGCCTTGGCCGGCCACACAGACGTTGTCAATTCAGCGGTCTATAGCCCGGACGGCAAGTTCATCGTCACCGCCAGCGCCGACAACACCGCGCGCATCTGGGACGCGGCCAGCGGCGCGGCCGTGAACATCCTGGGCGGACACAATGACGATGTCAATTCGGCGGCCTACAGCCCGGACGGCCGCTTCATCGTCACTGCCAGCAACGACGAGACAGCGCGCCTCTGGGATGCGGCCAGCGGCGCCACAGTACGCACCCTGGCCGGTCACACAACAGTTGTCACTTCGGCAGCCTACAGCCCGGACGGCAGGTTCATCGTTAGCGCCAGTTGGGACGGAACGGCGCGTATCTGGGACGTGGCCAGCGGCGCCACAGTGCGCACCCTGGCTGACCATGCGGGTTGGGTCAATTCGGCGGCCTACAGTCCTGACGGTCGCTTCATCGTCACAGCCAGCAATGACAAGACCGCGCGCATCTGGATCGCTGGCATCAACGACCTTCTGGCCGAAGCAGCCCGCCTGATCCAGCGCGATCCGCCGCTGCTCACGCCGTGGGAGCGGGCGCGCTATGGGTTGGAGGTGAACCAATGATCGCCACTCCCGTACCCGCCATCTTACTCGCCACCGCCAACGACCGCGACGACCGGGCGCGCTACCTGCGCAACCTGGCCGAAGAGGCGCGCCAGGTGCAGCGCGCGCTGGCGGCGGCCGAGCAGCGCGGCCACTGCGAGCTGGTCTCGCGCCAGAACGCCACGGCCGGTGACATCCTGGACGTCTTCCAGGACGCGCGCTACCGGGACCGCATCGTCATCTTCCACTTCGGCGGTCATGCTGACGGCTACCGGCTGCTGCTAGAGACCGCCGCGGGCGCGCCGGCGGCCGCCAACGCCGGTGGCCTGGCCCGCTTCCTGGCCCAGCAGCGCGGGCTGCAACTGGTCTTCCTCAACGGCTGCTCCACCGAGGGGCAGGTGGTTGACCTGCTGGCGGCGGGCGTGCCCGCGGTCATCGCCACCGACCAGGCCGTGGACGACGCCCAGGCGACCGCGTTCGCCGCCCGCTTCTACCGCGGCCTGGCCGGCGGTGCATCCATCGCCGCGGCCTACGACGAGGCCAGGGCTGACAGGGAGATGGCTGGCGCCCCGATCTACCGCCACCTCGGCGCGGCCGAGGTGGAACCTGACGCCGATCGCCTCCCCTGGCATCTGCATGTTCGACCGGGCGCCGAAATCGCCCGCGACTGGAGTTTGCCGCTGGCAGCGGGCGATCCGCTCTTCGGTCTGCCCGCGCTGCCGCCGCTCGACCTGCCCGACAAGCCTTACCGCAACCTGGACTGGTATCGTCGCGAGGATGCTCCGATCTTCTTCGGTCGCGGGGAGGAGATTCGCGATCTCTACCACAAGGTGATGGCCGAGGGCGCCCCACCCCTCGTGCTCTTCTACGGCCAGTCGGGCGTGGGCAAGTCCTCGCTGCTGGCCGCCGGGCTGCTGCCGCGGCTGGAGAGCAGCCATGTCGTCCGTTATGTGCGCCGCGACCAGGCGCCAGGTCTGCTGGGCACGTTAGCCGCGGCCCTGGGCGCTGCGCCGGATGCCGATCTACCTGCGGCCTGGCACGCAGTGGAGGCGCAAGCCGGCCGGCCGCTGCTGGTGGTGCTGGATCAAGTCGAGGAAGTCTTCACGCGCGCAAACAAGGAGCAGCCCGACGAGTTGCCGCGCTTCCTGGATGGGCTGCAGGCGCTCTTCGCCGACATCGGGCGTCGGCCGCAGGGCCGGTTGATCCTCAGCTTCCGCAAGGAATGGCTGGCCGAACTTAGAGAGCGCCTGGCCGAGCGCCATCTGCCGCGCGGGGAGGTTTTCCTGGAGCGCCTGGGGCGAGAGGGCACTGCCGAGGTGATGGCCGGGGCACAATCCACCCCGCGGCTGTCGGATCACTACCGGCTGTCCGTAGATGTTGCCCTGCCGGGTCTGGTTGCGGACGACCTGCTTGCCGACCGCGAGTCGCCCGTCGCGCCCATGCTCGCCATCCTGCTGGCGGACATGTGGGAGGCGGCCAAAGCGCGCAGCTACGACCGGCCGGCCTTCGACGCGGACCTCTACCACGAGTTCCGGTCCCGCGGCCTGTCGCTGGACGATTTCCTGGGCCGGCAGTTGCGAGCGCTGCACGACAAGCAGCCCGAGGTCGTGGCGTCCGGTCTGGCGTTGGACGTACTGGCCCACCACACGACCCCGCTGGGGACAGCCGAGCAGCGCACGCTGGCCGACCTGGAACGGACATACAGCCATCGCCGGGACGCGCTGCCCGCGCTGGTGCAAGTGTGCCGCGACCTCTACCTGCTGGTGGATCCCGCCCAGAACCGGCCCGACCAGCCGCGCGCCAGCCGCCTGACCCACGACACCCTGGCACCGCACGTGCGCAAACGCTTCGATGAGTCGGTTGCGCCTGGACAACAGGCGCGGCGGATATTGGAGAGCCGGGCGGTGCAGTGGCGCAACGGGCAGAGCGGTCCAGTGCTGGATGGGCCGGATCTGGCCGCCGTCGAAGCGGGGCGTTCCGGCATGCGCGCCTGGGACGAGGAGAAGGGCGAGACCAAACTGGTCCAGGCCAGCCAGGCGGCCCGCCAGAAGCAACGCCGGCAGCGCTGGCTGGTGAGCAGCGCCTTTCTGGCTCTTGCCGCAATCATGCTGCTGGCGGCCAACTGGGACGCTTTGAAGAATTTGTGGTTAAGGTACGAGGCCCTGCGAGCAAGCCCGCAGACTGATATAGGAAACATCAAAGTTGATCTCTACGAAGTATCGATCGCACTGTATGACAGGTGCCACCGCGCCGCACCGGCGCGCTGCCCAGCGCCGGAGGGCAGCGAAGCGTTCCTACATTTTCAAGAGGGCCTGACCCACAAGTACGACGATCTGCCCGTGACGAACGTGAGCGGTCTCACTGCCGCCCACTACTGCCAGTGGCTTGGCCGCCGGTTGCCGACCTCCGCGGAGTGGCAAACGGCCGCGGCCCAGGTCTATGCAGATCGCCTGCAGGCAGATGGGAGGACGCTAACGAGCGTCGATGGTCTGAACCTGGGTTCGTCCGTTCTCGAACCAGTATCAGAAGCAGGCACCCAATCAAGAGACACAGGGGAGCCCCGTCACCTCATCGGCAACGTGTGGGAGTGGACCCGAAGCCTGGAAGCGAATGACGGAGCTGGCGATGCAAGTGCCATCTGGAACGGCGCAGATGCTTCGGCGTCGCTGATATTGCGAGGAGGTTCGTCGGAATCCGCGAGTTTAGACGATTTGACGGCACTGTGGACAACAGCAAGCGCTGATTATCCAAACGGAGAGGATATCGGTTTTCGTTGCATATCCGAACGACCGCAATGATGTAGGCGGGCGGCGGCGGCGCTGCCTCTATCAACGTAATCACCATCTCATTCTACGGAGGCGATCACTATGGAGCAGGAAAGAGTCTTTCAATTTCAACTGGACTACAGCGAAGATATCGAAATCACGCTCATTGGCACACAGAGCGAGATCGATAGCTTTTTGAATCCAGGTAGGCGAGGCGAGGGTGCAGAGCCGATCACCGTATTTGCACCAGGAGAGGACGGCAACCCGGTGGCCATTCGCCCCCAAGAACTGTATTACCAGCAACTCGAGTCGATCGAGGAGGCGCTCGCCGTTGGGCGGGGGGCAATTGAGACTGAGGATCCGGTCTCCGAAGGCGTTTTGCTCCCGAATGGTCTTGTTCCCTTCCTTGACGAGTTGCCTGAGTGGTTGCAGCCCAACCTGGTCAAGCCGCTTAAGGGATTCCTCGCCCAGCCCGTCCTGCTTCCAAGGCCAGCCGTGGCGGAGTGGGGCCGCGGGAAAGCGGCTCTCGGAGATATCGCTGCACAGTACGACTTGCCAGTTGAGGGGTTGACAGCCCCAGTAGCCGCGAGAGGTCTGGCAGTGGGTCAGATGTTCGAGGCTTTCCTTATCGTGGGCGTGAAAAACAAAGGTGGTGGTTGCAGGCAATGGATGCTCGACAGCAGCCAACAAGGCGCCAACTCGCTCCGCGTCTACACATTTCAGAGCAGCACCAGAAACAAAAAGGTACAGTGCAAGGTCTCTAGCGGCAGCGCCGATGTCCATATCAACATAAATGGTGTTGCCTGGAACGCTTCACCCGGAGTTTTGACGTCAGCGCGTGGATGGCGGCCGGCTGGCGTAGTTCCCATCGATAAAGAGATCACCACGGTTGTGCGTAATCCCGACCCTGGGCCGTGCAGCTATTCTCTGAGGGGTGGCTGCATCGTCCAAGGCGATACACTCTGATTCCCTTCTGCCTGTCATCTTACCAGAAGAAAACCGCCTGCCCGCACCCGAGGCCGTCTCCAAGAGCGGCTGATCCGGTTCACAATCATCGAGGTTCGACATGGCGCAACGCGTTCGCACACCCGCCGCTGCCCTGCAGCAGCATTTTCAGCACAACATCGCCGTCGTCGTCGGCATCAACCGCTATGCAAACGTGCGCGCCCTGCATACGGCAGAGCCGGACGCCCGGTATCTTGCCAACCTGCTGGAGGATGAGGCCGGACGCCGCGATCCCCTCGATCGCTACAAGGTCATCCCCGCCTACGACGAGGATGCCACCTGCGCGAAGCTGACGGCGCTGTTGAAGACGACGCTGCCGGACGAGGTTCGCCGGGCAGGGGCGGCCACGCGGGTGATCTTCTACTTCGCCGGCCACGGCGACGCCGGGTACACCGGCAACACGATCAAGGGCTACCTGTTCCCCCAGGATGCGCGGCCGCGGGAGCAGGCGGAGTCGGAGCGCAGGCTCCTGGCCATGGACGATGTGCTGAAGTGGCTGGTCGAACTCGAATGCCAGCACGTCCTCATTATCCTCGACTGCTGCTCGGCCGGGGCCATGCCCAAGACATCCGCCACCCGCAGCGCCCTGCTGCCGGCGCCGCTGTATTGGGAGACGCTGCAGCGCTATGTCAGCGGCAAGACGCGCCAGGCCATCACATCGGCTGCCCACAACCAGCAGGCGAGTGACTTCGCCCCCGGCTACGGTGTTGGCGAGCGCGACCCGAACGAGGGGGCCGACCATTCGCCGTTCGCCCTGGCCCTGTTCGAGGCGCTGGCCGCCGATCCTTTGCACGACAGCAGAGATCTGCGCGGCGCCGGCCGCGATGGCGTGGTGACGGCGACTGAGCTGTACCTCACCATCGCGGACTCGCTCTATCGCCGGGTGGGTGACGGCCAGACCCCCGGTCTGTGGACGCTCAACCAGGGGCACGAGGCAGGCGACTACGTCTTCCTGCTGCCGGGCGCCCAAGTGCAGTTGGAGCCTGCGCCCGACCTGACCGGGCCTGAACACGATCCCTGGCCGCGCGCGGGCAACGATGACCTGGCCCAGGCCCTGATTGCGGCCAGCCGGGAGGCTGCAATCAGGGAATTGAACAGGCGCGTGGAGGCAAAGCCCCTGGTGGCCGTGACCGGCCGCTCCAGTTGGGGCACGACGAGCCTGGTGTCGGACATGCTGCTGCCGCGGCTGAAGGAGGGCATCGCCGCGGGTTCAGGCCAGGGCAGAAAGGCCTGGCAGGTCCTGCCGCCGCTCCGGTTGGAGACGCCCGCGCCGGTGCAGGCATTGATGGACCATATCGGCCAGGCGTTGGAGCAGGAGCCGGGCCGCAGCGCCGGCGATGTGACGGGCCGGCTGGGTGGGCTGGCAACAGCTTGGGCTGCCGGGCACCCGCACCAGCGCCTGCTGCTGGCGGTGGACTGCGCCCAAACCCTGTTCGAGGCCGCCACGGCCGAGGAGCGCGCTCGTCTGTGGGCCGAGCTGACGGGCGCGGCGAAGCCGGACGTGCTCCACATCATCCTCACTGTGCCCGGCGACCATTGGGAGACCCCGGCGCAGGCCGACGGACAAAGCAGCCAACCACTGCTGCCATCGGCGGACCGTTTCAAGGTGGATGAAAACGACCCATTCAATCGCGACGGATTGCGCCAGGTCATCGACCAGCCGGCCGCAGCCAAGATGATCTTTCTGGAGTCGGAGCAGTTGATCGGGCGCATGTTGGATGCGGTCGAACGCCAGCCCGGCGCCTTGCCGCTGCTGACCGAGACACTGCATCGGATGTACATGCGCCATGCCACGGGCATCAAGTCCGGGCGGACGGACTCGCGCGACCGCACCCTGACGCGGGCCTACTACGAAGCCGAGGGCGGTGTGGAAGGCGTGATCGCCGACCTGGCGCAGGGAATCTACGACCAATGGCCCGACGAGGACCATCGGAGAAGCATGCAGCATGTGTTGATGCGGCTGGTGAAGGTCGAAGCCGGGCAATATGTGGGCGACTGGGCGAGACAGGCAGATTTCGAGTTCCCTGATGACCAGGCTGCCAGGCGCGCCGGCGACATCATCGCTGCCTTGGCTGCCTGCGGTCTGGTGGCGCAGGGGGAGGATGCGGCCGGCGAGCCCTACGTGGAATTGGGGCACAGCGGCCTGATCACGGCCTGGCCGCAGGTGCAAAAGTGGTTGGTCGAGCAGGGCGCCGAGTGGGCCTTGCAGCGGGACCTGGCGGCGCGGGTAGAAGAGTGGCAGCCGCGAAAACCCAAGACGCTGCTGTGGAGGGAAGATCCCCGCCTGCCGCAGGTGGAAGCGACGCTGTGGCCGGCGGATAAGCGCGGCGACGGGCTGATGGACCGGCTGCGTTGGGAGTGGCGCGTGCTGTTCCCGCCCAAAGACGCAGCGCCCGCGCCCGACGCCTGGGTGAACCAGGCCGAATTGGTGTTCGTGCGGGCCAGCGTGGGCGAGCGGTCCGGGTTCCGGCAGAAGTTCTTGGGCGCTGTGGTCGGGTTCATGATTATCGTTGCAGCCTTGGGCGGGATTGCCTGGTGGCAGCGGGGAGTGGCGGTCGACAACGAGGCCAGGGCGATTGCCGCGGTGACGGCAGAGGCGACTGCCCGTGCAGGGGCAGAAAAAGAACGTAACAAGGCGCAATTGGCGGCCACGGCAGAGGCGGATGCCAAGGCGACAGCCGTGACCAACGGACAGATAGCCAGAGAGAAGCAAGCCGAGGCGGAGCGCGAGACTGCACTCGCTTCTTCCCGTGAGCTTGCCGCGCGATCTTCACTCGAGATTGCAGCAGGACGCCTGGAAACTGCCCAGCTATTGGCGATCCAGTCGGGAGTTATTACTGATACTGCTCAGGCCTTCGATGCCATTCGCGTAAGTTTGGCGCAACCTGGGCGAACCGTAGCAATGAGCGAAGTCGAGGCAATCAACTGTCAGGCCCAAAGTTCGTTTCAGGGACAGCCTGGAGAGTTGAAGGTCTCGTATAGCTCGGGCGGCTTGTTAACCAGTCCTGCAGGTTTGGTGTTGCACAATGCCGCGACTGGCGAAAAGGCAACCCTGCGTGGATACCCCACGCCAACGTCCTTCGGTCTGAGGGCGTTCCAGAGTCCTACGGGACCATTTGTCCTGATCGTTGGCCTGGGTGATAACGAAGCCCGAATCTGGAACTCAGGGGCCGATTCTCAGGTCGCACTTCTACTGCCCGCAACTGGCCGCCTGACTGAATTGGCGGGAGCCTGGTCTCCATCTGGGCAGTTAGTCGCCACAGCTGGTTGCGGCGTTCAGACATATCCAAACACAACGTGTGGGCAGGGTGGCGTTTGGGTCTGGAACGCTTCTTCTGGAAGCCGAAGATTCACCCTAACGGGCCACTCGGATTGGGCTTGTGATCCTCGATGGCTTGCCGATGACCGCCTCCGCACCGTCAGTAGCGATGGCACCGCCAGAGAATGGGTCTTGACCCCGGGATCAGAGTTGCCAAGTCTGTCTTTAGAGGAAGGCAAAGCCGAGACAGCCGCACCCTCGCAGTCTACCTGCACTCTTTCTGATGCTCAGAAGTGGGCAGCGATTGGGCCATTCGGTTACCGCTATCCCCGAGGCCGTTCCCTAATCTGCATCGCCGACCGTCTCTGGCTGACGAGTTTCAGTGGCGCCGTCTTGGTCAACGGCCTGACCGCGGGCGTCATCAAGATGTGGGATGAAGTTGCTGTGTTCGACGCGCAGCTGAGCTTTGACGACCAGCAGATCGCATTGGCTGGCTGTAGGGGCGGTCGCCAGGGTCTGGACCCCCGTTGGGGGGCCTTCTGCGAAAGAGCCATGCTTCAGCTGCTGGATGCCCGCGACGGTCGCTTACTGGCAGAACTTCCGGTAACAGGCAAGGTGATCACCAGCGTCTCTTGGAGCAGAGATGGTGGTCACCTACTCTTGGCGGCAAATGACCAGGAATATGCAGAGATGCGGAAACCCCTGAACCCTCGTATTGTGGTCATAGACACTGCTTCTCGGAAGGAGGTATTCACCATATCCAGCACTGACGAGGCCCCAAACGGCATTGCCTGGTCGGCAGACAACGAGAAGATACTGGCTTTTGGCTCTAATGTCGTGCGCCAGTATTTCCTGAACATGCAGGACCTCATAAAGGCTGCCTGTGATTCCGCACCGCGCAACTTCACGTGGGATGAGTGGAATCGCCTGGCAAAGGGTGATTATCGCCCAACCTGCGCTGAGGCGCCCGTTCCGCCTGATGTGATCGAAGCAATTCACAACCAGGCAAAAAACCGTATTCTGGCCGGCGATTTGTATGCTGCGCAAGTCAGTCTGGATCAACTCAACAGCTGGCTGGCCGAGAGTGGTCAACTTGAGAGGTATGGAGTCGATCCTGCGGCGTTCATCAAGGATATCCAATCTGAAGCGAAAAACTAGCCGCACGAGTAGCGCATCCAACTGCTACTTGCTTCATCACGAGAAACCATGTTCAAAAACAAACCCGACTTCTTCATCCAGGTCAGCCAGGGCGTGTACAACCGGATCACATCTCATTACACTTACAGGAGGCTACCATGACTACCCAAACCACCCCCACCCTCTGGGCGCTGCTAATCGGCGTCAACTACTACATGGGGCGAACCGTCCCCGGTCTGCCCAACTACGGCAGCCTGAGCGGCTGCGTCAACGACATCGCCTTGATGGACGAGTTCCTGCGGACCCGGCTCAACGTGCCCGGCGAGCGCATCATCAAGCTGACCGCCAGCGGTTGGGGGAGCGAGCCGCAGGAACCGCGCCAGAAATGGCCCACCAAGGCCAACATCGTCGCCGCGTTCCGCCGCCTGGCCCAGGACGCACAGCCGGGCGACCAGGTCTACATCCACTACTCCGGCCACGGCGGCCGCGCCCTCACCCTCTACCCCCAAGTGAAAGGCGCGGGTAACGGCGTCTACGACGAGTCGCTCGTCCCCACCGATTACGGGCAGATCGAGAACACGCAGCAGCCCGAAGACCGCTACCTGCGCGATCTGGAGCTGGCCTACCTGCTTCAAGAGCTGGTCGACCGGGAGTTGATCGTCACCGCGGTGCTGGATAGCTGCCATTCCGGCGGCGCGGCCCGCGGCGCAGAGGAAGATGCGACCGCGCGCGGCGGCCTGGATCCGGACGAGGTGCAGCGCACACCGAGCGACCTGGTGGCGCCGCCCGCAGCGTTGACGGCGAGCTGGCTGGGCCAGGCCGGCGGCGCGCGCGCCGCTGCCGCAGCCAGCGGCTGGCTGTCCGAGCCCAACGGCTACACCCTGCTGGCGGCCTGCCGCGCGCTGGAGCTGGCGCTGGAGTACAGATCGCCCAACGGTAAACGCCACGGCGCGCTCTCCTACTGGCTGTGGTACGCCCTGCAGAATCCCAGCCTGAACTGGGAGATGGTGCACCAGCAGGTCGTGGCCCGTGTGCATGGTGCGTTCCCCAGCCAGACGCCGCAGTTGCAGGGGGTGGGTGACCGGGCCGTGTTCGGCGGCGCCCGCCTGGCCCTGCCCATCGGCGTCAACGTGCTGGAAGCGCAAGGCGATCGCCTGCGCCTGAACACCGGCCAGGCCACCGGCGCCGGCAGCGGCGCCCAGTATTTCGTCTACCGCCGGGGCGTGACCGACTTCAAACAGACCGACCAGCGAGTCGCAGTGGTCAAGCTGACCGAGGTGCACGACGCCGAGTCATGGGCCGAGGTCGTGCGGCGCCTGGACGACGAGGCTGCCATCGAACCGGGCGCACAGGCCCTGCTCTTCGATCCGGGCCAGGGACAACAACGGGCTGTACGGTGGGTGCCGGGTGGGCCGGCAGCAGCCGGGGTCCAGGAGGAGGCCCTGGCCGGCCTGACAGCCGCCATCCAACGCGGGGAGGGCCGTTTCATACGACTGGCCGCCGAGGGTGAAGCGGCGGCCTTCCAGGTCGGCCTCAACGCGACCGGGGCCTACGAACTGCGCGACGGCGGCGGCCGGCCGTTGGCCAACGTCAGCGCCGTGCCCCTGGATGATCCCGACGAGGTGGTATTTCGCCTCGATCACCTGGCCAGGTACTTCAACGTGCTGGAGCTGGGCAGCCCGGACACGCTGTCGCGGCTGGCGGGCAAGCTGGAGGTGAAGCTGCTGCGCACGGAAGAAGAGCCGTTCGCCGAGCCGGGCGGCATCCCCGCCGTGGCCGAGGGCCAGCTCTACTACCTGCGCATCCGCAACCTGTTCGAGCCGATGCAAGATCCGCCCAGCGACGCGGACCGGTATATCGAGGAGCTGCGCCAGCGCACGCTGAACGTGACCGTGCTCAACCTGGCCCCGGATTGGAGCATCCAGCGGCTGATCCCGGCCGACACGCAAAAGCAGTTCGAGCTGGGGCCGGGCAAGACCTTACTGCTCGACCAGGGCAGGGGGCAGCGGGCACTGCCGGCGTTCAACTCCAGCGCACCGGCCGGCATGAGCGAGGCAGACGACATCTTCAAGGTGTTCGCCACCACCGAGACCACCAGCTACGACACCCTGCAACTGTCGCCGCTGGAGGGTGCTGGCAGCCGGGCATCGCTCGCCACTCCCAAGACGCAGGAGCCGGAGCGCGCCTGGATCACTGCGCAGGTGATGGTGCGCGTCGTCAAGCCGTAGGGCGCCGGCGGGAGCGACCGGCCGCCGATAATCAGCAACCGAGAGCAGGCGCCGCCCGCAGAAAACCATTCAACGCCTGCCCTTTCCCGTAAGCAAGCTCGTTCCGATTCAGTGAGGAACGCATGTCTGACTCTGCAGAACGTCAATCGTTGAACTCCGCCACACGCGCCGTGCTGGTCAACCGCCTGCCTGAGCCGCATCAGCAGCCGCAGTTCCGGCGCAACCTGGCCGTCGTCATCGGCATTGACGCCTACGGCAACGGCATCCCGCGGCTGACCACCGCGGTCAACGACGCGGCGCGGCTGGCCGAGCTGCTGCGTGACGCGCACGGCTACGAGACCATCCTGCTCACCGAACCTGCCGCCGGCGGACCGGTTACGCGCGAGCGGCTGCACACGCTCTTCACGCAGGAGTTGCCGGCCCGCCTGGGCGACGACGACCGCCTGCTGGTCTACTTCGCCGGCCACGGCGTGGCGCTCGACGGCGATGACGGGCCGCGCGGCTACCTGGTGCCGCAGGACGCCCGTCCCGGCGATTCGGCCAGCATGCTGGCCATGACCGACCTGCACGCCTGGCTGACCGCCCTGCCCTGCCGCCACATGCTGGCGATCCTCGACTGCTGTTTCGCCGGCGCCTTCCGCTGGGCATCCACCCGCGACATCGGCGCCCTGCCCGATGTGATCCACCAGGAGCGCTACGACCGCTACCTGCGCTCGCCGGCCTGGCAGGTGCTGACCTCGGCGGCCTACGACCAGAAGGCGCTGGACGTGCTGGGCGGCAACGTGCTGGGCCGCCGCGAGGCGGATGGCCGCCAGCACTCCCCCTTCGCCCAGGCGCTGATCGACGCCCTGGAGAAAGGCGCCGCCGACCTGGTGCCCAAGGGCCAGGGCGACGGCGTCATCACCGCTACCGAGCTCTACCTCTATCTGCGCGAACAGGTGGAGGTGCAGGCCGAGGAGCAGGCCAGCCACGAGCAGACCCCCGGCCTCTGGCCGCTGAACAAACACCGCAAGGGTGAATTCATCTTCCTGACGCCTGGCCACCCGCTCAACCTACCGGCTGCGCCCGATCTGACCACCGAGTTCAATCCCTACCGTGGCCTGAAATCCTACGATCAGAAACACGCCCCACTCTTCTTCGGTCGCGAGGATGAGATCAAGGAACTGGTAGCCTTGGTTGAGCAACAGCCGTTCTTGGCTGTGCTGGGCGCGTCGGGCACGGGCAAATCGAGCCTGGTGAAGGCAGGGCTGCTGCCGCGGCTTGAGGTTCGTAGTGACGACTTCAGTCGTCCCGCGCCCGCAGAAGCGACTGAAGTCGCTACTACGAACGATGGCTACCACGCCCTCCCGCCCATGCGACCCACCGACCAGCCGCTGCGGGCATTGGCGGCGCTGCTGGCCGCGGAACTGGCGGCAGACTTCCGAAGTCTCGGAGACTTCGGAAGTCTTGACGGCGACGACGTCGCCCTGGCGCAAATCATCGCCCGCTGGGCCGCGACCCACCACGGCCAGCGCCTGGTGCTCACCATCGACCAGTTTGAGGAGCTGGCGACATTGTGCCGGAACGACGCCGAGCGGGCGCGTTTCCTGCGCCTGCTGGCCGCGGCGGTGGAGCAGCACCCTGCCGCCTTCCGCCTGATCATCACCCTGCGCACCGACTTCGAGCCGCAGTTCACGCAGGAGGACTCGCCGTTGGCCGGGCTGTGGCAGGCGGGCCGCTACATCGTGCCGCCCATGGACATCGAGGACCTGCGCCAGGTGATCGAGGGGCCGGCGTCGGCCCGCGTGCTCTACTTCGACCCGCCCGAGCTGGTGGACGACCTGATCAAGGAGGTGATCCAGACCCCCGGCGCGCTACCGCTGCTCTCGTTTACCCTCAGCGAGCTGTACGTCAAGTACGTCCACGGCGGCCGCGACGACCGGGCGCTCGCCGGCGCCGACTACCAGGCGTTGGGCGGGGTGATTGGCTCGCTACGCAAGCGGGCCAGCGAGGAGTACGATGCCCTGCCCGACGACGCCCACCGGGCGACCATGCAGCGCGCCATGCTGCGCATGGTGGCCGTAGAGGGGGGCGAGCTGGCGCGGCGCCGCGTGGCGTTGAGCGAGCTGGCGTATCCCACCGCCGAGGAGAACGCCCGCGTCGAGACGGTGCTCGACCGGTTGGTGGACGCCCGCCTGCTGGTGCGCGACAGCACCAATCTGGACGCCGATGGCAACCCCGATCCCTACGTCGAGCCGGCGCACGACGCGCTGGTGCTGGCGTGGGACAAGCTGCTGCGCTGGAAGCAGGAGGCGGAGGAGTACCTGCCCTTGCAGCGGCGGCTGGCGCAGGCGGCGAGTGAGTGGCGCAGAACCGCGCCGGAACCCAGGACCGGCCTGCTGTGGGACAACGATCCCCGCCTGCCGCAGGTGGAGGAGACGCTGTGGCCGACGGGAGGGCAGCAGAAGGGGTTGGGCGGGCGTGCGCGTTGGGTCAAGCAGGTGTTGGCGCCGAAGATGGATGCGCCACCGGACACGAAATGGCTGAATGGTGCGGAGCTCGCATTTACACAGGCAAGCGTCTCGCGCCGTGCGAGCACTTTCCGGCGCATCATCGGTATTACGGCGGCTGTCATGATCGCCCTAACTGGCCTAGCGCTCTTTGCAGGCTTCCAGGCCAATCAGGCCACACAACAAAGAAATGAGGCCAGACTGAAACAGGCTGAGGCGGAACGCGAGGCCCGTCGCGCCCAAGCCGGCGAGCTAGCCGTCCACGCCGAGAATGCAATCGCCAATAACCCACAAGATCCCTCCCTGGCGCTGTTGCTGGCCATGAAGGCAGTGGAAGTGACGTGGCGCGCGCCGGAAAAATCGGTCATGGCCAACGCATACAAAGCCCTGAGCGATGCTGTTGATAAAGCTCCGTCCTACGTCATGACTTTGCCGCGTCATCGCCACGCCGGCCCGGTCTACTCGGCGGCCTACAGTCTGGACGGCACGCAGATAGTCACCGCCAGTAATGACCAGACCGCCCGCATCTGGGACGCCGCCACCGGGCAGGCAGTGCGCACCCTCAGCGGCCACACCAGCCCTGTCTACTCGGCGGCCTACAGCCCGGACGGCACGCAGATCGTCACCGCCAGTG
>CAZOLV010000023.1:0-54826 GCA_964580725.1 uncultured Anaerolineae bacterium | reverse complement strand
GAGCGTCCGACCGGGGATTGGCGGACGGCGGGGTCGGTCGAGTCATGGATGCTCCAGTGCAGGTTTCGACCCTCAGGGTCGAGTCTTGACCAACGGCAGGAACACCGTCGGCGACGAGAGGCCATTGTTGAGGACCTCGATCGTCACCTGCCCGTTCTCGATGGCGAGTTCGTATTCGAAACCCGGCGGCAGGCCGCTGATCTCCACGTCGTCGAAGGCGCCGGCGACGGCGCCCGTGGCCGTCAGGAAGGTGAACGTATCGCCCCGGCGGGGGACATAGCCACCCCTGAAAGCGAGCGCCAGCACGCCGTCCAGGTTGGCCGCGCCGGTCACGGCCAGGCTGCCGTACTGCCCCACCCCGTTGCCGACCACGGGGATCGCCAGCCGGCCGGCCGGGCCGATGGTCAGCGTGCCGGAAATCGCCAGCGTCGCCGTAGCCGACGCCGTCGCCGTCAGCGCCTGGGGTTGCGTTGCCGCAAGGGCGGCCAGCGGATACAGTACATTGATGCCGGGGGCCAGCGTGCCGTCGTTTTGCAAGCCGAGGAAATTCACGGCCAGCGTGCCGGTGCCGGTGATTACCCCGTTGGGCGTGATGTACGTCCCGTTGGTCGCCACCAGGGCGTTGTTCCTCATCTCCACCAGCCCGGCGCCGCCGCCCACGGCCCCGACCGTCAGCACGTCCAGGGCGCGCACCATGCCGCCATCCACGGTGATCGAGCCGGCGCCGCTCATCCCGGCCTGGCCGAGTTGGATGTTCCGGCAGCGGAACAAGCCGCCGTCGTCCAGCGAAACGCCGCCGTCGTAGGTGTGGCCGATGACGCACAGCCCCGCCGCCGGGTCCACCACGTCCAGTTGGGTCGGATGCGCCGTGTTGGCCGCGCCCCACAGGATCGCCGCGCCCTCGCCATCCCGGCCGATGATCAGATCGCCTTCGATGCCGCCGCGGGCCGCGTTCCACAGGGCCAGCAGATTGGCGCTGCCCGGCCCGCCGACCCAGACCGTGCCGAGCACATCCATCTCGGAGGGGCCGATGGTGGGATGACGGCCATCCACGCGCAGCTCGCCGTTCCTGATCTGCACGTTCTGGCTGACATACAGGCTGCCGCCATCCAGCACCTCGACCGAGCCGAAATCGGTTTGGCCAACGAACAGGCTGCCCAGGAGCGCCCACATGGACTGCTGGTTGGTGATCGCGCTGAAGCCGTCTACGGTCGCTTGCGAATCTTCGCTGAGGACGCCCCAACTGATATAAGCGTCGTTCGAATTCACGCGGCCGCCGTTCTCGATGGTCAGGGTGCCGCTGACGCCGTAGCCCACGGCGATGTTGCCGGTCTCCCACAGCGATCCCTGGCCGCCCACCGCCGCGGCGCCGTTGGCGACGGGCAACAGACCGCCCAGCCGCGCCTCGGCGCTGGTCAGGTGGCCGCCGTTGGCCACGAACAGATCGCCCGGCCCTTCGTCGCCGATGCTGAGGCGACCCGTGCCGCTCAGGCTCGTGCCATTGTTGAAAACCTGCAAGCGGGCGATCGGCGGGTTGTTGGGATTGGCGGGGGGATTGGCGCCGAGGACGGCGTGGATCATCTGGCCCGCGCCCGATGTGATCTTGACCGTGGCCCCATCGCTGACGGTCAACGCCGGCTCGGCCGGCGAATCTTCCAGGAGGTTCAGGGCCAGATTCTGGAAATCCACGGTGTTGGTGCCCGAGATGATCATGCGGCCCATGGGGAAGGTGGCAGCCGGCGCGGCGGCGGCAAGGACGCTGGCGTCCACGGCATACTGCCCACTGAGCGCGAAGATGACCGTATCACCGGCGCCGGGGTCGCCCTGCGGGTCCCAGTTGGTCGTCACATGCCAGGCGCCGCCGCCGGGGTTGATCCAGTGATAGGCGTTCGGTGCGAGCAGGAAGGCGCGGGTCTGGCCGGCGATAGCGCCAAAACCGGTGATCTGGCCCCGCTCGTTGACGCTCCTGGCCGAGTGCAAGACCCAGCCGGAATTGGCCGGGATCAGTGTATTGAGGTCCTGCATCTGCCCATCCTGCCAAAGCACGGCTTGTCCTCCCGATTCGCCGACGATCAGCCCGGCGTCATTGATGTCGTAGGCGATGCTCTGGCTGCCGCCCAGGTCGTGCATGGCGCCATCCCACAAGAAGGCGTGAAATGCAGTGCCGCCCACCCGCGAAAAGCCGACGACCTGGCCGTGATTGTTGATCGCCTCCGCCTCGCTGATATCGCCGCCCAATGTACCCAAATCCTGCATTCCGCCGCCCTGCCATAAAAAGGCGTGAAAATTGGCTGAGGCGTCGTACGAGCCGCCAACCACTTGCCCGGCGTCGTTGATGCCATAAGCGGCGCTGATGGCGGGCCACGCCGGGTCCAGGTCGCCCAGGTCCACGATCCCGCCGCCGCCCCAGAGGACAGCGTGAGACAGATAGGTGTCCGGTGCGCAACAGGCATACCCAACCGCCTGCCCGGAAGCGTTGATCTCGAAAGCATAGCTGTTTGGCCCGCCCAGTGTGCCCAGGTCCTGCATCCCGCTACCCTGTTGCCAGCGGAAGGCGTGGTTATTGAATTGCGCATCGAAGACTGACCCCCCGACCACCTGCCCGGCGTCGTTGATGTCGTAGGCCCAGCTCCCCCGCCCGTTGAGGTCGCCCAGATTGGTCATGGTCCCATCATCCCACAGAAAGGCGGTCAGGTACGAACCGCTTTGCGAAGCGCCGGCGACCTGGCCATCTTCGTTGATGCCCATGCCTTTGGTGGTCGCGCCGCCCAGCGTGCCCAGATCGGTGATGGTGAAGCGCGGTTGGGCCGCCGGGGCAATCTGTCCACTTGCCGCCGCCGCCGATTCAGCCTGCGGCGCGGCTGCGGGCGGCGCCAGTAGAAAGAAAAAGACAAGGATGACCGAAAACCATGTTTGGGTGTGCTTTTTCATGCAACTCGCCTCCTCTGTTTTCCTTGCTTGTTTCAATCTGTGACGATGGCAACCTGTCCGGCCAATTCCAATGATGGCAATTTCGTCAGGTTCTCCTTTGCTAACGGTTTTCTCGCAAACGTCAGATACAGCGCAAACGCGCCTGTCGCGGTGAACGTCCCCGCTTCGATGGCCTGCAGGATGCCCGCATTGTCTGTGGCGGCGTAATACCAGCGGGCGTCCGCTTCCGTGCCGCCGCCCGCCAGGATGATTTCGAGAGTCAGGTTGAACCAGCGGTCGTCGGCATCGGGTGCGTGGTAGAGTTTCGACAGTTCCAGGTACTTCCGCTGTTTTTCATGGCGGTAGGGCGGGAAAACGTGCATGGCGCGGTCGTTCAAGCGTACGTCGTACACATCCAGCCCGGCTTGCGTCGCCAGCAGGGGCACACGCACGCCGACGGTATCATCCCCGCGCCCCAACGCCAGTTTGCCCTTGCGGTTGAGCTGGCTGATGCGGTAATGCTCCCGATGCCAGGCTTCGTCTCGTTTGTCCTCATGGATAGTGTCGTAGCCGGTAATGGCGCCACTTTCGGTGTATTCGGCGGCGAAGAAGACCCCGCCCGGTTTGAGCACGCGGGCCATTTCGCCGACTACAGTGGGCGCGTCGCGGACATGGGTCAGGACGGTCTGGCACACCGCCCCGTCGAAGGCGCCCTCCGCAAATCGCAGTTGGTGGGCGTCGCCCTGCTCGAAGTGCAACTGCGACAACCCATGACGTGCGGCGAACGCGGCCGCATCGGCCACCGGATCGGCTTCGAATTCAACGCCGGTGATGTGCAGGTCGGGGCGGAGTTCGGCCAGGAGCAAGGAGAGGCCGCCGTTACCGCAGCCCACGTCGAGGATGTGGCCGTTTGGCGGAAAATCCAACAGCGGCAGGATGACGCGCTGAAAATAATCCATATTCCAGAAGGTTTTCATCCGCAGCCGCAGAAAACGGACGGTTTCTTCGTCGGTCCAGGGGTTGGAAGTGGGAGAGATTTGACTCATGGCTAATCCTTTTTGAGCGCAAGCTTCAAGCCAGCCTGAAAACCAGGCGCGACGACTTCGCAATGATCGAGGCCGTGGAAGATTTGCTTGTGGAGCGTCAAGCCTTCGTGTTTCCGACTTTCAAGCACGACTCCAAAGCGAACCGTGTCCGTCACCATCCTTTCATCTACACTCTCTTCCAGCTCACCGACGGAGAGATAGACTTTAGCCGGCAGGCGTTTATGGCGTCTGGCGAATTCCTCTTCTTGTGTGAACACAAATCTGTCATTGAGCGAAAGCGCTGGGCTGCACACCAGATAGGTGTCGAACAACCCCGGCGCTTCGAAGAGCGCGTAGGCCGCGAAAAGACCGCCGAGCGAATGGCCCACCAGGATTCGCTTCTTGGGGTCGGCGGAAAATTCCTCTTCGACAGTGGGGATCAATTCCTGTTCGATGAATTGCAGAAACTTGGGCGCCCCACCCCTGGCCACCGGACGTTTGAGCCAATCGGCGCTGCTCTTTTCCAATGCTTCATCGGGAAGGGGCGTGAAATCATAGGTGCGCCCCACAATCGCATCGCGCCACGCCTCCTGGGGATTCGCATCTTCGGGATAGCCGACGCCCACGATGATGGCATCCGTCGTGCTGCCGCACCATGACATGGTGCGGGTCAATTCGGTTATCATGCCAAAGTAAAAATTCGCATCCGTCAGATAAACAACTGGCCATTTTTGCAGCGGCTGGTCGAATGGCCAGGACTTGTTTGGCGAGTCGAACGAGGCCAGCGGCAGGCTGATGGAAATGCGATAGGTCCGCTCCGTGAATTTCGAGGTCATCAGGCGGGTTTGGCTGGCAAGGGTAGCGGCGGGATTTGGGAACATGGGATCTCCTTTGGGTTGAACAAGTGGATTGAGCGAATTCGATGGCCCTGCTTCACGCCAAGACAGCCAGCAGGCCGGCTTGAAAGGCCGGAGCGACTACCGCACAGTGCGTGCAGTTGGGGAACGTCTGATAGGTCAACTGAAAGCCGGTATAGCGCCGGTTCTCCAGCGCCGCCAGGAAACGTTCCAGAAAGGGCCGTTCATAGTCGTTCAGTTCCGGTTCGCCATACGCCAGATACAGGCGGACTGCCAGGCTGTCGTGTCGAGCCGCAAAGCGCTGCTCGTCGTCGAGGATCGCGCCCTGGCCGTGCGGCAGATCGGGGCTGATGGCCACATACCGCTGAAACAAATCTGGTTGCTGAAACAGCGCATACAAAGCAAAGAGGCCGCCCCAGGAGTGTCCGAGCAAGGTTCTGCCGGCCGTATCGGCTCGATAGTTGGCTTCGATCAGGGGAACCACGTCGCGCTGGATGAATTGCAAAAACCGGTCGGCGCCGCCTGAAGCGACACGATCGCTGATCGGAAACATCTCCTGAATGAACCGCTCTGCGCCTTCATCACGCAGCGGCAGAAAATCCCGCATGCGCAGGTGCATGACCTGGGCATGGCTTTCGGCCAGCGAACCGCTCACCGCATAGCCGATGCCGACGATGATCGCATCGGGCAGTTCGTTGCAGAAAGGGACGCGAATGTTCATCGCCCGCACCATTTCCACCACCAGCGCAAAGTTCAGGTTGGCATCCAGCACGTAGATCACTGGATAGGTCTGCTCCGGGCGTGTGTGATAGTGAAATGGCAGGGCGACGGAGATGAGATAGTCCTGATTGACTGCCGCGGCGTGCAGCGTGCGCACTTCGGTCGCCGGAATAGTCGCCAGTGGATAGTGAGTCAAGGTCGTCATCGAATTCCTCCTCCAGAAAACGAATCGAGAGAACAGCGTCGCGCGTTCGAATCCTTGTGAACTGACGAACGCGCCAGGCTTATGCCCCGCTTGATATGACGGGAAAACCGAAAGCCGGTTGCGATCCCCAGATTACTTCCACGATCCGTACGGATGGGTCTCCAAGACAACCGGCGACTCATTGGGTGCTAACGAGCGATCGGGGTATGCACAAGCATCACTGGGCATGATGTTTCCTTTGTTCTTTGGGGTTTGCGCACGTTATGCCCGCGGCCTGGGCTGCGGCGCCAGATTCTCCTTGCCGAATTTGCGCACGAGGAAAATGGCGATGACCCACGGCAGGATGCCGTATAACGTCTGCGCGGCGTAGTTGTTGGACGACAGCACGAGATACGACTGCACCGCGTTGCCCCAGCCGTGCAATAGGATCATCAGCCAGACGCTTTCGGTGTTGTTGTACAACCACGTGTTGACGATCGTCCAGCCGACGATGCCGAGCGTCAGCCCGATCAACGAGGCGATCATCGGCGCGATGCCCGCGGCGAGGTTGTAGTAGATGATGAACGGAAAATGCCATACGCCCCACAGGAGGCCCAAGATCCAACTGGCTTTTTCGGCGGTGTAGCGGCTTTGCAGACGCGGCAGGGCAAACCCGCGCCAGCCCGGCTCCTCGGCGATGCCCGTGAAGACGAGCATGTAAAGGAAGAACGGGAGGAACGACCCGATGGGCAGTTTCGCGGCGTAATCCATTTTGCCGCCCGTGGAGAGCAGACCGAATCCGAGGCTGACCAACGCCAGCGCCAGCGGAATCCCGAACGCGGCGAGATACCACTTCGCTTCGACCTTCCATAGGGTTGACCTGCGCCACAAATCTTTCACGCCGTCCGAACCTTCGACGACGCGCGTGACGATGAGCGCGGCGAACAACGGTCCCGCCCCGAGCGTGAACAGGATGTAGACCAGCGCCTGCGCAGAGTTCAATCGTCCGCCCAGCAGGTCGAGGAAGTATTGGAAGTTGGTCTCGTTGCTGAGCGACATACCCTGCGCGGGCGCGAGGAAGATCGCCGCCAGTTGGAGGGTCCACGTGATGGCGTAGGCGAGAACGAAGAACGAGGCGAGCGGGTATTGTTTGATGAGTTTCATGGATGATCCTTCGATGAAATTATAGTCTTGTCCGTCTTTCGGTCTGCGGCAGGTGAGTCAATTGGTGCGAAGCGAAATAACTGACCGCCGTTCGATAGATACAACCCCCAACTGTCGGCAACGTCCCGGCGGGTGTCGTTTTCCAGTTGTTTGGTTTCATGCTTTGCTCCTTGATATTCCTGACTCTTCGCGCCTGCATGCGCCGCCGTCGCTACGCCGAACCGGGATGCGTCGTGCTATTTGGAGCGCAGCCAACTCCGGCCCAGCAGGATCATCCAGATGGCAAGTGGAATGGCCAGCGCCAGGTCGAGCAGGCCAAAGACTGTGAGCGACATGTTCGCCAGCATCGCAATGCCCAAAATCACGCTCATCGCGCCAGCCGCCAGCGCCAGGATGCCGAGGGTACGGGCGTCGCCAGTATATTGAAGCCAGCCATAGAACAGAAGCCCCACGCCGTAAGTCATGGTCACCGGCCACCAGCTTGCATTGAGGTCGGTCAGGTCATGGAGCATGAGCCAGACGGTCGCGCCGCCAACCAGAAGGAACGCCAGGATGGGCAGGATCCGGTTACGGGGCAGGAGCGCCATGGTCAAGATGCCGATGGTGATGATGGATAGCGCCGAACTGGCGATATAGGGCGGAGCGACCATGCCAGGCAAACCGGCGATGCTGAGGACAAGCGCGAGGATATACAGCACGGCGCTGACGATGGAGGCGATGCCGCCGATGCGATAGAGGGATGAGGCGTTCATGGTTCGATCTCCTTTGGTTGAAGTTGGTTTGAGTCAAGGGTGGACAACCCGGTCATCCACTTTTCGAAAAATGCGGTGAGTTCTTCCAAACTATCGAATCCGATACGCGCCTCCTTTCGTTTTGCCTTTTCTTCTGCCTGCCCCATTGCTGGATCTGCGGCAGGTGAGTCAATTCGTGCGACGCAAAGCGCGGACGTAAGAGAACGTCTGTTACGCTTTCTTCACCAATCGTTCGATCTGCGGCAGGTGAGTCAACTCATGCGACGCGAAGTAACTGGCTTGCTGTTTGATGGATACGATGCCAAACTCTTCATGTTGTCCCGTGCGCCACCAATCGTCGAGGGGGATGGTTTCGAGTTTGGCGATCACTTCGCGGCGCGTGGATAGGTACGTCTCGAAAATCTCGCGCGTGGAGGGCGGACGTTCAGCCTCGTTCTTTGCCCACGTCCAGACTTGCTTCATCTCCAGCACGGGATTTTTCTCTTTGAGGAACAGGTCAATGCGGAAATCAAGCACGCCCTGCGCGTCGCGCAAATGCGAGACGACGTTGCGGATCGCCCAGCCGCCGTCGGGGGCGGGACGCGTCAGCGCCTCTTCGCTCAGACCTTCGATCAGCGCGGCGACTTCGAGCGGAGTCTTGCGGAGTTGTTCCAACGCTTCGGCGGGGTCGAGCGCTTCGAGCCAGTAGACGGGCGGGAACCATTGGAACGTCTCGCCCCACGCGCCGCAGGTGGGACATTTTTTGGGAGGGTTGGTGAGAGCCAGATGTCCGCAGGTGCGGCAGACGTAGGGGTGTGGAGTCTCCTGGATGAGCGGAACCCGCCCCGCGGTCAGGGCGGATGCGCCCGCGCGGAAGGCGGCTTGCAGGTTGGAGTCATCCAATGCGGCAGCGATGCGCTCGATGTCGCTGGCGAGAGTCTCTTTATCGTTCGGCAGGTTCAATTCCCACGCGGCGCGGCGCGAGATTGCGTCCGCCTGGGCGCGGGCGAGTTTGGCAATGTCGTATTGCCCTTCGCTCTCCAGCCGCAGGGCGAGGGAGAGAAGTTGAACGAGCGTGTCTGTCCATTGTGAATTTTGCAAGTTTATATTCCTTTTAGTTTATCCCACAATTGACTCGCGAGATTTGATAATTCTTCCAACTCGGATTCATTCAAGCACGACCACGGCGCGAAGAAGAGACGTTCCGTCTCCGCTTCGACCTCCGCCCGAACCTGTTTGCCCGTCGCTGTGATTTGGATCTTCCCCGAAGCGTCGTCCGCCCAGCCGCGCCGTGCGAGTTCCTGCACGTCCGCCGCGTGGACTTCGCGCGTGACGCCGCGCCCGCTGGTTTTCTCGTGGAGTTCGTCGAAGGTCAGCGCGTCGCTTTGGGAGAGTCGGTCGAGTACCTCCCACGTGTGACCTTCCATGCCGTGCGCGCTCCATGTTGCAACATACATATCATCGCGATACGCAGACAATTCGCCGAAGAGAACCACAAAACGTTCCAACGGATACAGGACTTCATAGCGTTGATAATTCTCGTGCTTGTGAGCCATGAAGTAATGAGATGGCGGTTCGGGCGCAGACAGCGCGGCGTCGCCAATCCGCGCGAGGTAATCAAATGTCTTTTCCATGTGCGCTTCGGGCATTGGCTTCAAAGACGCCAGCGAATCGCCCGCTGCGCGCCAGACCTTATGCGCCGCTTTCATTCCAAACTCGGTGGGTATGTATCCGTCTTTCCCATCCGAAATCAAATATCCATGCTGGACCGCAGAAACAAGGCGTTCCTCGTTGCGGCGCGCCAGCCCGTACGGAAAAATCCGCATGAAGTTCGCGGTCGTGATGGGTTCCGAGCCGAAGAGCCAGATGGCAAAAAGCCAGGTTGACCAATCAGGCTTGAGTTCCATCTCGGTGGCGGCTTTGTCCATTGCCGGGAAGCCGTAACCGCCGAGTATGTCGTATACATCTTCGAGCGCAGACCAGATGGCATTCAGGTTCATAATTCATCTCTTCTGTTTGTTGCAGGCATTCGTTCGATTGTAGCTGAACGCCGCTCGCCGCACTGCGGGCAGTGGACCAGCGCCTGCTTGCGGACCGCGGCGGCCTTCCAGCGGATGCCGCCCGCGTCCCAGACGGAGCGCGTGGCCCCGCAACTGCTGCACCGCATCTGCCAGACCTGCGACTCGGCGCGCATTTCGTCTGCCCATTGCCTGGGCAAAATCGCCAGGAAGAATCTCTGTATGCGTGTCATTTCTTACATAAACCGGATACGTGTCGTAAAATAGGATTTGAAATGTCGTTATTTTGCTAAATCACGACAATTGATTGTCTGTATTTCGGAGGTTTCTATGATCGCTCGTCACCTTGAAGCGCAAATCGAAAAACATCTCTTCCGCGGACGCGTTATCGTTCTGTATGGCGCGCGACGCGTCGGCAAGACCACGCTCGTCAAACACCTCTTGACGCAGCATACCGACCGGCGCACTCGCTACCTCAACTGCGACCTGCTCTCGGTGCGCAGCGGACTGCAAGTCGAGGAAGCAACGACGCTCAAAGCCTTTCTCGGTGAGCAAGACCTGGTCGTGTTGGACGAAGCACAGCAGATCGAAAACATCGGCCGCATCCTCAAGATCCTGGCGGATGAGTTCCCTGCAATGCAGGTGATCGCCACCGGCTCCTCCTCGTTCGGTTTGGGCTATCAGACGGCCGAACCGTTGACCGGACGGATGTATCGTCTCGAACTCTACCCGCTCTCGTTGGCAGAGCTGGCCGGCGATCAGGGCTACAGCGCGGTCGAGCCGCGGCTGGACTTTCTGCTGCGCTTCGGGTCATCTCCTACGCTGATCGCGCTCTCGGAAGAAGAGGCGCGGGCGACGTTGGACGAATTGGTTTCGAACTACCTCTATCGCGATGCGCTGGCCTTCGTCGGCCTGCGCAAGTCCTCAGTCCTCGTCAAACTGCTGGAGCTGCTGGCCCGCCAACTCGGCCAGGGAATCTCTTATCCAGAGCTGGGGCAGGCGCTCGGCATTGATCGCCGCACCATCGTCAACTACAACTATATTGACCTTCTGGAGCAGTGTTTCATCCTCTTTCGCCTGGGCGCTTTTAGCCGCAACCTGCGCAAAGAGGTGGCGAAATCGGTCAAGGTCTACTTCTACGACCTGGGCGTGCGCAACGACATCATCCAGAATTTCGCGCCGCTCCACCTGCGCAGCGACGCCGGCGCGCTTTGGCAGAACTTCTGCATCGTCGAACGCCTGAAGCTCCTGCGCAATCGCCAGCAGTTCGTCAACCAATACTTCTGGCGCACCTATGAGCAGAAGGAGATTGACTACCTGGAAGAAGTCAACGGCGTGCTCTGCGGCTACGAGTTCAAGTGGAGTCCTACTGCCAAAGTCAAAGAGCCGACCGATTTCTTGCAGGCCTACCCTGGTAGCCAGGTGCAGCGGGTTGATCGCAGCAACTACTGGCGTTTTCTGTTGTGACAAACACCGAATCATGGTATTTGTTCCGATTGATCTCGCTCTGCCTGACTCTGCAGTTGCGGCTGCGCCCTCTTCGTACGATCAAATCGGCGGCCGGGCGGGATAGTCCGGGCGTGTGCGACAGGATTTCTCCAACGCAGCCATCGCCGCCAGCACGATGTCTTCCCGCCAGTGGCGGGCGGCCACCTGCACCGCCACCGGCAATCCGGCGCTGCCTTGCAGCACGGCGTGGGCCGCTTGCTCGGCCCGATCTTTTCCTGCCAACCACGCGCCCTCCTCGTCGGGACGTACGCGGGTGATGGGCGCCACGCCGGCTGGCATCCCCAGCGTATTGAACAACAGCATCGAGCCCCAAAAGTCGGCCAGGTTGTTGACGTCGCCGTGACGCACAGCCGGCAGCGGCAAGGCCGGACACAGGATGGCGTCATACCGGCCAGTATCCAGCGCGGCGATGAAACGGGCCTCGTAAGCCAGCCGGTCTCCCAACAGATTCATCAACCCCTGCGCCGATTGCCGGCTGACATTGCGCGCCATATTGCCCAGATGACGTTGGCCTGTCGCGACCATAACGCCCGCCGCCAGTCGCATCAGCGCATTGGGCATTGTCGTCAACTGGACGTTTGGTTTCATCAGCGGCGCCGGCTTTTCCCCGGCCAGGATCTGTTGCACCCAGCTAAAACCCTCTGCCCCCACGATTCTGAAGAACAGGTTCACACCTTCCTGGGTGTTCGGCGCGCCCGCCCATTCCTCAACTGTGATCCCCTGCGTGCGCAGGGCATCCGCAGCCTCTTGCAGGGCGCGGCGGATGGGCGGCGCCGGCGGCCAGTCGCCGATTTGCGGCAGCAGCGCCACGCGCAACTGGCTCAACTCGACCGCCTCCGGCGCCGGCAAAGGCAGCGGCGGATTGCTGCCGGTTGGATGGGCAATAACATGGTTCACCATCACCCGAAACGCCAGCGTCAGGTCGGCCACGCCGCGGGCCAGCGGGCCAGGCTGCGCCACAATGCCTTCGGCGCCGCTGGCAGTGCGCATGGGCGCGGCATCTTGCGGCAACCGGCGTGCGGTGGGTTTGAGGCCATAGATGCCGCACCAGGCGGCCGGCAGCCGAATACTGCCGCCATAATCGCCGCCCAGACCCAGCGGCGAGCCGCCCGCCGCGATGATGGCAGCTTCACCGCCGCTGCTGCCCCCAGGAGTCCGGGTCGAATCCCAGGGGTTGTTCGTGCGGCCCCAGATGGCATTGTCGGTTTCCACCACGCCCAGCGTCTGCGGCACGTTGGTCTTGCCCAGAATGATGGCGCCGGCCGCCCGCAGCGCCGCCACCAGCGCGCCGTCTTCTGCGACAGGCTGATTCTTCAGGCGCGCCACGCCAAAGGTCGTCGGCAGCCCTTTCACGTTGAACTGGTCTTTGATGGTCACAGGCACGCCGTGCAGCGGGCCGATCGGGCCACCGCTGGCGCGTTGTTCGTCCGCTGCCTGCGCCTGGGCGCGGGCCTGTTCGAACAGCGGCAGAACGACCGCGTTCAGATGAGGGTTGACCGCCTGAATGCGCGCAATGTGCGCCTCGACCACATCCAGCGCAGAGAGCGCGCCTTCTCTGATCTGTTGCGCCAGTTCGGTTGCACTGAGAGATGTCAGACTGTCCATCGTCATTTTCCTCGAGAGTTCAGAGTTCAGAATTCGAAGCGCCAAGTCATGTTTTTTGCGGCCTGGGCTGCGGCGCCAGATTCTCCTTGCCGAATTTGCGCACGAGGAAAATGGCGATGACCCACGGCAGGATGCCGTATAACGTCTGCGCGGCGTAGTTGTTGGACGACAGCACGAGATACGACTGCACCGCGTTGCCCCAGCCGTGCAATAGGATCATCAGCCAGACGCTTTCGGTGTTGTTGTACAACCACGTGTTGACGATCGTCCAGCCGACGATGCCGAGCGTCAGCCCGATCAACGAGGCGATCATCGGCGCGATGCCCGCGGCGAGGTTGTAGTAGATGATGAACGGAAAATGCCATACGCCCCACAGGAGGCCCAAGATCCAACTGGCTTTTTCGGCGGTGTAGCGGCTTTGCAGACGCGGCAGGGCAAACCCGCGCCAGCCCGGCTCCTCGGCGATGCCCGTGAAGACGAGCATGTAAAGGAAGAACGGGAGGAACGACCCGATGGGCAGTTTCGCGGCGTAATCCATTTTGCCGCCCGTGGAGAGCAGACCGAATCCGAGGCTGACCAACGCCAGCGCCAGCGGAATCCCGAACGCGGCGAGATACCACTTCGCTTCGACCTTCCATAGGGTTGACCTGCGCCACAAATCTTTCACGCCGTCCGAACCTTCGACGACGCGCGTGACGATGAGCGCGGCGAACAACGGTCCCGCCCCGAGCGTGAACAGGATGTAGACCAGCGCCTGCGCAGAGTTCAATCGTCCGCCCAGCAGGTCGAGGAAGTATTGGAAGTTGGTCTCGTTGCTGAGCGACATACCCTGCGCGGGCGCGAGGAAGATCGCCGCCAGTTGGAGGGTCCACGTGATGGCGTAGGCGAGGACGAAGAACGAGGCGAGCGGGTATTGTTTGATGATTTTCATGGATGATCCTTCGACGAAATATGTGATTTTGTCAGCCGCTCGATCTGCGGCAAGTGCGTCAACTTCTGCGTAGAAAGACTTCATCTTCTGATTGACCTGCAACGACGCTTCGATCAGGCGCAACGGAAATAGCGGCGACTCTGTGGCGGCGATGATACACCGCATCTTCAGGCCGACTTCGGCCAACAGCCCGCACAGCTCCGCTTCCGTGCGCTGGCGGCCGCCGATCTGCTGCAGCATGCGCCGGTGGTGGAAGCCGCACAGCCGCAGGTGACGCAGCAGTCATCTAGTACGTGATCAGCGGCAGGAACACTTGCTGCGGGGGCAGATCGTCCTCCGGCCCCACCGTGACCTGCACCGAGGCCGAGGCAGACGCGCCCTGGCCGTCAGTGGCCGTGACTGTGATGGTGTGCGCGCCGAGGCTCAGCCCGGCGACCGGCAGTTCTGCCCCGCTGCCCAGGAAACCGTCCCGGCTGGAACGCCACTGCACCTGCGCGTCGTCCAGGTTGCCTTCGTCAACGTCGTAGACCTCCGCCCATAGCGCGACCGTCTGTCCGGCTACGTAGACAGCACCGTTGACCGGCTGCCAGATCGTCACGGCCGGCGGCAGGTTGGGCAGCACCAGCGTGCCGTCGGACGCATCGCTGGCCGTGTGAATGCCGTCACTGACCCACACGCGGAAGCGGGCTGTCGCGCCGGCGGTCAGGTTGGCGCGCGGGATCAAGGTCGTGGTCTCGGTGATGCCCTGCGCCGCTATCTGCCAGGTGACGCCGTTGTCGGCTGTGAACTGCACGGCGAAAGTCAAAGGATCGCCATCGGCGTCGGCCGCCTGCCAGGTCACAGCGACTGGGTCTTCCGTCAAGGTCTCGCCCCCGTTGGGCGCCAGCAGCGTCACCGTGGGCGGCGCAGCGCCGGCGGTGACGGTCTTCAACACGACGTCGCCCGGCCCCTCGATGTCCACGCGCGTCGCGCCGGCGACATAGGGCACGAACTCGCTGATGCTGAGCAGCTCGACATCACGCGGGCCGGACGGTTGGAGCAGCGGGCCGCCATGGATTTCGGCCGGGGTGAAGGAGTAGCGCGCCAGCTTGTCGCCGTCTGCGCCGCGCAGAACGAGGGCGTAGGGGCCTGGAATGGGCGGCTCGATCTCCGCCGCGTCCGGGACGACCCAGAGAGTCGTCAGTTCCACGACGTTGGTCGCCGGGTCAATGCTGCCGTTCACCAGCAGCCGATCGGCCGCGTTGGGCGCGGCGATCTCCTGCGCGGCCAGGCTGCTGTCACCCTGAAAGTGGTTCAGCAACGCCTCGTAGGTGAAATCGCTGATCCACACGTTGGAACAGTAGGTCATCATATCGGTCCAAGTGGGCGGGTAGACTGTCCAGGAGCTGCCGGAAACTCCCCAGGCACCGCGGTCGAAGCCGTAGATTGCATTCGGCCCAATCACCATCGGGCTGATCCAGCCGGATACGTAGGGGTAGGCCGGGCCGCCCTCGGCGCCACAGAAGTTGGCGTGGCCGCGGCCGAAGGAATGACCCAGTTCGTGGCCGCCGTACCAGTCGCCGTAGGCGCCGTCGAAGTCCCAGCCCTGCGTGTTCGTGCCGGTGGGGCCGGAGCCTACCTTGCCGCCAATAGGCGCACACCCGCGCATGAAGGCGTGTGTGTCGTTTACCATGGCGTAGTAGCGCGTAGAGCTGGAGATCAGGCCTGCGGCGCGGTCGAAACTCCATTGCATTTTCAACAGGCTGTTGAGCTTGCTACAGGTGGGAGAGGTCGCCTGCCAGCTCCCCTGGCCGGTGTTGGGGTCAACCACCCACTGACGCTGCAGCGTGGCCCACTTGAGATCCCGCATGTAGAAGTTGATACTGTGGGTGGGGTAAACCCGCTTCAGCCAATCAATCATCTTCATGATGTGTGTGGCGGGCGTGTAGTAGGTTTGACCCTGGAAATTGTAGATGACCCGCCAAACCACGATGTTCAGGGCAGGCGCGGCCTCGAAGTTGACTATTGTGTTTCGGACATTGTTACTGACGTTCACGTCAGTCATCCCTGCCAGCGTCTTGATCTCGGCGTACAGGTGCACCGTGCCAGTGGCGTGGTAAGATGGCAGCTCGAACAGGAAGGACTGCCCTACGACCCCGCGAGCCGGATTGGCGGGGATGAAGACCTTGCCTGCGCTGCCGTTGATCGGCGTCAGCACCGTTGATTGCGCCCCCTGGTAGACCGTGAGCCTGGCCGTGGCCGGCACGGCGCCGCCCAGGGCCGAGCGCACGTGGAAGCGGACGAAGGTGCGTTTCTTTGCCACCAGGCGCACGCTGTTGTTTAGGTCCTGCACCGCCTGCGTCACTTCCAGGCCCGTGGCCACCAAATCCACCTGCACCGGCGTGGCTGTAGGAGTGCGCGTGGGGGTGCGGGTCGGGGTAGCGGTGCGCGTGGGGGTGCGGGTCGGGGTAGCGGTGCGCGTGGGGGTGACGGTCGGGGTGACGGTCGGCGTCGCCGTCGGGGTGACGGTCGGCGTCGCCATCGGGGTGACGGTCGGCGTCGCCGTCGGGGTGGCAGGCGGTGTGGCGGTCGGTGTGGCGGTCGCCGGGAGGACGGCGCTGAAGTACAGGTCATCCAGCGACTCCGCCTGGGCCGTGCCAACGTAGACGAGCGAGACGCTGCGGATGCGTCCGCTGTCATCGAGAAAGCCGATGAACACGGTGTGGTCGTCGGGCACACTGGTCACATAGGTCGAGCAGATCAGGCTGCCGTCGGCGTCGAAACCCTCCAGGCGAGCCGTGGTCACGCCGCCGCCGTTGCCCAGGAACAGGCCTACGTGTGTCTGGGGAGCATCAAAGAAAAAAGTGAGGGCAGTGGTCACCGGATCGCCCAGGGCTTCACTCTGGGCCACATTGGGCGGGGAACGAAAACCGCTGCGCAGGGTCAGCGCCTTCACCCTGGCCGTGCGGCTGTCCTCGAAGCGCACGCCGAACCCGGCTTGATAGTGGTTGCTGATATTGGCGCCGTCGGGCAGGTCGTCGAAGGCAATGACGGTGGGCGAGGGCATCTGATCGGGGCCGGCCAGCCCGACGCAGGCGGTTGAAGCCAATGGCAAGCCGGCCGCCTGCCGATCTGCGGCGACTGGCGCCGGCATTGCAGATGCCACCGGCATGCTCATGTGGGCCGCTCCAGCCAAAATGAGGAGTGCTAGAGCGGCGAAAAATCGTGCGATGGTCATGACATGTCTCCTTCAAACGGCCGTTTCGCTCTGACCGCGGCTCGCAGCCTTCTACACAGTTGCCAATCGCTCGCCGAACTTGTCGGGGAAGAAGCCCTGCAGGTCGGCGGCGACAACAGACCCGCACATTTCAACCTCCTGCGTGAGCATCCACATGACCGCGCCCCGCTGCCGCCGTTGGCCCACAGCAGCAGCGGCGAGACGATCTGCGTCCACTCGGAAGTCTGCTGTTATCTGTTAGCCGGCCATCGGTGACCAGACAGTATAGGACATAGACAGGATGAAACGAGCCTATTTCAGGATCGCCGGCAGGAAGATCGCCGCGGCCGGTGCGATCAGTGCGGCCAATCCGGCCAGGATGAACAGCGCCAGCAGAGCCAAAACGCATGAAGTTGACATCGTATCCTCCTCTCAGTCGGCGGAACGTGCGCAAAGCCGCCTGGCCGATCCACTGCACTGCACTGTGCCGAGTGAGGAGCGGGATGCTGGCCCTCATCAGTTCCGTAAGCTCGCCACTGCCTCCGCAACCGCAGTGCGTATCGGCGTGTAGGCCAGTCCCAGATCCCGCTCCGCTTTGCTTCCGTCCACCTCGTATCCCAGGCGCATGAGATCGATCTGGTCAACCGAAAGGTCGAGCAAAGGCGGCCTTTTGGTGAAGGCGGAGAGCGCCGTCAGGGCGTGCGCGCCGGCAACGGTCATCCATTCGGGTAGGCGGAGGAAGGGAAGTCTCGCTCCCGCTGCCTCACAGATCATCCGGTTCAATTCGCCAAACGTGATGTTGCAGGCGCTGACCAGGTACTTCTGGCCAAGATTGCCCTCTTTCTCCAATGCAAGCTGAATTGCGCGGCAAACATCATCCACGTAGACAAAGGGGAAAACAGTGTTTACCAACACCTGGGCAGGCATGCGGCCCAGGGCGAAGTTCTTGAGATACCTGCCCGCCGCCTTGGGGTCGTTGGCGCCGATGACTGCGGAGGGATAAATAGCGACCAGCGGCAGTCCTTGCTCCTCGGCCATCTGCCAGGCGATCCTGTCTCCTTCGAACTTCGTTTGCGCATACGTGCTCGGACGATACGTGCCAAAAGCGCTTTCTTCGGTGATCGGCCAGCGGGCATTGCCATAGACTGTGATCGTGCTGACATGGACGACCTTCGCGATTCCGGCTTCGAGGACAGCCTCCATCACATGCCGGACGCCGGCGACATTCGCCTCGGCGTACACCTTGTCGTCTGGAACCCAAAACTCGAAGCTGCTGGCAAGATTCACCAGCCAGTCACAGCCCTGCATGGCCGCCAGGAGCGAGCCTTTGTCAGTGATATCGCCCAAGGCGATGTCCACGCCAAGCTCCTGCAGGCGACGGATATCACTGGTGCGCCTCGCCAGACAGTGGATTTCATGCCCCGTTCGAGACAGGCGTTCGACAAGGCGTCCGCCGATGAAGCCGGTGGCTCCCGTTACAAAGATCTTCATGTTTTCACCTTTTGGTTGGGATTGAATGCGTGTTCTGTGTCATTGTATCTCCTTTCAGCGACGCGCCAAAAAAAGATAATGGTTGAGTCTGGAGCATCTCCCGCCTGCCCGGCCGCATCTCCCCATCCACCGCCCGGCCCAGGCGGATCACGATCCCCGGCAGGGCCTCGATGTCGGCCAGGGTGGTGCGGAAGTTGACGACGATACCACTCTCCACCGCGTGGTCACGCCAGGCCACAGAGTCCTCCCCGAAACGGCCCCGGCGCGCAGGCTGGCAACCCAAGCGAGCGCCGACGCGGCCAGAAGCCCTCCGCCAAGCAGATATTTCGCCGGCCTGGACAACTGCAAAGATTCGGGCATCTGTAACCTCAATGTTGGCTGCGCAAGCGGCGCCTGCCAGGAGACCCTAAACGATTTCGACGGTGTATGTGGTCGGCATCACGCGCGTCAATGGCTCGCCGACAGGGGAATGGCGCTCAGCCCAGGCGACGATCTCGTGCAACGTCTCAGCGGAGGCGCCTGCCGCGCCGATGCGGATGCTGACCTTCATGTTCAGCGGCCCGGCCGGCGTCGAGTCATCCATGCCCAACATGCCGCGGTCGTCGGATGTGCTGCCCACGCGCACTTCAAGCGTGGACAGCTCGACGTCGCGTTGGGCCGCGGCCAGAGCGATCATCACCGCCTCGCAATTGGCCAGGGCGGCGCGCATCATCCAACCCGGTGTCGGCGCCGTCGCGCCGCCACCGAGCGGCTTGGGCATGTCGCAGACCAGGGTCTGACCATCGGGGCCGGTGGCGCGGGCGCGCAATCCTTCTTCGATAACGGCGACCGCCTCTTTATCCTGTGAAAGCGCATGGTCAGGATGCTCGGTGTAGTACTCGATGACACCTTGCATGGAACTCCGGATGTGTGATTGAGTGGACATCATGTGTTTTCCTTTATCGGTCTCAGTCGTGCGCTCGACCACGGCCGAGCCCACATCACTACATTGTAGACAATACATCAGCGTCCGCGGCGGACCGACGCGGCCTTCTAGCGGATGCCGCACGCATCCCACACCGAACGCATTGCGCCGCACGCCACGCACCGTATTCGCCAGGCCTGAGACTCAACGCGCAGATCATCGGCCCACCGCTTGGGCGAAAGCGCCAACACAACTCTTTGGAACCGTGTCATGGCTGCTGCTGGAGACGGTGGACCGGCAAATCATTCACTCCGGCGCCGATTCTTACTGTGCCGGCCTGATGTTGGCCTCGAGCGTTCTCGTCAACTCCGCCAGTTGTTCCTGGCTCATGGACTTCAGAATCTCCGCATGAACGACCCCCGCGTGTGCGAAGGCGTTTTCCTTGACGGCTTCCACGGTTTCACCGGTCGCGACGTAGTCGCAGTCCACGCCGGCATCTTTACAAGCGAATTTGAGCATCGTTAGTCTCCTGAGTTCCCTAGGATTGGTTTGCGATCGTGCTGGCAGCATTTCTTTTGCACCGCTACCCACTACATCGGCTTGCGGGCGCGAAAGCTGATGCCCCGGGTGCCGAACTCCAATGCACTGGAGGGATCCGGCACATCCACGTAGTTGTCGTACCTGTAGACGATCTGTCCATCTTCGAAGCCGGCCACGCGCACGGCGCGGAGTAACTCTGCATCCAGCAGAGCCCCGGCAATTCAGCCCGTCCAAAGCGAGATGTCGTCCAGCGCATCGGCCGGCACCTCGCGCTCGACCAGGATGTCGCCCACCTGCAGGCGGCCGCCCGGCTTGAGGATGCGGCGCCACTCGGCCAGCGTCGCGGCCTTGTCGAGCATCATGTTCAGCACGCCGTTGCTGATCACTACATCGGCGAAGTCGTCGGGCAGGGGCAGCGCCTCGGCCAGCCCCTCACGGAACTCGACGTTCGTCGCGCCCATGGCCGCCGCGCCGGCGCGGGCCTTGTTCAGCATCTCCGCCGTCATGTCGAAGCCGATCACCCGCCCCGTCGGCCCGACCAGCCGCGAGGCGATGAGCGAGTCGAAACCGGCGCCGGAGCCGATGTCCACCACCGTCTCGCCGGCGTGGATAGGGCCGAGAGAGAAGGGGTTGCCGGTGCCGGCAAAGGAGGCAATGTTGGCTTCGGGCAGGCCGGCGTAGAGGGCCTCGTCGTAGCTCAGGATGCCCGCCAGCCGCCGGCCCGTATGGAAGTGGTAGCCCTTTGTAGGGTCGAGGGCGACGTTGGTGTACTCCTTCTTGATCTCGACCCGCAGTTGGTCGAGCGAGATGTGGGGGACGTGTGGATGGGTGTCCATTTGTTCCTCCTTCGATGTTGGTCAACCGAGATGTCTTGTTACGGTCGGGATGCATTCGCTGCGACGAACAGAACGCTCGCCAGGGCAAGGCCACGTTCGTCCTCGGCTGCGATACTGGCTGGCTGAAATTGCACCTGCCACCATCGGTGCGACCCAAGTTCGTCCCAGGAAATCAGATCACATCGCAGCGATGGATGTGGACCCGGGCGCGATCATTGTCATCGGAAGGGCGCAGCCGGCGCCCAACGTCCTGTAGAAACGCACAGTTCGATTGATAGGGAGCGCCTCCTCTCAGTCAAATCGGGCAATCGAACAGCCAAGACGATCTTTTGAGGTTGGTTCTGCGGCACATGATCAGACTGGCTGACAACGCTGGGGATCTGATCGTTGTAGATCGCGCCGGCCCTGGTGAACCAGGCAACCGGCTCGTCTTCATCAGTTGCCTGCCCAATGGTCATCGGCATGATCATCCGTGGCATGATGGTCTGCAACATATTGGAGTTGACGGCGATACAGGCGATTTGTTACTATCACGCGCCGGGTTGATCTCCCGGATCAGCGTGATCAACCACGCAGTTGTCACCGGTGGCTCCTTTGCTGACAGATCGAGCCAGTGGACTGCGATTCGGATGCCATGAGAAGCCGTTAACGGCTGCAGCCCCTGAAATCGCCAGGCGCCGCCGATCTGGGTCGAAGATGTCCACGTCCCCGTCTTCACCCGGCAGATAGCGCCTGGCGTCCACGGCAGTCATTCGGCGCCGAGACGGCGCTCCGGCTCAACAGCAGAACGACGCCGATGGCCGTTGTCAACGGTCTTCGAGCCAGGATGCTCGCTATCATGGCAGTTCTTCCTGGTGTGACGCCGGCCGCGCAGCCCGCAACGCGTCTGGGGGCGCAGCCTGGCGCCTGGCGTCCAGCCCCAACTCCGCCGGTTGGCCTAACTCCACGGGGTAGAGGTAGAGGCCGCGCTCGTCGGCCGGCTTCGCCTCCTCCACCGGGATGCGGTGGGCGTTGGCGTAGGCGTCCTGACGGATGCCGGTCACCATCCAGGAGACCTTCATGTCCGGCTCGCCGCCGGCGATGTGGAAGGTGTTGTCGCGAATTTCCTGGGCAATATAGAGCGGCGCCCAACCACCGATCGGCGTCAACTGGTAACGGAAGTCCTGGTTAAGCGCCTCGAACCAGTCCGGCAGCGTCACCGTGGCCTCGCCGTTGGCATCCAGCGTCGCCACGCCGTCGTAGATGTTCTTCATGTCGGGCGATTCGACGAAGGAGTGGTAGAGATATTGGTTGGCCGGATCGAGGGGATGGTCAATCTTGAAGGAGCCGCCGCCCTTGCTCAGCATGCCGATGACCGCTACGTCGCCCCAGAAAAACCCGGCATAACCGGTGTCGGAACTGCCAAACACTCCAATTCCACTGTCGGAATAACCATTGACGCCGGCGCCGGCGTCCGACGAGCCGGTTACCCCGGCTCCACTAGAGCTGACGGACTCACCGTACACCCCGTAGGTCGTGCCGCTGCTGGCCGTGGCCAAGCCGCGCACGCCAACTCCACTGGTGCTGGCCGAAGTGCCGTACACCCCGTAGGTCGTGCCGCTGCTGCCCGCAACGATGCCGCGCACCCCAATGCCGGACGTGCTGCTAGACGTGCCATACACGCCGTAGGTGACGCCGCTGCTCGCACTGGTTCCGCCGTACACGCCGTAACCGCTGGTGCTGTCGGACTGTCCCCACACACCATACGTTGACCCGCTGCCGGACGTGGCATGGCCATACACCCCGCGGCCGGTGTTGCTGGCAGACTCGCCGAACACCCCATAAGTGACGCCGCTGCCGGCCGTAACCCCGCCGTACACCCCGATGCCGCTGGTGCTGGCGGCGCTGCCGTAAGCGCCGTAGGTGACGCCGCTGGCGGCCGTGGCCGAACCGGACAGCCCGCGCCCCTCGGTGCTGGTGGCCAGGCCGAGGACGCCGCGCGTAAATCCGCTCGTCGCAGAGGCATAGCCGTATAGCCCGACGCCGGCGTTGCTGGCGGACGTGCCAACCAGGCCAAAGTTGGAGCCGCTGGCGGCGGTGTTATCCAGGCGCAGGCCATGACTGCCGGTCCCCGTCCACGTCTCACCCCAGTGGGTGTGGCTCGACGTGTAGGCACCGCTGGTGTTCCAGCGGCCGGCGGTCAGTTGGATGTCGAAGATGTCGACATCGCCATCCTGATCCACATCACAGCCCGAGGCGTAGCCCGCCCCTGGCAAACAGGCGGCCACTTCTGGGCTTTCAGGCGCCTCCTGGGCGCCGGCAGGGCCGATCAACAGGCCGAGGACGAGCAACACGATTGACAAAACGGTGAAACGGATACTGCGCTGCATGACGACTACCTCCTTGTGTAGACTCATGGCCAGGTGCGCGGCGGCGCCGCGCACCCATGACACCGATCGAACTGCGGGGGCCTCGTCTTCGCTCAAGTGGACTGCCGGATTTCGCCTGTCCTGGCCGCCGTGCGCACCAGCAGCCCGGCTGCCAACGTTGCCAGCAGCAGCCCGGCCGCCAATGACGCCAGCAGCAGCAGCCAGGGCGACCAGTCAGGCTGGCCGCGCTGTTCCAGGGCCGCCAGGCGCGCCTCTAGCCGTTCGATCTGCTGCTGTTGCCCTGCCAACTGCGCCTGCTGCGCTTGGTTCAGCCGCTGCAGCTCCTGGATGGCCGCCAGCGCCACGCCGTCGGCGTCCACCGTCGCAATCGCGCCGTTGTCGCGGCCGAGCTGGAAGGCGGCGTAGAAGTCCTCGGCGGTGGGGCCGAGGTGGCGCAGCGCCGGGTCCTCGGCGCGGTAGCTCCAGCTCGTGATCGGCAGTTCGGCCAGCGCTTCCAGCAGCGCGGTACGGTCGAAGGCTGCAAAATCGGTCTTGAGCACGCGACTGGAGGCGTTGGTCCACGCCCCGCCGGCGGTGACGTGCGCGCCGCTGGCCATGTGCAGCGGGTGCTGGGGCGCCGCGTTGCCGATGCCGACGTAGCCGGCGTTGGCGCCGCCGCCGTCCACGAACAGCCGGCTGCCGCCGCCCACGCCTTCGCGGAAGATGGTCAGGTCGCCGTCGGCGAAAACGGTGGCGATGGCCCAACGGTTGACGCCGTCCTGGCGCAGGCTCAGGCCGGCGTTGGCCGTCGGTGCATTTGAATTGACGGCAATGCGGGCCACGCTGTTGCCGCCGTCCACGGCCAGCGCAGCGTTGGGCGCGTTGGTGTTGATCCCGACGCCGCCCGCGGCGCGCAGCAGGAACTGGTTGTTGGCCGCGGAGACAAAATCGGCATCGGTGGCGTCGGCCCAGACGAAGGCGCCGGCATGATCGGCTTTGGCGCGGCGACCGGCGGCGAAGCTATAGTCGCCGCCGGCCCGATTGGACGAGCCGCCAGCCACGGTGGCGCTGTCGCCGCTGGCCTCGTTGTTGGCGCCGCCGGCCACGCTGGCGCGCGCGTTGCTGGCGCTGTTGCCGGCCCCACCCGCCACCGTGGCGTTGGCGCCACCCGCCTGGTTCAGGTAGCCGCCACCCACCGCGGCGTAGTTGCCATTGACTATGTGATACCGGCCGCCGGCGATCACCGCGTAGTCACCGTGGGCGCCGTTCCATTCACCCCCGCTCACGACCGCGCTGGCGCCGCTGGCCGTGTTGGCCCCACCGCCGCTCACGGTTGATTCCACACCGATGGCGTCGTTGTGGAAACCGCCGCCAACCGTGGCATAGGCATGGTCGCTCAGGGTGCCAAGGCCATCGCCAGCGTGGTTGTAGGCGCCGCCGCCGATCACGCCGAAATCGTCGTAGACTAGATTCGCTACGCTCATTCCGCCGCCACCGCCGATGGTTGCGCCCTGCACATAGGGTGTGACGGCGTTCGATTCATGGCCGCCGATCACGTTGGGCGTCTGGCCGCCCTCGGCTGGCGCTCCGTCCGGCGGGGATGCGACCGGCTCCAGGCGCAGGGCGCGCTGGCCGGCCACGCGCAGCTCCAGCGGCTCCAGGTCGGTGGTGCCCAGGAAGTGCGCGCCCGCGGCCGTGCCGGCGTTGCCGGTCAGCGCCCAGTAGTCGCCGCCGGTCCACGTCCCGCTTTGGTTCCAGTGGCCGGCGGCGAGCTGAATGTCGAAGATGTCCACGTCGCCGTCGTGGTCGACGTCGCAGGCCGGGTCGTAAACCGCGCCCGGAGCACAGGGACTCGTCTGAGGACTGGCCGGCGCATCCTGGGCGCCGGCAGGGCCGATCAAGAGGACGAGAAACACCATGATGGCCGGCAAAACGACAAGACGTATCGTGCGCTGCATGACAACGACCTCCTTGTGTAGATCAATTGCTGAGTGCGCGGCGGCGCCGCGCACTCAGAACGCCAATCACAAACTGCGGAGGGTCGTATCTGCTCGATAACTGGCGACGGAAGCCTCAAACCCTCAAGGTTTCAGAAATCTTGAGGGTTCCCGGATTATCGAGCACATACGCGCTGCTTGTTGTATGACAGCCCCTGCTTCATCGCTCGAAGAACGGGCATGGTGTGTCCCATTGGTCGGCTACGGCGATGAGGTCGAAGATGTCCAGCGGGCTGCCAAAGGGTGGGGCCACATCGTAGGTGGCGTTGTACGCGCCGGGGTTGTTCCAGCGCGCGGCCACCTGCATGATGTCCTGCGCGTCGACGCGGCCGTTGCTGTTGAAGTCCAGGTAGCAGCCCAGCGCACGGCAGGCGCTGAACTCCGAGGTGTTGCCGGCCGGGTCAGTGGCGGTGGCGGTCAGCCAGAAGCCGCCCGGCGACACCGGGAACGTGGTCGCAAAGGGGGCGTCGCCGCTGCCGTTAGTGGTGACGTTGATCACGCCCAGGTGCGACGCACCCTCGCCGTAGCCCGAGGGATCGCACGTCGCGCTGCCGTACACGTCAATCGTGATAGCGGTGCTGGGCGTCGTGTTGATGGTGCCGGCCACGCTGACGCCGCCACCCACCGAGGCGCTGGTCAGCGTCGGGAAGTTCTGCAGCAGATTGCCGCCCGTGTCCGGGTCCAGCGGGTCGTTGGAAGTGACGCCATCGTTGTCCAGATCAATGCCCAGGGCGTTGTTGCTGTAGATCGAGTTGCCGCGTATGCGGTTGCCGACGCCCTCCAGCACCTGCAGACCGTTGCTGCCGTTGTAGGCGATGATGTTGCTGTCGCCGGCCGCCAGGCCGCCGATCTGATTGCCATCGCCCTGGTAGATGCTGACGCCGGGGCCGCCGCCGCCCTCGCTGGGAGCGGTGCCGTTGCCCACCGCTGTCACCCCATCCGCCGCCACGCCGATCTTGTTGCCCTGCAGGACGTTGTTGTCCGCACCGGCATAGGCGATCGCCACGCCGCCGGAGACGTTGCCAGAGATGACGTTGTCGAGAACCTGGTTGCCCGCCGCGGTGGCCAGGGCGATGCCCAGGCCGTTGGGCCGCGCCGTGACCCCATCGGCGGCGACGCCGATGTAGTTGCGCTCGACCGTGTTGTTGTCCGTGCCAGACTCATGGATCAGCACGCCCTCGTTGTCATTGCCGGAGATGATGTTGCGCGCCGCATCCACGCTGCCGCCGATCACGTTGAGCGTGGCGCCGTTGGCCAGGCGCACCCCGGACCCCTGGTTGGGAATGGCCACGGCGCCAGCCGGGTCGAGACCAATGGTGTTGCCCCGCACAAAATTGCCCGACGAAGGCCCGAAGATGAGGATGCCCTGATCGGCGTTGCCGGAGATGATGTTGCGCGCCGGGGCGCTGCTGTCGCCGATGATGTTGCCCGCGCCGTTGTTGATGAACACGCCGGCCACGGTGTTGGGGACCGCGGCGGTGCCGGCGGCATTGAGGCCGATATAGTTGGCCACCACCGAATTGTTGTTGGAGCCGTTACTGAAGACGATGCCGGTGTTGTTGTTGCCGGCGATGACGTTGCGCGAGGCCGGGTTGGGCAGGCCGACCGTGTTGCTGCTGGCGTTGGAAAAGGCGACGCCGCTGCTGCCGTTGCCCAGGTCGAGACTACCGTTGACGTCGGTGCCGATGTAATTGCCGTAGACGGCATTGTTGGAAACGCCGTTGGTCAGGTACACGCCATCGCCGGCGTTGCCGGAGATCAGGTTGCGCGTGCCGGCCAGGTTGCCGCCGATGTTGTTGCTGCCGCCGCCCACGATGCCTACGCCGACGACATTGGGTACGGCGGCCGTGCCGGCCGCGTTGGTGCCCACGAACGAGCACTCGACGCGGTTGCCGGTACCATCTATGACGATGCCGTAGTCGTCCCACCAGCCGTTGACGACCAGCCCGCGCACCGTGCTGGCGCCCGTCGTCACCTGCAGGCCGGGGGTGGACGGCCCGGCCATCGCCCCGTTCAGCACGATCAGCAGCGTCGGCGGCCAGGCTGTGCAGGCTGCGCCGGGCTGCGTCAAGCCGTCTATGATCACCGGGCCGGTGAGTGCGGGCAGCGCGCTGGTCGGGGCGATGGTCTTGACGCCCGCGCCGGCGATGTTGAACCGGATCGTATCCGACCCGACGGCCGCGTTAGCGGCGCCGATGGCCTCCCGCAGCGAGCAGTGGGTCGCGTCGCAGGTGCCATCGTTCACGTCGTTGGTCGAGTTGACGGTGAACGTGGCAGCCGGCGCGTCCTGGGCCGCGGCCCAGGGCATGGTGACACAAACCAGACACAGCGCCAGCAGCAGGCTGGCCACGTTGGCGCCAAAGCGCCGGGTTGAACGACAATGCTTCATCTGACAGGTCTCCTTTGTGTGCGCTTGTGCACAAGATGAAAGTCCGTCTGTTGCGGCCTGACCACCGGGCTGCGGCCCGGCCGCACAGGTCAATCGAACAGTAGAACCAGGCAATCCAGCCCGGCCATACCACGATCATACAGGCCACCGCGCCCCTGCCTGGCAACCAGCCGCAGGGGCGCGGCGGCCATCAACGGTCAAAATCCCCGTCGCGCTGATAGTCAAGCCCGCGCTCGGCGGGCTGGCCCAGCTCGACAGGATGCAGATAGAGGCCGCGCTCGGCGGGCGGCTTGGCCTCCTCCACCGGAATGCGGTGGGCGTTGGCGTAGGCGTCATGACGGATACCGGTCACCTGCCAGGAGACCTCCATGCCCGGCTGGCCGCCGGCGATGCGGAAGATGTTGCCCTGGATCTTCCCGGCGATGTGCAGGTTGGGCATGGCTGCGCCAACCGGCGTAAGCTGGTAGCGAAAGTCGCTGTTCAGCGCCTCGAACCAGTCAGGCAGGGTCACCACGGCCGCGCCGTTGGCGTCCAGCGTCGCCACGCCATCGTAGATGTTCTTCATGTCGGGCGATTCGACGAAGGAGTGGTAGAGGTACTGGTTGGCCGGGTCGAGCGGGTGGTCAATCTTGAAAGAACCGGCCGCCTTGCTCAGGGCGCCGGTGGTGTGCAGATTGCCCAGGAAATAGCCGGCATAGCCAGAGGCGCTGTCGGTGCGGCCATACACCCCGTAGTTCACGCCGGTGGTAGATGACGCCCGGCCATACACGCCCCGGCCAGTCGTGCCGCTGGCGCGGCCGTCCACGCCGGCGGTGCCTGTGTTGGTGACGGCCCAGATGGCTGTGTCGGTGGAGGCGGAAACCTGGATCCCCCGGCCGCTTCCCGTGTTCACGACATACACGGCATCGCCTCCCTGGCCGGTGAAGTAACCGGCATAGCCGCTGACGCTGAGAGATTTGCCGTAGACGCCATAGGTAACACCCGTGTTCGCCCAGTTCACGCCGTACACCCCAAAACCCTGGTCGCTGGAGGACTGGCCATAGACGCCGAAGGTGACGCCGCTGACGGCTGAGGCCTGGCCCAGAACCCCCGTGCCATCGGTGCTCGAGGACAGGCCCCACACGCCATAGTTGATGCCCGTCGAGGTGGACGCATGGCCTTGTACGCCGGCGCCGGTTGAGCTGTCGGTCTGGCCGACCACACCGTATGTCGAGCCGCTGCTGGCTGTAGCGTGTCCGAACAGGCCGCGACCGTTGGTGCTTGCCGACACGCCGTGCACCCCATAGGCCTGACCGCTGCTGGCCGTCGCCCTACCATAGACGCCGCGTCCCGCGGTGCTGGCGCTCTCCCCGTACACCCCATAGGTTGCGCCAGTGCTGGCCGGCGCCATGCCATAGACGCCGCGCCCCGCGCTGCTTGTCGCCGTGCCCATCACGCCAGTGGTTGTACCGCTGGAGGCTGTCGCCAATCCACGCACACCGCGTCCCGACGTGCTGGCCGTTTCGCCAAAAACGCCGTCGTTATCGCCGCTGGCAGCGGTCACGATGCCGTAGACGCCGTGGCCATTACTGCTGGCGCTCTCGCCGGCGACACCGGAGGCCGTGCCGCTGCTGGCCGTGACCAGACCAAACACCCCACGGCCCGCTGTGCTGGCAGACTGGCCCTGCACCCCATAGGTCGTACCGCTGGCTGCGCTGACATAGCCAGCGACGCCGCGCCCGTTGGTGCTGGCGCTCTGGCCGGTGACGCCGTAGGCATAGCCGCTGGCGGCAGCGTTCTCCACCCGCAGGCCATCGCCGGGGCCGGCGCCGGTCCAGGTCTCGCCCCAGTGAGTGTGACCCGACGTGTAAGCGCCGCTGCTATTCCAGCGGCCGGCAGTGAGTTGAGCATCGAAGATGTCAATGTCGCCGTCCTGGTCAACGTCACACCCAGAGGCGTAGCCGGCGCCGGCCGCACACACGGCCACTGCGGGGCCGACCGGCGGCTCCTGTGCATACATGGGGACGATGGTCAGGGCGATCAGACTGACCGCCAGCACAATCAAGGGGAGTCTGTGTTGCATGATGATGCGCACCTCATTTCGTTCTCACCTTACCTTCACTTTCACGTATGTGCTCGATAATCCGGGAAAAAAACCGTAAAGGTTGTAGAAACCTTCTGGGTTTGGGCTTTCACCCCAAGTTGTCGAGCAGATACCCTGAGTCGTTGCCGTTACGATGCAACATGACGGACGCAGCAGCATCTTTGTGACAGGCAAAAAGAGCGGCCATGTGGTAAAATCGGGCGGACAGCCGGGAGGTTGTGCTTCGAATCGAAAATCCAACGTCAGCATCGTCAAGCGGCCGGATGTTGGACAGGACTTGCACTCGGATCAGGATGAAATAGCAATGAACTACGGTTTTGTCTTGCCGCAGGGGGATGCCCGCCTGGCGGCTGACTGCGCCCACGCAGCCGAAGCAGCCGGCTGGGATGGGTTCTTCGTTTGGGAACCGGTGTGGGGCGTAGATGCCTGGGTGGCATTGACGGCGGCTGCCATGCGCACGCAGCGCATCCGCCTGGGCACCATGCTCACCCCACTGGCGCGCATGCGTCCCTGGAAACTCGCCAGCGAGACCGCTACACTCGATCAGCTCTCCGGCGGCCGTGTCATCTTATCGGTCGGCTTGGGCGCCCTGGAGAGCGGTTTTGCTGCCTTCGGCGAGGTCGCCGAGCGCAAAGCTCGCGCCCGTTTGTTGGATGAAGGCCTGGAGATCTTGACGCGGCTGTGGCAGGGCGGTTCGTTCGATTTCGAGGGCGAATACTACCACGTTCACCTGAATGATGTCAATTTCCAGACGCCGCCCCCGCCGCCGCCACTGCAACAGCCCCGCATCCCCATTTGGGTCGTCGGCGCCTGGCCAAGCGCAAAGTCTATGCAGCGCGCCCTGCGCTATGACGGTCTGCTGCCCGCCGTGCTCGGCGCTGACGGCAAGGTGCTGATGCGCCCCCCCACGCCGCAAGAGGTCGGCGTCATGGCGGCCCATGTCGCCGTGCAGCGCCCGGCAGCCGGTCATTTCGACATCATCGTCGAGGGCCAGACACCGGGCGACGATCCTGCTGCCGCCCTGGCGCAAGTGCAGCCCTACGTCGCCGCCGGCGCGACCTGGTGGATCGAAGCCCATTGGGCCGCACCCGATGCCGATCACATCCTGACGCGCATCGCACAAGGCCCGCCATCACCCCCCTGATCATCCTGATAATAGGGAAAAACCTACGTATGACATCTACAACGAAGCCCCGCGTGATCGTGTTGGGCGCAGGGTTTGGCGGGTTGTGGGCCAGCAAGGCCCTGGCCGTCGCCGACGTCACTGTGGAACTGTTGGACAAGAACAACTACCACACCTTCCTGCCCCTCCTGTACCAGGTTGCCGCCGCCGAGGTCGAGCCTGGGCTGATCGCCCGCTCGGTGCGGGGGTTGGTGCGCCAACATGCCAATGTACGCTTCCACATGGCCGAAGTGGAGCGCATTGATCTGCAAACGCAAGAGGTCCACAGCGCCAATCTTTCCTTCCGCTACGACTACCTGATCCTCGCCCTGGGCAGCGTCAATCACTTCTTCGACACACCGGGCGCCGCGGCCAACTGCTTCACCCTCAAGTCCATCGAAGAGGGCGTTGGGCTGCGCAATCACATCCTGCGCTGCGTCGAACGGGCCGCGCAACTGCCGCTCACCGCCACTGACGAACGCCGGCGCCTGCTGACCTTCGTCATCATCGGCGGCGGGCCGACCGGCGTCGAGTATGCGGGCGCGCTGGCCGAACTGCTTTTCCAGCCGCTGGCCAACGATTATCCCGAACTCGATCTACGTCAAGAGGCCCGCGTGATTCTGCTGGAAGCGGCCGATGAACTGCTGCGCGGCGTGGGCGGCGGTCACTACGCCGCGGCCCGGCTGCAGCAAATGGGCGTCACCGTGCGCCTGGCCAGCGCCGTCGCCGCCGTCACCCCAGACGCGGTGATCCTCAAGGATGGTGCAGCGATTCCCACCGCCGCGTCCGTGTGGACGGCGGGCGTGCGCGGAGCAACCCTGGCGCATGACCTGCCGCTGTCGCGGATGCGCGGCGGCCGCATCCCCGTGCGTCCCACCCTACAAAGCCTGGAATACGACAACGTCTTCGTGATCGGCGACCTGGCCTATCTCGAACAGGACGGTGTGGCGCTGCCGGGCGTGGCGCAAGTCGCCATGCAGCAGGGCGTCCATGCCGCCGCCAACATCGCTCGCCTGACTCGTCAGGAGGCGCCGCAGCCTTTCCGCTATCACGACCGGGGTGCGATGGCCACGGTCGGGCGCAACGCCGCCGTAGCCCGCATCGGCCAGCGTCTCTACACCGGGTTCTTCGCCTGGGTGATCTGGCTGGCGGTGCACATCGTCTTCCTGATCGGCTTTCGCAACCGCCTGGGCGTGCTCATCAATTGGGCCTGGAACTATCTCTTCTACGAACGCGCCGTGCGCCTGATCCTGCCGCGCAACCCCTCACCCTGATCGAGCCTGGCACGGTGCAGTTGATCATCGCATCGCCCAAATGCTTGCGCACCGTGCCAGGGACGCAGACGACAAGGGGGACGCGGAGAGCGCAAACGGGTCTCTGACAGGTTCATTGGTTGCAGTGGGGGTCCAGCCTTTTCGGCAGCCACAGGTTCCACCAGGGCGGGGCCGCGTTCGCTCCTGGCGATGCGACCCGTTGGCTGATGACATATCCCAGGTTGTTGTGATTCTGATCCGTCATGTGCAGCCAGATCAGATCGCCGATCGCGACGCCCGCCGGCAACTGGATGACAAACTGCACGGGCTGGCACACCTCTAGGGGATTGCTGTTTGTCACCCAGCCGATGCCGCCGGACACCGGGAAGGGCTGCCATCCTTGCGGTCCGCTGATGGGCTGGCCGCCGGGCCAAGGCGGCTGCTGTTCGTCGAAGAAAATCTCCATGTCGTAGATCAGGCGGCTCAGCGCCGGGTCCTGCACATGAACGGTGATGACCACGAAACCGTCGGCCGTCACATAGAAGGTGGACGAGATGCCCGTCAGAATCGGCTTCTGCGTGGGTGTCGGCGTGGGGGTATACGTCGGCGTCGGCGTTTTTGTCGGGGTGTGCGTTGGTGTTGGAGTCGCCGTGGGGGGAATCTCGCGGGTCGGCGTGGGCGTGGGCGTGGGCGTCTTCGGCTTGTAGTTCACGAAAACGATCAGCTTTTCATAGGGGGGCAGCGGCACATGCAGGGCGTGCCGGATGATCACGATGACCTGGCCCCCCGGCCCGATCACCGGGATCGAGATCGGTTGCGGCGGTTGATAGTAGGCCAGGGTCGGCGGGATGGCAGCGATGACGGCTTCCATGCGCACCGGCTGCTCGACCGGCCACCAGGTCTGCCCGCCGTCCAGCGAGATCTCGAAGAACACGTCGAAGAAACTGTCGGCCGGGAAGTCACCGCCGGGCGTTTGTTGCACGATGCGGCCCAGCGATGGCAAGGTCGGGCTTTCGCGTATCATCAGCGGCCCGGCTGGTCCCATCCCCGTCAGGTGCATGGTCAGCATCTCGGTGTCTATCTCCAGCCGGCCGTCGCCGTCGGAATCGTGCGGATCGCTGCGCCAGACGGTGCTGGGACCGTTCAGGGTGACAGGCATTGCGCCGGCGCCCGGAATCTCCATCGAGAGATGCGCACCGGAGGGGAATTCATCGATGCCGCCGGGCGGATAGTTTGGCGCGGCGAAGACGACGGTGGACTGTGCGACGTCGCCAACGGCAATCGTCTGGCAAATGGGCGTCTGCGGCTGGTAGTCGGGGCGCGTCTCTTCGAGCACCGAGTAGACGCCGGGCGCCAGGTTTATGAAATCGGTCAGACCGCGGTCGTCGGTCGTCTGGTCGGCCAGGGGGACGCCCTGACAGGCCTCCCCGCTGAAGAGGGTCATGCGCCAGTCGGGGATTGGCAGCGGGCCCTCCGCATCGAGCTTGATGACGATGATCGAGTAGGGCGGATGGCTGGTTGGCGTCGGCGTGAGGGTGGCCGTCGGCGTGGGGGTCGGTGTTCGCGTCCGCCGGGGGGTCGGTGTGAAGGTTGGCGTCGGCGTGGGCGTCGGAATGATCTCACCGCACTGGTAGTAGTCTTCCGTCTCGCCGAACTCATAGCCGTTGGCCGAACCGCTGCCGTCGGCCGCGGTGGCCGGATGGCTGCTCAAGGTGATGCGCCACCACAGACAGCGATTGGGGGTCGGGTTGTAGGGAAGGAAGGCCGGTGTGTTGAAGGTGTAAACGCCCGGCCCCGGCAGCGTGACGTTTTGATTCTTCACGGCCCATTCGGGCGCGGTCACCCCTGCGCACGGCAAAACCGCGCCCCAATCGCCGCTGAGATCCCAGTCGAACCAGAGGTTCACATAGGCCACACTGGGCGGCGCGCCGGGCATCACCGTAATGGTGTAGGTGAGAATGGTGGGGGCGCAATGCGGCAGCGGAGCGGCCGTCACCCCGTCGTCAGCGCGATCCAGGTCGGGTGTGTCACCTGGCGGTTGCAGATTGTTGATGATGTCGGCGTCGAAGCCGATGTCTGCCTCCTTCTCCGCCGTGATGGACGGACCCAGGAAGTAGACCAACGAATGGTTGCGGTGCCGCGGCCCGTAGGGCGGCGAACCGGCCGTGAAGACCGTGGGAAAACGCGCCACGACGCCGGGTGGTCCGCCAGGCGGATAGGCCGTCATGCTCACGCCATAGCTGTTGGTGCTGTCGGGCGCGTCGCCCAGGTCGGGTCGCGCTGCCACCGCAAAGGTTAGCACCGAGACGGGTAAAAAGATACGTGTGTCGGGCGCGTTCGCGACTGCAGCCTGAAGTGGCGCGTTCGCGACCCTGTCAGCCTTTGCGCTCGATGCCAGCCCGAGGCTGGCCAAGACCAGGATCAGGACGGCGCATCCAGCGCCCCATGCCACGTAGAAACGCAAACTTCGGTTCATCGTGATTCTCTCCTTGTCAACAACATTGGTTTCGCCGCCAGACGGGCGTCGCCTGAATGGTGGTTGCCGGCTGCCACATCGCCAACCGGCAAAACTGTCGCTCACTTGATGTTGACGTAGGAAAAACCAAACTGTTGCAGCGATCACGAACGTCGTGTCCCGCGCCTTTCAGCGGCGCTACGTCCCAACGTCTGGAACTTGACCAGCGTATCGTCGCCGTATCTGTTCCACCAGTCCGCTACGTCCCAACGTCTGGAACTTGACCGCTGCGGCGTTCGCTGTCATCGCCAGGCGCATTGGCTGTCACTGCAAACGTGCCCGTCGCGTGAGCGACCAGCTTGTCTTCCAGGTAGATCGCCGCGGTGAGGAACGCCACGCGACGGCCTTTTTGCAGCATCTGCGCCTCGCAGCGCAACAGTCCCTGGCGCACCGGGCGCAGGTACGAGATCTTGATCTCGACGGTGGCGCACTGTTCGCCAGCGGCCAGCAGCGAAGCAACCGCAGCGCCCATGCCGGTGTCGGCCAGCGCATAGATAGCGGCGCCATGCATGACGCCGTTGGGATTGAAAAGCGCCGGCGTCGCTTCCAAACAGCAGACGCTGCGCCCGTCGGCGCAGGCCAGAAAGCGCAGTCCGATCAGGCGCACAAAAGGGCTTTTTGGCTCAGGAACGTATGAACTGTTCATTGGCAACGACTCCGCGGCCTGCCTGGCCGGTTCGGATGGCGGCTAGACGGGCAAAGTGAAGGTGTATTCGCGGCTGCAGGCGCCGGCGCTGAACATCAAGCAGCCGTCGAACACAGGCGCGACAGTGTACGCAATCGCCAGGGCATCGAACCAGGCCTCGACGCGGGGAAAGATGCCGCACACGTAGCGGTCGGCGACGCCCAGGCGCGTCACGCCGTCGAAGGCGAAACAGCGCCGCACCTCCCACCGCATCACCTGTGGGGCCGGAAAACTGTAGCTGAAATCCATGAAATCGGCGCCAATGATTCCCCACGCCGTTTCGATCAACTGGCGCAAGGCCGCCATCGAATCCACGCTGCGCCAGCCAAGCGCCTTGACCAGCCGGCGGATCTCCTGTGCGCCCAACGCACGTACGGCAGCCAGGTTGACGCGGTTGGTCTGCTCGATGCCGCAGGTTTCCAGGGAGTAGCGAAACCACATCGCATCGTGCGTCATCCAGCTTTTGACCAGGAACTGGCGCAGCTCTTCGCCTTCCAGGCGGCCGGGCCACCCGGCGTCTGGCGTCATAGCGAGAGTCGAAGCGCACATGCTACACCTCCGCGGCTGATGGATGGCAGGTCGGTCAGGATTGTTGCGTTCAGCGCCGGTGGTTCACGCTGTGGGAATGGCGCTGTTGGGCGCTCAAGAACTCCAGCGCCAGGTCGTTCCAACGGGCCGGATACTGGAGATGGGGCAGATGGCCGGCGTTGGGCATGATACAAAGGCTGGCCGCCGGCAACAGATCGAACAACTCCACGGCCAGAGAAGGGGGGAAATACTCGTCGCGATCGCCGTGGATGATGCGCGCCGGCTGGCTGATCTCCGCCAAGCGGGGCGACGGCGGAAAGTTGACCTCGCCCCACTCCTGGTTGAGCGTCACGAAAGTCGCCAGCAGGGCGCGCCAATAGTCCGGCCCATAGACGGGCGCATGGATTTCCTGCCAGTGGGCAGCCCAGGCGGGCGGCACGCCCTCCGGCGTGAACTGTGCTGCGCGGGCGCGATTGATCGGCGTGAAGCGATAGGTGGCGGCGGTCAGCAGCAGCGAGCGCGCCAGCGAGGGGGCCTTCAGGGCCAGGGTCAGCAGGAGCATGGCGCCAGAACTGACGCCAGCGAAATGCACCGCATCGAGGCCGATCGCGTGCAGCAGAGCGATGACATCATTGGCCAGCAAGGTGTGGGTGATGGGCTGGCGGCCAGGATTGTCGCTGCGGCCATGTCCGCGCAGATCGAGGACGATCAGGCGGAAGGATTTGGCCAGGACGGGGATTTGTTTACGCCAACAGGTGGCGCCGGTGGCCAGAAAATTGTGCAGCAGCACCAACGGCTCGCCCGCGCCATGTTCGCTGTAGTAGAGATGTGCGCCATTGACCGCGATGACCGGCATGAGGAAAACCTCAAGATGAAACGGCTCAAGCGCGCCAGGGTTGGGCGCGCTTGAGTCGTCGTTCGAATCAGTGCAGACTGCCGCAGTCTCTCACTGTGGTTAGCGTTTGGTGTACTGCTTTGCGCGGCGCGCCTTGGTCAGACCGGGCTTCTTGCGTTCCACGGCGCGTGCGTCGCGCGTCAGGTAACCCTTTGCGCGCAGGGCGGCCCGCCGGGCCTCGTCGGCCGCAACCAGCGCCCGGGCCATCCCCATGACAACCGCATCGGTTTGACCAGAAGTGCCGCCGCCCGCCACGTGAACCGACACATTGTAGATCGCCTGGGTTTCGGTGGTCTGCAGCGGCTGCATCAGCTTGATGCGATCGGTCTCGCGCGGGAAGTAGTCTTCCATCTTGCGCTCATTGACCAGGATGTTGCCGGTTCCAGGATACAGGCGTACCCGTGCGGTGGAAGTCTTGCGGCGTCCAACGCCCTCGAAATAGCGAACTGTCGTCATTCGTTCTTCTCCTCGACTCTCTGGCGTCCGGGTCAAACTTCTAGCACTTTGGGCTGTTGCGCCTGGTGCGGATGTTCGCTGCCGGCGTACACCTTCATCTTCTTGAGCATGTGTCGTCCGAGCTTGGTGCTCGGCAGCATACCACGCACCGCAGACTGAATCACACGATCCGGATGGTTCGACATCTGGTCGCGCAGCGAGACCTTCTTGAAACCGCCATGATACATCGAGTGGCGGTAGTAGAACTTCTGGTCGAGCTTGCGGCCGGTCACCGTCACCTTGTCGGCGTTCAGTACGATCACATAGTCGCCCGTGTCCATGTGGGGCGCATAGGTGGGTTTGTGTTTGCCGTGTAAAATGACGGCAATGCGCGCCGCCAGCCGCCCCAGGTTCTGCCCGGCGGCATCCACCACGTACCACTCTCGTTCGATGTCCGATGCTTTTGGCGAATAAGTCTTCACTTCTACGTCTCCTCAAGTCTGGCAGGTCCTGTGCGCCCCTCAGCAGTTGCGCAATCCCCTGACCATCGCTGTCGCCTTGCACAGCGGCAGCTCTTCATCAATCAATCTATCAGTCTGAGTCTCAATAACGGACCTGCACCAGACACAGGCCACAGGCCGGCGCCGGCGGCGGCGCCAGGCGCCGATCGGCGGCAAGCAGGAGTCGCAACACGTCATCGGGAGTGCGACGGTCGCGCCCCACATCCAACAGCGTCGCCGCGACGGTTCTCACCATCGCACGCAAAAAGGCGTTGGCTTCGATGTCGAAGCTGTAGCAGACGCCATCTGTCGCGCTCATCGCACGCCACTGCGCCTGCATCACCTCGCGCCGCGTGTTGCCACGGCCGGCCCGTTCTTCGGGGTCGGCGCCGAAAGCGCCGAAGTCGTGCCAACCGAGCAGATGCGCCGCTGCCTCGTTCATTGCCGCCAGGTTCAGCGGCTGGCCGACGAAGTGCGCATAGCGCGCCCGCAGCGGTGAGCGCACCGGTGCGGCCCACACCGAGTAGGTGTAGCAACGGCTGTGCGCACTGAAGCGCGGGTGAAAGCCCGGAGGGGCCAGCTCCACCGCGCGCACTGCCACATCGGGCGGCAAGACCGCATTGAGCGCCCGTTCCAGGTCGCCCGGCGTATGGCGCCAGGTCGCCTGAAAACGGATGACTTGTCCAGCGGCATGCACGCCGGCGTCAGTGCGCCCGGCGCCGATCACTCGAATTGGCTCCTGGCAGATGCGCGCCAGCGCCGTTTCTAAGGTGCCTTGCACGGTTGGCCGGGCAATTTGCACCTGCCAACCGGCGTAGTTCGTCCCGTCATACGCCGCCGTCGCCCGGTAGGCTGGTCGTTGGTCGTCAGACGGCTGCATCATGATCTCGCCGCAGGTCAGTCTTTCTGCGACGCTTCCACCAGTTCGATGATGGCCATCTCAGCGCCATCGCCCTGCCGCATACCGAGCTTGTACAGCCGGGTATAGCCGCCGGGACGATCTTCGAAGCGTGGCGCGATCTCGTCGAACAGTTTCTTGGCAATGTCCTCGCCGTTCACACGTCCCGCCACCAGACGACGGGCGTGAGTCTTGTTCCCGCCGGCGCGCAAGCCGTTCTTGGCCAGGGTGATCAGCTTCTCGGCGTCCGATCGAATCGCACGGGCCTTGGCTTCGGTCGTTTCGATCCGGCCATGCTGGAACAACTGGCTGATCAGGTTGCGCAAGAGCGCACGACGTTGGGCATCGTTGCGCCCCAGTTTATATCCGCTTACTTGGTGTCGCATTTCATCCTCACTCGTTTCGTCGCTCGCTCATTCGATCGCCAGCGCCGGTTCTTCGATGCTGGCGTCGTCATCCGTGTCGAAACCGCCCTCGATCTCGGCCGGGGAGCGCCGTTCGAAGCGAATGGCCGCCAGGAACCCCTTTTGCTCCAGGCGATCCAACAGTTCATCGAGCGACTTGCGGCCGAAGTTGCGAATGGCGAGAATCTCCTCTTCGCCCTGCTGCAGCCTCTCCAGCACTTCGCCTACCTTGGTGATGCCGGCGCGCTTCAAGCAGTTGTAGGCGCGCACGGTCAACTCCAGCTCCTCGATGGTCGTATCGTAGATACGGTTGGGAATCCCCTCGTCCTCTTTGCGAGGCAAGTCAACGATGCCGGCATCCACACCGACGATCAGCGAAAAGTGCTGCACGAGGATGCGTGCGCTTTCGCTCAGCGCCGTCTTGGGCGCAATCGTGCCGTCGGTCCAGATTTCGATCGCCAAGCGATCATAGTCGGTTTGATGACCCACGCGCGTGCGTTCGACCGTGTAGTTGCACTTGCGCACCGGGCTGAAGATCGCATCCACCGGAATTTCACCCAGGGGCAGCCTGGTGCGTTCTTCGGCGGGCGAATAGCCCTTGCCGCGCTGTACCACCATCTCGATATCCAACTCGGCTTGCTCCGAATCGGTTGTCAACAGATACAATTCAGGGTTGATGATTTCGACACCCACGGGACAAATCAGATCACCCGCGGTGACGATGCCTTCCCCGCTCACTTCCACGTGCAAACGCTGCGGCTCATCGTTATCGCTCTTCAAGCGAATCTGCTTGATGTTGAGCAAAAGGGCCGTCATGTCCTCGCGCACATGTTCGATATCCTGAAACTCGTGGTTGACGGTGCTGATGCGAACCGACGTGACAGCAGCGCCAGGCAACGAAGACAGGATGACGCGGCGTAACGCGTTGCCCAGGGTCGTGCCATGCCCACCCTCCAGCGGGCTGATGACAAAGCGCCCGTAGTTCTGCGCGCTCGCTTCACATTCGATCTTTGGCAACATTACGTTTGACAAGTTGCTACCTCCTTACGTCGTGCGACAGGTACGATTGATCGCTCATGTCCCGCGCGGCGGTTCGCCGCACGTCGAGAGGTGCGATCATCGCCTTGTCGTCTATCGGCTGTAGAACTCAACGATCAACTGCTCGTTCAGTTGCACTTCGATGTCCTGACGGCCCGGCAATTCTACCACGCGTCCAGACAGGCCAGCGAGATCGCGACTCAACCAGGACGGCGGCGCCGGAAAGCGATCATTCATCAAACTGGTGCGGTCCTTGAAGTACAGGTTCTGGCGGCTGCCATCGCGCACAGCCACCACATCGCCCGGCTTGACCTGGAAAGACGGGATGTTCGTCTTCTGGCCATTGACCATGAAATGCCCGTGACGCACCAGTTGGCGCGCCTGTGCGCGTGAATCGGCGAAGCCCAGCCGATAGACCACGTTATCGAGACGCGTTTCCAACATGACCAACAGGGTTGCACCCGTCAAACCCTTGGCGCGGCTGGCGGCGGCGAAGTAACGACGAAACTGTCGTTCCAGCACACCGTAGATACGACGCGCCTTCTGCTTCTCCCGTAGCTGGCGGTTGTAGTCGGAGATCTTGCGCTTCATCCCGCCCTTGCGCCCGTGCATGCCCGGCACGAACGCCCGGCGCTCCAGCGCACACTTGGGCGACAGACAGCGCTCGCCCTTTAGAAATAACTTCTGACTCTCAGCTCGACACAACCTGCAAACTGGGTCCGTATACCTAGCCATCTTGTTTCCTCCAAAAAATCGGTCACGCACACCGCCGCGGCGGCCGCGTGTGTCCGGTGCAAGTTTACAGGCCTACGGTAGCCGGTCTTCCTTGTCAACCGAACGTTTTCGAGACTCTGCGCCGCGTCCTAGACGCGCCGCTTCTTGGGCGGCCGACAGCCGTTATGCGGCAGCGGCGTCAGGTCGGTGATGTTGCGCACCCGCAGGCCTGCCGTCTGCAGCGACCGAATCGCCGCCTCGCGACCTGGCCCAGGCCCCTTGACAAACACGTCCACCTCACGCATTCCCATGTCCATGGCGCTCTTGCTGGCCTGGGTGGCCGCCAAACCGGCCGCATACGGGGTGCTCTTGCGCGATCCCTTGAACCCCGCCAGCCCGGCGCTGCTCCAGGTCAGTGTATTACCCTGGGTATCGGTAATCGTAATGATCGTGTTGTTGAACGTAGACTGAATGTGCACGGCACCCATCGGCACCATCTTCTTTTCGCGTCGTGCGGCGCCTCGGCGCTGCTCCCGTCGTGCAACTCGTGGTGGCATGATTACTCCTTCTGACTACTCCAAAGCCAGCCAGCGGCTGGCTTACGATCCCTACTTCTTGGCCTTGGCGCGGCGCTTGCCTGCCACGGTCTTGCGTGCGCCTCGCTTCGTGCGGGCATTCGTACGCGTGCGCTGGCCGCGCGCCGGCAGGCTGCGGCGATGGCGCAACCCTCGGTAGGAACCAATCTCCTGCAAGCGTTTGATATTCAAGCTGATCTCACGCCGCAAATCGCCTTCCACGCGATAGTTGCGGTCAATGACCTCGCGCAAACGCGCCACTTCGGCTTCCGACAGATCTTTGACGCGCGTGTCCGGGCTTACGCTGGTAACGCCCAGAATCTCCTTGCTGGTCGAAGGGCCGATGCCAAAAATGTAGGTCAACGCCACCTCGACCCGCTTCTCGCGCGGCAGGTCAACGCCAGCAATACGAGCCATGCTTGCCTCCTAAACCTTTCAACCCTGTCGCTGCTTATGCTTGGGGTCCTGACAAATCACCCGCACCACACCGTGGCGCTTGATGATCTTGCATTTCGAACAAATCCGCTTTACAGAGGGTCGAACTTTCATGAGAACACCTCTCCCCTACTTTTGCCTGTCTATTCCACAAGACCAGCGGCGACCGCCTGTCACTCGAACCTGGTCAAAATTTCCATGCCGTGCTCGGTCACGGCCACCGTGTGTTCGAAGTGCGCCGTCAGGCTGCGATCCTTCGAGACCACCGTCCACTTGTCACTCAGCACTTCGGTCTGCCAGTCGCCGCTGTTGACCATCGGCTCGATCGCCACCGTCATGCCGGGCCGCATGATCCAGTACCGCACCAGGTCGTTGTCGTCCAGGTAGTGCAGAATCTGCGGCTCTTCGTGCATCTGCCGACCAATGCCATGACCGGTATAGTCGCGCACGACGCTGAAACGATTCTCCTCGACGTAACGCTGAATGGCCCCCGCCACATCGCCAAACGTCTTGCCTGGCGCCACCTCTGCAATCCCCAGAAAGAGCGAACGCTCGGTCACGGCCAGCAGCCTCAGCGCCTCGTCGCTCACTGCGTCCACCGGGTACGTCCAGGCCGAATCGCCATGAAAACCCTTGTAGAAGACGCCAACGTCCACACTGATGATGTCGCCGGCTTGCAGCGTTCGCGTTGCATTCGGAATGCCGTGCACCAGCTCCTCATTGATCGAGGCACAGATCGAAGCCGGAAACCCGCTGTACCCCAGGAAGGACGGCTCGCCCCCGCGCTCCCGGATCAGAGTGTCGGCCACGCGGTTCAACTCGCCCGTCGTGACGCCGGGCCGAATCGTCGCCCGCATCTTCTCGTGCACCTCGGCCACGATCTGGCCAGCCGCCCGCATGAGACCAAGCTCGTAGCCGCTCTTGATCGTCATGCGCGAGAGGGACGGTCGGGTGTCTACCCGCTGGCGCGCCTGCGGGCGGTTCAGAAACCGCTGCTTCATGCCATGAAGCCGCTCAACGTATTCCACAGATCACTCGTTACCTGATCGATCGGCTGTGCGCCGTTGATCTCGGCCAGCAAGCCATGTGCAAAATAGTAACCAACCAACGGCGACGTCTGCTTGTAGTAGACGAACAACCGGTTACGTACCGTCTCCGGCTTGTCGTCGTCCCGCTGATAGATGTCGCACTGACTCGCATCTCCCTGCGGGCACGCGCCATCTGGCGGCGGCGGGTTGAACATCAGATGGAACACAGCCTGACAGCGCCGGCAGACCCGTCGCCCCGTCAAGCGCGCCATCGCCTCCTCATCCGTCACGCTGATCAACGGCGCCAGTGCGATCTTCTGCCCCTTGCTGCTCAGCATCCGATCGAGCGCCGCCGCCTGCGCCAACGTGCGCGGGAACCCGTCCAACAACGCCCCCTTGTGGCAGTCTGGGCGGCTCAGGCGTTCTTCCACCATCCGAATCGTCACATCGTCCGGCACCAGTTCGCCCTTGTCCATGAAGCTCTTCGCCAGCAGGCCAAGCGGCGTCTGATTGCGCAAGTTCTCGCGAAAGATGTCGCCGGTGGAAACTTGCTTCAGGCCCAGTCTTTCTTCCAGCCGCTGCGCCTGGGTTCCCTTCCCTGCGCCCGGCACTCCCAACATGACAATGAAGAGCGGATGACCTTGCATGTGTTGCCCACTCCTTCTGCTGCGCGCCTGCTTACTTGATGAATCCTTCGTAGTGACGCATCATGAGCTGCGCTTCCAACTGCTTCATCGTATCGAGTACCACGCCGACCACGATCAGCATACCGGTGCTCGTGATGAGCATCGTCGTCGTTTCGGTCACATCACGCGTCAGCCAGGGCAGAATCGCCACCAGGCCCAGGAAGACGGCGCCCACCAACGTGATGCGGTTCAGCACACCGTTGAGATAGGTTTCGGTCGGCTTGCCTGGCCGAATACCGGGCACGAAGCCGCCCTGTTTCTGCAAGGTGTCCGGCAGGTTCTGCTGCTGGAACACCACGCTGGTGTAAAAGTACGTAAAGCCGATCACCAGGAAGAAGTACATAATCCAGTACACATTGCTCTGCGGACTGAACGTCGTACTGATCCAGGTCGCCACGTTCGCCACCGTCGTGTTCGTCGAATAGACGAAGTAGCTGGCGATCGTGCCGGGGAAGATCATGAAGCTCTGCGCAAAGATGAGCGGGATCATACCGGCCGAGTTGACGCGCAGCGGGATGTGCGTACTCTGCCCGCCCACCATCATCAGACGGTTGCCGCGCATCACGCGCACACGCTTGCCATACTGCACCGGGATGCGCCGCTGCCCCTCCTGCACGATCACGATGACCGCCACGGTGACGACCGTCACCGCCAGGAACACCAGCAGCGAGAGCGGATTGTTGGCCAGCAGATTCCCGATTGACTGCGGGATGCGCGCCACGATGCCGCCAAAGATGATGATCGAAACACCGTTGCCGATGCCCTGTTCGGTAATCAGCTCGCCCAACCAGATGGCAAACATCGTGCCAGCCGTCAGCGTGATGATCGTCGTCAGCGTCTCCAACGGATACGCGCTGAACCCGAAGTTGGACAATACCGGCGCCCCCGTCGTCTGCGAGCGGGCCAGAATCGTCGCCTGGCCATACGCCTGCAGCGCCGCCAGCGGGATCGTCAGCCAGTTTTGATATTGGCTCAAGCGATTGCGCCCCGCTTCGCCTTCCTTCTGCAGCGCCTCCAACCGGGGCACGATGGGGATCAACAGTTGCATGATGATGGAGGCCGTGATGTACGGATAGACGCCCATCGCCATGACCGAGAAGTTCGACATCGCCCCGCCGGAGAACATGTCCAGCAGACCAAGCAGTTGGTTAGACAAGAACAACTGTCGCAACCCTTCCAGGTTGACACCGGTCACCGGAACGTGCGAAGCCAGGCGATAGATCGCCAGGATCAGAAAGGTCGTCAGCAGTTTACGGCGCAAATCGGGCAACTGAAAGGCGTTGCGCACAGATTGCAGCATTTGCATGAAACTGGTCTCCTCACACTACTTGTCGCAATGGCAGGCTGTCGGGTCAACCAGGCGCTCGACGTTAGCGCCGCTCACGCTTGACTTCCACTGGCAGCGCTTCCACCGTGCCGCCCGCCGCTTCGATCTTCTGGCGAGCGCCCGCCGAAATGCGGTGCGCCTTGACGGTCAATGGGCGGTCAATCTCGCCCCGGCCCAGAATCGCCACCCGCTCGTCGGTCGCCTTGATGATCTTGGCCTTGGCCAGCGTTTCCGGCGAAACGACGCTGCCCGCCTCGAAGTCCGCCAACCGATCCAGGTTGACCGGCTTGAACTCGATGCGCCACAGATTGTTGAAACCGGCCAGGTGCGGCAAACGACGCACCAACGGCAACTGGCCGCCCTCGAAGTAAGGGGCGACGCTGCGTCCGCTGCGCGCATTCTGACCTTTGGTGCCCTTACCGGCTGTCTTGCCGCGCCCGGCGCTGATACCGCGTCCCACGCGCACGCGTGGGTGCTTCGAGCCGGGCGCCGGCTTGAGATCGTGTAATTTCATGACTTCCCCCCGCTCAACCGGTGATTTCCTCAACAGAGACCAGGTGCGGTACTTTGTTGACCATGCCCCGAATCATGGCCGAATCGGCGTGGGCGACACTTTGGCCCAGGCGGCGCAGTCCAAGCGCCCGCACAGTCTGTTTCTGACTCTTCTCATAACCGATCGCGCTTTTCACGTAGGTGATGAGCAAGTATTTGTTGGCGTTATCCTGCTGCGACATCCGTCTTTTGCCTCCAGAACGGCATCAGGTTTTCCACCGGCTTGTTACGGCGCGCCGCTTCAACTTCGACATCCCGCAGCGCATTGAGCGCCGCTTGGGTCGCCCTGACCACATTCAGGATGTTGTTGCTGCCCAGCGACTTCGTCAGAATATCCTTGATGCCCGCCGCTTCGACCACAGCGCGTACGCCGCCGCCGGCAATGACGCCAGTTCCCGGCGAGGCCGGCTTGAGCATCACTTCGGCCGCGCCAAAGCGAATACGAACTTCGTGCGGGATGGTGCGCCCGGCCAACGGAATCGCACGCATCTCCTTGTGTGCACGTTCGGTGCCCTTGCGAATGGCATCGGGCACTTCACGCGCCTTGCCAATGCCGATGCCAACCTTACCGTTGTTGTCGCCGACCACTACCACGGCGCGAAAGGTGAAGCGCCGACCGCCCTTGACGACTTTCGCCGTGCGGGCAACGTGCACCACGCGCTCGTCGAGCTGTTCGCGATCTTCTTCGCGACTACGTCGCGGTTCGCGTTCTTTCCTCTTTTCAGGCATGTATCCTCCTGCTCGTATCTGGCCGCTGCGGCGCCTGCCGCGTCCTAGAAATCCAACCCTTTGGCGCGCGAGCCTTCGGCCAGCGCCTTGATGCGGCCATGATACACGTAGCCGCCCCGGTCGAACACAACCTGCTTGATACCGGCGGCCAGCGCTCGCTCGGCAATCAGCTCACCCACCAGCCTGGCCTGCGCCACTTTGTTCAGTCCGTCCACGCGGGGGCGCGCCTCGGCATCAACCGTCGAAGCTGCGACCAGGGTATGCCCGCGCTCGTCGTCGATGATCTGTGCATAGATATGCTCCAGGCTGCGGAACACGTTGAGACGGGGGCGCTCTGCGCTGCCCACCACACGCCGGCGAATGCGCGCATGTCGTCGCGCACGCGCCTCTGCTCCGTCATAGTTTGCCATGAGTCGTCACTCCCTTACTTGCCGCCCTTGCCAACTTTGCCCGCCTTGCCTGCCTTGATGCGGACGACCTCATTGACGTAGCGAATGCCCTTGCCCTTGTAAGGCTCTGGTGGTCGAATGCGGCGAATCCGTGCCGCCGTCTCGCCCACCACTTCCTTGTCGGCGCCCTGAATGGTCACCCGCGAGTTCTTTTCAGGTGTCAGCGCCACGGCAAAGGCAATGCCGGTCGGCGGTTCGAACTCGACGGGATGCGAATAGCCGACATACAACATCAGGTTCTTGCCCGCCAGTTCGGCCCGGTAACCCACGCCGATCACATCGAGTTCCTTCTTGAAGCCGTTCGAGACCCCAACCACCATATTGTTGACCAGGGCGCGCACCAGGCCATGCGTTGCACGATGAAAACGATTGTCGCTGTGGCGTTGCACCGTCACAGTGCCCTCGTCCACGTTGATCGCAATGTTCGTCGGAAACTGCCTTGCCAGCGTCCCCCGCGGCCCCTTCACAGTCACTGCGTTGCCCGGTTCGATACTGACTACCACACCCTTGGGCAACGTGATGGGTAGTTTACCAACTCTTGACATAGTTCCCTCGCCAATTTCCGCCGGTTACCAGATGTAGCACAGCACTTCGCCACCCAGATGGGCACGCCGCGCCTGGCGATCAGTCATCATACCGCGCGGAGTTGTCAAGATGGCAACGCCCAGGCCGCTCAACACCCACGGAATCTCACGATAGGGCGTATAGACACGGCAGCCTGGCTTACTGATCCGCTTCAAGCCAGAAAGCACCGGTTTGCGGTTCTTGTCATACTTCAGAATGATACGCAGCATCGGCTGCGGGCGGTCACGGGTGACATCGTAGTGCTGGATGAAACCTTCCTCTTTCAAAAGGCGCGCAATCGCGACCTTCATCTTCGAGCTGGGAATCAGCACTTGGCGATGCCGAGCCAACAACGCATTGCGAATGCGTGTCAACATGTCCGCAATCGGATCATTAACCATCGTCTTTCACTCCCCAGAACGCGTTGGTCAGCGTTTGCACGCTCCTGACGGTTCCACAAATTTCGCTTCTCTGAACCCACGTCGAGACGCCGCACGGGCGCCTGCTTTGTTTCGCGCGACCACTGCCCTGCAATGGTCACAGCCGCTTACCAGCTCGACTTCACCACGCCTGGCAACCGCCCCACCAGCGCCTCTCTACGGAAGCAAATGCGGCACAGCCCAAAGCGGCGCATATAACCCCGCGGCCGTCCACACACCTTGCAGCGGTTACGCACGCGCACAGCGTACTTACGACGCGTTTCTTTGATGACGATTGACTTCTTGGCCACAGTCTCTCCTTGAATCCACCTTCGTAACTCGCCCGTGCACGTTAGCGCGCCCGGAATGGCATCCCAAACAGTTGGAGCAGTCTTCGCCCCTCATCGTCCGTCTTCGCCGTCGTCACGACAGTCACTTCCATACCACGCACGCGGTCAATCTTGTCGTAGTCAATCTCCGGCCAAATCAACTGTTCGCGCAGTCCCAGGCTATAGTTGCCGCGCCCATCGAAACCATCGGGCGAAATGCCGCGAAAGTCACGTTGGCGAGCCAGCGCAATGTTGCACAGCCGGTCCAGGAACTCGTACATCCGCGCCCCGCGCAGCGTCACCTTCGCCCCAATCGCGTTGCCCTCGCGCAACTTGAACGTCGCAATCGAACGTCGCGCCCGCGTAATGACCGGCTTCTGACCCGTAATGGTCGCCAAATCGGCCGCAGCGGCCTCCAACGCCTTCGCATTTTGTAACGCCTCGCCCAGACCGATGTTGACCACGATCTTTTCGATGCGAGGCACCTGATTGACATTCTTATAGCCATACTGTTCGAGCATAGCCTTGACAATGTCGCTCTGATAGCGCACTTTCAATCTTGGTTGTGCGTTCATCATCTACTCCGTCCTCTTCGCCGCATCACTCGATGGCTTCGGTGGTGCCCGCCGCCCGCCGCACCTTGCTGCCGTCGGCGCTTTGGAGATAGCCCACGCGCACCGCCTCGTTCGACTTGGGCGAGACCAGCATCACATTCGAGATGTGGATCGGCGCCTCGCGCTCGATGCGCCCCACCTGGGTGCGCACATTGCCTGTTCGGCGCTGATGCTTGATAATGATGTTGGCGCCCGCCACCACAACGCGTACATCGTTGGGATCCTTGCGACCAAACTTGTCCTTGCCCACGATCACCGAATTGACCTTGCCCCGCTTACCGCGATGCTCGCCCCGCATGATCTCGACCGTATCGCCCTTCTTGATCTTCATCTTGACTTCTCCTTCGTGTTCCAGCGCCTCAAAGCGTCTCAGGCGCCAGCGACACGATCTTCATGAAGCCGCGCTCGCGCAGTTCACGAGCGACGGGGCCAAAGATGCGCGTCCCCTTCGGGTTCTTCGCCTCGTCAATGATCACCGCCGCGTTGTCATCGAACCTGATATGAGAACCATCAGGGCGGGCATACGTCCGCGCCGTGCGCACCACAACCGCACGCACCACATCACCCTTCTTCACCGCACCATTGGGCGTTGCCTGCTTCACCGCAGCCACGATGATGTCACCCACCGCAGCGTAGCGACGCGTGGAACCGCCTTTTACACGAATGCACAGGATCTCTTTGGCCCCAGTGTTATCTGCCACCACCAGCCGGCTTTCCTGTTGAATCATTGTCGCCTCCTTTTTTGCCAACCAACCAACGGGCCAGCCGGCAAATTGCGTCTATGCGCAAAACGTCATCTTTGGCTGCCGCGTGCAGCGCCATCATCGCCCACGCGCCGCACCCGCATGGACAACCCGTCCTAGCCAGCCGCTTCCTGGCCCGTTCCGGTCACAATCTCGGTGACCACCCACCGTTTGTGACGGCTCAGCGGCTGCGCTTCCAGAATACGAACCATATCCCCCACCTGACAAGCATTCTGCTCATCGTGCGCCATGAAGCGCCGGGTCATCCTGATCACCTTGCCGTACAGCGGGTGGCGGCGGACTTGCTCCACTGTCACCACCACGGTCTTGTCCATTTTGTTGCTGGCCACACGGCCAACCATGACTTTTCGCTGTTCACGCATGTTTCTATTTCCTCCGGCGTCCGTTTCAAGCCGCCGCTTCGCCCGCATACCAGGCTTCCAACTCGCGCTCACGCAGGATCGTCTTCAGGCGAGCAATATCCCGCTTGATCAACGTCATACGCGCCGTGTTCTTCATCTGACCAGTTGACATCTGAAAGCGCAGGTTGAGCAGTTCCTGATACGCTGCGTCCAACTTGACGCCGATCTCATCGGTAGTCAGTGCACGAATCTCTCGAGAAAACATCATTGGCCTCCTTCGCTGTCCTTGCGGCAATCAGACGGTCAAGCCGCCGCGCCAGCCGTCTCCGCCGGCGTCTCGGCCGCCGACTCTGCCGCACGCGACACCAGTTGCGTCTTGATGGGGAGCTTGTAGGCTGCCAGGCCAAAGGCCTCCTTGGCCGTTTCTTCCGTCACCCCAGCCAGCTCGAACAGCACCAACCCCGGGCGAACGACCGCCACCCAATGATCCACCGCACCCTTGCCGCTGCCCATACGGGTTTCGGCCGCCTTCTTCGTCACCGGCTTATCCGGAAAGACGCGAATCCACAGTTTACCGCTGCGGCGAATGAAGCGCACAATCGTGCGCCGGGCCGCCTCGATCTGGCGGCTCGTCATCCAACACGGTTCCAGCGCCTGCATCCCGAAATCGCCAAAGGCAACCTGGTTGCCGCGGCCCGCCATGCCCGTCATCCTGCCGCGATGCGTCTTGCGGTACTTCACACGTTTCGGCATCAACATCGTTCATTCACTCCTTTGCACGGTCGCCAACTACTGCCAGCGCACCGGCCTACTCCATCGTGCGCACCGGCCTGCTGTCGCTCGGCCGCGCCATGCCAGGCAGAACCTCACCCTTGTAGATCCACACCTTGATCCCGATGCGACCGAAGGTCGTCAACGCCTCGGAATAGGAGTAATCAATGTTGGCGCGCAACGTATGGCGCGGAATCTGGCCATCGCGTACCGAATCGCGCCGGGCCATTTCCGAACCAGCCAGGCGTCCACTGCACGTAATCATGATCCCCTTGGCGCCCAACCGCATCGCCCGCGTCACCGCTTGCTTCATCGCCCGCTTGTACGAAATGCGCTTCTCCAACTGCTCCGCAATGCTCTGGCTCACCAGAAAAGCGTCCAACTCCGGCCGTTCGATCTCCTCGATGTCAATCTTGATCTTCTTGCCGGTCAACGCCTGCAGCTTCAAGCGCAGCTCATTGACGTTCGTTCCCTTGCGGCCGATGATAATGCCCGGCTTGGCCGAATGCACACGCAGCGCCACCTGGTTGGGGAACCGCTCGATTTCGAGCAGTGAAATGCCCGCGCCGCTAATTTCCTTCAACACCATCTGACGAATGGTGCGGTCTTCCTGCAACTGCTGCACGTATCGCATACCCGATGCAAACCACCGGGTTTGATGATCACGAATGATCCCTAACCTGAACCCAATTGGATGAACCTTGCGACCCAAAGCGTCCTCCGTCTCCGGGGGTGCACCGGCCCCTTTGGCCAGTGTCCCACCATCTCATCTACTCGAAACTACGCGCCCGACTTTTCCACCAGTTCCACGCTGATATGAGAACTGCGGCGCACCATCGGCTTGAAACGCCCGCGTGCGCCAAAGCGCCGCCATTTGCGGGTCATTCCCTCATCGGCCCAAATGGCGCTCACAAACATCTCTGCCTGATCCAGTCCCAGATTCTCCTCAGCGTTGGCCATCGCCGACTTGATCGTGGCCGCCACCGGCCGCGCCGCCGCCTGCGGCAGCGTCGCCAGATAGGCCAGCGCCTCAGCAGCCCGCCGGCCGCGCACCTGGTCAATGACCAGGCGCACCTTTTGCGCCGACAGCCCCACATGCTTGGTGGATGCCTTCACCTTCACCACGTCACTCATGCTGGTTTACCTCCCTTGGGCGCCACCTTCGTCGGCTTCTCTTTGGCGGCATGACCACGGAAGAAACGCGTCGGCGCAAACTCACCGAGCTTGTGCCCCACCATGTTCTCAGTGATGTAGATCGGCACATGGCGCTTGCCGTCGTGCACAGCCATCGTGTGCCCCACAAACTGCGGAAAGATCGTCGAGTCACGCGACCACGTCTTCAGCACACGCTTCTCACCCCGCCGATTCATCGCCTCGACCCGTTTCAACAGCTTTGGCTCAACGAACGGCCCCTTTTTCAATGAACGTGACACAGTTCAATCCTCCTCGCCCTACTTCAGACGGCTTGCGCTACGCCGGCGCACGATCATCTGGGCCGTGCGCTTGTTCCTGCGCGTCTTGAACCCGAGCGCTGGCTTGCCCCATGGCGTCTTCGGCCCCGGCATACCAATCGGCGAACGGCCCTCGCCGCCGCCATGCGGATGCGAACTGGGGTCCATCGCAATGCCGCGCACCTGCGGGCGTCGGCCACGCCAGCGCATACGTCCCGCCTTACCCCACTTGATGTTGGCGTGATCTGTGTTGCCAACCTGCCCCACCGTCGCCATACAGCGCACGCTGATCAAGCGCACCTCGCCAGAAGGCATACGCACCTGCGCATAGTCGCCTTCCTTCGCCACCAACTGCGCCGACACGCCCGCCGAACGCACCAACTGCCCACCGCGTCCCGGCTGCAGCTCGATATTGTGAATCACCGAGCCAAGCGGCAGATTGGCAATCGGCAGCGCATTCCCGCTGCGCACCTCCGCCTCCGGCCCCGACATCAGCCGATCCCCCACCTGCACGCCCAACGGAGCCAGAATATAGCGCCGCTCGCCGTCAGCATACACCAGCCGGGCAATGCGCGCCGTCCGGTTCGGATCGTACTCGATACTCTCCACGCGCGCCGGAATCCCCGTCTTGTTGCGCACAAAATCAATCAGACGGTAACGCTGCTTATGTCCACCACCCTGATGGCGCACCGTGATGCGTCCCTGCTGATTACGGCCGCCGCGCTGGCGATTACCAGTCAACAGAGAACGCAGCGGTTTCACATCCTTGCTCACTTCCGCAAAGGTGGATGCGCTCATTCCACGCCGGCCCGCCGATGTGGGCCGATAGATCTTGATTCCCATCGCTTCGCAATTCCTCCTGGCTCGCTACACCGTGCAGCCGCAAAACCGCATTCCCGGTTTCCCGATACCAACCACGGCCCCGCTCGCCCAAACCGCTACACGCCCTCGAAGACCTGGATCGTCTGTCCAGCCTTCAAGGTGACATACGCCTTCTTCCAGACCGGTTGGCGAACCACCTGCCGGCGTAGCGCACGTTTGTGCTTGGCCGGCATGTTAGTCATGCGCACATCCACCACTTCCACCGAAAACACCGTTTCCACCGCCTCCTTGACCTGATGCCGATTCGCACGGCGATCCACCTCGAAGGCAAACTGATTCGAATGCTCACGCAAAGAAGTCGTCTTCTCCGTAATCAGCGGTCGTCTGAGCACTTCATAGATATGCATCGTTCTGTTTCTCCAGTCTCAGTCTCAGTCCGCCAGGAACGACTCGATCTGCTTGATGGCCGCCACCGGCAAAACCAGCGTCTCATAACCGAGCAGATCGCGCACGTTGAGATAACCAGCGCGCAGCGTCTTGACATTGGGCAGATTCCGGGCCGACAACTCCAGTGTCGCATCGCGTTCTGGCAACAGAATCAAAGTACTGCGGCCGCTTTCGATTTTGTCCAGAAAGCGCACGACCGCCTTCGTCTTAGGCGCTTCGAGCGCAAAACCATCCACCACCACGATCTGCTGCTCCGCCGCCTTGGCCGACAAGGCCGACCGCATCGCCAGGCGTCGCATCTTGCGCGGCATGTCCTGCGTGTAGAGCCGCGGCGTGGGGCCAAAGACGACGCCGCCATGTCGCCAATGCGGCGCCCGCGTACTGCCCTGGCGAGCGCGCCCCGTGCCCTTCTGGCGCCACGGCTTCTTGCCGCCGCCGCTCACCTCGGCGCGCGTCTTAGTGTCATGAGTGCCCAGGCGAGCGTTGGCCAGTTGACGCTGTAGCGCCTGGTGCATCACCGCACGGTTCACAGGCGCCGCAAAAATGTCGTCGCGCAGTTCCGTCTCTCCCACCACTTCGCCTTCGATATTGTGAATTGGTACTTGCATGATTCTTCCCTCCGGCGCCGATCAGCCTGCTTTACGTGCCGCTCGAATCGAGAGCAGCCCATTCTTTGCGCCAGGCACAGCCCCACGCACCAACAGCAAATTGCGCTCGGCGTCCACCTGCACCACACGCAGGTTGCTCACCGTCACACGCTCAGCGCCCATGTGGCCCGCCATGCGTGTACCCTTTTCCACGCGACCCGGCGTCGTACCGGCGCCGATCGAGCCGGGGGCGCGCTGCCGATCCGACTGACCGTGTGTCTTGGGGCCGCCCCGAAAACCGTGACGCCGCACGCCGCCCTGAAAGCCGCGTCCCTTCGAGATGCCCGTCACATCCACCACATCCCCCGCCGCAAAGACATCGGCTGTCAGCTTCTGGCCAACCTGCCATTCGATCTTGTCGTTGCGATAGGCGCGAAACTCACGCAGCGTGCGCAAAGGCGCGATCTTCTGCTTGCGCAGATGGCCCAACTCGCCCTTCGTCAGCCGCCGCGGTTTCACTTCTTCGAAGCCAAGCTGCACCGCAGAATAGCCATCCTTGTCCATCGTGCGCACCTGCGTCACGAAACAAGGACCTGCCTCGATGACCGTCACCGGAACGACATTGCCCTTCTCGGTGAAAATCTGCGTCATGCCGATCTTCTTGCCAATGAGACTCTTCATGATACTTGCCCAGGGATTGGACTGCCGGCAGCCTGACTCTGCTGCATCATCCTGAATCCCCTCTCCTCCTTCGTGTCATCACCACGCCGCTTGTCGGCGTGATTGGCGTCTTGCCAAAACGACTGGAGGGCGCCTGCTCGTCGTGCAATTGCCAGGCGCCCTCCAGTCGCAACACGCGCCGACGTAGATTCTACGCCCCTTGCGTGTCGTTCATTGGTTGGGACCGTTCATGGCAGTTTGCACTGACAGACTAGTCGTCCCCCGCACCGTCCAATGTCAGGTCTACGACGGTACAGATCAGCGACGGGCCTGCTGGGGCCCCTCGCGTCGTTGATCAATTCTAGTGATTATAACTTGATTTCGATGTCAACACCCGCCGGCAGATTCAAGTGCATCAACTTATCAATCGTCTTCTGACCCGGATCTATCACATCAATCAAACGCTTGTGCGTGCGGATTTCGAACTGCTCGCGCGAATCCTTGTCAATGAACGTGGAACGGTTGACAGTAAATTTCTCGATCGAAGTCGGCAGCGGCACGGGACCAACCACGTTGGCGCCAGTCTGCTCTGCCACGTCCACGATCTGCGCCGCCGAACTATCGAGAACTCGATGATCGTATGCCTTGAGTTTGATGCGGATTCGTTGCTTCGCCATGCTTCCCCCTGGATCAGGATTGGACAGGAGAGAAGGCCATCGGCGCTTCTCCCCTGTTCATCATCCTGCGTTGCGATCCTAGTTCATGATCTTGGTGATGACGCCAGCGCCGACGGTGCGGCCGCCCTCGCGAA
>CAZOLV010000022.1:0-57867 GCA_964580725.1 uncultured Anaerolineae bacterium | reverse complement strand
AGGCGCTGAAGCGCCTACTACGAACGAGGCGCTGAAGCGCCTACTACGAACGGTTCGTCGTGCGCACTTCAGTACACCTGATTTGAGGTTCCCGGCCCAGCTTCGGTGCGAGTTGACATTTCGCCGCGCTGCGGGTAGACTGAGGATGACGCGTCGCAGTGGGCGCGCCACATAGATGAAAAGAATCGGTGGTCTTCTGACGATGATCGAAATTCTGCTCCAAAACCCGCTCCTACTCCTGTTCCTGGTGAGCGCCATCGGCTACCCGCTGGGCAGCATCAAGGTGGCCGGCAGCAGCCTGGGCGTGGCGGCCGTCCTCTTCGTGGGTCTGGCCTTCGGCGCCCTGCACCCCGACATGAAACTGCCCGAACTGATCTATCAGATGGGCCTGGTCGTCTTCGTCTACACCGTCGGCCTCAGCAGCGGCCGCCAGTTCTTTGCTTCCTTCCGCCGTCGCGGCCTGCGTGACAACCTCTTCGTGCTCTGTATGCTGATTCTGGCCGCGGCGCTGGTTGGGCTGGTTGGCCTGACCCTGCGCCTCTCCCCGGCGCTGACGGCGGGCATGTTCACCGGCAGCTTCACCAACACCGCCGCCCTGGCCGCCACCCTGGAATACATCAAGAGTGCCACGCCGCCCGGTCTGGCCGAACAGATGCTGGCCGAACCGGTCATCGGTTTCTCGATTACCTATCCCATGGGCGTCATCGGCGTCATCCTGGCCGTCATGACGATGCAACGCATCTGGAAGATTGACTATCCCGCCGAGGCCAGCCGGGTGCGCGGCGTGACCGCCTCCAGCCGCCGCCTGCTCAATCGCACCATCGAAGTGACGCAGCCAGGCGCCGTCGCGCAGCCGATCAGCGATCTGATGCAGGGCCAGGGTTGGGATGTGGTCTTTGGACGCCTGCGCCGCCAGGGCAAACTCACCCTGGCCACGCCAGCCACGCGCCTACAGTTAGCCGATCTGATCAGCGTCGTCGGCACGGCCGAGGAGTTGGACAAAGTCACGGCAGCGCTCGGACTGATCAGTGAGGAACACCTGGAACTCGACCGCGGCGAGTACGATTTTCGCCGCATCTTCGTCTCCCAACCCCATCTGGCCGGCCAGCGCCTGCGTGACCTCAACCTGCCGCAGCAGTTTGGCGCCGTTGCCACGCGCGTGCGACGCGGCGACATCGAACTGCTCGCCCACGATGATTTGGTCCTGGAATTGGGAGACCGCGTGCGCGTCGTCACCCCGCGTAACAACCTGGACGCCATCAGCAAGTTCTTCGGCGATTCCTACAAAGCGTTGAGCGAGATTGACCTGCTGCCCTTCAACCTCGGCCTTGCGCTCGGCATTCTCCTGGGGATGCTGCCCATCCCGCTGCCCGGCGGCGTGACCCTCCGCCTCGGCATCGCCGGCGGACCGCTGATCGTCGCCCTGCTCCTGGGTGCACTCGACCGCACCGGCCCGCTCGTCTGGAACCTCTCCTACAACACCAACCTGACGCTGCGCCAGATCGGTCTGGTACTCTTCCTGGCCGGCATCGGCACCCGTTCGGGCTACGCCTTCGTCAGCACGCTGCAGCAGGGCGGCGGCGTCATGATCTTCCTCGCCGGCGCGCTGCTGACTGTGCTGATCACCCTGCTGGCGCTCTGGATCGGGCGCCGCCTCTTCAAGATTCCGATGGGTCTGCTCGTCGGCATGATCGCCGGCCTGCAGACGCAACCGGCTGTGCTCGGCTATGCGCTCGAACAGACAGGCGACGAACTGCCCAACATCGGTTACGCCGCCGTCTACCCCATGGCCCTCATCGGCAAGATTCTGCTGGCGCAGATCCTGCTGGCCACCCTCCTGCGCCTCTAACCCGCCGGCGTCACGCTGCGCAAGATTGCCTGTTCGAACATCTCGGCGGCCAGCGCGCCGACCAGATTGACGCTGGCCGTCATCTCACCCGTTGCCAGCGCAAAGATCGTGTCGCCATCGAACATCGTATGCGCCGGCCGGATCGCACGCGCCAGCCCGTCCTGCGCCATCTGCGCCGCCTTGTTGACATCCTCCTTGCTCAGTCGCGCATTGGTCGCCACCACCCCAATGACCGTGTTCTGTGCAAAGGGTTCGTCCGGCGCCGCCTCCTCATCATCCAACATGATGCGCAGCGTGTCGCCCCAGGGCGGCCCGTCAGCAACGCCGCCGCGCACCCCCGCCAGGATGGCGCCTGTCGTCGCATCAACCACATCGCCAAACGGGTTGACTACCGCCAGCGCCCCCACCACCAGCCCACTGCGCAGCCGAATCGCCGCGCTGCCCAGGCCGGTGGGCGTGGCCCGCGCCATGCCGGCGACCTTCCCCGCCGTCGCGCCAGTCCCGGCGCCGACGCGCCCCTGCGCCACCGGCGCCGCGCTGGCGGCCAGCGCGGCCTGATAGCCCATCGCCGCATCGGGCCGCACGGCGGCGCTTCCCACCGCCAGATCGTAGATGACCGCCGCCGCCACGATGGGGACCGGTCCCGCGGACGTGGCAAAACCGGCGCCGCGTTCGGCCAGATAACGCATCACGCCGGCGGCGGCGTCCAGGCCAAACGCCGATCCGCCCGCCAACACGACGCCGTGCACCTTCTGCACCAGGTGCAGCGGGCGCAGCAGGTCGGTCTCACGCGTGCCGGGTGCGCCGCCGCGCTGATCCACGCCGCCAATCGCGCCCGCCTCACACAGGATCACCGTACAGCCGGTGCGCGCAGCCGCATCGTGCGCGTGCCCAACGCACAGACCGGGTACGCTCGTCAGAGTGGCGCCAGCGGTCGGTTTCATCGGTCACACGCCCCGCCGCGCTCGTGTGAAGCCGCCGGTCGCTCTTGTCGCCGGTGACCGTTCATCCTTTGTTGTCCTGACCGCCTGCCGAGCGACCAACGCGACGCGCCGCATAGCGTCGCCACAACGCCCCGCCGCCAGCCGCTGCCACGGGGATGAACACCGCCGGAAAGATCCAATCCCGGTTGGCGTCGAAGAACGCCTGCAGCGAATAGGCCGGGTCAACCTTTACCTTGATATTGCGCTCGATGATGCCCAGGTCTTTCTGTTCGTCCGAAAAGCCCGCCAGCTTGACACGCGCCGTCACCACCAGCGTCAACGACAGATCGCCGGCCTGCGTCGGCGTGACATCCCAGGTCCACTGCGTAAAGTCAGCGCCCGCCACCACCTGTTCTTCCGAACTGAGCGGCGTGATCGTGAAACCTTCGCCCAACAGACGCACCTTCATGAAGCTGGCCACAGCAATCGCCTCGATCTGCGGCGCGCCGCTGCCGCGCAGACCTTCGGTCAGCGTCACGGCGTCGCTTTGCGCAATGCGCACCTCGATCCGTTCGCGCTGGCCTTCCGTCATCTCGGTCGGGGGGTTGTACATGATGCGCCCCTTCTCCAGGCGCGCAAATTCCGACTCGACCGCCTTCGCCGGATCGGGCGCGACGGGTGTTTGCACCGTTGCCGCCGGCGTCGCAACGACGGTCGCAATGACACCAGACCCGGTTGGGACCCGGGGGGGCGTCGCCCGGCCGGTTCCACTGTCGCCAGTTGCAGAGGGCGGCGTCACCCCGGTTCCCGTGCTTGGGGTCGCCGCCCCGCCGCAGCCTGCTAACAATAACAATAGAACGATCACAAACAGAGCCATTCCTATACTGATCTGTCGCCTGTTCATCGTTGTCTGCCTCCGGTCTGTCAGAAGAACGAACTGCGTGGTGGGGATGTCTGGAATTGTATCCAAATTCGGCCAAACGCGCGAATCACGCCCGCGGCGACTGCGCTGCTGGCGCTCGCCTTGAACCGCCCGCGGTCGCCCGTCGTCGCTTTGACAGCCGGCGCGAAGCGGGTAGAATTGGCCCGGCAATTCTCTATGAAAAAAACCAACGCCGCGTGGCTCTCGCTCCTGTTTCTGCTCTGTGTTCCCGCCTGGGCGCCGTTGGCGGCGCCCGATTGGCTGCAAACCCATCAGGGGTACCTGCCCCTCTATCATCTCGACGACCTGGCGCAACACGGCGCCCAGGGTTGGACGCCGGCGCTCAGCGCCCCCAGCGATCTCTGGCGCGGCGAAGGACCGCTGCCCTACCTGCTCGCCCTGCCGCTGCGTTCGTTCGGCAATGTCGTTGCGCTCAAGCTGGTCACCGGTGCCGCTCTCGGTCTCGGCCCGTTGGCGCTCTTCCTGGCCCTGCGCCGCCTGGCGTCCGCTCCGGCAGCCTGCGCCGCCGCCCTGCTCTGGGCCTTCCAACCCTTCACCCTGACGGCCCTCTACCGCCGCGGCGCCATCGGCGAAACGCTCCTGCTGGCGCTGCTGCCCGCCCTGGCCTGGGCGCTCCTGCGCCTGACCGACCGTCCGTCGGCTGGACGCGGCCTGCTGACCCTCCTGCTGGCCGCCGCCGCCTTTTGGACGCAGGCCGGCCTGGCTCTGCTCGGCCTGCTCTTGCTCGGCCTCTGGCCATTGGCCAGCGATGCTGCGCCGCGCACGCGCCGCCTGGCCTGGCTCAGCCTGGGCCTGGCCGGGCTTCTCGGCCTGGCCAGCCGCGCCGCCTGGCGCAGCGCCGCCGCACCCCCCTCTTTCCCCTTCGCCGACCATGCCATCTACGTTTTCCAACTGCTCGATCTAGCTGACGGCTTTGGCCTCAGCCAGGTTGGCTGGCAAGACGACCTCAGCCTGGGGTTGGGACTGATCGGGCTGGCGTTTGCCCTGTTCGCCTGGCTGCCACTGCGGCCGCTGGCCGCCCAGCAGCGACGTTGGCGCCTGGTCTGGACGGCCGCCGCCGTTGCCCTCACCGCCGCCGCCCTGCTGCCGCTACCGCTGGGCGCCCTCTTGACCTATCCCTGGCAAATTCTGGGGCTGGCCGGTCTTGCCCTCAGCGCCCTGGCCGCCGCCGGCCTGGCGCGCCGTCGCTCGCTGCAAAACTGGCCCGCGCTCGGCCTGTGCGTTGCCCTCATTGCCCTGAGCGCACAGCACAACCTGACGGTGCGCCCTGCGCCGGTCCCGCCGCAGCCCGCGCCCCTGGCCATCCTGGGCGATGCCGCAAACACCATCGTCCTGGCGGACATGACAGTCGCCGGCGCTCTGCAGGCAGGGCGCACCGTCAGCGTCACGCTGACCTGGCAGGCGCTGCAAGCGCCCGATTTCGACTTCAACCTCTACCTGCACCTCCTCGATGACGGCGGCCAACGCTGGGGTCAAACCGACATCCAGCCGGTCGCCGGTCGCCCCATGACACAGTGGCAGGTCGGAGAAGTCTTGACCGCGACCGTCCCCCTGGCCATCAGCGCCGATGCGCCCACGCCCCAGCGCCTACGCCTGGAAGCGGGCCTGTACAACTGGCAGAGCGGCGTGCGCCTCTCGCCGCTGACGCCGTTTCGCTGAACGGCCCGCTGGCCCACAGGGAAAAATCAAGGGAAATGGACTTCGCTCGCATGACCAACACCATCCAGGCCCGCTGGCGGCGGCACGCCCTCTCGCTGGCGCTCCTGCTCGTTCTGACGCTGCCCGCGCTGGCACCCTATACTCAACCCGGCTATTTCTGGGGCGCCCATGACGCCCGGCACAACGTCTACTTCCTCTTCCAGTTCGACCGCGCCTGGCAGGACGGCATCCGCTACCCACGTTGGGCGCCAGACTTCACCTTCGGCTACGGCTATCCCTTCTGGATCGTCTACGCCCCGCTGGCCACCTATCTCGGACAGGCTTTTCGTCTACTCGGCCTCGGTTGGGAAGCGGCGGTCGAGTCGGTCTTCGTACTCAGCATCGTTGCCTCGGCGCTGGCCATGTACGGTTTCGTCGCCAGTTGGGCCGGCCGGCGCGCCGGCCTGATCGCCGCCGTCGCCTACACCTACATCCCCTACCATCTGGTTGATCTTTACGTGCGCGCCGCCCTCGCCGAATCGGTCGCTTTCATCTTCTTGCCCCTCTGCCTCTGGGCTTTCCGAGAGACGATCCTGCGTCCGCGCCTGGCCGCGCTCAGCAGCGCCGCGCTCGCCTTCGCTGGACTGATGCTCACTAGCAACCTGGTTGCGCTCGTCTTTGCCACAGTGCTCGGCGCCTACCTCGTCATGCACGTCCTGCGCCGCCTGCTGCATGAGCAGCCCTGGCGCGCCTGGTCACGCGCCGCGTTATGGCCGCTGTTGGGCCATGCCATCCACATTTCGGCGCCGCCCCTGCTGGCCCTGGCCATCGGCGGCGGCCTCAGCGCCTTCTTCGCCCTGCCCGCGCTCGCCGAATTCCGCTTCGTCAACCAGGAGCAGTGGTACGGCCAATACTACAACCCCTTCAATCACTTCGTCTACCTGTCGCAACTCTTCAGCCCAAATTGGGGATTCGGCATCAGCCTGCCCGGCCCACACGACACCATCAGCTTTCAGCTCGGCGCCGTTCCTTTTGCGCTCAGCCTGCTCGGCCTGGCCGCCGCCATCGTCCGCACCGCCCGGCGCCCCGCTCCGCGCCCGTCCGCCGATCTGCGCGCCGAAGCCTGGTTCTTCGCCGTCCTGACCCTCGTCGCCGTTTTTCTCATGCTGCCCATCTCCGCCTGGGCCTGGCAAACGCTGCCCAATGTCAAGTTCGCTCAATTCCCCTGGCGCTACCTCATGCTCACCACCCTCAGCCTGGCCGTGCTGCCCGCCCTGCTCATCACCGCCCTCCATCGGCGCGGCCAGGCCACGTCTGCCGCCGGCCCGGCCCGCGCCCGTTCTCGCTTCCTGCCCGCCCTCGGCCTCTGCGCGCTCATCATCATCGGCAGCTACCCCTACCTGCGCGTCGAGGTGCGCGCCCCCACCCCGGAGCAAGGCCCAGTCTCCCTGGCCGCCTTGATGCACTTTCAGCGCACCGCCAACGAAATGACCGGTGTTTCCATCTATACAGAAGTCGTGCCCACCTGGTCGCCCATGGCCGAGGATCATGTCCATGGCCGGCCGGTCACCACCTCGGTTGACTACAGCCGTGTGCCGCAGAATCAAGACCTGGCGGTGGATGTGCGCCAACACGGCTCGGCGCACGAACTGGTCTGGGTGCACAGCGGCCTGCCCGACCAGCGGCTCGTCTTCAACATCAACTTCTTTCCCGGTTGGACAGCGCACTTTCTGACCTACGATCCTGGCGATCCGACCCGGCCCGGCCGTGTCCTGCGCAGCATCCGTCTCAGCGCCGCCGACACGCTGGCGCCCCATGCCCAGATTGCCGTCCCGCTGGAACAGGGCGAATACTTCCTGCTGCTGCGCTTCGAAGATACGCCTGTGCGCACCTGGGGCAAGGTCATCAGCCTCCTCTCCGCGCTTCTCCTGCTCGGCGCCTGGACCACCCGCTGGCGCTGGCGGCGCACCGCACGCACCGAGGCCCCTCATGCCTGAGGACTGGCGCGATGTCGCCGCCGACACCCACAGCGCATGGGGCGCACACGTCGGCCCACTCATCGCCGCCGATGAAGTGGCCAATCTCAGCGCCGCCTTCGGCGCACCCCTGCGCCGGCTCTACCGCCTGCCCGCCGACGATTATCTCTTCATCAGCCGCCGCAACAAGCTGCGTGACAGCCGCGGCGAAGTTGCCGTTTGCCTGCGCCGTCCCAACGGCTATTTCCTCTTTCACACCAAACAGCTCTACCCCGACCTCTACCGGCTACCGACCGGCGGCATCCACTGGGGCGAGCCTGTGCAAGACGCCCTGCACCGTGAAGTGCGCGAAGAGACCGGCCTGACGCTGCACAAACTGCGCTTTCTGGCCATCATCGGCTACCAACTGCAGCAGCCGGCGCGCCAGCGCACCGTGCCGTTCGTCACCTACCTCTGGTTTGGCGAAGAAGCGGGCGGCCAGCTCCAAGCCGACGGTGCCGAAGTGATCGCCTTCAACGAGCTGCCGCTCACCAGCTTCGCCTGGATCGCACGGCGCCTGCGCAGCGCCCCCGCTCCGCGACAGGCCTGGGGTGCCTGGCGCGCCATCGTACACGAGGTGGCGCTGAGTCTTTTGTCGCCTTGATCGCACAGGCGATTGCGTTACGTTTTACTTCATATCAAAAGGACGACATTTGCCCAAACCACACGCTGGGCTATAATTCACGCCATGAACACGCGCCATTCTCTCTTCACCCCGCCGCCGCCTGCCGTGCCGCAGGGGCCAACCTGCCCGCACTGCGGCACGCGCCTGGCCGAACGCGCCAGGACTTGCTTCATGTGCGGAACCGCCCTGCGCAAAGAGTCGCGCAGCCTGTTCAACGGTCGCCCGCTCTGGCGCACCATCCCCTGGTTCGACATCGCCCTGCTCCTGGCGATCATCGCCGCCATCGGCCTTTGGTGGACGAAGGGAGCGCCGGCGGCCCGGCCAGAATCCGCGGCGGCGCCGGCCGCCGTCACGCCGCCGGCTCCCACGTTCGCCCCCCTGGCCGACACGCCCGAACCCAACGCGGCGCGTCTGCTCGACGACACGCCGACGCCTTCGCCGGTTACGCCGACAGCCACGCCACCCTTCGTCAGCTACAAGGTCGTTGCCGGCGACACCCTCTCCGGCATCGCCGCTCGCTTCGGCGTGACGCTCGACGCCCTGCTGCAGGCCAACAAGCTCTCAGCCAGCGCTCGTCTGGCGGTGGGGCAGCAGCTCCTCATCCCCACCGCCGGCATGAAACAGGGCGCCCTGGCGCAGGCTGGAACCGCCGCCCCCACCGCCACCCCCGATGATTCCACGCTGATGTACCGCGTCAAGGCCGGCGATACCCTTTCCGGCATCGCGCTCGAGTTCAAGTCCACCGTTGCGGCGATCCTCGAAGCTAACAAGCTGAAACCAGACGCCATTCTGCGCATCGGGCAAGTGCTCATCATCCCGCGCGGCACCCCCACCCCCACCATGACGCCCACCGCGCCAAGCAGCCCTACTCCCACCCCCGGCCCGCCGCTGGCGGCTCCCGTGTTGCTTGGCCCTGCCCACAATGCCATCCTCGCCCCCTCCGACCAGATCGTGCTGCGCTGGCTGGCAGCCGGGGTGTTGAGCGAGGAAGATTGGTACGTCGTGCGCGTCTGGTCAATGGCGCCCGGCGGCCCCAACATCGAACAACTGGTCAAAGGCACCTCTCTGCGCCTCGACCCGGCGCTGCGCCTGCCCGATTACGTGGGCGAACGCGGCTGGCGTTGGCAGGTCGTTGTGGCGCGCTTTCCCGGCCTCATCCCAAGCGCCAATCAGACGCTCGGCCTGGCGGCCACAACGACCCCCACCCCCCAGTCAATGATGCGAACGACTCTCCTGCTCCTCAGCGCGCCCAGTGAGACACGCGCCTTTTCCTGGCAATGACGCCAGGAAAAAACAAGACAGGCAGGTCGAGATCGCACAGGATCGCATAGGACAGAACACATCTCAGGAGGTTTTTCTATGAGTGAAACGCAATCATCGCAGGGATCTGAAGGCCAGGGCAGATCGTCCAAATCGTCCAGATCGAAGCGACGCGCCCAGGCCGTGCAGAAGCAGCTCGCCGGCGCCCGTGATCTGGCGCAAAGCGTGATCGTCGGCACCCAGGCCACCCTGCAGGCCGCTGCCATGCAGTCGAGCGGCGAGGCCGCCCAAAGTGGCGATCAGGCCAAAGAAGCGGTGAGCGGCCTGGCCACCAGCGCCGGCGCAGCCACCCGTCAGTTGATCGAAGCCGCCGCCCGCAGCGTCGGCGCCACCGGCGGCGGCATCAAGGGCGCCGCCAGCGGCGTGGCGCAAGGGCTGAGCATTGCCGGCGATGCACTTTCCACCGCCACACGCACCGCAGTCGGCGATCTTTCGTCCGCCGCCGACCTGGCCGCCCAGGGCGACCTGGACAATGCGGCGCGCCAGGCCGCCGAAAGCATCACCAACGTCTCCCTCAATGCGGCGATGGGCGCCATCGGCGCCAGCGCCACCGTCGTCGGCGCCATCATGGGCGGCGTGCAGGGCGCCGGCGCCGGCGTCTTGGACAGCAGCCTGGATGTGACCGACGTCGCCGCCCAGGCAACCAGGGGCGTGATTCGCAATGCCGCCAAAGGCGCTGAAGTCGTGACAGACCTGGTCAGTTCGGCCATCAAGGCGGGCGGCAAACGGGCCAGGAAGAGTCTGGCGCCAACGGACGTCGAGTAGAACAAGACATCTTCGGCCCCCCTGCCCTCCCAATTTGGGGGGATCGGGGGGCGTCTGCCAGCCGCTGCACACCCTCCCCCACACATCATGTCCCCGGCGCCGATCTCCACAGCGCCGGGGACATGGGCGGAAGCGCCAAATCCCACGGGTTTCACAAACTTTCAGGGTTTCCCTCGCGGGGTTCTTGAGCACATTCCGTTTCTCCTCAGCGTGGGTACTTTGGTATCATTGACTTTGCCGCTGACATTCCCTATCCTTGCACCGAATGCGATGTTTCCGGTAATACCAATTCTGTTCGGGAGGTGGTCGGCTTGTCGCTCTCTGGTGTACCCCAAACCGTTTCTCGCGCCGTCTCCGCCGACTTGCTTCTGGAGCACTTCTTCTATGACCACGCGCAAGACGGCGTCTTTCTGGCGGACCCATTCGGCGTCTTGCTCTACGCCAACACCCGTCTGCTCTCCATCCTGGGCTACAAGCGCGCCAGCGAACTGCTTGGCCGCAGCATCCTGAGCGAAATCTGGGAAACGACCCCCGCCTTCGACCTGATCTGGCGGCGCGTCCTGTCGCAACAGCGCACCTTTCTGCCCGCAGTGCGACTGCGCGCCCGCAGCCAACAAGAATCACTCATCTCCTTTTCCGCCATTTGCCTCACATCGCCCACGGGCGAGCCGCTGGCAGTGCGCGGCCTCCTCTCTCAGCCGTCGGCCGGCGGCAACCACGCCACCGGCTATCGCCTGCTGACGACCATCAGCGATGTCATCGGTCGTTCGCTCGATCAACAGCGGATTCTGGAAGCTGCTTTGACCACGATCGCCGCCCTGATGCGAGCATCGGTCGCAATCGCACGCGTCCTGGACGCGCCTGGTACGTCATTAGTGCAGGTGAAGGAAATCGGTGTGCCCCCCCAGGCCGATTTCCCCGTGCGCGTCCCGGCGCGAGACGGACTCTTGGGTGCTGTGCTGGAGAGCGGCGCCTGGCTTCTCCTGGATGATGCCAGCGCCGACCCGAGGCTTTCGCACGCCGAGCGGCAGCTTGATCAACGTTCCTTCCTGGTCGCGCCCTTGCGAATCCAGATGCAGACGATAGGCGTCTTGGCGTTGGCAGCGCCGCAGCCTGGCTATTTCAGCCTGGATGACGCCGAACTGCTCACTTCGGCCAGTCTACAGGTTGGCGCAGCCCTGGAGCGTGCTCAACTGCATCAGATCGTGGCCGAAAAGGAGCAGCTCTTGTCTTACTCAATGGATCAATTAGAAAACGTGCGTGATCCGATCATCACCCTCGATCTGCAGGGTCACATCACCTGGCTCAATCGCGCCGCCGAAGAAGTCGTGGGCTATGCGCGCGCTGGCCTGCTCGAACACCCCTTCACCGAACTGGTTGCGCCGCAGGATTCAAGCGCCCTGCTTGCGGCCCTGCTCAGTCCGGCCGACAACGCCAGCATTTGCGAAGTCACCCTGATGACGGCCAACGGTCGCGAAGCGCCGCTGGAAATGCGCGTCACGCCGCTCGTGCGCGCCGGACGGCGCGTGGGCGCCCAACTCGTGGGCCGTGACGTGCGCCAGCGCCGCCAGCTCGAACGGGACAAAGAGAGCTTCCTCGTTTCCGTCTCGCACGATCTGCAATCGCCGCTGTCGGCCATCATGGGCTACTCCGAGTTCTTGCTCAGCGGTGCGGCTGGCCATCTCACCGACACCCAAACCCAGTTCGTGGAAGTGATCGTGCAATCCTGCCGGCACCAGTTGGCCCTCCTGCACGACTTGCTAGAGATCTCCCGCCTGGAATCGCCTCACTTCGAGCTGGAGAAGAACTGGGTCTGGCTCGATCAACGCCTCAGTTGGTTCGCCCAGGCCGCCCTGCCTGGGGCGCTGGAAAAGCAGGTTGATCTGCGCGTCCATTTGGAAGACAATCTGCCGCCGGTCTGGGCCGATCCAAGCCGCATCGAGCGCGTGATCACCAACCTGATCTCCAACGCCATCAAGTACACCAACCCAGGCGGCCGCGTCGATGTGCGCGCCGCGCGCGACGCTGATAACCAGATGGTGCGCGTCGCAGTGAGCGATACCGGCGTCGGCATCGAACCGGAAGACTTGCCCCGTCTTTTCGACAAGTACCAGCGCGGGCGCCTGGCCAAATCCAACAGCGAAAGCACCGGCCTGGGCCTTCACATTGCGCGCGACATTATCGAAACGCATGGCGGTCGCATTGGCGTCGAGAGCGTCCCTGGTCGCGGCAGCACATTTTGGTTTACCCTGCCGGTACGCCAGTCGTAGCACACCGTTCGCATTCGCTGCAGTTCCCATCAGGAGAAGCCCGTGTCAGAAACACTGCATGACCTCATCACCGCACTCGACTGTTGTTCCGCCCGTCTGACAGACATGGCAGATACCGGCGAGCTGGCCGAACTCGTGCGTACCATGCTGCGTCCGCTGCGCTGGTCAGCGCATGTCGTCCTGCCTTCTCCACTCGTTCCTAGTGCGGCGATGCTGCCCACCGCCGCACCCAACGCCCCCACGCAGATGATCTGGCCCCTGCACCAACAGCAGCCCAGCGCCGGCACCAATGCAACCGGCGACGGTGTGATCGGCTGGCTCTTCCTGGCCCCAACCGACCGGCCGTCAACGCCCGACGACGCCATCATTGGCCGTATCGTCGCCCGCTGGGTCAGCGACGCCCTGCAGCGCATGGTCTTGCAGTCTGAAACCAGTCGCCAACAAGAGGCCATCGCCATGCTCAGCACGGTGGGGCGCGACGTGATGGCCAGCCTCGATCTCGATGTGGTGCTGACCAACGTCCTCGACGCCACCTGCCGTCACCTCGACAGCGAAGCGGCCTCCGTCATCCTGCTCGACCCATTCACCGGCGAGCTCGTCTTCGTCGCCACCGGACCGCAAAACCAGGGCGCTCCCGTACGCGAAATGCGGCTGCCACCCGGCAAGGGCATCGCCGGTTGGGTCGTCAGTCACGGCCAGCCGCTGGTGCTGCCCGACGTGCGCAACGATGCACGCTGGTACGCCGACGTAGATCGCCAGTCGAATTTCGCCACCACCTCGCTCATGTGTGTGCCGCTGCGCAGCAAAGGCGCCATCATCGGCGTACTCGAAGCGGTCAACCGCCGGCGCGATTCGTTTCATGACCGCGATCTACCGCTGATGGAAGCGTTGGCCAACTGGGCCGCCGCCGCCATTGACAACGCCCGCCTCTACGGCCAGTTGCGCGCCCGCGCCGACGCCTCCGCCATCCTGTTGCGCGTGGGCGAAGCAACCAGCACAACCCTAGAATTGAGTGAGATCCTCAAGCGCGTGGCGCAGCTCACGATGGATGGCTGCGCTGTCACCGCCTGCGCCATCGTCCTGACCCCCGCCTCGCTCGGCGACAACGGCGGCTCCCTGCCCACCGTCAGCCTGGCCCGTCGCCAACAAGGGCTGACAGCCGAAACCGACCCTGCTCTGCGCGCCGCCGGTCAATCCCTGCTCGCCCTGGTGCGCAGTTATGGCGGCCGCGATCCCATCGTCCTGTCGGGACCGCAGATCACCCCGCCATTGCAGGCGCTCACCGCCGGCGCACGCCATCTCCTCGTCACCCCGCTGATCTACTGGGATGTGCTGGCCGGCGCCCTGATCTTGAGCAGCCAATCGAGCGACAGCGCCATGCCCTTCAGCGAACAACAGGTCAACCTCGCCAGCGCCATCGCCCGTCAAACCGCCATCGCCATCGCCAATGCCCGTCTCTTCGAAGAAACCCGGCGCGCCTTGCGCGAACTGCGTACCCTGCACGCCATGGCGCTCGACGTGGCAGCAGAGCTTGATCTGCCCGATGTGCTGCAACGGGTTGTCGCACGCGCCGCATCATTCCTCAATGCGTCGGGCGGCGCCATCTATCTGCTCGACAGCACCAACGAGCGCCTGGTCGAAGCGACGTTTCAGGGCATGCGCACGCCCGGCGTTGCGCCGCGCGCCTGGCGGCTGGGCGAGGGTCTGATTGGGCAAGTGGCCGTGGACGGCCTGCCGCTGGTCAATCACACCGCGCCCACTGGCGCCGCCGGACAGGTAGACAGCAATTCGTTGCAGGTAGCTGTGCCGCTCAAGTGGGAAAACCAGGTCATGGGCGTGCTGTTCGTCTGGTACAACACGCTCGACCGTCTGGGGTATGCGCCGCAAGAGGCAGTGCGGCTGCTCGATCTCTTTGCGCCCCATGCGGCCCTCTCGATCCGCAACGGGCAGCTCTATCACAACCTGCAGGCGCACATGAACGACCTGCAACGCACGCAGGCGCAGTTGATTCAAGCGGGTAAACTGGCGGCCGTGGGCCGTCTGACGGCCTCGCTGGCCCATGAGGTCAACAACCCACTGCAGGCCATTCAGAGCTGTCTTCAGTTGGGCATGAGCGACCGCTTGTCGCTGGAGAAACGCCGCAATTACCTGGAAATGACTCAAAACGAGGTCGCCCGCCTCATCGCCATCATGCGCCGCCTGCTCGATGTGCATCGGCCCAGTCATGACACGGCCACTTGGGTCGCGTTGCCGCCGGTCGTCGAATCGGTTCTGGCCCTGGTTGTCCAGCAACTGGAGAAAAACCGTATCGTGGTGCAAACGGACTGGGCGCCTGGACTGCCGCCGGTATGGGCCGTCGCCGATTATCTCAAACAGGTGTTCCTCAACCTGGTTCTGAATGCCGCCGACGCCATGCCCGATGGCGGCGCCTTGACGATCTCGGCCCAAACAGCCGACGCAGCCGTCCCTGCGGTCAGTGTGTGCGTGACCGACACCGGCGTCGGCATCGCGCCCGCTGATCTGCCGAATATCTTCGAGCCGTTCTTCACCACCAAACACACTGGAAGCGGTCTGGGTCTATCGGTCGTCTACGGCATCGTCGAGACCTGCGGCGGAACCTTGAACGTGGAGAGTACACTGGGCGCCGGCACGACCTTCATCCTGACGCTGCCAGGTCAGGCGCGCCAGGTCAGCGCCTAGCCCGCCGTGCCGCGTCCAGGCGTCACTCGCGCATCATGTTGTAGACTAGATCGGTGTCGCCAATCACGGCAATGGGGCGCTGCCTGGCGCCTTCCTCACGCACTACCACCACGCGGTGCACATGGTGCTGAAGCAGCGTCATCGCCACTTCGATCAAGCGAGTCTCAGGGTGCACGGTGATGACCTTCGAGCTCATGTAGTTGCGCACCGGCTCCGAACGCCAATCGTCTGCCTGTACATAAGCGCGCAGCAGATCAATCCGGGTGATGACGCCCGCCAGGTAACCTTCCGAATCTACCACCACCATGCCGCTGATGTCCTCCTCGGCAATGCGACGTGCGACTTCCTCCAACGTCTCGTCGGCCCGACAGCTAAATATCCCGAGGCGCTTGGCCTCCAATACCGTCCGATTTGGCATGAGTTTTTTCCTCTCGCTCTGTTCTGCTCAGCGTGACGCAGAAACGATTCAGCCTGCGTCGTGACGTGACGCACACAAAATCAGTGTAACAGGAACGCCGCCGGTTGTCAACAGCCGCAGCAAGCAGCAACGGTGATTTGACAGCCATCCGCGCCAGTGCTAGAATCGCGCGGCGTGCCCTCGTAGCTCAATGGACAGAGCGCCTGGCTTCGAACCAGTAGGTTGGGGGTTCGAGTCCCTCCGGGGGTACTGGATACGTCGAACGTTGGAGTGCATGGGGCCAATCCTGTGATCTTCGGCTGACACGGCCAGGGGCGCCAGGCCCCGCACCGTACAGCAGGAAGCGCCCACTGCGCTCCAACGTTTTTTTGCACCGCTCATCATCATCATCTTCTTCTTGGAAAAAGGGATGCCAACCGACGAACGACCACCGCTCAGCGAACGTGAGACCGAAATTCTCGGCCTGGTAGCCACCGGCAAGACCAACCAGGAGATTGCGCGCGCCCTGATCATCAGCCCCAACACTGTCAAAGTCCATCTGCGCAACATCTTCGAGAAGCTGAACGTGCAAAGCCGCACCGAGGCGACCCTTTTCGCCATTCGCAACGGTCTGGTGCAGATCGAAACTCCCACCGTCCCAAACCCCGCTATCCAACCACCACACGCAATGCCCGCCGCGCCCCCAATCATGGACACCGCCGCGCCCCCAGCGGTGGATGACGCCGCCGGCCCGGCGCCGGTCATCGTAGAACCGCTGCAGGCCATGACTCTGCGGACGCCCCAGGTTCCGATCGCCCGCTGGCAACGCGCCTATCTGCTCGCCAGCCTGCTTCTGATGATGCTCGCCCTGCTTGCGCCCCAGATTGAATCGGCGTTCAGTCGCAGTCGAGCGACCGGCGCCAACCTGCTGAGCGACGCCAGACTGGCGCAAACCGGGCTGCCGCCGCGCCAGGACACGGCGCGCTGGCGCGTGCGCGCGCCGCTGCCGGGGCCACGCGCTCGTCACGCTCAAACGGCCTTTCGCAATCAGGTCTACGTGATCGGCGGCGAAACCCCCACCGGTCTGACCGATTCGGTAGATGTCTTCGACCCCGAACGTAACGATTGGCAGCCGCGCTCGAATCTGCCGCAACCGCTGTCCAACATCGAGGCGACCGTCTTGAAGAACCTGATCTACGTCGCCGGCGGAGTCACGAGCAGCGGCGAGATCACGGCGGAGTTCTTGAGCTACGATCCTGTGGCCGACGCCTGGGGCCAGGCGCCCCCCTTGCCCGCGCCGCGCGCCGGCTATGCGCTGGCGGCTTCCGATACGGCGCTCTTCGTCATCGGCGGTTGGGACGGCGCAGAGGTGGTCAATACGGTCTTCATCTATGACCCGGCCAGGCTGCTGTGGCGCAGCGGGCCGGCGCTACCTTCCGGCCGCGCCCTGGCGGGCGCAGTCGTGTTGGCGGATCAGTTGATCGTCGTGGGCGGCTTCGACGGTGCACAGGCGCAGCCCACGATGTTCAGGCTGCCGCTTGCGGCCGGCGGCCAACCGGCGCAAGAGGTTTGGGAGCAAGGGGCGCCACTGCGTGCGGCACGCAGCGGCCTGGCAGTCGTTGTAGAAGGCGCAGCCCTCTACGCCCTGGGCGGCGGCGACGCCAGTCTGGACTATCACGAACGTTACGACCCCTTCAGCCAGACCTGGTCGAGCATCGTATCGCCCTGGGCCGGCGAATGGCGCGGCGCCGGCGCGGCGGCAGTCCCGCCCATGATCTATATCAGCGGCGGCTGGAGCGGCGACTACGCCGAAGTGCACGAGCAGTATCAGGCTGGTTTTCGCACCTTCATGCCCAACAGCCCGCGCTAGGCGCTGTGCGACCTACAGCCCCGGCGAGCCAAGCAGCCGGATTCGTTCCAACGCGTCGCGCCACGAAATCTCCGACAGTCCGAGCTTCAAGCGCAGGTGCCCCGGCGGCATCCCGGTGCGATAGTCGCGCACGGCGGATGTCCAGCGCAGACACTCGAAGGAGACGGCCTTCGTCAGACCGGCCGCCTTACCCGTATCGCTCAAAACATACTCCAGATTGCGTGGCGTACATTCGAACACAAAGACTGCCGGTTTGTACTCGCGCACATACTGCTGAAACACCGACGTCAGCTTTGGACTGAGCGCCAGTTTGCGCTCCTTCTCCCGGTAGCGCGGATCGTCGTAGCGCACATAGATCGCCGGGCCTTGCGGGTCGGACAGATCGCAGTGCTCCACCTTGAGGCGCATCGTCTCGCCCTTCTTGATCGCCGTTTGCAACAGCAGGCTGATGAGTAGATATGGCCGGGCGTCCGGCTTCTGCCGATTCCACAGCATGTCCTGGCTCGTTTGCAGCAGATGCTTGATCTCGCTTTCATACAGGATGACCGGCAAGGGTATGCTGAAGGGCAGGTGGACGATCGAGGCCGCCGGGTCGCTGCCGATCACCTCCTGGGCGGTGAGCCAGGCAAAGAAGACCTTGAGCGTCGTCAGGCGGCGCGCATAGCTCTTGGAACTGCAGGGCGCATTGCGGTCATGCTCTAGCCAGTAGAGGAAATCCTGTAAGGTTTGGGTGCTGAAACTGCCCACCGTGGCATTGGCGCCGGCATGGCGACCCAACAGGCGCAGGTCGCTCTGGAAGGCCTTGATCGTGTTGTCGGCAAAGCCCTGCCGCAGCATGTGTGAGCCAAAAGCCGTGATGGCGGCGGCCAGCGATGAGCGGCTGGTCAGCTCCGGCAGCACCGTCACCGGCGGCGCCGGCGGCGTCTCGGTCACAGGCGCAAAGAGGCTTGGCTGCACCGCATCGCCGAGATTTTGTGCAGCGATAGTGGTTGAATCGGTCATCTGACAACCTCCGAACGGTCAACGAACAGAGACCCGAAGTGTACGAGCGACTTCGGCACAGAAGCGACGCCGGGCGGCGGCGGCGCTTCGTATAGTGCGAACCGATTCTAACCCACTTCCTGCGTTTTGTCAATCCGACGCAAAAATCGTCAAGGCGGCGGCGCGGCCGGCTTGCGCAGGCTGGGCACCAGGCTGAATTCCTGCAAAATGGAACCCCCGATGAACTCGCGCAGCAGCGAATTATCGGGCACCAGGTCGAGCGGGCAGGGCAGAAACCAGTTCAGAAACGCCAGCAAGCGGCGTGCTTCGACATACTCCAAACCGGAGCTTTCGATCTGCAGCAGCAGCGGTTCGACGAACGGCTTCAACACAGCCAACTCGTAGACCAGCGCCGAATTGAACATCGCATCGGCGTTCTCTTGATAGGGAAAGATGTAGGTCGTTTCACCCCGGCGCACGCTCTCCCACCGCTGGATCGTCTCCTGTGCGCTGTAACCCCGATACTGGGCGTCGCGCACGATGCGGCGCAGCAGGCGGGTGTCGGTGGTCGGAATGCGGTTATGATCATCCAGGTTGAGCTGCGTCAACGCCGAGACGTAGATGCGATAGATCGTCTCTGGCGGCACCGCCGGTACCAGATTGGGGTTCAGCCCATGAATGCCCTCGACCAGAATGACCGCATCCTCGTGCAAGCAGACGGTCGCGCCGCTCTCACGCGTGCCAGTGTGAAAACTGTAGCGGGGCAGCGTCACCTCCTGCCCGGCCATCAGCGCCAGCAGGTGCTCGTTGAGTAGCGCACGGTCGAGCGCAGCGAGCGATTCGAAGTCGTAATTGCCCTCGGCGTCGCGCGGCGTGCGGGCGCGTTCCAGGAAGTAGTTGTCCATTTCCAGGGCAAACGGGCGCAAGCCGTGCGCCAGCAGTTGCACCGACAGCCGTTTGGCAAAGGTCGTCTTGCCCGACGACGACGGCCCGGCGATCAAGATCAGGCGCACCTTGCCCTGCCGGTTGGCAATGTCGCTGGCGATGCGCGCAATCCGCTGCTCGTGCAGCGCCTCGTTCACCAAAACGATCTCCTGCAGGCGCCCTTCCTTGATCGCATCGTTGAGCGAACCCACGTCTTCGATGTTCATGATTTCCATCCACTTGCGGTGCTCCCGAAAGACCGCCGCCAACTTGGGAAAATCCTGAAATTCGGGCAGTTGATAGGGGGTGCGCCGCCGTGGAAAACGCAACAGGAACCCATTGGGGTATGGTTCGACCGTGAACAGGTGCAGGTAACCAGTCGAAGGCGCCATGTAGCCAAAAAAGTAGTCCACCACGCCGCGCAGTTCGTACACCGGCAGATAGTCCTTGCGCCGGTACTTGAGCAGGTTGATCTTGTCCAGGTCGCCCTGCTTCTCAAATAGCTCGATGGCAGTCTTGGGCGAGACATCGCGTCGCACGATCGCTTCATTGGCGGCGGCAATCGCATGCATGTGTTGATCGAGCCGCGTCACCTCCGCTGCATTCAACGGCGGGCGCCCCGTCACCTCGCAAAACAGGCCGCCCATGGTCAGAGAATGGTCTACGATCACGCGCGCCTCGGGGAACAGATCGTGCGCCGCAACCACCAGCAGAAAGACCAGCGATCGCTGGTAGATGCGCATCCCATCGCTATCCGACATCATCACCGGGCGCACATGCGCATCTTCGACGACGCGTTGGCTCAGTTCGGTTAGGTGACCATCCACCAGAGCCGCCAGCACGGGCGACTGCGGCGCCGGCCAGGCAGACACCATGAAAGTTTCGAGCAGAGTGCCTGTGGGGCCTTCCAGGATACGGTTATCGTCGAGCCGTATCTGCACAGTGCTACGCGGCGCGCCGGGCCTAATGCTGGCGCCGGCCGCCATCTTTGGGTCATTTGTCATGCTTTTCAGTTCGAGTCTCCTTGATGTAGAATTCAGACAATCCTACCCACAACTTTACTGAAAGTCACCGGAATGTCAAGCGACAGCAGAAGCAACAGCGACGACCGCCAGCCAACACACAACGTGTCTTCGGTTCTTCGCCGGCAGACGCCGGCCTGGCTGCTGGTTGCCCTGGGCCTGGTTTGCCTGGCGACGGCGCTCTCCTGGCTGCTTCATCAGGTGTTCACCGCCCTGCACCCCTTCGCCGTCGAGTACGCCGAAGGCCCGCTGCTCAACCAGGCGCTGTTGCTGGCCCGCGGCGATCCGCTCTACCGGGCGCTCGATACCCCCCCCTACGTGCTGGCCAACTACCCGCCGCTCTACCCCTGGCTGGTCAGCCGCCTGCTCAGCCTGACCGGCCCCGCTCTCTGGCCCGGACGGCTGCTTTCGCTGCTGGCCACCCTGGTGGTCTACCTCGAAATCTTCCTGCTGATGCGCGTCTGGACGCCGCATCGCCGCGCCGCCTGGCTGGCAGTGATCTTCTTTCTGGCCTTTCCCGCCGCCTACGTCTGGCCGTCACTGCACCGCGTCGACATGACCGGCCTGGCCTGCAGCCTGGGGGCAGCCGTCCTGCTGACTCGCTGGCCGCAGCGCAGTCGCGCGGCGGCGCTGGCCGGGCTGCTCCTGGCCGCCAGCCTGTTCACAAAACAAACCTTCATCTTCGCCGCGCTCGCCATTCTGAGCTACGCCTGGCAGCGTGCAAACGGCGCCGGCCGCAGTGGCTGGCAGGTCGCCCTGCGGCGCAATCGCTGGCTCCTGCTCAGCTTTGGCGCAACCATCGCGCTCGGCGCACTCTACTGGCAGCAGCGTTCGCACGGCTGGTTCCTGCCCATCATCATCCTCGGCAACGTCAACCCGTTCTCGCTGACGCGCCTGGCGCTCTTCTGGTGGGCCGGCCTGATCGGCGTTGCGCCCATCTTCCTCGCCGCCGCCGTCTGGCGTCTGCGCCAACCGGCAACGACGCCAGAAATGGCGCTCTGGCGCTGGTATGGCCTGGCCGCGCTCCTGTCGGCTGGTCTCATCGGCAAGGCTGGCTCAGATCTCAACTACTTTCTGGAGCTGGCCGTGACCCTGGCCTGCGCCGGCGGCATGGCCGTCGCCGATCTGACTGGCGACATGCCTGAGGACAATGGCAAGCAGAGCGGCGGCCCGGCCGTCTGGCGTCGCCTGGCGCTCCTCCTCCTGTTGATCCAGATGGTCTGGCTGTTGGTACTCAACCTGCGCACCTTCGCCACGCCGTCGCAACTGCGCCAGCGCACACTGGAGCGGCAGGCGCTGCTGGCGTTGATCGAGGCGACGCCCGGCCCTGTGCTCGCCGATGAGGGGATGGATGCGCTGTTGCTGGCGCGGCGCCCCGTCTGGTTCGAGCCGTATGTCTTCACGCAACTGGCCGCGCTGGGACGTTGGGACGAGACGCCCCTGCTCAGCGGGCTGGCCCAGACGCAGTTCGACCTGATCATCATCAACCCGCGCTTGCGAGCGCAACGCTGGTCTCCCGCGCTGTTGGCGCAGATTGAACGTCATTACGAAATGACTGGCCTGGCAGGCAATCTGGCCATCTACCGCCCTCGACCGCACTGATTCTTGCGTTCTTGTCACAAAGGAGCTTCGATTCAATTCAATGACACACCAGACATCCATCCCTTCTGCGCAGCGCGCCCCAGCGCCGCTCGCCGGTCTCGACCTGATTTGGGCCGCAGTGGCGCTGTTGACACCGCTGTGGCTCGCCTTCCTCACCCCCATCCAGCGTCTCGACGTCTGGTGGCACATCGCCGTCGGCGAGATCATTACCGCCGGCGGGCCAATCCCGACCGTTGACATCTACTCCTTCACTGCCCAGGGCGCGCCATATGGCTACGCCAACATCTGGCTGGCCGACGTGATTTTCTACTGGCTGCACCGCCTGGGCGGCCCTGCCCTGCTGGTCGGCGCAACCGGCGTTCTGCTCTGCGCCGCCTTTGGGCTGGTCTGGCGTCTGGCCTGGCAGCGCAGCGGGAGTGCGCGCCTGGCGACGGCCGTCAGCCTGATCAGCGCCTCGCTCGCCATTCGCTTCGGCGCGGCGCGTCCGCAGATCTTCTCGATCTTCCTCTTCGCCCTTTTCTTCTGGCTGCTGTGTCAGGCGCGCCAGCAGCGGCAGGCGCGCTGGCTGTGGCCGCTGCCGCCGCTCATGGCCCTGTGGACCAATCTGCACGGCGCTTTTCCGCTTGGCCTGGTGTTGGTCGGCTTCATCCTCGTCGAGGCGCTGTTGCACGCCGTGCGCAAGCGTTCGTTGACCCAACACCGCCCCTGGCTCAGCGCCCTGCTCGTCTGCCTGATGCTGACCCTGGCGGCCACGGGCGCCAATCCGGCCGGTTACGGCATCTTCGGCGCCGTGCAAAGCGTCTTGAACGATCCGGCCAGCCAGCAGTTGGTGCTGGAATGGCAGCCACAGGACATCAAGGTGACGACCGACTTGCCCTTCTTCGTACTGAGCGCAGTGGCCGTTCTGATCTTCATCTACGCGCCGGCGCGCCCCTGGATCGGCGATGTGCTGTTGTGGGCCGGTTTCTGGGTCTTGGGCATCGGCGCCCGCCGCAATGGCATCTGGCTGGCGCTCGTCTCACCGCCTCTGCTGGCCGGCTATCTGGCGCAATTTCCCCTGCTGACCCCCAAAGATGCGCCAACGACTACACGGCCGCGGCGACAAGGTCCTGCGCGTCTGCTGCTCGTCCTGTTCACCGGTTTGACCATTCTCCTCAGCCCGTGGGTGCGCCCACAGCTTGGCAACCAGCGTCTCGGCTACGGCCTGCTCGATCGGCGCACGCCGGTCGCAGCGGTCGAATACATGGCGCAACAGGGTATCAACGGGCGCGTCTTCCATCCGCAATGGTTCGGCGACTACCTGATCTGGCGCGCCGGCCCCAATGTCCAGGTTTTCCTGGATGGGCGCGTGCATCTGTACAACCGCCAAACCTGGCGCGACTACAGCGCCATCCTCAACGGTTGGGAGTGGGAACGACTGCTCGACGCCTATCAAGTCTCCTGGGTGCTGTTGGACACCGACGACGCCTCGCAAAACGATCTACGCAGCGGCCTGCGCGCCTCGCCGCACTGGCGTTTGCAGTACGCCGATGCCGTGGCGTTGCTCTTCGCTCGCGTCGCACCGTAGCCCATGAGACCTCTACACGCACCTGGGACAACGGTACCAGGCCAAAACGGCGCTGTTGGGTCATGGGTACCATTGAGAATCGGGGTGGCCCATGCTACACTATCGCCAGTCAGAACAAGGAAGTGACAGCGGGCGAGAAAATTCGATCCTGAGCTTTCAACCCAATCGGCTGCCGGACCTTGTTCGAGCAAAGGCAAACTGCCATCATTCAATCCATTTTTCGTCAGAAGGAGTCTTGAAATGCTTGCTTATCTCGTTTCTCTGCTCAATCGTGAAGAAGGGCAAGACCTGGCCGAGTACGGCCTGATCATCGCCCTGGTGGCCATTGTCGTGATCGCTGCCCTGACCACTCTGGGCGGCAGTCTCAACACCATTCTGTCCAGCATCGCTGGCGCCATTTGACGACGACTCCCCACTCGATCTCATCAGTCTCAACAGGTCAATTCCATTTTTTGCACAGCACGCCGGCCGAGCCGGCAACCACCAGGAGGAAATTTCAACATGTTGGCTTATCTCGTTTCGATGCTCAATCGTGAGGAAGGGCAGGACTTGGCCGAGTACGGTCTGATCATCGCCCTGGTCGCTATCGTCGTGATCGCTGCTTTGACCGCTCTGGGCGGCAGCCTCAACACCATTCTGTCCAGCATCGCTGGCGCCATCTAGTCGTACGATCCAATTCGTCAGGCTCGTTATCAACTTGACTCCGTCATGGTCTGAGATGCCTGAAGCGGGTCACAAACGTCATGTCGAGAGCGAGGCTTGATCTCGCCGAGGCGGGGCTTAGCAAGGCAAGCCCCGCCTTTTTCTTTTGCAACGGCCTCTGGGCCAAACGATGCCCTGCGGTGGTGCGCCCAGGCAGGCGGCCCCCGTGATGCAATGAATCAAGCAAGAAGGGAGGTGAATATGCAAGACAGAGAGTGTGGCGCCCGTGGTCGTGAATCCGGGCAGAACCTGGTGGAACTGGGGCTGCTGCTGCCCATCCTCATCCTGATGTTGGGCATCCTGTTCGATCTTGGTCGGGCCTTCAACGCCTACCTGGTCATCACCAACGCCGCCCGCGAGGCGGCCCGCGTCGGCGCTGTCACACCGAGCAATGCATCGGCCATGCAGGCGGCGGCGCTCGACGAAGTGCAGCGAGGCGGCCTTGACCCGGCGTTGGCGCAGGCGCAAGTGAGCGTTGACTACGGGACGCGCGTCGTCCAGGTGACGGTGACATACCAGTTCCCGCTGCTCGGCGCCATGATCTTTGGGGGGCAACCGGTACTATTGCAACGCGGGGTAAGTATGGTTATCCTGTAAGTAGCACTACGAGAAGAGAGGATTCAGTGCATGGCTCAACAGGCACAGCTTCCCGTTCCGGGAACGAACCGACCACAACACGAACGCGGTCAGAGTACGATCGAGTTTGCGTTGTCAGTCGGTTTCTTGATGCTCTTGATCATGGCGTTTCTCGACATGGGGCGCGCCGTCTATATCTATAGCGTCGTCTCGGAAGCTGCACAGGAGGGGGCGCGCTATGCCATCATCAATCCGAACGACACGACGGGCATCGTCAACACGGCTCGGAACTACGCCGTTGGCCTAGATCCGGCGCTGGTCAACGTGACACGTACATTTCCGAGCAACTCGCAGATCGAAATCGTCGTGACATACCAGTTCCGGCCGGTGACGCCCATGATTGGCAGCGCCATCGGCAACAACGGCGTGATTACGCTGAGTAATACGGCGCGCATGTTGATCGAACGTTGATCCCACGCCAGATCGCCGGTCGAGCCTTGACGAGCCTGGCCAGTGGGCGACGGGATGAATCGAGTGCGAGGTGTACGATGAATTGGCGAAATTCGCGAGACAACAGGAGAGGCGCATCAACCATTGACCTTCCATCGTTGCCCCTGCTGTGCCGAGGAAGCATGAAGAACGAGCAGCCGCCAGAGGCCGGCCAATCGCTGGTACTCGTGGCATTACTGCTGCCGGTGCTGCTGATCGCAGTCGCCCTGGTCATAGATGGCGGCTATGCGTTTGCACAGCGGCGCCAGATGCAAAATGCAGCCGACGCCGGCGCGGTCGCCGGCGCACGGGCCTATGCGTTGGGCAACAACGTCAGTACAGAGGTGGAGCGCTTCACCACCGCCAATGGCGCCACATCCTACACGTGGCAGCAGTTGAGCGAAGTCAGAACCGACGTGCTGACCAATCTCGATGTGACCTTCGCCAACATCGAGGTGACGGCCAGCGTCACGTTTCCCACCTTCTTCGCCCGCATCGTAGGGCTGGATCAGTTGACCGCTTCCGCCACGGCGCGGGCGCGGGTGCAGCCCGTGGACGGCATCGGCAATCTGCTGCCGATCATCCCCTACGAGCAGAACTTCGTCTTTGGCCAGGAGTACACCCTGTGGGACGACGTACTCAACATGCCCGGCGGCTTCGGTTGGGTCAACTGGGACGGCGGTCCGCCCAGCGCCCCCGTGCTGGTGAACTACATCAGCAACCCCTCCTCGTCCGGCGTGCACAACATCGGCGACTGGGTCTACTCCCTCACCGGCATCGTGGCCGGCTCGCAGGTGCGCGACGCCCTGAGCTACTGGATCAACCGCCCGGTCATCGTGCCGATGTACGACATCGCACAAGACCAGGGCAGCGGCGGACAGTATCGCATCAGCGGGTTTGCCCAGTTCATCCTGACCGGCTTCGATCTGACGCATGATCAGAAATCTATCAGGGGTCGCTTCATCGGTCTGGTCGTCATACCGGGCAACGGTGGATACACGCAGTGCGGATCGTGCTTGGTCAGCATCAATCTCAGCCGCTGAACCGGGCACGCAGCGAAGACGCCGGTTTTGTCACTCAGTCTCCCGACTCGACCCCCGGCACATGATCCCCCGACTCGACCCCCGGCATTTGATCCCCCGACTCGACCCCCGGCACATGATCCCCCGACTCGACCCCCGGCATATGATCCCCCGACTTGTCCCCTCTCATATCACCCCCGGTTTGGAACGTGTTTGCTGATCGAGTCTTCAAGGAGGACGCAGAATGAGCGCAAGACTAAGAACGTTTGCCCCGGCCTGGATCTGGACGTGTTGGGCGCGCGCACGTCAGGCTGGCCAATCGCTGGTGCTGGTTGCCCTTCTGCTGCCGGTGCTGCTGATCGTCATCGCCCTGGCCATAGATGGGGGCTATGCGTTTGCACAGCGGCGCCAGATGCAAAATGCAGCCGACGCCGGCGCGGTCGCCGGCGCACGGGCCTATGCGTTGGGCAACAACGTCAGTACAGAGGTGGAGCGCTTCACCACCGCCAATGGCGCCACATCCTACACGTGGCAGCAGTTGAGCGAAGTCAGAACCGACGTGCTGACCAATCTCGATGTGACCTTCGCCAACATCGAGGTGACGGCCAGCGTCACGTTTCCCACCTTCTTCGCCCGCATCGTAGGGCTGGATCAGTTGACCGCTTCCGCCACGGCGCGGGCGCGGGTGCAGCCCGTGGACGGCATCGGCAATCTGCTGCCGATCATCCCCTACGAGCAGAACTTCGTCTTTGGCCAGGAGTACACCCTGTGGGACGACGTACTCAACATGCCCGGCGGCTTCGGTTGGGTCAACTGGGACGGCGGTCCGCCCAGCGCCCCCGTGCTGGTGAACTACATCAGCAACCCCTCCTCGTCCGGCGTGCACAACATCGGCGACTGGGTCTACTCCCTCACCGGCATCGTGGCCGGCTCGCAGGTGCGCGACGCCCTGAGCTACTGGATCAACCGCCCGGTCATCGTGCCGATGTACGACATCGCACAGGGTCAGGGCAGCAATGGCCAGTATCGCATCAGCGGGTTTGCTCAGTTCATCCTGACCAGCTTCAACTTGACCGGTCGCGACAAGTCCATCCGTGGGCGCTTCTCCGGCCTGGTCACACCGGGAAATGGCGGGTTTACGCAGTGCACAACCTGCGCGGTCACGATCAATTTGAGTCAGTGAACGCATCGGCTTCGACTGAGTTGACGCCTGCGGCTGCTGCTTGTGCAGCAAAGGCGTCGAGGGACGACCTGAATCATGACGAACGACAATGTAACCGCCAAACCGGAAAAATCGGGAACCGATCGCGTCTTCGATTGGGCCGTGGCCGTGGCATGGGCGCTGGTGGCCGGCGGCTACCTGGCAGGGCTGCGTCAGCAGCAGAGCCTGGGTGGTCTTGGACTCTTCATTTTTTATACACTGGTTGCCATTAGCTTTCTACTCCGGCGCCCGGCGCAGCAAGCGCCATCCTGGTGGGAAAACGGGCTGGCACTGCTCGGCGTTCTGCTGCCGATGTTTGGCCTACGTCCCGCAACGGCAGGCTGGCCATTGGTTGGAGCCGTGATCCAGGCGTTCAGTCTGGCAGGCATGATCGTAGCGCTCGGTTCACTCGGTCGCAGTTTTGGCATCGCCCCGGCCGACCGCGGACTGGTCAGCCGTGGCTTCTACCGTATCGTACGCCACCCCCTCTACGCGTGCGAGACACTGTTCTATCTGGGCTACCTGAGCGCCAATCTATCGGCGCCGAACGGGTTGACCGTCATCGTTGCGACCGCCGTCACGGTGGTTCGCATCTACCGCGAAGAGCGGATCATTCTGGGCTATGGCGCCTATGCGCGACAGGTGCGCTGGCGGCTGCTGCCCTTCGTCTGGTAACGATGTCGCCGGCTGGACAGGCGTCGAGTGCTCGCCAAACGAGCGCCTGGCGCCTGCCCGCCGGCAACAGCAGCGAGTTATCTCGCTGACTGTGTGGGGATGGGGCAGCGGCCCCCACCCCGTGCAAGAAAGGAGTCATTGATATGCGACAACGAGCAGGTTGGTTCTGGCTTGTGGCAGGAATTTTAGTAGCCCTGTTCGCCGGCATGATGACGTTTCGCACCCTGGCGCAAGCCACGGGCAATCAGGCGCTGGAGGAAGTGCCGGTGTCGCCGGTGGTGGTGGCCGCGCGCGATGTGCCAGCCAATGTCGTGCTTACCGCCGATGACCTTGAGGTGCGCGAAGTGCCAGATCAGTTCTTGCCGGCCAGCGCCTTGCGCGACATCAACGATGCACTGGACAAAATCTCGACGGTGCAGATGAGCACCGGCGAGGTGGTGCAGAGTCAGCGGTTGGTTGCGCCAGACAAAACGGTCACTTCCAATCTGGCCTTCACGATTCCGCCGGGCAAGGTCGTCATGGCGATCCCGCCCCTGGACTTGATGAGCAAGATCGGCGTCCTCAAGCCGGGCGACAAAGTTGACCTCCTGGTGAGCCTGGATGTGGGCAGCGGCGCTGGCGATCAAGAGATGGCGACGATCAGTTCGCTGCAGAACATGACCATCACGGCGATCGTGATGCCGCAGATTGACATTCCGCAAGGGGCGACGATGCCGGGCGGCGACAAGAATAATGAAGGCGGTTCGGCGCAGGCGCTACTCTTTGCCCTGGATCCACAAGACGCCCTGATCCTGAAATATCTCAAGGACAGCGGCGGTGTATTCGACATCGTTCTGCGTGCCAACAACAGCGAAGAGTTTGCACGCACCGAACCAGTTGACCTGGCCTACCTGGCGGACAAGTATCACTTTCAGATTCCGGCGCCACAGGAAGGCGCCAGTGCGGCAGCCAGCCGCTAGAGACGGGCTTTCCTCATGAGAGGTTGACACGATGGCGTTGCGCACGTCCAAAGCGATTCGGGTGTTGGTCGTCAGCGGCCGCACCAACCATGCAGGCGAGATCACGGACGCTTTCAGCGGGCTTGAGGATGTTCAGGTCGTTGGCGTCGTCACTCGTCCAGATCAAGCGATCAAGCTCGCCGAGCAATCGCAGGCCCACGTGGCCCTGGTTGATGACACCGTACTCGATGCAACGCCCTCAGCAGTCACGCGCGCCCTGGTCAGCGCGCTGCCCGTCGTCGCCGTGGTGGTGCTGACGGCCAGTCACGCCGTGGACGAAGTTCGCCTCTCGATGTTGGCCGGCGCGCGCGGCTTCTTGATGCAGCCCTTCGGCGGCGCCGAACTGGTTACGACCGTGCGTCAGATTTTCGAGCTGGAATCGACGCGGCAGGCATTGACCACGACGCACATAGCCGCCCCCGCGCCGCTGCAAAAGGCCAAGATCATCACGGTGGCCGGTCTCAAGGGGGGCGTTGGACGCACCATCGTCGCCAGCAACCTGGCCTTTGCCCTGCAAGAGGCAGTGGGCAGGAATGACGCCGGGGTCATCGTGGTAGATGGTCACCTGGGCGCCGGCGACATCGGCAGCGTGTTGAACCTGCAACCACTGCACACACTGGCCGACCTGCTGGCCCGCGGCGGCGAGCTGGATCGTGAAGTCATGGAGGCGATCCTGGCGATGCACCCATCGGGTCTACGAGTTCTCTTGCCGGCCTCGCAGTTCAGCGGGCTGGAGATGGTCGAACCGTATCACATCGAGCAGGTGCTGACGCAGTTGCAGCAGATGTGCAAATATGTCGTGGTTGATACCGGCCCGGCTCTCGACAGAACTACGCTGGTCATGCTCGATATGGCCGACGTCTTACTGGTGGTCACGACGCCGGAAATCCCGTCGCTGCTGCGCACCAGCCTGTTCCTGGAGTCGGGGCGCAGTTGGGGCTATTCGGACACGAAGATGCAGTTGGTGCTCAACCGCGCCAACAACAAGGGCGGCATCCCGATCGCCGACGTCGAGGCGCACTTGCGCACGAAGGTGGCGATGGCGATTCCCGACGATGCAGCGTTGGTCACCTATTCGATCAACCGGGGCGTGCCGCTGGCGATGAGCGACAAACGCAGCCCTGTGGCCAGCGCCGTCATCGAACTGGCGCGGCGCATCATGGGCGATGAAGCGAGCAGGCAAGCGTCGCCGAAGTCGGGCGGCCTGTTCGGACGCCTGTCGAACCTGCGCCTGCCGGTGACAGACATGGGCGCGGCCGCTGCACAATCGGGCGGCGGCAAGGTCAACGTAGCCGGTTGGAGCAGCAGCAAATAGGACAGGTGTCCACATGATCATCATACCGAAAACGATCAAAAAGATCAAACAGACGGGAAGCAACAGGTAAAGGAGGCGCCACATGCTCATTGCTCTGATATTGGGCCTGGCTGTGATGATCGCCGTCATCTCGCTCTTCATTGGCGTTTTTCTGGTGATGGAACCAGACAAAGAAGTGACCTCTCGCCTGCAATCGCTGGCCGCACCGCCAGGGCAGGGGGGTGAAACGGACGAGTCCGAGGGCAAGATCGGCGGCAAATTGAATCGGCCGGTCGGCGCGGCCATGAATCGCCTGGGACTCAGCGGTCGCATTGCGCATCAATTAGCGCAGGCGAACATGTCTATCACGCCAAGCGAGTATTACATCATCACGGTTGGCTTGATGGCCATTGCCTTCCTGTTGGGATGGCTGCTGACGCGCATGTGGTTCGCGGGTCTGGGCGCGGCGCTGGTCGCCTACATGATTCCTGGCTCCCGTCTCAAGCGCATGCACGCCAAACGGCAGCGTGATTTCACGCATCAGTTGCCCGATGTCATCATGATGCTGGTCAGCTCGTTGCGCGCCGGCTACGGCCTGGTGCACGCCATCAACATTGTCGTCAGCGAGATGCCGTCGCCGTCGTCGGAGGAATTCGAACGGGTCGTGCAAGAAATTGCGCTCGGTTTTTCGCTGCGCCAGGCGCTGGCGCACATGGTGGAACGCATCGCCAGCGACGACCTCGACCTGATGGTGACGGCCATCAACATTCAGCATGAAGTCGGCGGTAATTTGTCCGAGATTCTGGAAACGATCAGCAACACGATTCGTGAGCGGGTGCGCATCAAGGGCGAAATTCAAGTCATGACCACGCAACAGCGTTACACCGGCTATGCTCTGGTCGGTATGCCGTTCCTGCTGGCCGGAATCATCTCTTTCATCAATCCCGGCTATATGTCAGAAATGTTCCAACCGGGCTGGCCGATCTTCATACCGATCGCCGCTCTGGTGATGATCTTCATGGGTTTCATTTTGATGCGCAAGATGATCCAGATTGATTTTTGAGGAGTGATTGACATGTTGACAAATCCAATTCTACTCAGCGTCCTGATGGGCCTCGGCGCGCTCTTCCTCATCGTTGGCATCACCCAGTTGCGACGGCCGGCCGAATTGCGCCGTCGCGTCGAATCTGCCTTCGAAAGCCCATCTCAAACCTACGAACAACTCGACCTGCAGGCGTCGTTCAAGGATCGTGTGCTGGCGCCCATGTGGCGCCGGTTCCTGGCATCCGCCAGCCGGTTCGCCCCCACCGGCAATGTCGAACGCCTCAAACACGATCTGGTCGTGGCGGGCAACCCACGCAACCTGACTCTGATTGATTTCATGGGTTTCCGGCTGGTGTGCGGGCTGGTGGCCGCCATCGCCGCCTTCCTGCTGCTATCGCTGCGCGGCATGAACAGCGTCTCGGCAGCCCTGTTCTCGGTGGCAGGTGGCCTGTTGGGCACCTACCTCCCCAACTACTGGCTCAAGCGCACCATCAAAGCGCGCAAGCGCGAGGTCACACGTGCCCTGCCCGACGCGCTCGATATGCTCTCGATCTGCGTGGACGCCGGCCTGGGCTTCGACGCCGCCCTGCTCAAGGTGTCACAGCGCTGGACCAACGCTCTTTCCATCGAATTCGGCCGCGTCATCGGCGAGATTCGCATGGGCGCCCGCCGCCAGGAGGCGCTGCGCAATCTGGCCACACGCACCGAAGTGCCCGAAGTCTCCAGCTTCGTGGCGGTGCTCGTGCAGGCCGATAGTCTGGGCGTCTCCATCACCGATGTGCTGCACGCCCAATCGGAGCAGATGCGTATGCGCCGGCGCCAATGGGCAGAGGAACAGGCGCGCAAGGCGCCGCTCAAGATGCTGATTCCACTGGTGTTGTGCATCTTTCCTGCTCTCTTCGCAGTCATTTTGGGGCCGGCCGTGCCGCGCATCGTGCGCGCCTTCGGCAACATGTAGGCACAGTCCATACCTGCGCACAGGAGACCGCAAGCGAATGTCAGAGAGTATCTCATTGACAAGGAGTAACGATGGCCATGCAATCATCATCGAGTGACCCAGTGTTGCTTCAACAGGATCCGCTCTATCAAGAGGCGCTCGTTCATTTGCAGCAGGGGCGTTGGCAAGAAGCGCGCCAGCATTTCGACACCCTGGCCGAACGCTACCCTGGCGTCAACGAACTGCGTTCGCTGCAAGAGTATGCGCAACTGAAGGCCTCTTTGGAACAACGCCAGCCGCGCGGCCGTATCGGCGGCGGAATCAGGCTGCAAAACCTGCTCACGCGGCGGCGTGCGCTGGCGCTGCTGCTGCTGCTCGTCGCCGGCGTCTGGTTCGTCTTCTTTCGAAATTACATCAAGCCAAGCACCGATGTGCGCGCCTCGACGATGCGGCTCGACGACCATCTGTCCGTGGCGGCCAGCGCCCTGGGCCGCGGCGACTACGCCACGGCGCAGCAGGAGTACGAAGCGGTGTTGGCCGAGGAGCCTGAAAATATCGAGGCGCAGCAAGGGCTGAACAACGCCCGCCAACAGGTCGAGCTGGAGTCAACCTATGCGCGCGCCGAGGCCCTCTTGAACGAAGGCAACTGGGAAACGGCGCTGCCTCTCCTGCAAACGATCCAGGCCCAGTCGCCCGGCTATCGCAACACGGCCGACATGCTTCAACGCGCCATGCGCGGCGGGGCCATGCGCGCCCGCTATGCGGAGGCCAGCCAGGCCTTTGCGGAAGGCCGCTGGCAAACTGCGATCGAGGGCTACGAAGCGGTGCGCAGCCTCGATCTGCGCTTCGAACAGGCGACCGTTACTGCCAACCTGTTCACGGCCTACGTGCGTCAGGGCGATCTGCTGCTGGAAACGGGGGCCGACGCCGGCGCAGCCGAAATTGCCCTGAGCATGTTGCAGCAGGCGCTCAGTCTGAAGCCGCGCGCCCAGGACGCCAGCGCCCTGCGCGACCAGGCGCAAATCTTCTTGACCGGCCACGCGGCGTTCCAACAGGGAGATTGGCGCAGCGCCGTCGCGCTGCTGCGCCCGTTATACGAGCGCCGCCCCACTCTACTGCAGGGTGCGCTGGCCGCCATGCTCTACGACGCCTACCTGGAGAGCGGCGGCGCCTACCAACGCCAGCGCAGCTACACCGACGCCTATGCAGACTACCTCGCCGCCAGCCAGATGCAGGGATTGGATGTCAGCCGGGCGCGCGAACTAGTCGAGCAGGTGGGCCTGCTGCTGACGCCCACGCCAACCCCATCTCCGTCGCCCACACCGACGCCTGCACCCCCCACCCCAACGCCGGCGCCCCCGCCCGTTGTCGTCGAACCGACCAAGCTCTCGTCACCCAGGCTGAAGGGCATGATCGTTTTTCGCAGCATTCGCCAGCAAGGCTCCGGTCTGTTCGCCATGCGCCCCGATGGAACCGGCATCATCCCGGTGGTGGATGAACAGGCCACCTTCCGCGTAACCGGCCCGAACGTCGAAAACCTGACCGTGGATTATGAAAATCAGGGTTTCAAGGGGCTGCGGGCGCTCGATTCGTGGACACCAGATCGCCGCTTGCGCGTCTTCGTCGAAGGCACCGCCACCAGCAAGACAATCACTTCGATCTATCTGTGGCGTTATGACATCCCACAGCACTGGTACAACGTCCGCACCCAGGTGTTGGACAATACCACAACCAACTACGATCCGGTCATCACCCCTGACGGCGAGGTGATCATCTTCGTCTCGCAGAAAGATGGCGACGATGAGATCTGGCGCATTGACGCCGACGGCAAGAATCTGCGCCAGTTGACAAAGAATAACTGGGAATGGGACAAGCACCCATCGCTGTCGCCCGACGGCAAATGGATCGCCTTCTGGTCGAATCGCGGGCCGAACGGGAATGGTCAAATCCTGGTCATGGATCTGGACGGCAAGAACGTGCGCAATCTGAGCAAAGGCGCCGACTACGACTGGGAGCCAATTTGGGTGAAGTAGTTAGTCCCCACACCACGCCCCCAATCAGACTGACAGGAGGAATAACCGATGCCACTTTTGAACCGAGGCAACAACAATAACCGGCTGCCGCCGCCGCTGCCGGAGCGACCGAAACTCAATCGGCCGGGCGCCGTGGCGCCCCCGCCGCTCCCGTCGCCTGCATCCGGCGTGCGTCCAAACGGCCAGCCGACCGCCGATGTAACCAATCTGGAACCTTACCTGATGGTCAAGGATCAGGTGCAACGCCGGCTGCTGATGGAACTGACACCGGGCATGAACCTAGCAACGCCGGAAGAGGCGCGGCGCGTGATCGAACCGATCTTCACCCAGGTGCTGTCCGAAGAGAACGTGGTGCTCAACCGGCAGGAGCGCCTGAATCTGTTCGAGTCCATCCTGGCTGAAATCATCGGCTATGGGCCAATCCAGCCGCTGCTGGACGATGACTCGATCACAGAGATCATGGTCAACGGGCCGAAACACGTCTACGTCGAGCGTAAGGGTAAACTCACCCTGAGCAACGTCACCTTTGCCGACAACGAGCATGTCCTGCGCATCATCGAACGCATCGTGACGCCGCTCGGCCGCCGCATAGACGAATCATCGCCCATGGTGGATGCGCGCCTGCCCGACGGCTCGCGCGTCAATGCGGTCATCCCGCCGCTGGCGCTGGATGGGCCAAGCGTGACGATCCGCAAGTTCTCGAAAATCCCCTTCACCGCCGATGACATGTTGCGGTTTGGCACGTTTACACCGGAGTTCGTCGAGTTCAGCAAGGCTGCTGTGGAGGCCCGCTTGAACATCATCGTGTCGGGGGGCACTGGTTCCGGCAAGACCACGGCGCTCAACATCCTGTCGGCCTTCATCCCGTCGGACGAACGCATCGTCACCATCGAGGACTCGGCCGAGCTGCAACTCAAGCAGGAGCACGTGGTGCGGCTGGAATCACGGCCGGCCAACATCGAGGGCAAGGGGCGCATCAGCATTCGTGATCTTGTGATCAACGCCCTGCGCATGCGCCCCGAACGGATCGTGGTGGGCGAGGTGCGCGGCGGTGAGGCGCTCGACATGCTGCAAGCGATGAATACCGGTCACGACGGTTCGATGACGACGGCACACTCGAACGGGCCGCGCGACACGATCTCTCGTATCGAGACGATGGTGCTGATGGCCGGCATGGACCTGCCGCTGCGAGCGATTCGACAACAGGTCGCCTCGGCCATTGACATGGTGATTCATCTCGACCGCCTGCGCGATGGGTCGCGCAAAGTCTCGCGCGTCTCCGAGGTGATCGGCATGGAGGGCGACATGGTGTTGATGCAGGACATCTTCGTCTTTCAACAGCGCGGCATGGACGGCGACAAGATCATCGGGCGGCTGGAGCCAACCGGTCTGCGGCCCAAGGTGTACGAAAAGATCGAAGCGGCGGGTATGCACCTGCCCGCCTCCATCTTCGGCATCGCCGGCGCCGGCACCAATCCGCTGCGCCGCCATTGAGTCGCCACGAAGTCCCTGGAACCGTCCCTGCGGACAAAAAAGAGGAAACAAGGAGAAGTCAGGTGAACTAATGAAGATTTTCAACGTGAGCAAAAGAGAGCCGCTCGCTGAGCGCACCGAGATTGCCGAGACTTTCGGGACGCGCCTGCGCGGCTTGATCGGTCATGCGCCGCTTGGCCCAGGCGAAGCGATGCTCATCCGGCCCTGCAGCGGCGTTCATTGCTGGTTCATGGGATTCGCCATAGACGTCATTTTCGTCAACCGAGAGTGGCGCGTGGTGCATATCGAACATGCCATGCGCCCATGGGCAGTGGGCAGGCCGATCAAAGATGCTTCCTTCGTAATCGAAATGGCCTCTGGCGAGGCGCAGCGCACGCAAACGATGGTTGGAGACCAGCTAGAAGCGCGCCCTGTCTGATCGCCTGGCAAAAGGAGTCGAAAAACTCATGGCATACAAAGTGTTAGCCGTGGACGATGACCGTGATCTGCTGCGCATGTTGGCGCTGGTGCTGCAAAACGCTGGCTATGAAGTCGTGTCGGCGCGCAACGGCAGCGAAGCCCTGACGATGATGGGCAGCCTGACGCCCGACATCGTCCTGCTCGATGTGATGATGAGCGACATCAGCGGCTACGACATCGCGCGCTGGCTGCGCGCCAATCCTGCCACAGCCACAACACCGATCATCATGCTGACAGCCAAGGCGTTGCAACAGGATCGCGCCTTTGGCTTCGAAGCCGGGGTGGACGACTATCTGACCAAACCGGTGAGCCACTCCGAGCTGCTGATGCGCATCAAATCGCTCTTGCGCCGCGCCACGGTGATGCCCACAGCGGTCGGTTCCACCTCCCATCTGATCGGCTTCCTGGGCGCCAAAGGCGGCGTCGGCACCACAACGCTGGCAATCAACATCGCCGCCACACTGCTGGCCAACAATCACGAGGCGATCCTGGTAGATTCGCAGCCGATTGCCAGCGCGATGATCTCACTGAATCTGACCTCAGCGCCGCTGCCGCACAGCTTTACCAATGGCAACGCCCATCTACTGGCCGATCGCCTGGCTCTGAAAGGCTTCATGGCCCGGCACAGTTGCGGTCTGGAAGTGCTCTCGCTGCCGTTACCCTGGCGTCAGAACGGCCTGCCGGTTCAGCCGCAAGAGATGAACGCCCTCTTCCAAACATTGACCGTGCTGGCGCCGTTCGTGCTGGTAGATATGGGGTGCGGACTGACCCCATTGGCGCAAAGCGTTTTGAGTCTCATTGACCGCGTAATCATCGTCACAGAACCGGATCGCCCCTCGCTGGAGCTGGCGCGCCATCTTCTGACCGAACTGCGCCAGACATCGAACAAGGGGCACACGCAAATTGCGCTGGTCAGCGTCAACCGCACCGGCGGCGGCATTGCCCGCTCGACCGCCGAAATGGAGCGCATCCTGGGTGTTCCGCTGTTGGGCGTCATCACGCCGGCCAGCGAGGTCTGTTTCCAGGCCAACCAGCACGGCCTGCCTGTCGTCGCCGCCTATCCAAGCAGCCTGATCGCCGAACAGATTCGCGCCATCACGACTCGCCTGCAATGAGCCACCCTGCGATCATCCCATCATCTGATGATCCGATCATCCTGGCTCTTGCCTGAGACGATAGCAATCTTTCTTTCTTTCTTTTTTGCAAAGCAAAAGACAGGACTACGATTGTTTCATTCGTAGTCCTGTCTTTTTTGGTGACCCGCCAGGGACTCGAACCCTAAACCCAGTGATTAAGAGTCACTTGCTCTGCCAATTGAGCTAGCGGGCCAGCGGCAGCAGCCGTGGGCAACTTGGGCGGAATTCTACCATAGGGCCAGAGACAGCGCAAATTTGCGGCGACATCCCACCAGCCGTCATGCCACTTGCACGGTCAGAAAATCCCACAGCGCGGCGTTGCATGCGTCGGGCGCTTCCAGGCTGGCAAGATGGCCGGAATCCTCCAGCGCCGCCAGGCGTGCGCCAGGCACAAGGCTGGCCATACGCTCTGCCTCGCTGAACGGAATCAGGGCGTCGTGCGCCCCCGCCACGATAAGCACGGGCAAGAAGAGCGTTTCCAGGACATCATGGCTATCGCGTCGCGCCGCCATGCCCAACTGCGCCTCGGCCAGGACATCAGGCTGCACGGCGGTCATCATGGCGTGCACGCTGGCGGCCAAGTGCGGCTGGCGCTGCAGCGTGTGCGCCGCCAGCAGTTTGGGCAGCATGTCGTCGGCGATGGCGCGGGCGCCATCGCGGCGCGCCCGGCTGGCGGCGGCAGCGCGACCGGCCCGCCCCGCCTCGCTGTCGGCGCTGGCGCGAGAATTGACCAGAATCAGCCCGCGCAGCATCTCCGGGTACTGGCGGGCGAAGGCCAGCGCCACATAGCCGCCCATGGAATGCCCGCCGATCACGGCGGTGCGCACGCCGCGCGCTTGCAGCAGGGCATGAACGTCGTTGGCCAACAGTTCCATCGTGATCGGCCCCATCACAGGCTGTGATTCGCCAAAGCCGCGCAGGTCAGGCGTGATGACCCGAAAGCGTTGCGAGAGCGCCGCAACCTGCGGCGTCCAGATTTGGCGCTGCAAAGGGTAGCCATGAATCAAGACGACCGCCATCCCCTGTCCCTGATCTTCGAACGCCATCTCGAAACCAGCAATCGTTGTTTTCATCTATTCTCCTCCGATTCTTCCGATTTCTCTAACTCCTCGGAATACTGTCGAGTGACCCACGAGAAGGTCTGGCCTAAACGCTGGCCGCATCGTCCGCCGGCGCCGTTTGGCGCGGGTCCTTCACGGCCAGGCCGAGCATGGCCAGCGCCAGCACGCCGCCAACAACAGCCACCAAGAACATGGCGTTGTAGCCAAACGCATCAATGGCCCAACCGCCCAGAAGCGGCGCCAGCGCCCCAGATGGCGCCGTCAGGGTGTTGGCCAGGCCGACGTAGGCGGGGCGGTCTGCAGGCCGGCCAAATTCGAGCGTCAGGGTGATGCCGAGCAGCCAGTAGCTGACGGCATGGATGCCAATCAGCACGAAGACGACGAAGAGCCAACCGACGTTGGGCGCCAGCAGCGCGACGACCGGCGCCGCCAGGCCGGCCAATGTGCCGAGCAACATGGCCCGGCGGTGTCCCCAGCGGTCACCCAACAGGCCGAGCAGTGGGTTGCAGATCATCTGCGTGATCATCAAGCTGCCGGTGAGAACGCCCAGGAAGGCCGGGTCGGCCTGAAAACGGGCAGCGGCGTAGATCGTAATGAATGCGCCGGGGATGGCGACGATGCTCTGCAGCCAGCGGCTGGCGAGGTACCAGGAGAAATTGCGGTCGGTGCGCAGGATGGCCCATAACTGCCGCCGAAAGGCCGGCGCGCTGACTGCCGGCTGGCTGCTGGTTTCGGGCGGTTCGCGCGTGGCCGCCAGGAAGAAATAGGAAATGCCCATCGAAGCGGCGCAGAGGAAGAAGCAGATGGCAAAATTGACAGGGTAAGCCTGCCCGCTGAGAATCCAACCGGCGGCGATGGCGCTGCCGGTGCCCAACAGCGAGCCAAAGGCGGCCTGCGTGCCGAAGAACAGTCCCCAGCGCGGCGGCGGAATCGTGCGGCTGATCATCGTCTGCCAGAAGTTGGCGGTGAAGCCTGCCCCCAGCCCCTGGATCGTCAGCAGGGCAAACGTGAGTGCCAGCGCCTGGGCTGCGCTGAGACGCAGCACGAACAGCGCCAGCAGGCCAAAGAAGAGGTAAGGCAGGCGCTCCACCAGCGTCAGGGTCAGAACGGCCGGTTTCAGCCGTGTGCGCGAGGCCACGGCGCGCGCCATGAAGAGCTGCGGCAGTTGCCAGAAAACCGTGTGCACCGCAGGGATCAGGCCGATCAAGAGCGCCGATGACGTGAGGTGACTGACGAAGAGGGGCAGGACGGTGACCCAAGAGGCAAAACCGATGCCTAACATGAAGAAACCGCCATCCAACACGTTGACGGTGAAATTGAAGCGATAATGACGTTGTACGAAGGTTGACACGACGACTTTCCTGCGATCGAAACGAATCCAAGACAATGCAGTCAATCACATCGAAACGAATTCGGGTCAGGCCAGAGACACACGAAGACGCCGCCATTCGGCGGCGCCTGTCAGAGACGCGGCCATTATACCAGGCTTGCCTGTTCTTGGCAATCATCCTATAATGCGCTCGATTCGACCGCCAACCCACGAGGTGAGCACGCCGCCAAACGCAGGCTGCCCGCTCGAACTTTGGAGCGCTCAGTGTGATCACGATCAAATGCCTGTGTCAGGGCGAACTGCACACCTATTCGGAGCCTGACCAAATCGCAGGGCTGATCGCCCAGCCAGATTCGTTGGTCTGGGTAGATATGCTGGCGCCGACGAGCGACGAGCACGACGTGCTGGTGACACAGTTCAAGTTCCATCCTCTGGCGCTCGAAGATATCGTCCATCGTCATCAGCGCCCCAAGATTGATGTCTACAGCGATCACTTCTTCATCGTCGTCTATGGCGTGAGCCTGGAGGGCCTGGAACAAGAGATCACGCTGCGCGAAATTGGCGTCTTTTTGGGCAAGAACTACGTAGTGACGGTGCACGCCGAACCGGCGCCTGAACTGCAAACCGCCCTGGAACGGTGGGATCACAGCATCGAGTCCATCGGTGCGGACATTGGCGCCCTGCTGTACGCCATCATGGACGGGCTGGTGGATGAGTATTTCCCGCTGATAGATGAAGTGTCCGAGCGGGTCGAAACGCTGGAAGAGAGAATCTTCGAGACCTTCGACCGCAATGCGCTCAACGATCTCTTTCGCTTGAAAAAAGACCTGTTGGCGCTGCGCCGTGTGATTGCGCCGGAACGCGACGTTTTCAATGTCCTGATGCGCCGCGACCCACCCATCCTACCGGCCGGCTCTATCGTCTACTTCCAGGATGTGTACGATCATGCCGTGCGCGTCCTCGACTCGATCGACACCTATCGCGACCTCCTTTCCAGCGCGCTGGATGCCTTCTTATCGGTGCAAAGCAACTCGCTGAACGAGGTGATGCGCCGTTTGACCGTCATCTCGACCATCTTCCTACCCCTTACCTTCTTGAGCGGCTTCTTCGGCATGAATTTCGTTCATCTACCCTTCGACAGCGTCTGGGCGCTGTGGGCCAGCATCGCCATCATGACCCTCACCCCATTAGCAATGTACCTGTGGTTCCGGCGCCGCGGCTTGAGCGACTAGGGGCGTGTTGGGCAAGGCGGTTCATTTTGACAGCCTGTGCGGTACATTGTAAACTATCATCGGCGCTGACGCCGCGATTCTCCGGGCATCTGATACGTCTGCGCTCTGGCCCTCGATCGAGCCAAACAGCCACCTGCTTCCCATGAGGGAAGCGAAGTAAACGTTGTGTGAGTGAATTTTTGTATGCCCAATGGAGCGCATGGATGGAATCAATCGTCTGAGCGAATGTCGCCCAAATCACAGCCGGGCCGCTGTCACGCTGGCTGCACAGACGATGATCCCACATGCTGCACCCTGCCGAAGGAGTATCCCTGCGAATGCGCAAACTAAAAGTGGATATTGCGGCGCTGGAGTTCGCAATCGAGGATGTGTCGGGCGCCAAAACCTACTACCTCGATGTCAAAACGGGCGCTGTCATCCAAATACCGACGGAAGCTCGCCGTACCTGGGCCAGAATCTATGACGAGATGAGCCGCCAGCCTCAGGCCGGCGACGCCGATTTCGCCGCCATGTTTTCTCAGTATGCCCGTGGCGAGATAACGCCCGCCATCCTGCAACTGGTTCACGACCTCGAAAACGGTTTGGGCCGTAACTGTCTCCGTGTCCCGCGCGCAGATTCGCGCAAGAGCTACGAAGACATCGAAGAGTTTACCGCCAGTGTGACAGATCTCCAGTTGCGCGAACGGCTCACGCAGTCGCTGGGGGGCCAGGGCGCTTTTCGCCGCTTCAAGCAGACGCTGGCCGCCGACCGCGCCGAGCGCGAACGCTGGTTTCGTTTCAAGAGCGCACACATGCGCCAGCGTGTGGCCGAGTGGCTGGCCGCCTACGACATCGAGCCGCTGGTCGGGCCAGAACATCTGCACGATTCAGACCAGACGCCCATGCGCTCCCGTCTGCTGGTCGAAATGCGCGATGTGGTAGATGCGATCATCAAAACGCCCGGTGTGACCCGCGTGGCGCTCATCGGCTCCCTGGCCGCCGATGTGGCCGAGCCGCGCGATGCCGATCTGCTCGTTTCGGTGCAAGACGACGCCAATCTAGCCACGCTGGCAAAACTGGGGCGCCGCTGGCGCGCTTTCGTACAGAGCCTGCACTGTAGCGGCGACATTTTCCTCACCGATTTGCAGGGCAACTACCTCGGTCGCACCTGTCCCTGGAAAGAATGCGGCACGCAGATCAACCCACGCTGCGACGCCCGTCACTGCGGCCGGCGCCGCTTCCTGCACGACGACTTGAACACGATCCGCCTCTCGCGTCAGGTAACGGCCCTGCCACCCATCGAGCTGTGGCCGCACGTCGTACAGCGTTCGCCAGCGCCTGATGATGTACACGAGATTCTGCTCAAGCCGCTGAGCGCCTGACCACGGCGCACTCAACGTTGACCTGACACAGCAGCGGAGTCCCGATTCAATTGCCAACCCCGCAGAAGAGGTGCCCATGTCACTTGTCGAAGGAAGCCCGCTCGCTGCCCGTAAGGCGACGGCCTGGGGCGTTCATCTATTTACCGCCAGCGGCGTCATGTGGGGCTTCTTGTCCCTCCTGGCCATTCAGAATCACGATTGGCTGCTCGCCTTCTTCTGGATGGCGGCCGCCGTCGCCGTTGACAGCCTCGACGGCACGCTGGCGCGCCGGCTACAGGTCAAGGGCGCGCTGCCAGAGTTCGACGGCGCGCTGCTCGACAACGTGGTGGATTATCTGACCTACGTTGTCGTGCCAGCCTTCTTCCTGGTCGAAGCCGATCTACTGCCGTCCCGCCTGGCCACGGTCAGCGCACTGCTCATCCTGCTGGCTTCGGCCTATCAATTCTGTCAAGCTGAAGCCAAAACGCCCGATCACTTCTTCACGGGCTTTCCATCCTACTGGAATGTCGTCGTCTTCTATCTGTTCCTGTGGCGTTTGCAGCCGCAGGTCAACCTGGGCATCATTCTGGGGCTGGTCGTTCTGGTTTTCGTGCCGGTGCGCTACGTCTACCCCTCGCGTACCGAGCCGTATCGCTGGTGGACGCTGGCGGTGCTGGCGGTGTGGGGCGCGCTGACCATCCTGGCGCTGCTACAGTACCCCGTCGTCCACCCCTGGGTTATGACCGGCTCGCTGCTGTGCATCGGCTATTACGTGGCGTTGAGCCTCTTCCTGTCGCTCGACCGCCGCCGGCGACGACCATCATAGTGGGGTAGGGTCAACCATGCTTGCCAATCGCATCCAATACTTTACCGAGTCGGTCATTCGTGAGATGACGCGGCTGGCCAATCAGCATGGCGCCGTCAACCTGGCGCAAGGTATGCCCGATTTCGAGACGCCCGCCGTGCTCAAAGAAGCGGCCCAAAAGGCGATTGCCGACGGTTTCAACCAGTACGCCATCACCTGGGGCGCGCCGGCGCTGCGCCAGGCCATTGCCATCAAGGCGCGGCGCTTCAATCAGATCGCTTGCGACCCCGATACGCACATCACCGTGTGCTGCGGCGCCACCGAGTGCATGATGGCGACGCTGCTGGCGCTCATCAACCGCGGCGACGAAGTGATCATCTTCCAGCCCTTCTACGAAAACTATGTGCCCGATGCGCTGCTCTCCGGCGCCAACCCCGTTTGGGTGCACCTGCACCCTCCCACCTGGACGTTCGACCCGGACGAGCTGCGGCAGGCGTTCAGCCGCCGCACGAAGGCGATCATCATCAACACGCCCAACAACCCCACCGGGCACGTCTTCAGCCACGCCGAACTGAGCCTGATTGCCGCGCTGTGCCAGGAATTCGACACCTACGCCATCACCGATGAAATCTACGAGCACATCATCTACGACGATCAGCCCCACATCAGCATTGCCAGCCTGCCAGGCATGGCCGAGCGCACCGTCACCATCAGCGGTCTGTCCAAGACCTTCAGCGTGACGGGCTGGCGCCTGGGCTACTGCATTGCCGCGCCCGAACTGACCAACGGCATCCGCAAGGTGCACGACTTTCTGACCGTCGGCGCACCGCACCCGTTGCAAATGGCGGGCGTGGCGGCACTTGGCCTGCCCGACGCCTACTACGCCGGGCTGGTGACCGACTACCGGCGGCGGCGCGGCATTCTGCTCGACTATCTGACGCAGGCTGGTTTGGAGTGCCAGGCGCCCGCAGGAGCCTACTACGTCATGGCCGACATTAGCGGCCTGGGTTGGCAAAACGATGCGGCGTTCGTGCGCTGGCTGATCGAAGAGATCGGTGTGGCGGCAGTGCCGGGCAGTAGTTTCTACTCTCCGCCCGAAGACGGGCGCAGCAAAGTGCGCTTCATGTTCGCCAAGAAGGACGAGACCCTGCACGAGGCCGGACGGCGGCTGTTGGGGATGCGCCCGACGCTGGCCCCTCCTGCCCCCCAAATTGGGGGGTGAAGGGGAGCGCTCCGGCTTGCGCTAGAAGTAGCTCCCCAGGGCGTTGACTAGCTGTGATGTCGCGTGATTGCTGTTGAGGGTGAAGACGTGTAGGCCAGGCGCGCCATGTTCGAGGAGATCACGGCACTGCTGGATGGCGTACTCGATGCCGGCCGCCTGCTGATCGGGGCTGCCGTCGGGATAGCGCAGCAGCGTTTCGCTCAACGTCGCCGGGATATGGGCGCCGCACAGCGAGGTGATGCGCTGAATTTGCGAAAAACGGGTAATCGGCATGATGCCCGGCGCCAGCGGCACGGTGATGCCGGCCGCCGCCGCTTCGTCCCGAAAGCGGTAGAAGTCCTCGTTGCGGTAGAAGAGCTGCGTCAAAACCACCGAAGCGCCTGCATCCACCTTGCGCTTCAGGTTGGTCACATCACGCTTGAGATCGCGGCACTCCACGTGCCCTTCGGGATAGCCCGCCACCGCCAGATCGAGCGACGGCGCGTGCTCCTTGATGAAAGTTACCAGTTCGTTGGCGTAACCAAAACCGCCGGGCGCAGGGGTGAAACTGGTCTGCCCGACCGGCGGATCGCCGCGCAGCGCCACCAGATTCTGCACCCCTTGCGCCAGCACACCGTCGAGATAATCCCGAATCTCCTGGCGCGACGAGCCGACGCAGGTCAGGTGCGGCACCGCCGTCACCTGAAACCGGCTGCGAATCAGGGCCGCCAGTTCTAGCGTCTTGGTACGCGTCGAACCGCCGGCGCCGTAGGTCACCGACACGAAGGCTGGATGATGCGCCACCAGGTGCGTCAATTCTTCCTGTAAATTGGCCCACGTCTGCTCCGTCTTGGGCGGAAAAACTTCCACCGAAAGAACCGGCGAGCGGCTCCTGTAAATATCCTTGAATTGCTTCACAACTATTCTGTTGACCTCATAGAAATTGAAAATGCTCAACTATGCTGCATCATCCCGGCAGCCTATTCTGAACCTGGCGAAGTATCAGGTGCAAGCTCTGCAAGCCACCATCTTTACGTCCTAGACAGCCAGTTTGACAAATGCCGCTTTACCCGTTCCAATCTTTCATCAGAAACCTGCCCTATGACGCCAAGCAATAACTCTCCAGACATTTTCTTGTGCGGTTCGCTCCTCATCCTGCGGCGGGGGCGTAGGTTGGCGGCAGTGGTGAAACCGGCTTCGACGCCAGATGGTCGGTCACGTTCAGGCGCACAAGGCGTGGGTTGGGATCGAGGGTCACCTCGGAAATGGCGCAGTTGTCCATCATGTAGGGCAACCAGTTGTCGCCCTTGCCATCCAGCAGCAGCGCCATGACGGTGCCCAGCGCGCCGCCATGGCTGACGATGACTACAGTCTCGCCGGGGTGCCGGCCGATAATGCTGCGCACCGCATAGACGAGGCGCATGCCAAACTGCATGGCCGATTCACCGCCCGGTGGGGCAAAGTGCGGATCGGCCGTCATACGCTTCCAGAGCTGCTTTTCGTTGCGCAGCTCCTCCAGCGTCAGGCCGTCCCATTCGCCCAGGTGAAATTCCGACAGATTCGGTTCGACGTGCACCGGGGCGACACCGCACTGGGCGGCCACAGCCTCGGCGGTTTGACGGGCGCGCGTCAGCGAGCTGCTGTAGATCGCATGCAGCGGCCGGCCTTCGGCCTGAAGGCGCCGGGCCAGCGCCTGCGCCTGCACCCGCCCGTTCTCATTGAGCGGTTTGTCGGTAGCGCCCTCCAACTGCCCATTGACGTTGGCGTCAGTTTCGCCATGACGGATCAAGAGCAGCGTCGTTGGTTGGTTCGGATTCATGACTCGCCAAAATCTCCTATCTGGCCCCATTCTATCACAAAAGCGACCCGATGAAAACCTCGAACGGCGACAGCGTCAGCTCAGGCAAACTGGCGACGAGCGAAGGGCGTTCGTGGCTGGAGAAAAGGACGTTCGCCTGCCCCACCTGCAGGTCGAGGTTCAGGTGTTGGGTCTGGCCGCTCATGTTGAGCGCCGTCAGGCAGCCGGCCGGTGGATCGTCGAGCCAGCGGACGAAGACCAGGCAATCGGCGCCATTCGCGTCGAGCGGTAGGTACCCGCCCGACAGCAGGGCGGGCGTTTGCTGGCGCACGCGCAGCAGGCGGCGGTAGAAATTGAGCAGCGAGGCGGGATCGGCGTCCTGCGACGCAACATCGCAGCCATGCGCCGCATTGGGGTTGACCGGCAGCCAGGGCTGCACGTCAGGCGAGCAAAAACCGGCCTGCGCCGTCGCTGACCACTGCATGGGCGTGCGGCACTTGTCGCGCCCATGCCGGGCCGCATGTTGCAGCGCAAAGGCCGCCGGCAGCTTGAACTCCTCATGCGCCAGCCGGAAGAGCTGAATGCCGAGCAGATCACGAAACTGGGCGATGTCGGTCAGCAGCAGATCGGTCATGCCGATCTCCTCGCCGTTGTAGAGGAACGGCGCGCCGGGCAGCGTGAGGACGAGCGCCGCCGACAGCCGCGCCAGGGCGGCGTCGTGCTTGCCGTCGCCAAAATGGCTCCAGACACGCGGCGAGTCATGATTGCCCAACGTGTTGCAGGGCCAGCCGCCAGGCGGCAGCGCCGCCAGACGCGCCGCCTGATTGGCGCGCACCCACCCGGACGTCAGGCGCGGCGTCTGCATCAGGGGAAAGTTGAAGACCAGATGCAGTTCGTTCTGACCATCCCCGATGTAGGAAATGTCGTCGGTCTCGCCCACCAACATGGCGCCGGGATAATCGTCCACCACTGCGCGCAGTTCCTGCATCAGGGCGTGCAGGCCGGGCTGATCCACCTGATGCTTGAACATCAGCTTCCACTGCGCATTGGCTTGGGCGCGGGCGGCGTCTGTGTTGGCCAGCGCCATCGAGGCGAACAGTTCGCGCTGGCTCAGCCCGGCCTCATGATCGGGCAAGTCGGGATGCTCGAAGATCGTGCCGATGGCATCCAGGCGAAAGCCGTCCACGCCCAGATCGAGCCAGAAGCGCGTCGCCGCAAAAAGGGCCTGCTTGACGGCAGGGTTGCGCCAGTTCAGATCGGGCTGCTCTTTCAGGAAGTAGTGGTAGTAGTAGAGATCGAGTTCGGGCACGTACTCCCAGGCCGAGCCGCCAAACGCCGAGTTCCAGTTGTTGGGCGGGCCGCCGTTGCGACCGGGACGCCAGACATACCAGTCGTGATGCGGCTGCTGTGGGCCGCGGCGTGCATCCAGAAACCAGGGGTGCTGATCCGAGGTGTGGTTGAGCACCAGATCGAGAATCAGGCGGATGTTGCGCCGATGGGCGGCGTTGAGCAGGCGCTTGAAATCGTCGAGCGTGCCGTATTCGGGCGCGACGCCGGTGTAATCGGCCACGTCATAGCCGCAATCCTTGAGGGGAGACGGGTAGTGCGGCGAAAGCCAGATCGCCCCAATGCCCAGGTCTTGCAAGTAGTCGAGCCGGCTGATGAGTCCTGGCAGGTCGCCGATGCCGTCGTCGTTGCCGTCGGCGAAACTACGGGGGTAGACCTGGTAGAAGACGGTCGTCTGCCACCAGGGTCGCGTGCCGCCGGCCGGCGGCTGCGGCGTCCAAACAGACCGGCCGCTAAACGGCGCGCCCGTCTGCCGGGCTGTGTGGTTGGTTGTCATGATCCAATCTGTTCCTTCGTGCGTGCGAGGCGCTTCATCCAAACGACAGGTCGGTCAGCAGTTCGGGCGGTTGATCGGGCGGCCGTCCGGCCTGCTGTGCAAAGGGCAATCCGGGCAGATTGACCATCTCGCCTGCTGTGAAACGCTCTTTGCGGTTGTTGTCCCAAACGACGACGCCGCCGCTGCCGGCGACGATGCAGGTTTCTTCCAGGCAGATCAGCGCCGTATTGCCTTCGATGCCCAACAGCGTGTGCCCAGAGCCGATGACGAAATGCAGCATGGCGGCCAGCATGGGCGGCAACTCGTCGAAGTGTGGCACGATGATGACGTTGGGCAGCATGCCGAAGCCGATCTGCCAGATCGGCGGCGGCAGAAAGCGCGGGATGCGCTCGCCCCAGATCATGGCGCCGGCGCTGCAACCGGCGACGACGCCGCCAGTCTCCAACACGTGTTGGATCGCCTGGTAGACGGGCGTTCCCTGCAACGTTTCGTACAGGTAGGCCGGCTTGCCGCCCGAAAGATAGACGAAGTTGGCGTCTGCCACCTGGTTGGCCAACCGCACGTCCTGCGCACTGTTGCGATCGGTCACCGGCAGGGCTTGCACATCGGCGCCGAGGCGGCTGAAGTGGCTGACGCCCAGTTCGTTCCAGTAGTTCAGGCGTTCGGGGCCTTCGTCTCCCGCCGCGGTGGGCAAACAGACGACGCGGCGCGGGGCAGGTAGACGACTGAGAAGGAATTGATCAATCGGCTCCATGGGGGGCAGATATTCGCCGGCGCCCACCAGCGCCAGCGCGCCATACGACAATGGCATGTTCGCTTCCTCCTTGCGTGATTGTGGGGCCTGGCTGCGCTCAGGCCGCTTCGACGGGCAGCGGGCGCTGTTCACTCAGCCAGACCAGGCTGGCAACAAAACCGATCAACATGATGAGGCCGCCGCTGAGATAGGGCAGATGCAAGTTGGCGTCGAAGGCGGCCCCCGCCCACAACGGTCCTGCGATGCGGCCCAAACTCATGAAGGCGTTGTTGAGACCCATGACGGCGCCCTGGCCGCCAACGGCTCGTTTGGAGATGAGGGATGACACGCCGGGCCGCAGCATGGCGTTGCTGACGACGAAGAACATCACGGTCAGCACGACGGTCAGCATGTCGAAGGCGCCGAGCATGAGCGCAAAACCGATGGCGCTGCCGAGCAGGGCGGCGCGCAGCACCAGCACGTCACCCCAACGCCGCGTGGCAGGGCCGGTGAGGATGCCTTGCACGACGGCAGAGACCAGGCCGATGACCATCAGCACGCTGCCCACCTCACGCGGGCCGTAGCCAAAGCGATGTTCGGCGTAGAGTCCGAAGACGCCTTCGAAGTTGGCCAGGGCGAAGTTGAGCAGGAAGGCGAGAAAAAACAGGAAGCCGATCGGCCCCCACAGTGCACGCCACAGCTCGCTCAGGTCAATGCCGCGCACCTTCTGGCCGTGGATGCGCGCCGACTTGGGCAGCGATTCGGGAAAGACCACGGCGATGAAGACGAGCGTCAGGCAGGAGAGGCCACCGGCAACCAGGAAGGGGAGTTGCAGAGACCGTTCGGCCAGCCAACCGCCCAGACCAGGGCCAAGCACCATGCCCACCCCCTGCGCCGCGCCGATGATGCCCATGCCGCCGCTGCGCTGTTCGGACGATGTGCTGTCGCTGATGTAGGCCATGGCGGTCGGCAGCGTAGCCGACGAGAGGATGCCCGCCAGGCCGCGCGCCACGAACAACGTCCAGAGGTCGGAGGCGAAGCCCATGGCCACGAGTGCCAACGCATTGCCCAGGACGCCGATCATCAGGATCGGTTTGCGTCCGAAACGGTCGGAGAGCGACCCCCAAATGGGGGAGAACACAAGCTGCATGATCGAATAGGTGGCCATCAGTGCGCCCAACTCGCTGCCGCTGGCGCCAAAGTATTCGATGTAGAACGGCAGGATGGGGATGATCATGCCGAAACCGAGCATGACGACAACCATCGTGAAAAACAGGATGGTGACGTTGCGATTGTTTGCCTTTTCCTGCATAGCGAGTATGTATGCTGCTTTCTGATTCTATCCGGCAGGACGTCTGCTCAGGCCTCCTCTCGGGCCCCGACGCCTGACAAGCGCCGGGAACTTGAACTTCGGGCTGAGCCGTGATCCCGCCGGTCTGCCCTCAGGCGAGCGGCGCGGAGGCCTGGCGCCGGCGCGCCAATTCCTCCAGCGTTCGTTCGTGGTCTTGTTTGTCTATCGGGAATTTGTGCACCAGGTAGATGCCGCTGGCCAGGAAGAGGGCGGGAATGGGGCCGATCATCAGGCGAATGGCAAGCAGCACGCTGTCGGGCTGCACGACGGGCGTCGTTGCCCCTTCAGGCGGGGTGATGTAGCCGGCCCAGTTGAGTGCCTGGCCCACCAGAAAAAGCCCGAGCGCCAGGCCCAGTTTCTGCAGCAGGACGAAATAGCCGTAGAAGGCGCCCTCACGGCGCTTGCCGGTCTCCAGTTCGTCGAGTTCGATGACATCGGGCAGCATTGACCAGGGTACCAGATAGGCTGTGGCCACGCCGACGCCAGCCAGCAGGCCCATGACGATCATGACCCAGGTCGGCCAGGCGGGCTGCACGGCGAAGAGCATGAAGGCGATGACGATCCAGAAGATCATGCCGCGGTAATAGACGCCTTTCTTGCCGATGCGCCGGCTGATCGCCGTCCAGATGAAGAGCCAGATCAGCGCGCTGCCCTGCACGGAGAGAATGACGACCGGCATCAGGTCGGGCTGGCGCAGCCAGTAGGTCAGATAGTAGACGATGATCGTCGAAACGGTTTGCACCACCAACCAGGAGAGGAGGTAGATGCCGGTGACGTAGCGGAAGGCGCGGTTGCGGAAGGTGAACCTGAGTCCCTGCCAAAAGGTCAGATCGTCCTCCTGGGTGACCGCATGGCGCTCGTAGGTGCCCCAGAAGGCGAAGAGGAAGGGCAACGACGCCACGATGGCCCAAATGCCGGCCGAAAGAGCATAGGCGCCCTGCAAACCGAGCGTGGGCTGTGCGGCGCTAACGATGAACGGGTGCAGCACGGCGCCAATCAGCCCGCTGGTGATGGAAAAGGCAAAGCGGTAGGAATTGAGGCTGGTACGTTCGTCGTAGTCGTTGGTCAATTCGGGCGTCAGCGCCGTATAGGGCACGTTGACGACGCTGAAGGCGGTGTCGAAGAGGAGCGAGACGATCAGATAGTACCAGAATCTGGCGTTTTCACTGACCTGCGGCACGAGGAAGAGGAGCCAGAAGGTCACCCCAAACGGAATCGCGCCAAAGAGGAACCAGGGGCGCCGCCGCCCCCAGCGCGTGTGAATGCGGTCGGACAGCACACCGATGATGGGATCGTTGACGGCGTCCCAGATCTTGTTGATGAGCAGGACAAGGCCGGCCAGCCCAGGGTCGAGGCGAGCAACATCGGTCAGAAAGAAGAGCAGAAAGAACGACATGATGGCCGAGGTGAGGGCCGGGCCGATGTCGCCTGCGCCAAAGGCGAGCTTGGTGATCAGCGGGACTTTTTCGGTCGCAACGGTAGGCGGTTTCACGGACTTCCTCCAGGGCAATGGGCGCCGCCACAGGGCGGCAGGCGGCGGGAGAGACAATGGGGAGAGCGGGCCGATGATACCGCAAAACGGATGACAACGCAATTCGGGGCGCACAGGCCAACGCAACGTCAATCGCTTTGACGCAGTGCGTCATCCGTGTTAGAATCAAATAGGACCGGATGGTATCCGGCCCGTCAGCCGCCCCCAGGGAGCACGACATGACGATGACACAACAAGCCACAGCCGGGGCGCCCGACCACAGCCCGGCCGGGCCGCAACAGGCCGCGATCACGGCCATGCCGCCGTTCGAGCCAAAGGTCACTACGGCGCCCGGCGCAGCCAGCGGGCGAGAATCGGACAAGGAGGCGCTCGACGCCGCCATTCAGCAGCTCGATACCGAAGATGGGCGGGCCGAGATCGAAGCGGCAGCCCACCTGGCCGCACTGGCCACCACACACCCGGCGCTCCTCGCCCCCGCTACGCCGCGTCTGCTGGCGGCGCTCGACCGCTGGCGTGAGATCGAAGCGCACCGTGACGTCATCCGGGCTTTGGAAGCGATCGCCGACTGGAGCCTCAAGCCGCTGCGCAGCGAAATCGAAACGCTGCGCAACACGTTGTGGGATCAGCGCAGCGCCGCGACGCGCGCCTTTGCCGCACAGACCCTGGCGCGGCTGAGCGCCAGCGACGCCTCGCTGCTGGAAACGATTTGGGACGACCTGGCGCAGGCCATTCAGCACGACGCCAACAGCCATCAGGTGGATGGCATGTTGCAGGCGATTCACCTTCTGGCCGGCAGCCCTGGCGGTCGCATCCTGCAGACGCAGATTCGCCAACTGGTCGAACCGTTCACCGATCATTGGCGGCCCCAGGTGGCGACGCTGGCGCGCACGATCATCAGCGACCTGGAGCGCAACGCCGTCCTGCCCGGCTATCTGCACTATCTCAAGGAACAACTGGCCATTTTCAGGGCGCCGCCCGCCCTGCCAGCCCAGGTGGAAACCGTCGAACAGGCGCCGTATGTGGCGCTGCGTGACCTGTGCCGGCTACCCCAGGCCGAGCAGATCAAGGCCTACCGCCCATTCCTGCCCAACTCGCTGCTGACCCACTACGAAATTGACGAGCAGACGCTGCGCGACCGTCACGGCGACTTTGCCCTGTGCCTGGCCTCGCACGCCGATACCGCCATGGTCGAACTGACCCTCTGGCGTCAATGGAGCGACCAAGACCCGGCCCTGCTCCTGCACTTCGGGGAGACGAGCAACGGCCAAATACAAATCTACCTGGTGGTCGTCAACAACCTGGATGCGGAACGCTTCGACGTGGATTACGACGGCGACGGGCGCCCAACCCTGCTTGGCCTGGTGGGGCGCAATCTGGCCGAAGAGGCGCGCGCGATGCGGGCCGGGCTGGCGCCCGGTCAGGTGCGCCCCGGATTGGGACTGCTGAGCCGCCGCCTGCTGCCCCGCGTCGAGCAGACGCTGGCCGGTTGGGGCAAGCAATACCTCTTTGCGCAGCCGCTGGCCTATCACAACGCCATTTTGCTGGAACGTTGGGGCTTCTTCTATCTGACCGGTCAGCGGTTCATGACCGAACTGGACGAGCGTCTGCGCAGCGGCGATCTGCGCGCCCGGCTGGACGGCAGCACCTTCCGGCCGCTGAACGCCTGGCAGACGGCGCGCGGGCGCAGTTGGGCGATTCACGACGGCATCCTGGGCGAACCCTGGCCCGAACTGCACATGGCGCGGCGCATCGGGCATCCGAGCCAGGTCAACACCTTCCAAAACGCCATCTTCTGAGCGCGCCGCACAGGCTGCCGGCCTGGCCGGATCATGTCTTTTTAAGCAACACATTTGTTGCAAAATTGACAGGAGTGACGCATTGCACTAGAATCCCGTCTCAACAGAAGATTGCCTGAACAATCAGGCGCGGCTTGCAAGAGTTAGTAACTTAGTAACAAGGAGAAACAAAATGGCTCACACCCTTCCGCCTCTACCGTATGCGTACAATGCGCTGGAACCGTTCATTGACGAACTGACGATGCAGATTCATCACGACAAGCATCATCAGGCGTATGTTACCAATCTGAACAATGCGCTGGCCAATGCGCCAGACTTTGCCGCCCATTCCCTGGAAGACTTGCTGCGCAACATCGCCGGCGTGCCGGAGAGCATCCGCATGGCCGTGCGCAACAACGGCGGCGGGCATCACAATCACACCCTGTTTTGGGAGATCATGGCGCCTGGTGGTCGCGGCGAACCGACCGGCGCGCTGGCCGATGCAATCAACAGCACGTTTGGCAGCTTTGCCGACTTCAAGACGAAGGTAACGCAGAACGGCGTGGCCCGTTTTGGCAGCGGTTGGTCATGGCTGGTGGTGGACGCCAACAAGAAGCTGGCCGCCTACAGCACCGCCAATCAGGACAGCCCGCTGATGGACAGTCATCAGCCGATCCTGGGCATTGACGTGTGGGAACATGCCTACTATCTGAAGTATCAGAACCGCCGGCCAGACTACCTGGCCGCGTGGTGGAACACCGTCAACTGGGACGAGGTGGCGCGGCGTTTTGCGGCCGCCCTGGCCTGAACAGCCCGCCCATCGCATGCAAGAGCGCCGAGTCAGACTCGGCGCTTTTTGTTTTGGCCCCGGCCGGGTCTGCCGTGCCAACCTGGAGGCGCCAGACGGCCCCCGTGCGGGCCGCCGCGGCGGAGTCGCAACGGGCGCCTGTGTGCCTGGGGGCATTCTCAGGCTCTTGACTTCTGTCTGGTCTTCATATGCAATCGAAATGCTGGCCAGCAGATTGACAGCCGGCAGCGAAACACTCTTGGCCGTCAGGCGGATTTTCGGCCGTCTTGTCATTCTTCGCGGAGGCATGATGCGAACAGAGGAGTCTCTAATTGTTACACCCTGCTGCAGGGTCTTTGTCTAAATTAATGCGCAGAGAGATAGATGAATTGCTATTTATTCTGAAGAAGTATGGCGTTACGAAAGTTCTGGTAAAGAATCCCCCGCTCAGTAACTCCCCTCCCCTCGCGGTGTTATCTTCTCGAACGGTCATTTTCACCATAGAGGAGCGACAAAGTTGTCCATGATGCTTGTCCTGGCAGCAGGACTGATCGGCTATCTGCTCGGTTCGATTCCCTTCGGTTATGTGGTTGTGCGCCTGATGCGCGGTGTGGATGTGCGGACGGTGGGCAGCGGGCGCACCGGCGGCACCAATGCGATGCGCGCCGGCGGACTGGGCGCCGGTGTGCTGACGGCCACCGGCGATATTCTCAAAGGGCTACTGGCTGTGCTGATCGTGCGGGCGGCCTTCCCCGCAACCCCCGCCCTGGAGGCCATTGCGGGCCTGGGCGCCGTCGCCGGTCACAACTGGTCGGTCTTCATGGGCTTCAAGGGCGGCGCCGGCACTGCACCCAACGTCGGCGTCTGCACCGCTTTCTGGCCGCTCTCCGCCCTCTGGCTCGTGCCCATGATCCCCTTCGGCGTCTTCATCGTCGGCTATGCCTCCGTCGCCTCGCTGATCATCGCCGCCGTCATCCCACTGACCCTCGCCCTGCGCGCCGCCGCCGGGCTGGCGCCCTGGCATCAAGTCTGGTATGGCATCGGCGCCGCACTGTTGGTGACCTGGGCGCTACGTCCCAACATCAAACGCCTGCTGCAAGGCACCGAGCCGCGCGCCCCCCGGCCCGGCCAACGCCCCAATCGCCAATCTTCCTGACGCTCAGACGCCGGTCGGCAACGCTCCCGCCGCGTCGGCCGGCGCCAACCACTCTTCCCACGCCGGGTCAGGCTGGCTATAGACGCCACGCATCTCCGGCGGCAGCAGCGCCGCCAGACGCCCCATCGCCGCATCGGTCAGCAGGCGCAGATGCTGGCGACCCGGCCTGCCCGGCGGCCAGCGCAAACGAAACGACGGCCCATAGCGCAGCGTCAACGGCGTTCGCCGCAGGCGCCGCCAGTGCGTCATCAGCGCCGTCGTGCCGCTGATCGCCAACGGCGTGATCACCGGGTTCGCCTGGCGCGCCAGAAAGGCCAGCCCCTCCTTACCCGGCTGCAAGGCTCCATCCCGGCTGCGCGTCCCCTCCGGCGCCATCAACAGCAGGTGCCCGGCGCTCAACACAGCCTCCGCCGCCTTAACGGCCCAGATATCCGCCTCGCCACGCTTGATCGGAATTACCCCATACCAGCGCATGAGCGGCCCCATCACCGGCAGATCGTAGTTCTCGATCTTGGAAAGCGGCACGCCATAGCGCGGCAGCAGTCCAATCGTCACGAACGGGTCAACGGCGTGGATGTGATTGATGATCAGGATGACCGGCCCCTGCCGCGGCAGATGCTCCAGCCCCTCGACGTGTGGACGGGTCAGGCTGCGGATCAGCGTGTAGAGCACCGGCTGCAGCAACCGCCGCCCCCAACGCGGGCGGCTGCCGTCCGGCACGGCCAAATAGCGATGATCTTGCGACATGTGCGTCTTGCTCCTGTTGGTCAGTGGGCGCCGGCGGTCAGATCGGCGTTCGGGCGCGGCTGGCCGCTGAACGGCCCGCGCTCCGCCGGCGGCAGCAGCGCCGCCAGATGCTCCATGATCCACACGCCGGCCGCGTCCAGCGCCTCGCGCCGCACCGCACCGTGACCGGAGATCGTCAGCGGCCCAAACGGCCGGCCGATCGTCAGCGTGACCGGCGCCCGCCGCAGGCGTTTCCAATAGCCGAAGACCTGCTCTCCGCTGCCCGAAAAGGCCAGCGGCAGGATCGGCGCCTGCTGCTGCGCCGCCAGATAGGCCGTCCCTGGCCGCGGCGCCATCAGCGCCGAACGAAAGCTGTTGCTGTGCACCCCGCCTTCGGGAAAGATCGCCAGCACGCCCCCCGCCTCCAACACGCCCGCCGCCGCCCGCAGCGCCTGCCGATCCACCTCGCCCCGATGCACCGGGATCGTGTCGTACCCCCGCACGATCCAGCCGACCCGCGGATGGTGAAACATGTTGTGCGCAGCCAGGAACTCCACCGCATAGGGCAAGATGGCGGGCGTCAGCGCCGGCTCGATCCAACCGAAATGGTTGACCACCACGATCAGCGGGCCGCCGGCCGGCAGATTCTCGCGTCCGCGCACCGTCAAGCGTAGCAGGAAGAAAGCGGCGCAGCGCGCCAGCCATAACAAGAAACGCCGTCGCAGGCGGCGCTTCCAGGTCAAGGTCGGGTTCCAGGGCGGCGGCGCAGCGTCCTGCGTCATGCGCTCAACTCCTGCGGCGGACGCCAGGCGGCCACCAACGCCAGGATGTGATCGAGCACCGCCTCCGCCGAAAGATGGGTCGAATCCACCACGTGCGCATCGGGCGCAATGCGCAGCGGCGCCGTCCGGCGGTTGCTGTCGCGCTGGTCACGCCGGCGCATAGCGGCCAGCACCTGCTCGCAGTCCACATCCAGGCCGCGGGCCTGTTCTTCCGCACAGCGGCGGCGCGCCCGTTCGCACAGCGAAGCATCGAGGTAGATCTTCAGGTCGGCTTCGGGCAGAATGATCGTGCCGATGTCGCGCCCCACCATCACCACCCGGCCGGCCAGGCCGATGCGCCGCTGCTGCGCCTTCAACGCCTCGCGCACCAGGGGCAGGGCAGCAACCGGCGAAACGTTGGCGTCTACTGCGGGGCGGCGCACATCCCAGGTCACATCCATGCCGCCGGCCAGGACGATGGCCAGGCGTCCATCGTCTGTCCCCTGCGGCGTGCGCACATCAATCGGGACCTCGCTGGCCAGGCGGGCGATGGCATCCTCGTCGTCCAGCGGCACCTGGCGCGTCAACGCCAGCCAGGTCAGCGCCCGGTAAACCACCCCTGTGTCGAAGTAAAGGTAGCCCAGGCGCACGGCCAGCGCGTGGCCGATGGTGCTCTTGCCCGAAGCAGCCGGCCCGTCGATGGCGATGGTGGACGGCCAACGCGCGGCGTCGGTCATGAGCCGCCCTTCTTGCGCACGAAGCGCCGGCGGCCGCCAGGCGGCGCTGCGCCTTGTCTACTGCCCCGTCCCGCGCCAGCGCGATCGTCCCCTCGCCTCCTGGGCGCCGGTCGGCGCCGAAATTCCGTGCGGCCGCCGGGGCGATCATCATCGGCGCGGCGCGCACGGCCACCGGAACGATCATCATCGGCGCGCTGTGAGCGGGCGGGCGGGCGATCATCATCCGGGCGGCGGCGGAAAGCCGGCGCATCCCCATCCCCCTCGCGGC
>CAZOLV010000021.1:37824-58744 GCA_964580725.1 uncultured Anaerolineae bacterium | reverse complement strand
CTTCCTCCTCCCTCCTCCCTACTTCCTCCTCCCTCCTCCCTACTTCCTCCTCCCTACTCCCTACTTCCTACTTCCTCCTCCCTACTTCCTACTTCCTACTTCCTACTTCGTAATTCCCCCTACACGGCGCATCCGGCGGCCATGCGATAATTGGGGCGTCGCACAAGGAGGAATGCATGAAACACAACTTCGATCACTGGCCAACACGCATCTTGACAGGTTTTCTGTGCCTGTTGGCAGCTCTGGCGCCACTCGCCATGACGCCTCCCACAGAGGCGGCCGCGCCGCACGTCACGCGGCTGGTTTGTCCGTCCGGTTGTCCCTATACTTCGATCCAGGCCGCCATCGGCGCCTCCAGCGCCGGCGATGAAGTGCGCGTGTTGGCCGGCGTCTATCTCGAAAACATCACACTCAAAGCCGGCGTGTCCGTCATCGGCAGCGGGCCAGGGTTGAGCATCATTGACGGCCAGGCGCTCAACGCCGTGGTGCTCGGCAACACGAGCGCCATCGGCAACAGCACCGTGGTCTCTGGTTTCACCATCCGCAACGGCCGGGCAACGGCGGGCGGCGGGGTGCGCCTGGATGCCGGCGCATCGCCTACACTGCGCGACAATATCATCGAAAACAACGTCGCGACGACCTTCTTCGGCGGCGGCCTGTCGTTGTCGGGCGGTTCCACGGCGCTGATCGAGTACAACATCATCCGCAACAACACCGTGCTGGCCACTGCCGGATCGGGCGGGGGCGTTTTCCTGCGTGAAAACTCCAATGCAACGCTGGTGGGCAACCGCATCGAGATGAATACCGCCCTCAACGGCGCCGGGCTTTATGCGCAGGGCGCGGCCCCGTCGCTGTTCGCCAATCGCCTGTCGAACAATCAGGCGGGCAACTTCGGCGGCGGCTTCGTCCTGACGCAGAGCAGCCACGCCAGCCTGGAAAACAACATCATCGAGAACAACAGCAGCGGCCTGGACGGCGGCGGCGGCGTGGTGCAGAATGGCAGCAACGCCGTTTTGCTGCACAACGTCATTCGCAACAACATCGCCAACAACAATGGCATCGGCGGGGGCGTCAAATTCTACGGGACGGGGACGCCGGTGTTCGACAGCAACTGGGTGCAGGGCAATGAAGGCAAGGACGGCGGCGGCGCCTATCTGGAGTTGGGCAACAGCGTGCTCTTTGCCAACAATGTGCTCGACGCCAACACCGCCCGCAGCTACGGCGGCGGCCTGACCGCCAACGGTGTGCCGGCGGTCATCCGCAACAACCTCTTGACCAACAACCAGGCCGTACTCAACGGCGGCGGCGCCTATCTGCAAGGCGGTACGCCCATGTTCAGCAACAACACCATATACGACAACAACGCACAGGGCGCAGGCGAGGGCGTGGTGGTGCAGGGCGGCGCGGTGACCACGTTGCGCGAAAACATCATCACACACAACACCGTGGGAGTCAACGTGCAGGGCAGCACGGTGACGCTGATCGCCAACGATGTCTGGAACAACACCACCAACTACATCAACGCCACGCCCGACGGCGCCAGCATCGCGCAAGACCCGCTTTACAGCGCCGGGCCATGGGGCAATTTCTACTTGAGTCAGACGGCGGCCGGGCAGGGCAGCAACAGCCCGGCGGTCAACGCCGGTAGCCGCAGCGCCGTCGCCGCCGCCGTGAGCGATCTGACGACGCGCACCGACCATGTGACCGACGTCGGCAATGTGGACATGGGCTTTCACTATCCACCGCTCGATCCCGTCCTGCAGGCCGAACCGCCCGAACTGGTCTTTCACGCCGACAGCACTGGCGTGAACTTGCCGGGGCAGTGGTTCCTGCTGTTGAGCGAAAGCGCCTGGCCGATTGACTGGACCGCTGCCGAGGAGGCGACCTGGCTGCAACTGCGCACGAGCAGCGGCGCCACACCCAACATGGTGGAAGTGCTGGTCACATCCGCCAATCAGCCCGAAGGGGTGTACGACATCTGCGTGCTGCTGCGGGTTGACAATGAGACAAGCTGCTATGCCGTGCGCATGGAGATCGGCCGCACGTGCGACGCGCCCGCCGATCTGAACTGCGACGGCTCTCTCAACGTCGCCGATCTGACCTTGTTGGCCGAACATTGGGGCGATGCGGAAGGCTCGCCGGCCTACGTTCCTCGTTTCGATCTGGATAGCGACGGTGTCATCTCCGTAAGCGATTTCGTACTCGCTACTCTGAACTGGGCGGTCTTTTGACAGCGTTTTGTCGGGTGGCTATAATGTTTACGCGGACGCGCTGTTACGGCGCCGCGACGCCATTTCTGCGAAAGGACAGACGCCTGTGAAGGGAACGCTTTTCATCGCCGGACAGACGAAGCCGATTGCCGACTTGACCTGCCAGGTCTTCGAGTACACCGACAACCACAACCCGCAAAACCGTTTCCGGGTCAACTATGAGTATCTCAAGCGTTACCAAAAAGTGCGCATCGAGTTGATTCGCGAGACGCCGCTGCGCCTGGAACTGGAAGATGGACGCAAGGCCAACGTGACACTGCAATGGGAAAGCACCTTGCCGGTCGGTGGTCAACTGGGCGTGCTGCGCGTCCAGGGCGAATTCAGCCGCTAATCTGCGCACCCATCATGCCTCGAACCGATCTACGCCTGACGTTTGACTGGCTCTGGCGCCTGCTGCTGAGCGGGCTGGCGCTGTTGATCCTGACGCCGGCGCCCGCCGGCGCCGGCGCTTTCAACCCCGACGTGCAGTTCCTGGGCAACACCCAATCCGCCGATGCGCAAGCCGCCATCCAGCGTTTTCGCGCGACAACCGCCGTGGCGTCGCTGGACGCCAACAACGACGGCGTCGTGCAGATCGGCGTGGTGCGCATCACCGGCAAGGACGCCAGCTACACCAAACTCGAAGTCTGGTCACGCGGTGATCGCGACCCGCGCAGCCCTGGCCTGTGGGTCTTCTTCGACGACAGCAGCGGCCAAAACCGGTTCGTCGAAGTCCCGCTGGCGCCTGCCGGTTTGCGCCGCGTTTGGGACGACTGGCGCATGCAGGCCACCTACGAACGCCCCAGTCTCGACCGCGCCAGTTGGAACACCCCGTTTGCCGTCTTCGATCCGCGCCGCCCCACCGACATCCAGTCGCTGGCCGATCAGGAAGCCGCCTGGCGCGCCAAATCGCCCCGTGAACGGACAACCGCTGCCTTGACCGAACTGGCCAGGCCGCTCCTGGCGATCTCGGCCAACGACATCGCCGCGTTGATACAGACGGGCGGCGTCGAAGCTGCGCAAGCGCAGGGCTACGTCAGGCTGCTCAAGGACGCCAACGCCGAACCTTCCTTCTTCTTGATGACCGACGGCCCCTACGCCCTCAGTGCAGCGGCGCAAGAGGCCCTGAGCGAGGGCTGGCGCCTGCTCGTCGCCGCCGACCCGGCGCTGGTCGAGACATTCAATCGCCAGTATCGCGTCTTCGCCGTGGCCAACGGCGCCGGCGTGTTGTTCAGCGCCTATGACCAGCGCGCCACCGCCAGTATTCTGATCTCCGACCTCGGCGTGATCTACTTCAACGAACGCAACTTGTTCCAGCCGGTGGCGGCGACCGACCTGACCCCGGCCGATGAGGCGCTTGTGCGCTTGCTCAGCGAGGCGCGTCAGGCCGACAATCAACGTTACTGGGGAACCGTCGAAGGGGACGAGAATTGGCGTCTGTTGCGGGCCGACGCCTACCACACCTCGATCGAAACTGACGCCTCCCGTTGGGTGCAGGATCGCCTGCAACGCTGGTACATCAACCGCAAGATCACCCTGGCGCAGCGTGACCTGCTGACGCGCGTCACCCGCCTGTTCTACCCCGAATGAGCGATCGGCGGGCGCCGGTGGTCATTCATCCGCCGGCAGCCCGCGTGCCTGCAGCCACGCCTTGAGCCACGGCGTGACGCCCCAGGTCTGGCGGCTGAGAGCATCCAGCGCCCAGGCTTGCGTCAGGCCATCGGTGCGCAGCCGCTCCACGGCGGCGGCAGGCAACGGTTCTTCGCCGCTGGTATGCGCCGCCAGCAGCCCCATGATGCTATAGATGCTGCTCAGCGCCGCGGCGATTTCGACCGGGCCGCGCATTTCCAACGGAAAATCGCCGCGTGTCGTGCGCAGTTGGGTCAGAGCATCGTCCAACGACGCGCCAAGCGCCAACAACTGCCGGGGATGTTCCCGCGCCAGATAGCTGGCCGCCCCCACGATCTGACCGGCGGATTCCCAGGCGAACTCCGCTTCCATTTGTAACGCCAGCGTCAACGCCCGCGCCAACTGCGCACAGGCCTCGTCCAGTCGTTCCAGCCGCAGCAAGATGAAGGCCCTGCTGCGAAAGGCGATCAAGAGGCCGGGCGCATCACCCGCCGCCAAGAAGAGCGCCTGCGCCTGCTCGTTCAAGCCAAGCGCCATCATCAGATCGCCCCCATCTTCTGCCGCCCGGCTTTCTTGCCCCAGGCGCCGCGCCGTCTCCAGCGCGGCTGCGCCGGTCAGAGGCGATTGTGTCGTCATTGTCCCCATCGTTCCCATTTTCCCATCTTCCCCGCTGTTCGAGTGGCAGCATTATAGCCAGCGCCGCTGCGAAGTCAATCATTTGGTCTGACCGTTTTTTGCCAGTATAATCGTCAGCCTACCAGAGTCACCCGCTCGCCGAACCGGTCGACGGGGACTCGCCAAATGAATTTGGCGGTACGGTCGCCAAATGAATTTGGCGGTACGGGGCGCCAAATGAATTTGGCGGTACGGGTCGCCAAATGAATTTGGCGGTACGAGGAGACTCGATGAACCAACCAATGCGCGTTCTACTTGTCGCAGATTCGCCGCAGGATCACACCTCGGTTCGTCAGGCGCTGGCGCAATCTCCCGGCCAGTTCGAGTTGAGCGTCGCGGGCGACCTGGCCGCGCTGGAAGCGCATCTCTCTGCGGGAGCGTTCGATCTGGCGCTGATTGGGTTTAGCGGCGCCAGCCCGGCCGCCTGGCAGGTGCTGACGATGGCGCACAGCCGCCTGCCGGCCGCGCCCGTGGTGCTTCTGGCCGACGCCGGCGCTTTCTCGGTCGAAAACGCCATTGCCGCCATGAAGGCGGGCGCGGCCGATTTCGTGCTCAACGCGCCGGCGCAGCTCGAACGTCTGCCGCAACTGCTGCTGGCCGCACAGGAGTGGATGCAACAGCACACCCAGACCGGTGCACAGTTGCGCTATCAGGCCAGCCTGATCGAAGCCGCCTCCGACGCTATCATCTCCACCGACAACGAGTTCATCATCCGCACCTGGAACCGGGGCGCCGAAACAATGTACGGATGGACGGCGGACGAGGTCATTGGCCGCCCGGTCAGTACAGTCATCCCAACCAACTATCCCAGGCAGGACCGGCAGCAAGTCCTGCAGCAGTTTCGGGCGCACGGCTACTGGCAGGGCGAGGTGGTGCAGCGCCGCAAGGACGGCAGGGCCATCGAAGTCCTGTGCACCTCCACCATCGTTCATGACCAGGATGGCCAGCCGAGCGGGGTGGTGGCCATGAATCGCGACATCAGCCAGTGGGTGAGCGCCGAGGCGGATGTGCGCCTGTTGCAGTCGGCGGCGCACGCCATCAGCGCCGCACCCGATTTTCATACTGCCCTGCAAGCGGCTCTGCGTACGATCTGTGAAGCGACCGGTTGGGATTTTGGCGAGGTGTGGCTGCCCAACGCCGACGGCAGCGCCCTGGAACTGAACTCGGCCTATTACTGTCGTCTGCCAGAGATACACCGCTTCCGGCAGGCCAGCGAAGGAACCACCTTTGCGCCTGACGAGGGGCTGCCGGGGCGCGTCTGGATCAGCCAGCGACCGGAGTGGGTTGCCGACGTTTCGATCAACGGCGAGGTTTTCTTGCGCGCCGCGTCCGCGCTGACCGACGGTTTTCATTCTGGGCTATGCGTGCCGGCCTTTTGCCTCGGACGTGTCTTTGCCGTCGTTGGCTTCTTTTCACTGACGCCGCGCCCTTGCGATTTGCACCTCATCGAGACGATCCTGGGGGTGCTGAGCCAGCTCTGCCTGGCGTTGCAACGCAAGCAAGCGGAAGACGCCGCACGCCAGGAACAGATGCTCTCCAATACCATCCTCGACAGCCTGCCTGGCGTCTTCTACCTGTTCGACGAGCACGGACGCTTTCTGCGCTGGAACCACAACTTCGAGCGCGTCATCGGCTATTCGCCCGCCGAGATTGCCCAGATTCAACCAACCGATCTGTTCGAGGGCGCCGACAAGACCCTGATCGCAGAACGCATCGCCCTGGTGCTGGCCGCAGGCGCCGCCGACGCCGAAGCGTACATGGTGTCCAAACACGGCGAACGCACCCCGTTCTATTTCACCGGCGTGCGCGTCCAGTTGGGAAGTATCACCTGTGTGACCGGCATGGGGATTGACATCAGCCAACGTAAGCGCATCGAAGAGCAGATGCGCCTGCTGGCGACGATCAGCCTGGCTGTCAGTCAGGCCGCCGATTTCGACACCGCCCTGCGCAGCACATTGCAAACCATCTGCCAGGAAACCGGGTGGGTCTTTGGCGAGGCCTGGGTGTTCGACGCCGATAAGATGGCGCTGACGCCCGGCCCGGTCTGGCACGACGGAACGCCGGCGCTGGTCGAATTTGAGAAGGCCAGCGCCGTACACACTTTTGCATACGGCGTGGGCATGCCAGGGCGCGTGTGGGCCACGAGCCGTTCGGTTTGGGTCTGGGACGTGACACGCCACCCCAATTTCCCGCGCGCCGCGGCCGCGCAGCGGGCCGGCCTGCACGGCGCAGTCGCCATTCCCATCCTGGCCGGCCAGGAGGTCGTCGCTGTGATGGACTTCTTCGTCTGCGAGCCGCGGGCGGAGGACAAGCGCCTGGAACGCTTGATTGCGACGGTTGGTTCGCAGTTGGGCGTGGTCTTCCAGCGCAAACAGGTCGAGGACGCGTCCCTGCGCCAGTTGCAGGAGCTTTCTATTTTGCACGCCGTGGCGGTTGCCTGCGCCGCCGCCGACGATGTGGATGAATTGATCGAAAAGGTGACCGAGACGATCGGCCGCGCCCTCTATCCCGATCATTTCGGCGTCCTGCTGCTCGACGCCACACGCAGTCATCTGACAGCTCATCACTCTTACCGCGGCGTGGATGCTGAGACGCGCCGCGCCTGGCCCGCCATCTCGCTCTCACAGGGCGTCATCGGGCAGGTGGTGCGCAGCGGCCTGCCACACCGCGTGCCCGATGTACGGCAGGAACCGATCTATTGGGAGGTCTCCCCGCACACTCGCTCCGAACTGTGCGTTCCGCTCAAGATCGGCGACGATGTGATCGGCGTGATCAACGCCGAAAGCGTCCGGCTCGACGCCTTTGGCCCCGGCGACGAACGGTTGCTCCTCACCATCGCCGGCCAGTTGGCTACCGCCATCGCCCGCCTGCGTCTGTTCGACGAGACGCGCCGCCGCGTGGAAGAACTGAGCGCTGTGGCGCAGGTCTCTGCCGCGCTACGTGTGGCCCAAACGCGCGCCCAAATCTCGACGATCATCCTCGATCAGGTGCAGGCGTTGTTCGAAATGGACGGCAGCGCGCTCGCCATGCGCGATCCAGACGGCGACACGACGATCATCGAAGCGGCGCGCGGTTCGCTGCTGGAGGCGGTCGGTGTGCGCATTCCGTCCGGCGTGGGCGTCAGCGAGGAGATCATCGCCAGCGGTCAGCCTTATGTCAACCCTGATGTGTACAGCGATCCGCGCGCCTTCGGCTTGCACTATCATGGCGCAAGCCGCGCCGTGGCCGGCATCCCGCTCAAGGCGAGCGAGCGGGTGATTGGCGTGCTGTGGGTGGGCCGCCGCAGCCCCGTCACCCCGTCCGAGGTGCAGTTACTGACCGCCATCGCCGACATTGCCGCCAATGCCATCCGGCGCACGACCCTGTTCGAAAAAACGCTGTTCCAGGCCGAGCAGATTACGCAGATCATGCGCAGTGTGCCGGACGGCGTCTTGCTGTTGGATGGGCAGCAGCGCTTGCTGCTGGCCAATCCGGCTGCGCAAGATGCGCTGACCTTCCTGGCCGGCGCCCAGGTTGGCGACATCGTACAGCGGTTGGGCGACCGGACGTTGGACGAACTGCTGACTGCGCCGCCGGCCGGGCGTTGGCACGAGGTGCACAAGGAGCGACGCGTCTTCGAGGCCATGACCCGGCCCCTGCCGGTCGAAGGCCCCGGCGAGGGCGGTTGGGTCATGGCGCTGCGCGAGATCAGCGAGCGCCTGTTGATCCAGCAGCAGCTTCAGCAGCAGGAACGACTGGCGGCGGTCGGCCAGTTGGCGGCGGGCATCGCCCATGATTTCAACAACCTGTTAGGGGTCATCATCCTCTATGCGCAGTTGTTGGCGCCGGCCGTGGGCGCCAACAGCCGTGATCGCCAGCGGCTGGCCGTCATCATCGAACAGGCGGAGCGCGGCGCACAGATGATCCGGCAGATTCTCGACTTCAGCCGTCGCGCCGCGCTGGCGCGCCAGCCGCTGTCGCTGCGCAACCTGGTCAGCGAGCAGACGGCGCTGCTTCAGCAAACGGTGCCCGAAAATATCGAAGTTTGCTTCGTCTGCCCGACGGCAGACGAGCACCTGGTGAAGGCCGACCTCACGCGCCTGCAGCAGGCGCTGATGAACCTGGCGCTGAACGCACGCGACGCCATGCCGCACGGCGGCCGCCTGACCTTCGATCTCGATCAGGTGCAAGTGGACAATGACAACGCGACGTTATTCCCCGGCCTGGCGCCGGGTCATTGGGTGTGCCTGGCAGTGAGCGACACCGGCGCCGGCATCCCGCCGGAGGTTCAAGATCACATCTTCGAGCCGTTTTTCACCACCAAGAGCACCGGCACTGGTTTGGGGTTGGCGCAGGTGCACGGCATCGTGCATCAGCACGGCGGGCAGATCACCGTCGCCAGCCAGGTGGGGCACGGGACCGTCTTCACCATCTACCTGCCGACGTTGGCGGCGGCCGGCGAACCAGCGCCAGAGACCGCCGCCATCGCCTCGGCGCATGGTCAGGGCGAACGGGTGCTGGTGGTGGAAGACAACGGCCCGCTGCGCCTGGCGCTGGCCCACTACCTGCGCCAGCAAGGGTATGACCCGCTCGAAGCCGCCAACGGCGAGGAGGCGCTCGAACTGCTGACCAGCCAGAGCGACCCCGTTGCCCTGATTCTGAGCGATGTCGTCATGCCGCGCCTGGGCGGGGTGGGGCTGGTGCACGCCCTACGCGCGCGCGGCTGGACACAGCCGGTCATCTTCATGACGGGACACCCCATGGACGAGGCCGAACTAACCCCCTTGCGTGCACAGGGGTTGCACGCCTGGCTGCTCAAACCGCTCGATCTGAAGCAACTGGCGCAGGCCATCTACGGCGCGCTGCACCGCTAGAGCCGCCGGGCGTCGTTGTGGTAAAATAGTGGTAAAATGTACCATCTCAATAATTCGAGGCAAAGACCTGTCAGGTTTTCCAAAACCTGATAGGTTGCCCGGATTGCGTTGACTCCAACCTGTTTCAGCAGGTTCGAGGTGTACCAGCCGCCGATTTCAATCGGTGGCGATGCACGGCTGAACAGTGACGTAATAGCAAGTTATGGCAAGTAATAGCAAAGAAAGGAATCTGTCACCTATGGCTCTTCGAAGACGAAGCATCCATGCCGTCCTGTCGCTCCTCCTGCTCAGCAGTCTTCTGTTGGCGGCCATGCCCAGCGCCGCCAGCCCACTCCAGGCGCCTACGCCTGCCAGTCCGTCCGATGCCGTCTATCAGGCGCTCCCCTTTGCCCAAGATTGGACCAACATCGGTCTCATCACCATCAGCGACGACTGGTCGGGCGTGCCCGGCATTCTCGGCTATCTGGGCGATTATTTGCCCACCACCTCGCCCACCGGTATTGATCCGCAGACGATCATCACCGACACCACCTTCACGGCGCTCGATGTCAACGCCAACCGCACCGATCCTAACACCTTCACCAGCGGCGGCGTGACCGAGTTCGAACTGACCGATCCGGTCGTGGCGCTGCAAGGATCGGGCACCGCCGATGCGCCCTTCCTGCTGATTCACATTGACACGACCGGCCTCAGCAACATCTTCGTGCAGTACAACTTGCGCGACATTGATGGCTCTGGCGACAACGCCGTGCAGCCGGTCGCCCTGCACTACCGCGTCGGTACCAGCGGCAATTTCACCAATGTGCCGGCAGCCTTCGTGGCTGACGCCACCACCGGCCCCAGCCTGGCCAACCTGGTCACCCCGGTTGGTGTGCTGCTGCCCGCAGCAGTGGACAACCAGCCGCAGGTGCAGCTACGCGTCATCACCTCCAACGCCGTTGGCAGCGACGAATGGGTTGGCATAGACGACATCTCGATTACCGTCGGCCCGCCTCCCACCAACCCCGACCTGGGGGCCACCAAGACCGGCCCGGCCGCCGCTGCGCCGGGCGAGGAGATCGTTTACAACCTGCTGGCAACGAACAACGGCAGCGCCAGCGCCGCCGGTGTCGTCATCAGCGACACCCTGCCCGCCGGCTTTGGCTATGTCAGCTTCAGCAGTTCCGCCCCCGTGACCATGACCAATGCCACGCCGCCCACGCTGGTGTGGGACGCCGGCGATCTTGCCGTGGGCGCCAGCATCGCCATCACATTGCACGTCAGCGCCGCCGGTTCCGGCGTGGTGACCAACACCCTGACCGCCAGCACGGTCACTGCCGGCGATCCCACGGGTGACAATAGCAGCAGTTGGGCGACGACGGTCGGCGCTCCCGAACTGGTGGTGGACAAACAAGGCCCCGCCTATGGCGTGATCGGCGAACCGCTGACCTACACCCTGATCGTCAACAATCAAGGCTCGCTGGACGCCGCCAACGTCACCGTCACCGACACGCTGCCCTCCGGCGTCACCTACGTCTCGGACGATAGCGGCGTCGTTCCCACAAATCCGGCAGCCGGCGTCTATGTGTGGAATTTGGGGGTAGTTGCTGCGAACGACAGCCGCACCTTCCACGTGACGGTTGCCACTGACGCCGGGCTGGCCAGCGGAACTAACCTGGTCAACCAGATGGTCGCCAGCACCTCCACGCCGGGCGACAACCAGGCCGGCAACAGCGATCAGACCAGCACCGGCATGTACCCGCTGGTTTCGATCTACGACATCCAGTATGTGCCCGATCCGGTCGCCAATGGCAATTCGCCGTATATCAACCAGACCGTCTGGACGGAGGGTATCGTCACCGCCGAGCCGGGCGAGATTGACAACAACAATCCCAACCGCACGATGATCATCGAGATGGCGAGCGGCGGCCCTTGGAGCGGTCTGCAGATCTTCAAATCAGCGGGGATTCCGCCCGCGCCAGAAGGGACGTTGGTGCGCGTGCTTGGTTTGATCAAAGAATACTTCAACATGACCGAAATGGATATGGGCGTCGGGCCGAACGCGTTCCAGATCGTCAGCAGCGGTCATCCCACGCCAGCGCCCGTCGTCATCCCGACGGGCAACTTCATCACGCCGGCGACGGCCGAGCAGTGGGAATCGGTGCTCATCGAGTTCCAGAATGCCACTGTCATCAACCCGGCGTTGGGCAGCGGCGAATGGTCGTTCGACGACGGCAGCGGCGCGACGCGCGCCGATGATCTGGGCAGCCGCGACGGCGACATGACCTACAGCCCGGCGGCGGGGCACCGCTATCAGTTCATTCGCGGCGTCGGCTGGTTCTCCTTCAGCAACTACAAGTTGCAACCGCGCTACAACCCCGACATCCGCCTGGATGTGGACGAGCCGACCATCTGGAAGGATGCGCCGGTGCTGGTTGCGCCGGGTGCGCTGTTCACCTACACCATCAGCGTCAAGAACGAGTTGGGCTACACGCTGAACGATCTCGTCATTCAGGACGCCGTACCCGCCGATGTGACCTTCGCCTATGCGCTGGACGGCGGCAGCGAAAGCGGCGGCGTCGTGACCTGGAACGTCGCCAGCCTGCCCTACCTCAGCACGGTTGCCGTGCGTTATGCCGTTACGGCCACCAGCAGCGTGACCACAGTGATCAACAGCACCTACAGCGTCAGCGCCACCAACTTTGTCACGCCCACCTTTGGCGCGCCGCTGGCCAGCGTGGTGGATTCCGCCATGCACGTCAGCGCCATTCAGGGCGCACGCCACCGCTCGCTGTTGGAAGGGCGCACTGTCAGCGACGTGGCGGGCATTGTCACCGCCTTGCGCAGCGACGGTTTCTACTTGCAGGAGCCGCTCGTACTCGAAGATGCCGATCCGGTCGCTTCCGAGGGCGTCTTCGTGCGCACCACCGGCGCTCCCGCCGTTGCAGTGGGTGATTGGGTCAAGGTCAACGGCAAGGTGGAGGAGTTCCGGCCCGACACCAACAACCTGACGATCACCCGCCTGACCAACCCCGTCGTCGTTGTAATCAGCAGCGGCAATCCGCTGCCCGCTGCGATCATCATCGGCGCCGGCGGCCGCCAGCCCCCCACGCAAATCATCGAGGACGATGCCAGCAATGTCGAAACCGACGGCGTGTTCGACCCGACCAACGACGGCATTGACTTCTTCGAGGCGTTGGAGGGGATGCTGGTGAAGGTCGAAGATGCGACGGCGGTTGGCCCCACCACCGCTTTTGGCGAAATCGCCGTGGTGGCCGATGGCGGCGCCAACGCCAGTCTGCGCACCCCGCGCGGCGGCCTGGTCATCCAGGCCAATGACTTCAACCCGGAGCGCATCATCCTGGACGATCAGATCACGCCCAATCCGCCCGCCGTGACTCCTGGCGACAGCTTCCCCGGTGCGATCGTGGGTGTGCTCGACTACAGCTTTGGCAACTTCAAGCTGCTCAACACAGGACCGCTGCCCACACCCACCAGCGCCGGCCTGGTCGCCGAAACGACCACCGTTACGCGCACGCTGGAGCAGATCACAGTGGCGACGTTCAATGTGGAAAATCTGGATCCCACCGATCCGCCGGCCAAATTCGCAGCGCTGGCGGCCCAGATCGTCAACAACCTGGCTGCGCCCGACATTCTGGCGCTGGAAGAAGTGCAGGACAACGACGGCCCGGCCAACACCAGCGTGGTGGATGCCAGCGTCACCTATGGGCTGCTCATCAGCGCCATTCAGACCGCCGGCGGGCCAACCTACGACTTCCGCAACATCAATCCGGTAGACGATCAGGATGGCGGGGAGCCGGGCGGCAACATTCGGGTCGGTTTCCTCTTCCGCACCGATCGCGGCGTTGCCTTCGTGGATCGGCCTGGCGCGACTTCGACGACACCCAACGGCGTGGTGATGGGCGCTTCCGGCCCTGAACTGGCCTTCAGCCCTGGCCGTCTCGATCCCACCAACAACGCCTTCGACGAAAGCCGCAAGCCGTTGGCCGGCGAGTTTACCTTCGACGGGCACCGGCTCTTCTTGATCGCCAACCACTTCAACTCGAAGAGCGGCGACGACCCCTTGTTCGGCTTCACGCAGCCGCCTGTGCTCTACTCCGAAGTGCAGCGCATCCAGCAGGCGCAGATCGTCAATGATTTCGTGGACGCCATTCTGGCGCTCGACCCTAACGCCAACATCGTGGTGTTGGGTGACATCAACGACTTCCAGTTCTCTACGCCGCTGGCTGTGCTCAAGGGCGGCGTGCTGACCGATCTGATCACCAATCTACCGGCGGCGGAGCAGTACAGCTACATCTATGACGGCAACTCGCAGGTGCTCGATCACATTCTGATCAGCAACCACCTGGTAGATGCCTCCGCCGCCGCCGAGGCGCTGTTCGATGTGGTGCACGCCAACGCCGAATTCCCCGCTGATCAGCGCGCCACCGATCACGACCCATCGTTGGTGCGCTTCACGTTGGAAACGGTTCCATCCAACGTCACCATCACCAAATTGGAGGCCGTCTCGGCGTCGTCGGGACTCTGGCTGGCCGTCATCGTCACTCTGGCCGCTCTGACACTGCTGCTGCTGCGCCGGCGTGGAGCTGCCGGATAAGATCAGTGGATCGTGGGGGCAGGGGTTTCCGTAGGCCGGGCGATTGAAATCGCACCTGAGGAGCCTACGGCCGGGCGCCCACCTGCGTGGACGCGTGTGGTGGGGCGTATCACGCCCCACCCGGCTTCGACAGGCTCAGCCTGCGCCGGCTGAGCCTGTCGAAGCCGGCCTGCGCCGGCTGAGCTTGTCGAAGCCTGCGCCGGCTGAGCTAGCGGACAATGAGGGGCAGATAGCGGAGAAGCGGCGGTGGTGGGGTTGGCGTTGGGGTCTTGGTCAGGGTGACGCCGGCGGTGGGTGTGACCGTCGGCGTAACTGTCGGCGTATGCGTCGGCGTGACCGTCGGCGTGACCGTCGGCGTGACCGTCGGCGTATGCGTCGGCGTGGGCGTGGGCGTCGTCCAGCCGGAGGGTGGACGATAGACGATGGTGAGGCGGGCAGCGAGGGCTGGGTCGCCATCCCAGGCCACGACGTCGAAGTAACCGGTGTTGCTGCTCAGCCCAAAGACGAGCAGGGCCAGGGGAGCGTCGGCGGTGCGGCCAGGCAGATCAACGATTTCCTGCATCAGGCCGGCCAGATTAGGCGACTCGATCCAGGAGATGGGCCAGGCTGTCAGTGCCCAATCGGCGGCGGCCTGCGTGCGAGTGCGCAGCGGCGCCAGCAGATTACTAGCGCCAAAATCGTCTGGATACGGGTCGGCCTCGCCAAACACCACCAGCCGCAACGGCAAACCGCCGCCATTGTTCCCGGCCGCATGGAGTTGCAGGCGCGCATCGAGCACTTCGGCGCCGGCGGGCAGCGTCAGGCCGTCGAAGCGCCAGCCGCCGTCGAAACGAAATTCGCCCTCGCGGCCGAGGCGCAGCGTTGCACTGGCCGCCTGATTGACGCCCAAATCGCTGCGTACCGCCGTATCGTCGGCGCCGGCGGCAATGCTCGCTGTTGCGTGCAGCGGCGCCGCGGCGGGCGTCGGCGTGGCCGTTGGCAACAGCACATCACCAAAATTGACCTCGGCGCCCTGACTGCCGATCAACTGAACGCGCACCTGGTTTGCTGTTGTCGAGATGAAGCCAGGCGGGTCGCTTTCCGTGACCCAGTAGATGTTGGCGCTCAGACTCTCGAAGCGGTAGATACCGTTGCCGTCGCTGGCGGCGCTGCTCAAGAAAACCTGATTGGCGTCCGCCAGCGTGATCACAACGCCGGCCAGCGGCGGCTCATTGGCGTCGGGGAAGAGGTCCAGGTCGAGGTCATGCCAGACCAACCCGGTGATCGTCCCTGCCGGCGGCCGGCCCACGCCGCCGCGCGACGCCGCCTGTCCCCAGGAGACGAGCGCCAGCCACACCGCCGCCAGCCCCATCACCAGGCTGAGGGCTTTCGCTGTACGATTCATGCGATTCGATCTGCGATTTTCGATTTCTTTGCCTCGATTCAGCAATTCAGCAATTCAGCAATTCAGCAATTCAGCGATTCAGCGATTCGAAGACCCGGCGCATGGCCCCGCCCCGCCTCAAGGCCCACCGCGCCGCACTTCTGGCAACAGTTGCCGCCCCTCGATGGCGTCGCCGAAGAAGACCGGTATCTGCGTGCGGGCGGCGACGACGGTGAAGATGACGTTGGGGGTGATCGAAACGTTCTGTGGCCAGTCCACCTGCTCGATCAGATACGCGCCCGGGATCAGGTCCGCAAAGCTGAATGCGCCATCGGCGCCGGTGACGATTGTTGCCACGATGACATCTTCGGGCTGTAATTTCGTATCCCCAAAGAGGTCACGGTGCAGCACGATCGTCACGCCCACCAGCCCCGGCTCGTCTGGGTCGGGAGCGCCGTTACGATTGCGGTCATGCCAGACGCGTCCGTAGATGCCCCCCGTGCCCGGCGTCGCCGTCGGCGTAGGGGTCGGGGAGGGCGTCGGCGTCGGCAGCGCCTGATCGGCAAAGTTGATGACGACCTCCTGCCCGGCGGCGACCTGGAACAAGACCAGATTGGGACTGCCCGGCAGCGATTGATAGCCAGACGGGTCAGTCTCCTCCAGACGGTACTGGCCGGGCGTCAGATTGGCGATGCGGAAACGCCCATCGGCGCCGGTCTGCGTCGCGGCGACCAGTTGGCCGCCAAAGGTGCGCAGGGTCACGGCCACCCCACCGAGCGGCGGTTCGCCGCTGTCAGGCGTGATGTTGCCGTTCAGATCGTCCCAAACCAGTCCGCTCACCGCGCCGGTGGACGGAGTATTGGTCGGCGTTGGCGTCGGTGTTGGTGTGGCGGTCGGCGTCAGGGTGGGGGTGGGCGTGCGTGTCTGCGTTGGCGTCGGCGTCGGGGTATGCGTCGGCGCACTGGTTGGCGTTAGCGTGGGCGTCGAGGTCGGGTTGAAGCGGTCGCCGAAGTTGACTTCCAGATCAGCGCCGGCCAACAGATAGACGACGACTGCGTTAGGCGTGGTCGAGCTAAAACCGGGCGGGTCGGTCTCCTCGATGCGGTACTGGCCCGGCAGCAGGCTGTCGAAGTGATAGACGCCGTTGCCGGCGGTGGTGGTGGAGCCGATCACCAGGTTGTTTTGCAGCAGCAGGACCGAAACGCCCACCAGCCCTGGCTCCCCGCTGTCGGGCAGGCCATTGCCATCGAGATCATTGAACACCTGGCCGTGCACACGCCCCACGATCGGCGTGCCGGTCGGCGTCGCCGTCGGGGTTGGCGTGGCTGAGGGGGTCGGGGTGATGGTGGGCGTCGGGGTGGGCGTGGCCACGGGGAGATCGGGAAAGTCCACGGTCTGCACGACGCCGCCCTGGATCGTGAGCGTGCGCGTGTTGCTGCCCGACGACGAGGTGTAGCCAGGCGGGTCGGTCTCCTGCACGGTGACCACATTGCCCGCATTGAGGTGATAGAAAGCAAATGCGCCGTTGGAGCCGGTGACGATGGTGTCTATCGGCGTGCCCTCGTAGAACAGCTTGACGATGGCGCCGGCCAGGGTGGTTTCGCCGGGCTGGTAGATGTTGTCGCCGTTGCTGTCAACGAAGACATGACCGGCCACCGTGCCCTCGTTGGGCGCCGGGGACGGCGTGAAGGTCGGGGTCACGGTGGGCGTCGGCGTATTGGTCGCTGTTGGAGTCGGCGTTGGGGTGGCGGTGGGCGGCGGCGGGACGTAGACGGCGTGATACTTCAAGATGACGCCATTGGCGCCAACGGCCCAACCATCGTAGGCGTCTACCATGTCGAGGCCGAGCAGGTTGTCGAGCGTTGGGCTGGTTTGCGCCGGCCAGGTCGCCCCGCCGTTGAACGTCCAGCGGATGACGCCACCGTTGCCAACGACCCAACCAACGTCGGGATCGAGCATCTCCACCTGGTTCAGATCGGCGCCTGTACCACTGCTCTGAAAGGCCCAATTGTCGCCGGCGTCGGTTGTGCGCATCAGCACGCCATTGCTGCCCGACATCCAGCCGCGCAGCATGTCCAAGAAACTGACGCTGTAGAGATGACCGCCGCTGCCGGGGTAGCGCCTGATCCAGTTGGCGCCGTGATCGGCGCTGGTGAAGAAGGAGTCATCCCAACTGCTACCGTAAACGGCGTCGGCCGTGCCGTAATCAACCGACAGTAGATTGAACGAAACAGGCGCATAGGCCAGGCGCCAGGTTGCGCCAGCGTTGGTGGTGCGGTAGACGCGTCCGGCGCCGCCCAGCGCCAGGGCGCGCGTTTCGTCCCAGGCTGTGATGTCCCACAGATAGCCGGTAAAGCCATCGGGCAGCGTTTGCTGCGTCCAACTGGCGCCGCCGTCGGTCGTGCGCAGGACGTAACCGCCCTGGCCGATCACCCATCCCACGTTGGCGCTTTGGGGGAAAGCGACGCCGCGCATCCAGCCGGTGATGGGGCTGGAGAGCTGGCGCCAGTTGACGCCGCCGTCGGTCGTCTTCAAGATTTGGCCGCTGTCGCCCACCACGTAGGCGGTGTTGGCGTCCACGGCGCTGACCGCCTTGAACTCGCCAGGAGCGGCCGGCGCCGCAGCGACATAGCCGCCGCTGCCCTGTTTATGAACGATCGTTTGTGTTTCGCCAGCGATCCACAGATCGTTGGCCGCTGGGGCCGACAAGGCCCACAGGCTCTTGCTCTGGCCAGTCGGCGCCCAGTTCCAACTGCCGCCGCCGTCGGTCGTGGCCCAAACCGTGCCCTGACCGCCAGCCAGCCAGCCTTGTTGCGCCGAAGCAAAGACGATGGTCTGCAACGGGCGCGCCTCGTTGATGAACTGCGGGTTCCAACTGGCGCCGCCATTGGTGGTGCGCAGCAGCGTCCCCCCTTCGCCAACTGCCCAGCCGTTCTGCTGGCTGATGAAGGCGACATCCCACAGCCACTGCTGCGTTCCGCTGGCCTGTCCCGCCCAGGTTTGACCGCCATTGCTGGTGGCCACGATGACGCCGGGGTAACCGACGGCCCAGGCATGGTCGGCGTCGAGCGCAAAGAGACCGTACAGATCGGACGTGGTGTTGCTCGTTTGCAGCGCCCAGTTCTGGCCGCCGTTGGTGGTGCGCAGGATGGCGCCGCCGCGCCCCACGGCCCAACCGGTGGAAGCGTCGAGTAGTTGCAGATCGGTCAGGCGGTTGAGCGTGGGGGTGTTTTGACCGCTCCAACTGACGCCGCCGTCACTGGTGCGCCAGATGTGGCCTTCGGCGCCGGCCAGCCAGCCCTGGCTGGCGTCCACGAAATCAACCGCTTCGACATCCACGGCCGGGGACACCTGGCGATAGGCCCAGGTCTGGCCGCCGTTGCTGGTGCGCATGACATGACCCGACTTGCCGGCGGCCCAACCGGTCTGGCTGTCCAGGAATTCAAGGCCGAGCAGGTCGTCGGCCCCGCGCCATTGCAGCGTCCAGACGCCGGCGTTGGGCGGCGGGGTGGTGGCGGTTGGCGTCGGGGTGGGCGTGCGGGTCGCCGTCGGGGTCTGGGAGGGCGCCGGTGTACGCGTGGCCGTGGGTGTACCGGCAATGCTGGTGGGAGTGCTGGTGGGCGAAGCGCCGCCCTGCCGTGCAACATCCACCAGGTGAATCCACTCGTTGCCGTCGCTGAGTGAGTCAATGCGGAAGTCGCTGCCGCCGGTCAGGCCGTTGGCGAAACGGGCGTTGGAAATATGAAAAGCGGCGGTCTTCCAGGTGTTGCTGCCGGTCTTCTGCACCCACGGATTGGCGCCGCCGTCGGGCGTCGCCGTCTGCTCGCCGGCGGGACTGTCATAGCGCAGCGCCCAGCGGTCGGTTCCCACGTCGGCGTACCAGATGGTGATGACGACCTGGTTGCTGCCGCCGGCGATGTAGCCGTCGTCCACCTTGAACCACATGTAGGGGTTGCCAGTGGCCTGATCGGTGCGACGCGTCACCCAACCCTCACGGCCCGCCGGGATGCTGGCGTTGTAGGGGTTGCTGAAATAGGGGGAGCCAGGCAGGCACCAGCGCCCACTGCACCCCAGGCTGGTCACGCTGCTCTCGTTGGTCTCCGGGACGGTGCGCCCGCCGCTCACGTTGTCGTCCTGCAGCAGGTAGAAGTTGTAGTTGCCGATCTGCGGGTAGTAGGCCACGGTTTCGGGTTGGGCATAGCAGTAGGTGGTGGGGATGCGGTGTTCGCGCATTGCCACCCAGACGCTCGGCGTGTTGACCAGCGTCTTGCCCACATAGTCGGCGGCCCAGTCGAAGATGGCCAGGTTTTCGGTGCGATCCTGATAGGTCACGGGGTCGTAGAACAGATCGTAGTTCAGGCGCAGGAAATCCACCTTCTTGTCCATGCCGCTGAGCATGGCCCAGTAGACGTTGGTCGGGTCGCAGATCATATAGTCGTAGGTCTCGAAGGCGATGGGCACGCTCTGGTTATGGTAGAAGATGGGGTCGTACATGCCGCACTCGACCGTGTTGTTGCAGCGATCCACGCCCTGGATGGCGTTGTTGAAATCGGGCGTCAGGCCGTTGAAGGAGAGGCCGATGCCGCGCTCGGCGGCGTATTGGGCCAGCACCCAACGTTCACGGTCCTGGAAGGTGACGGAAGCGATCTGCACCATCAACATCTTTTGCAGTGCGCCGTCGCTGCGGAAGGCGGTGGAGTAGCGGTCAATGACGGTCTGCATTGTGCTGATCCAGAGGTTCACATCGAGGCCGGCAGCGATCAGGACGTCCACATCGCTACCCTGGGCGGCGTGATTTTCGCCAAAGGTGCCGAAGCCGAGCGCGACCCATTCCAGGCGTGGGTCGTTCCTGTAGCGGTCGCCCAGGGCCTGGATGAATTCGGTGTAGGCGTCGAGGTAGCCGGCATCCCAGTAACGGGGTAGCAGCCAGCGTCCGCCGATGCAACCGCCCAGGGGATACTGCGCGCTGCTGCACGCGCCGGCGTCGAGCACGGCGGTGGGGGCCAGGGTACGCACGAAGGCTGGCATGGCGCTGGCGCCGCCGCAACAGCGCCCGTTGTAAGTGGTGATGCCAACCGCCGCCGCCTTGCCATAGCCCGCAATCGTGGCCAGATACTGGTCGAGCGCGCTCCAGTCGAACTGATTGGGGCCGGTGTGCAGTTCGGCCCAGTCGAAGGTGCGCAAACTGCCGGTCAGGTGATAGTGGGCCGGGTCCATGGTACCGGTTTCGGCCACGACATAGATGCCGGGACGGGTGACAGGCGGCGCCGGAACCTCCGGCGCGGCGGGCTGGTCGCCGGCGGCCGGCGCCGGCGGCGCGCTCAGCGCCGGCAGGGCCGCGCCGAGCAGGGTGATCAACAGAATGAACGCCAGCCAGGCGCGCCCAGAGCGGCGCCCCCGGCCCGACGGTTGCAAGCGCAGCGCATGTCGTTGTTGGGCAATGTCCATCGTTCTGCCCTCCTTCAGGGATCGCATCGAATGTCTCGTATGGCGATATTCATATCGCCACCCGTAGAGCGGCGATATGAATATCGCGGTACGGCCGGGCGATATG
>CAZOLV010000021.1:35422-37724 GCA_964580725.1 uncultured Anaerolineae bacterium | reverse complement strand
CCGGGCGATATGAATATCGCCACCCGTAGAGCGGCGATATGAATATCGCGGTACGGCCGGGCGATATGAATATCGCCACCCGTAGAGCGGCGATATGAATATCGCGGTACGACTGGGCGATATGAATATCGCCACCCGTAGAGCGGCGATATGAATATCGCGGTACGACCGGGCGATATGAATATCGCCACCCGTAGAGCGGCGATATGAATATCGCGGTACGGCCGGGCGATATGAATATCGCGGTACGGCGACGCAAGAATAGCAGATCAAGATGAAAAGCGAATGAACAGGCGCCCGCTGCAACGTGACAGTTCGTTCAGATGCGGTTCAGTGGATGAAGAGGAGGGCGACGCCGAGCAGGGCGATGAGCGCCCCGCCAATGCTGCGCGGGGTGATCGTTTCGCGGAAGACCCAGGCGGAGAGAGGAATGAGCAGAATGGGAGGCAGGGCGATGAGGGTGGAGGCGACGCCGAGCGGCGCATAGCGCACGGCAATCATCGAACCCCAGATGCCGAGAAAGGGGCCAGTGAAAGAACCGCCCAAGATGAAGAGCAGAGAACGATGGTCGCGCAACGCGCGAAATGTGGCGCCGGCGCGCCCTTGCAGCAGGGTGAAGAGCCAAATCGCCGCGCCCGCAGCCAGAATACGCATCAGGGTGGCCGAGAGCGGCAGCAGGTCGTTGGCCATGCCGAGTTTGGAGAAGAGCAGGCCAAACGCCTGCCCCAACGCCGCGCCGATGCCGAGCAAGATGCCCGTCAGATAGGCGCGGCGGTCATGATCGCCATGAAAAATGGCGGCGCCGTTGGCAGCCCGCCGCTCCGTCGTCACCCAGCCGACGCCGAGCAGCGTGATCAGCATGGCCGTGATCTGCTGCCAGGTCAACGTTTCGCCCAGCCAACCCCAGGCCAGCAGCGCCGAGAGCATGGGCGCCAGAGTCATCAGCAGCATGGTGCGGCGCGGGCCGATCAGGACATAGGCCTGAAACAGACAGGCGTCGCCCAACACCAGACCAATGACGCCCGAAAGTCCGAGCCAAAGCCAACGCTCAGCGCCAGCCTGTGCCGGCCAGAGGGCGCCGGTCATGACGAGATGGGCGGCGCACAGGAACAGCGCGGCGAACAGCAGTCGCACGCGGTTGACCACCGGCGAGCCGACGCGCCGGCCCGCCAGGGTGAACTGCAGCGAGGTCAAAGACCACGCCAGTGATGTGAAGAGTCCGGCCAGTTCACCCATCGAGGCGAACCCCGGCGGCGGCCACAAAGGCCTCGACAGCGGCGCGGGTGGGCAAGGCGGGAATGGCGCCGCGCTCAAGCGTGGTGAGCGCGCCGACGGCGTTGCCCAGGCGCAGGGCGCGCCGCAGGTCGGCCTGCTGCCAGGTCAGATCGCAATCGAGCAGGCCGCTGAGCAGCCCGGCCACGAACCCATCGCCGGCGCCGGTGGCGTCCACGGGGCTGACGGGGAAGGAGGGCAGATGGCCGCTCTCCTGCGGGGTGAAGTAGGTGCAGCCATCGGCGCCCTGCGTGACGACGAGCAGACGCAGGGCCGGATGCCAGAGACGCCGGGCAGCGGCGGTCATGTCCGCGTCGCCGCTCAGAAACGCCAACTCCTCGACGCTCACCTTGATGAGGTGCGCCAACGGCCAGGCGAGCAAGATGCCTTCGCGGGCGGCGGCAGGCGCAGGCCAAAGCGGCAGGCGCAGGTTGGGGTCGTAGGAGATGAGCGCCCCGGCGCCGGCCGCGGCGCGCAGCGCGGTGAGTGTGGCGCTGCGACTCGGCTCGGCGATGAGGGTGATGGAGCCGAAGTGAAAGATGCGGGTTTGGGCGGCGTAAGTCGTGTCCACATCGGCGGTGCGCCAGAGCATGTCGGCGCTCGGATGGCGGTAGAACATGAACTCCCGCTCACCGTCGGCGCGCAGTGAGACGAAGGCCAGGGCGGTGCGGGCGGCGCTCTCGAAGCGCAAACCGGCGACATCCACGCCGTTGGCGCGCAGGACAGCGGCCAGAAAATGGCCAAAGTCGTCATCGCCGGTCTGACCCATGAAGCCGGCGCGCCGCCCCAGGCGAGCAAGGCCGACCGCTACGTTGGCGGGCGCCCCACCTGGCGCTTTCTTGAAGGCCGGCGCATCGGCCAGCGAAACGCCGGAGACGGTTGACACGAAATCAATCAGCAGTTCGCCGCAGGCGATCAGATCGAACATAGAGGTTGCTCACTCCAAAACAGAACAAGGATCGAGATAGCGGGCGGTTCGCCAGGCTTTCGCCAGGCTTTCGCCAGGCTTTCGCCAGGCTTTCGCCAGGCT
>CAZOLV010000021.1:14345-35322 GCA_964580725.1 uncultured Anaerolineae bacterium | reverse complement strand
TTCGCCAGGCTTTCGCCAGGCTTTCGCCAGGCTTTCGCCAGGCTTTCGCCAGGCTCATGGGACGATGGGGCTGAGCCAGAGAAAGCGGTAGGGCGCCAGTTCCAGATCGTTCGACAGGCCGATTTGGTCGCCCGTGACCAGATCGGTAAACTGGTAGGCCAGGCCCTGGATGCGCAAGACGCTGCTGGCCACGGTCTGCTTGTTTTCGCTGAAATTGGTCAGGACGAGCAGGCGGTCGCCGGCGTTGCGCCGCACGAAGGCAAAGACATGGGCGTTGCCGGCGTCGAAGAACGCGGCGTTGCCGCCGCCCAGGGCGGGGGTGGCGCGCCGCAGTTCGATCAGGCGCTGCAGGCGGGAAAAAAGCCGGCCGGCCAGCGCGTTCGTATCGTGACGCTGCGCGTACTGCGCCTGATCGAGCGCAAAGCGGTGTACCCAGCGGCTGTCGCCCGTCTTGGCCGGATCGCGGACAAAGCTGTAGTCGTTGAGGGCGCCGATTTCATCGCCCAGATAGAGCAGCGGGACGCCGCCGATCGCCAGGATGACGCTGTGCAGCAGCAGCAGGCGACGCAGCGCCAGCTCGATTTGCGTGGGGTCGGCGTCGTTGAGCGCCTTCTCCAGCCCGGCCAGCGAGGCGGCGGAGCCGGAAATGCGGCAATCGCCGGTGCGCGGGTTCTCTTGAAAGGGCAGGCCGCACGCAAAACTGCCGGGGAAGCGCCCGGTGTAGAAGCTGTTGAGGAACTGGCGATGGCCGTAGCCGTTGATCTGGACGCGCGCCGCGTCGCCGTCGTCGAACGTCCAGCCGATGTCGTCATGACAACGGATGTAGTTGACCCAGGCGCAATCGGCGGGGATGCGAAAACGGTCATGCATGGAGGCCAACAGCAGCTTGACCTGGCGCGTGGCCAGCGCCTCCCAGAGCAGGGCCATGAGCAGCGGGTTGTACGATAGGCGACATTCGTTGGCGCCGATGTATTTGATCACCTCGTCGGGATGCACGATCGCTTCCGACTTGAAAAGCAAGGCGGGCGCCGCCAGACGCGCCAACGCGGCGAAGGCTTGAATGAGCAGATGCGCCTCGGGCAGGTTTTCGCAGGACGTGCCCAGGCGCTTCCAGACGAAGGCGACGGCGTCGAGCCGCAAGACCTCGACGCCGACATTGGCCAGAAAGAGCATTTCCTGGGCCATGTGATGAAAGACGGCCGGGTTGCTGTAGTTCAGGTCCCACTGAAAGCTGTTGAATGTCGTCCAGACCCAGCGGGCCAGGTCGGGGCGATAGGTGAAGCTGCCGGGGCGCACATCGGGGAAGATTTCGCGCAGGTTCTTCTCGTAGGCGTCGGGCATGGCGCGGTCGGGGAAGAGAAAATAGAAATCTTGATAGTACGGATCGCCCGCCTGCGCCCGCTGCGCCCATTCGTGCTCGTCGGAGGTGTGGTTGAAGATGAAGTCGAGCACCAGGCTGATGCCGTTGGCGCGCAGATCGGCGGCCAGTTCGGTCAACTGCGCCATGTCGCCCAGGCGCGGGTCGGTCTGACGGTAGCTGCTAACAGCGTAGCCGCCGTCGTTGTTGCCCGCCGGGCTGGCGAAGAGGGGCATCAGGTGCAGGTAGGTCAGGCCGAGTTCTTCGAAATAGGGAATTCTGGCGCGCACGCCCGCCAGATCGCCGGCGAAGAGATCCACGTAGCAGACGCCGCCGAGCACCGCTGCGGACTGAAACCACTGCGGGTCGGCCTCGCGGGCGGCGTCGAGAGTGCGCAGGGCGGGCGAACGGGCAAACCAGCTCTGCCCGACGGCGACCAGCAGTTCTTCCAGATGATAGAAGAAATCGTAGCGGGCGGCGTAGAGACCATGATAGGCAGCGAAAAGCTGGTCGAAATGCAGGGCCAGGCGGCGGCTGAAGTCGCGCCAGGCGTCCGGCTCGGCGGCGGCTAGATCGTGCAGACGCAGGCGCAGGCGGGGCAGCAGCCGTTCGAGGGTCAATTGCGCTTGTTGGTGCAGCCAGGGTGCATCGTTCATGTGACCTCACTCAGCCAGAGATATTCGTAGGGCGCCAGGGTCAGCGTGGGGGGTGCGGCGCTGGCGGCGGGCAGGCGGCGGCCGCTCGCCAGGTCGAACAAACCGGCGGAGGGGGCGGTGATGGGCAGGACGGCTGTCTGCGGTGCGGCCGACAGGTTTTGCACGACGACGATGCGGTCGCCAGGCGCCGCCCGGCGATAGGCGGCAACGGCGGCGGCGCCCACGTCGAGCCAGGCGAAGTCGCCGCGTCCGAAGGCCGGGTGTTGTTTGCGCAGCGCGATCAGGCGCTGCATGGTGTGCAGCAGCGAGTGGGGGTCGGCCAGTTGGGCGGCGACATTGACGCGCCGGTAGCTGAACGTGTCATCGCCGGCGACCGTTTCGATGACCGGCTGCCAGAGTTGGGCGGGGTCGGCGCTGGAAAAGCCGGCGTTGAGCGCGTCCGACCATTGCAACGGCGTGCGCACGCCGTTGCGGTCGGGCAGCCAAATGTCGTCGCCCATGCCGATCTCGTCGCCGTAGTAGATGACGGGCGAACCGGGCAGGGTCAAGAGGAGCGAATTGGCCAGTTCGATGCGGCGGCGGTCGTTGCCGAGTAGCGGCGCCAGACGGCGGCGGATGCCGAGGTTGAGACGCATGCGGGGATGGGGGGCGTAGAAGTCCCAAAGGAACTGGCGTTCGGCCGGCGTGACCATCTCCAGCGTCAGTTCATCGTGACAGCGCAGGAAGACGGCCCACTGGCAGCCGGACGGTAGCGGCGGCGTGCGCGCCAGGATTTCGACGAGTGGGGCGCGGTCGCCGCGCGCCAGCGCCAGGAAGATGCGCGGCATCAGCGGGAAGTGGAAATTCATCTGAAACTCGTCGCCGTCGCCGAAATAGGGCAGGACATCTTCCGGCCATTGGTTGGCCTCGGAGAGCAGCATGGTGCCGGGGGCATAGGCCTCGACGAACTGGCGTAGACGCTTGAGAAAGGCGTGCGTAGCGGGCAGGTTCTCGCAGTTGGTGCCCTCACGTTCGATCAGGTAAGGGGTGGCATCGACGCGAAAGGCGTCGGCGCCCAGGTCGAGCCAGAACTGCACCGTGCGCAGCATGGCGCGCTGTACTTCCGGGTTGTCGTAGTTGAGATCGGGTTGATGCTCGAAGAAGCGATGCCAGTAGAACTGGCGGCGGCGGGGGTGGAACGTCCAGTTGGACGGTTGCGTGTCCAGGAAGATGATGCGGGCGTCGCGGTAGCGATCGTCGTGGTCGTTCCAAACGTACCAGTCGCGGTAGCGGGCATGTTCGGGGTGCGCCGGATCGGCGGAGGCCTGAAACCAGGCGTGTTGATCCGAGGTGTGATTGGGGATCAGTTCGACGACGATGCGCAGGCCGCGCCGGTGCGCCTCGGCCACCAGGGTCTGAAAATCGGCGAGCGCGCCGAAGTGGGGGTGCACGGCGCAGTAGTCGGCGACATCGTAGCCGTCATCGCCCAGGGGGGAGGGGAAGATGGGCAGCAGCCAGATGGCCGTCACGCCCAGGGTTTGCAGGTAGTCCAGGCGGGCGGTCAGGCCAGGGAGATCGCCGATGCCGTCGCCGTTGCTGTCGGCGAAGGCGCGCACGGAGACTTCGTAGAAAACGGCGTCTTTGTACCAATCGTGTTGCATGGTGTTGCTCAGGGGGACTCAGGCGCGCCGGTGGGCGCGCCTGGAGATGCGTGGGGTGGATCAGCCTTTGACAGAGCCGGCCAGCAGGCCGCGCACGAAGAAACGCTGCAGGCTGAAGAAAACGACCAGCGGCAGCAGCATCGAGATGAAGGCGCCGGCGGTGAGCAGATGCCAATCGTTGCCGCGGGAACCGACCATCTCGGCGATGCGCATGGTGAGCACCTGCACGTCGGGCTTGGCGCCGATGAAGATCAGGGCGATCAGGTAGTCGTTCCAGACCCAGAGGAACTGGAAGATGGCAAACGAAGCCAGCGCCGGCATCGAGAGCGGCAAGATGAGCTTCAGAAAGATGGTGAAGTGCGAGGCGCCGTCAATGAAGGCCGATTCCAGAATGTCCTTGGGCAGCGAACTGATGTAGTTGTAGAGCAGGTAGACCGCCAGCGGCAGGCCGAAGCCGGTGTGCGCCAGCCAGATGCCGAGGAATTCGCCGTTGAGGCGCAAGGAAACATAGTCGCGCAGGATGGGCACCAGCGCAATTTGCAGGGGGACGACGAGCAGCGCAACTACCATGATGAAGAAGGCCTTGCGCCCCGGAAAGCTCATCCAGGCGAAGCCATAGGCAGCGAAGGCGGCGATGAGGATGGGGATGACGGTGGCGGGTACGGTGACGATGAGGCTGTTGAGGAAGGCCCCAACGAAGTTGTCCCCCTGTTCGGTCGTCACGCTGCCGTCGAGCTGGCGGATCTCGAAGGTCTTGCCGGCCAGCACCTGGCCGTAGTTCTCCAACGTGAAATCGGTGTTGGTGGTCCAACGCTGCTGCTGTACCTGGATGACGCCCAGGCGCTTGTTGCCCACCCAGATCAGGCGAGTGTCGCCATCAGTCGAGGCGAGGCCGGCGCGAAACTGCTCGAAGGTGCCCTGGACGCCGCGAATGGTCATGACGCCGTCGCGGTCCAGGCTGGCGTCGGGCGCAAACTCCTCCGTTTTGACCCACTCCTGATGCGGCAGAATGCTCCACCAGCCGGAGGTCTGAATATCGAAGCGCGTGCGGAAGGAGGAGAGCAGCAGGCCGAAGGTGGGAATCGTCCAGAGCAGCACGAGAAGCCCCAGGCTGCCGTTGACCAGGATGTCGGCCGTGCGCCGGGAACGCCGGGCGTTGGTGGTCTTGGCGGTGGTAGATGATGCAGACATGGCTTAGAAAACCTCCCGTTGGCTGAACTGGCGCAAATTGTAGTACATGACGGGGACGACGGCAAGCAGCAGCACGATGGCGATGGCCGAGCCGTAACCGGAGTTCTGGGCGGTGAAGCTTTCACGGTAGAACTGCGTGGCGATCACCTGTGTGCTGAACTGGCCGCCGGTCATCACTTGCACCACGTCGAAAACCTTGAGGGTGAAGATGACGATGGTCGTGCCGACGGAGACGATGGTGCCCATGATGTACGGAATCATGACCTGCATGAAGACCTGCACCTCGGTGGCGCCGTCGACGCGGGCCGCTTCCATGATCTCGGCAGGGATGCCCTTGATGGCGGCGGAGAAGAGCACCATGGCGTAGCCGGTCTGCAGCCAGATCACGATGACGATGAGAAAGAGGTTGTTCCAGGGCTGCAGGTTGGCGGCGGCCGTCCAGGCCACGGGCGTATTGCCGAAAAGACCCGACCAAACGGCGTTGAACAGGCCGACGTTGGGGTTGACGTCGTAGATCATGTTCCAGATCACGCCGGCGCCGACCATCGAGATGGCCATGGGCAGGAAGATCATCGCCTTGGCAAAATTCTCGAAGCGGCTGCGGTCGGCCAGGACGGCAATCAACAGGCCGAAGACGACGCAGAAGGTGGCGCCGATGATGATCCACATCAGGTTGTTGCGAAAGGCGGTGAACATGTCACGATTGGTGAACACCGCCAAGTAGTTGGACAGCCCCACGAACGCCGTGCCGTTGCGGTCGAACAGGCTGATCCAGAAGGTGCGCACGGTGGGCAGGGCCAGATACCAGAGCAAAATGGCCACCGCCGGCCCCACGAAGACGAACGGCTGCAGACGCGACCGCCAAACGTCGTTCAGGCGTTCGATGAACCAGTTGGAAGCCAGGTAGAGAAGGGCCACACCGCCCACGCCCCACACGATGGCCACGAGCGCAATGACCCCTTTGGGCGCATCGCTCTCACGCAGGAACCGAAATCCGGCATAGAGGACCAGGAAGGTCAATGCCGGGACGAACAGTGAAGTCAGGACGCGCAGGACAAAAGCGCCGATGCGCTCCAGCGCGCTGGCGGGCTGCGTCCGTTCGGATGTTAGCTGCATGGTGTTCCTCCTCGAATGAACTGCGGATCGCCGGTCGAACTGGCAAACATGGGGAATCTGCGTTCGGTTGCACGGCGAAAGACCGCCGGGGCGGGGAACCCCGGCAGTCCGTCGCGGTCAATCCTTACTTCTTGGGCCAGCTAGCGTCAATCGTTTTGACGACCGTGTCCAGATCCTTGGCGCCGGAGAAGTAGTCGGTCATGCCCTTCCAGAAGGAACCGGAACCGACTTCGCCGGGCATCAGGTCGGAGGCGTCGAAACGCACCGAAGTGGCCTGCTTGACGACCTCGGCGATCTTCCGTTCGATCGGGTCGCCGTACCAGTCGAGTTGCGAATCGTTGTGCGGGGAGAGGGCGCCGCCGGCAGCGAGCCAGCCTTTGACGCCTTCGCCCGTGGAGAAGAACTGCAGAACGGCGCGGGTTTCGGGCCGATCCTTGAACATCGCCATGATGTCGCCAGCCACCAGGTAGGGCTTGCCATACTGGGCATCCACCGGCGGCAGGTAGAAGAAGTCGTAGTCCACGCCGGCCTTCATCTCCTTGGGGAAGAAGGAGGTGATGAAGTTGCCCTGCTTGTGCAGCCAACACTTGGGCGGGTTTTCGAACATCGGCGTGGGGGCGTCGCCAAAGAAGGTGGTGACGATGCTGGCGCGGCCGCCGTTGACGTACTTGTCGTTGTTCCAGATGTTGGCAAAGGTCTCGATGGCCTTCTTCACTTCGGGCGAGGCGAAGGGCAGTTCACCCTTGACCCACTTGTCGTAGTTGGCCAGCGAGGTGGTGCGCAGCATCAGTTCCTCGGTCCAGTCGGTGGCGGGCCAGCCGGTGGCAGCGCCCGATTCGATGCCGACGCACCAGGCGGTGTCGCCATCCTTGGCGATCTGCTCGGTCAGGGCCAGCAGTTCATCCCAGGTGGTCGGTACTTTGTAGCCGGCGGCGTCCCAGGCCTTCTTGGGGTACCAGACCTGCGACTTACCGTTGAAACGCTGCCAGACACCGTACATGTCGGCCTTGCCGTCGGCGCCGGTGTAGGTGGCCATGTCCAGCCATGACTGCAGGTAGTTCGTCTTCAGCCAGTCGGCGCTGATCGTCTTGCTGACCGGAATGACCTTGCCCTGATTGACGAAAGTGCCGAGCAGGCCCGGCTGCGGGAAGTCAACGATGTCGGGCACATCGCCGCCCTGCACACGCACCGTGATGGATGCCTCGAATTCCTTCGAGCCTTCGTACTGGATGTCAATGCCGGTCGCTTCCTCGAACGCCTTGACCGAGTTGTTGAACTTGACGGCATCTTCGTCAGTGAAGGGGCCGGTCATGGTGACCTTAGTGCCCTTGTACTTGCCGGCATAGGCGTCGGCTAGTTCGGTCAGACCGGCGGCTCGCGCCCCCGCTTCGCTGCCGCCGACCGATGTGCCGGCTGCCGGTGCAGGGGCTTTGGTCGGTTCGGGGGCCGTGGTGGGTGCCGGCGCCTGGGTGGCGGCTGGCGGCGCGGCCTGGCCACAGGCGCTCAAGACAAGCGCCGCAACCAACAACAGTGTGAGCAAATTCCATCGTCGCATGGTTTTTCTCCTCTTTCTGATGCAAACAGAAACTGATCTAACGATCCGATGCAGCGGGCGAACGCCTGGCCGGGCAGGCCGCGTCCGGCGCCTGGTGGGGGCTGTCGAGTCTCTCGAAGCCGATGTATGTCCTCCTTGTTGTGTGATCTTCTCAGGCCGTCTCACGCCGCACAAGCGTCAGCGGCAGCATGATGCGCTGCGGCAGACGGGCGGGGTCTTCCAAACGCGCCAGCAGCAGTTCGACGGCCACGCGGCCCGACTCCTCCAGCGGTTGGCGCACGGTGGTCAGGCCAACATAGGCGGCCATGTCGAGATCGTCGAAGCCGACGATGGCCACGTCACCGGGGACAGCCAGGCCGCGGTCGCGCGCCGCTTTGAGCACACCCAACGCCTGCGTATCGCTCGGCGCAAAGATGGCATCGGGCGGCGACGGCAGATCGAAGAGGCGTTGGGCCTGGAGATAGGCGTTTTGCAAGCTTTGGGGCGCCAGCGACACATAGTCAGCGGGCAGTTCAGAGCCGCGGGCCAGAAGCGCCTGGCGAAACCCGGCCAGGCGGCGGTCGCTGGTGCGAATGGCGTAATCGGGCAGGTCGGAGTCGCCGACGAAAGCCAGGCGGCGGCGGCCGCTGGTCAGGAGGTAGTCGGCGGCCAGCCGCCCGCCGGCCTGATCGTCAATCTCGATGCTGGTGAAGGGGGGATACGACCATTCGATCAGCACGACCGCCATGTTGTGGGCGGCCAGGCGCTGTTCGAGCCGCTCGGCGGACTGTTCGCCCACCGGCAGCGCCATGATGATGATGCCATCGAGGCGGCGGGTGAGGGGCAGGCTTTCGAGATAGGCGTCGCGGTGCAGCGAGGAATCTACGTTGTAGATCACCAGTTCGTAAGCGGCGCTGGTGAGCGCAGCCGCCACGCCGCGCAGGCGCTGCACGAAGGATGGATAAGTGAAGAAGGGCGCCAGGACGCCGATACGCTGCGTCCCCCTGCGCGCCCGTGCGGCGGCTTCTGCTTTGGGGATGAAACTGAGTTCCTCGATCGCCGCCATCACCCGCGCCCGCGTGGCGACAGCGACCTGATCCGGGGCATTGATTACCCGCGAAACCGAAGCAATACTGACGCCCGCTTTCTGAGCCACATCGTAGATGGTGACGGCCGGCATGAGAACTCCCGTCGCACTGGTCATGGGGGCGAGGTCGGTTCAACTTACATGAAAGCACTTACAGTATAGCAGAGAGGAAAAGGGTTGTCAAATTGGGGCATCCCTGCTTGCCAAATTGGGGGGGCCGAACGAATCTCGCCCCCCCCCACACACGCGTCCACGCAGGTGGACGCCCGGCCGCAGGCTCCTCAGACGCGATTTCAATCGTCCAGTCGCGCCCGGATGCATCGCCAGGGGGCGCCAAATGAATTTGGCGGTACAACAAACCCCCAGCCTCGATACCCATCCTGTCAATCCTGTTCATCCTGTCGAAAAGCCGGCGCCGCCCTGATACGTAAGTACCACGCGATGATACGTTTGTATCTTTCTTGTCGCGCCCATCCTCGCTACACTTGACGCAACCCCAGTTTGGAACACCGCGCGTCCACCACGCCGGTTCATCTTCGAGCCAGGAGGTTGCCGTATCGTCTTTTTGTTCATTGCAGCGCCAGTTCTCCCGGCAGGTCAGAATTCATCGCCATTCCCCATCCGACCGTTGTTCTGATGCCCGTTTCTTATCATTTGCGAAGGAGGCACTATGGCAGACCGTGGACAGAAGTTCCGCGACCGTTTGGATGCATACTGGAAAGCCAACATGCGTTTGATCACGATCCTGTTGGTCATCTGGTTTGCCGTCACGTACATCCCCATCCTGTTCGTCAACCAGTTCAACAGCATCGTCATTGCTGGATTCCCCCTGGGCTACTACATGGGTAGTCAGGGTTCATTGATCGTCTTCGTCATCTTGATCTTCTACTACGCCGCCCGCATGAACAAGCTGGACGATGAATACGGCATGACCGATCGGAGGAAATAGGACATGGCAGCGCCGACTCAATCTCAAGGCCTTTTTGGCACCAAGCTGGTCCGTTACTACGGGCTTTTCACCATCGGCTTCATTCTGTTTGCCACCGTGCTCGGCCTGCTCGAGGTCTTTGCCGGTCTTCCCACCGCCTTCATCGGCTGGGCCTTCCTGCTGCTGACCATGGGCCTCTACGCCTTCATCGGCATCATCAGCCGCACCAAGGTGCTCGATGAATACTACGTCGCCGGACGCCAGGTGCCGGGCTTCTTCAACGGCATGGCCACCGGCGCCGACTGGATGAGCGCCGCCTCCTTCATCAGCATGGCCGGCTCGCTCTGGCTGCTCGGCTACGACGGCCTGGCCTACATCATGGGCTGGACCGGCGGCTACGTGCTCCTGGCCCTCCTCTTCGCCCCCTACATCCGCAAGTTTGGCCAGTACACCATTCCTGACTTCGTCGGCGCCCGCTTCGGCGGCAACCGCGCCCGCGTCGTCGCCGCCATTGCCGCCATTCTGGTCTCCTTCACCTACGTCACCGCCCAGGTCAGCGGCGTCGGTCTCATCATGAGCCGCTTCCTCGGCGTAGACTACCGCATCGGCATCGTAGTCGGTCTCTCCGGCGTGCTCGTCTGCTCCTTCCTGGGCGGCATGAAGGCCGTCACCTGGACGCAGGTCGCCCAATACGTCATCCTCATCACCGCCTATCTGATCCCGGTGACCGTGCTCGCCATCCGCCTGACCGGCTTCCCCATTCCAGAACTGGCTTACGGCAAGGCGCTGCAAAACATCGTGCGCCTGGAGAAAGAACAGGGAATCACCAACAACTACATCACGCCGTTCAATGAAGGCCTCAACAACCAGGCGGCCATTGACAGTTCCAAGCAGTTGGGCTGGAACGTACCCGAACTGATCAAGATGGACGAATGGAAGGGCACCCCCTGGAACATGATCGCCCTCACCGCCTGTCTGATGTTGGGCACCGCAGGCCTGCCTCACATCTTGATTCGCTTCTACACCGTGCCCAGCGTCAAAGAGAGCCGCAAGAGCGTCGGTTGGGCCTTGTTCTTCATCTTCCTGCTCTACTTCACCGCCCCGGCCTACGCCGCCTTCTCACGTTGGGAAATCCTCCAAAACGTCGTTGGTAAACAGTTAGCCACCGTCAACATTGGCGGCAAGGATGTCACCACCGTCTTGGGTGCCGACGGCCAGCCGCTCTCCTGGGTGCAAAACTACTCCAAGACCGGTCTGCTCACTATTGCCGACGCCAACAAAGACGGCGTCCTGCAGTTCAGCGAACTCAAGATCAACGCCGACCTGATCGTGCTCTCCACGCCGGAAATCGCCGGCCTGCCCTACACCATTGCCGCCCTGGTCGCCGCCGGCGGTCTGGCCGCGGCTCTCTCCACCGCCGACGGTCTGCTGGTGGTCATCGCCTCCGCCGTCGCCCATGACATCTACTTCCGCACCATCAACCCGAAGGCCAGCCCACAACGTCGTATGGCGCTCGGTAAAGCGATGGTCCTGGTCGCCGCCGCCGTGGCGGCATTGGCCGCCATGCCCCGTCTGGCGCTCATCGCCCAGATGGTGGCCTGGGCCTTCTCGCTGGCCGCCGCCTCCTTCTTCCCCATCGTGCTCCTGGGCATCTTCTGGAAGCGCGCCAACGGCCCCGGCGCCATCGCCGGCATCATCGGCGGCCTGGCCGTGACGATCTTCTACATGGCCATGAATTACGTCAACCCGAACTTCAACGTCCTGGGCATTTCGCACCTGGCCGCTGGCACCTTCGGTATCCCCGTCAACTTCCTGCTCACCTACTTCGTCAGCAAGGCGACAGCCGCACCGCCGAAGGACGTGCAGGACCTGGTAGACAGCCTGCGCCATCCACGCGAGGAGGATTTGGCGGCTGTGCCAGCATAACGATTGGCAGTGCAGGCGAGTCACGACGTACAAAGCCCGAAGCTGGCCTGCACAGACAATCCGAGCGCCGCACAACAAGGGCGCTCCCAGAAGCCCCTTTACAGATAGAATGGCGCGCAGGCGTCATTCTATCTGTGGTTTCAGAGTATCATCTCAATCAGTAGGAGAAACCTGTCAGGTTTTTGCCCCGAATTATTGAGATGATACGTTTCAGTCCCCTTCCCATCGGTCTGCCATCTCCCTGTCATTTCCCTGCAATCGAGGTGAACGTTTGGATTCAGAGACCACGCCAGCTTCGACCTCGTTTGCCGACCCGACGGCCGCCAACCCAGGTCTGGACGTTGCCACCCTGAGCGTTCCCGGCGATCTGGTCATGCCAGTCGCCAACCTGGTGGTGCGCCCGCCCGTGTTCGTACAGCCCGACGCCACGGTGCGCCAGGCGGCCCAGGCAATGCGCGATCTGCACATCAGTTCGGTGCTCGTGCAGACCGATCCGCCCGGCATCCTCACCGACCGCGACCTGCGCACCCGCGTCGTCGCCGCCGGTCTTGGTCCCGAAACCCCTGTCCACGCCGTGATGACAGCCAACATCAAGACGCTGGCCGCCGCAGCGCCCATCCATGCCGCGCTGTTAGCCATGCTCGAAGCCAACATCCACCACCTGCCCATCGTGCAAGAAGGCCAGATCATCGGCGTCATCACCGATACCGACCTGCTGCGCCATCAGGCCAAAAGCCCGCTCTACCTGCTGCGCTATCTGGAACGCCTCGAACTGAACGATAACGGCGACGGGCTGAACCGCTACGCCGTCCAGGTCGCCGGCCTGGTTGACAGTCTGTTCCAGGGCGGGCTAGACGTGTCGCAGATTGGTCGCATCACGGCGGTGCTCAACGACGCCCTGATCAAGCGCCTGCTGCAGCAGGCCGAAGCCAGCCTGGGCGCCCCGCCGACGCCCTACGCCTGGATCGTCTTTGGCTCCGAAGGGCGCATGGAGCAGGCGCTACTGACCGATCAGGACAACGCCCTGGTCTATGCCGAAGAGACGCCAGAAAGCGCCGCCTATTTCGCCGCGCTGGCCAGCCGCGTCGTGGCCGGCTTGCAGCAGGCGGGCTTTCCGCCCTGCCCCGGCGGCTACATGGCCACGCGCTGGCGCAAGTCACTGGCGGACTGGGTTGCCTCTTTTCGTCAATGGGTTGCCACGCCGGAACCGCAGGCGCTGCTGGAGGTTAGCATCTTTTTCGATTTTCGGCCGGTGCACGGCGCGCTGACGCTGGAACCGCTGGCCGAAATCCCACTGCAAGCCGGGCGCGGCGGTCTGTTCCTGGGACACCTGGCGCGCGCCGCCCTGCAGTTTCAACCGCCCCTGGGGCTGTTTGGGCGCATTCAAGAAGAAGAAGACGGTGTAGATTTGAAGAAGGGCGGCATTGCGCCGGCCGTGGCCCTGGCCCGGCTCTTTGCGCTCGAAGTCCAGAGTCATGCCAGCCAAACGCTGGAGCGCCTGGCGGCGGCCGGGCAGGGCGGCACCCTGCAAATGGAAGGCGCCGAAAATCTGGCCGATGCGTTTCGCTATCTCCTGCACCTGCGGCTGCTCTATCAGCTTCAGGCATGGCGCAGCGGCCGCAAACTGACCAACAAAGTGCGCCTGGCCGACCTGACGCCGCTGGAGCGGCGGCGGCTCAAAGAAGCGTTCAAGGCGATTCGCAACACGCAGGACATGACGGCGCTGCGCTTCCAGACCAACCGTCTGGCCTGAACGGCGGCCGCGACGCTATTCGTCGGCGGCGGTCGGGCCGAGCAGCGCCTCATCACGGCAGGTGGCCGATAAGCTGAGCCAGCCCAGGCCGATCACCCCGCCCAGGATGAAAACGTAGGGCCAGAATGGCCAGCCCAATAGCGGCGATGCCTGCGCCAACGGCTCAGCCAGCCAAAACATCTGCAAGCCGAGCGCCTCAGATGCCAGGGAGCTAACCTGCAACGGGCGCAGTTGGGGCCGCGTGCTGCATGCCACCGGCGCCCGCGTCCTGAAGTGCCAAACGACGCCCCCAAGCAGAACGCAAACCGTCAACAGCAGCCAGCCAGCGCCTGGCAGCAGCCTGGAGTCGAGCCAGAGCATGGTGCGCCAAACTGCCGCCAACGCCAACGGTGCGGCCAGCCATAGCGGCAGGCGGCGATTCAGTTCAGTCGTTGTTTCGGATGAATTTTTCATTTTTCTACAATTGTCCTACAATCTGGCCGGTTTCCTACCAGGCGCCAACCTTCTGCCATCTCCGAGCAGCGGGCCGCTGCGGTTCGATTCCGATCAAATCCAGAGAGATGCAATCAATTTTATGAAACAGACACTGACACGTCTCGGTGCGACAGGCGCAGCTACCATCGCTACCATCGCCGCTATTGTAGCACTGGTTGCTCCCTTCGTACAAGCCTTCAGCCAGCCGGAAGAAGCGCACAGCGTCACCGTGACCCTCATGCGTATCGTTTTGCTGTTGCTGGTGGCGCGCGTCGCCAGCCTCGTCGAACGTTTTGGCCAGCCGCCCGTTTTGGGCGAGCTGCTCGGCGGCGTCATCCTGGGCAATCTCGTCCTGCTCGGCGTCGGCCAGCTCGAACCGATCAAGCACGATGAGATCATCGAGTTTCTGGCCGAGCTAGGCGTCATCATCCTGCTCTTCCAGGTAGGGCTGGAATCGAACATCCAGGAGATGCGGCGGGTGGGCGTGCGGGCGCTCCTGGTGGCCATGATCGGCGTCTTCGTGCCCTTTGTGCTTGGAACCTACCTGGTGGGGCCGTGGTTGCTGCCCGGCCTGTCGTCGGCGGCCTACATCTTCCTCGGCGCCACCCTCACCGCCACCTCGGTCGGCATCACGGCGCGGGTCTTTCGCGACCTGGGCAAGCTGCAAACCTCCGAGGCGCAGATCGTGTTGGGCGCGGCGGTCCTCGATGACGTAATCGGTTTGATCGTCCTGGCCGTCGTCTCCGCCATCGCCACCGTCGGCGCCATCGAACCGGCCACCATCCTCTGGATCACCGTCAAGGCGCTGGCCTTCCTCATTGGCGCCATCGTCATCGGCGCCACCCTGACGCCGCACCTGGGCCGCTTTCTGTCGCGCATCCACACCGGCCTGGGCATGAAACTGACGCTGGCCATCTCCTTTGGTCTGATCTTCGCCTATTTCTCCGAGGAGATCGGCCTGGCGCCCATCGTGGGCGCGTTTGCGGCCGGCCTGGTGCTCGACCCCGTGCACTTCGAATCGTTCGAGGATGCGCACATCAGCGAGGATCTGCGGCGTGCGATCGAAGATGCGCCCGCGGCGGTGCGCCAACGCGTCGAGACGGTCATCGCACATCACGCCGATCGCCACGTCGAAAACCTGATCGAGCCGCTTGGCCATTTCCTGACGCCGATCTTCTTCGTCATGACCGGCATGAATGTACGGCTGGAGACACTGTTCGATCCATCGGTGCTTCTGGTCGCCATCGGCATCAGCGTGGCGGCATTCATCGGCAAGATCGTGGCCGGGCTGGCCGCCGGCCGCGTTGACAAACTGATCGTTGGCGTGGGCATGATCCCGCGCGGCGAAGTGGGCCTGATCTTCGCCGCTGCCGGTCTGCGGCTCGGCGTCATTTCCGATCAGGTCTACTCGGTCATCGTCATCGTCGTCATCCTGAGCACCCTGCTGACGCCGCCTATCCTGGCCGCCCTGCTGCGCCGCTCACGCCCCGCCGGGCCAACAGCAGCCAGCGTCGCCTGATCACAGGAGAACATCATGCGCCAACCTGAACGGATGAACCAACGGCTGGCAGCTATCTTCTTCGTTGGCTGCCTGCTCGTCAATTACCCGATCCTTGCGCTGTTCAGTCGCAAGGGGATTGTCTTTGGAGTGCCCATTCTGTACGTCTACATCTTTACGGCCTGGGTCTTGTTGGTTGGGCTGCTGGCCCTGGCAGCCGAACACTAGGGACGATCTCGTACAATCAAGCGCCGGTCTGGCCGGAGGTCAGATCGCGTCGTTGTGAGGTGGATGCTTGGTACCAAACTGGGAAATTCTGCTGATTGCGCTGGCCTACATCGGTCTGCTGTTCGGTGTGGCCTATTACGGCGATCAGCGCGCCGAACGTGGGCGCAGCATCATCAACAACCCCTACGTCTATGCCCTTTCGTTAGGGGTCTACTGCACCGCCTGGACCTTCTACGGAAGCGTTGGACGCGCCGCCACCACCGGCATCGGCTTCCTGCCGATCTACCTGGGCCCCACCTTGATGGCGGCCCTCTGGTGGTTCGTCCTACGCAAGATCATCCGCATCAGCAAGGTCAACCGCATCACCTCCATCGCCGACTTCATCTCGTCACGCTATGGCAAGAGCACGCCGCTCGGCGTCATCGTCACCTTGATCGCCATCGTCGGCATTATGCCCTACATCTCGCTGCAACTGAAAGCGATCTATACCAGCTTCACCATCCTGCAGGGCTACCCCACTATCGAGATGCCGGCCAGCGCCCATACGCAGTTCATCCTGGCAGACACCGCCTTCTACGTCGCCGTGGCGTTGGCCCTCTTTGCCATCCTCTTCGGCACACGTCATCTCGACGTCACCGAACACCACGAGGGCCTGGTCGCCGCCATCGCCTTCGAGTCGGTCATCAAACTGCTCGCCTTCCTGGCCGCCGGCGTTTTCGTGGTCTGGGGCATGTACCAGGGGCTGGGCAACCTCTATCGCGCAGTGGCCGCCCAGCCCAACCTGTCGCAGCTCTTCGCCATGCCGTCCGACCCCATCACCTATGTGGACTGGCTGGCCCTCAACTTCGTCTCGATGATGGCCATCATCTTCCTGCCGCGCCAGTTCCAGATGGCGGTGGTCGAAAACGTCAACGAACAGCACGTGCGCAAGGCCACCTGGCTTTTCCCGCTCTACATGCTGGCCATCAATCTTTTCGTACTGCCCATCACCTTCGCCGGGCTGCTGGTCTTCCCCGCCGGCAGCGTGGACGCCGACACCTTCGTTTTGACCCTGCCCATGCGGGGCGGGCAGCCCTTGCTGGCCATGTTCGTATTTCTGGGCGGTCTATCCGCCGCCACCGGCATGGTCATTGTCGAAACGCTGGCGCTCAGCACGATGGTCTGCAACGACCTGGTGACGCCGCTGCTACTGCGCATTCGCATGTTCGGCCTATCCGAGCGGCAAGACATCAGCGGCGTGCTGCTCAACACACGCCGCATCACCATTCTGCTCATCATGTTCCTGGGCTACGGCTACTTCCGGCTGGCCAGCGAGGCCTACGCCCTCGTTTCCATCGGTCTCGTCTCGTTTGCGGCGGTAGCGCAGTTCGCTCCCGCCTTCTTCGGCGGTCTCTACTGGAAAGAGGGTTCGCGCGCCGGCGCCGTGGCCGGCCTGCTCGCCGGCTTCGGCATGTGGGGCTACACCCTCTTCCTGCCCTCGCTGGCGCGCTCCGGCTGGCTTTCGCTCAGCTTCGTCGAACAAGGCCCCTGGAGCATCGCCTGGCTCAAGCCCTATGAACTGTTCGGCCTCAGCGGCCTCGACTCGATCACCCATGCGTTGTTTTGGAGCATGTTGGTCAACATCGGTGCGTATGTCGGCGTTTCGCTGGTCGGGCGTCAGAGCGCCATCGAACACAGCCAGGCCAACCTCTTCGTGGATGTCTTCAAGCCAAGCGCCAGCGAAGGGGTGCGCCTCTGGCGCGGCACCGCCACCCTGCCCGATCTGCGCATGCTCCTGGCCCGCTTCCTGGGGCCGGTGCGCGCCGAGCAAGCCTTCGAGGACTATGCGCGGCGACGCAACCTGAACCTGGAAAAAGTCTCCAACGCCGACGCCGAACTGGTCGCCTATGTCGAAAAACTGCTCGCCGGCGCCCTGGGCGCCGCCAGCGCCCGCGTCATGGTTGCTTCCGTCGTGCAGGAAGAGCCGCTGACCATCGAAGAAGTCATGGAAATGCTCAGCGAAACATCACAGGTGATCGCCTACAGCCGCCAATTGGAGCACAAATCGAAAGAGCTGCAAGCGGCCACCGATGAGCTGCGCGCCGCCACCAACGAACTACGCGCCTCCAATGAACGCCTGACCGAACTCGACCGCCTGAAGGACGACTTCATGTCAACCGTGACACACGAACTGCGCACGCCGCTCACCTCGATTCGGGCATTTACCGAAATTCTGTACGACCACCCCGATCTGCCCCTCGAACGGCGCGTCGAATTCCTGGGCATCGTCCTCAAAGAGAGCGAACGCCTGACGCGCCTCATCAACCAGGTCTTGGATCTGGCCAAGATCGAATCGGGCAACATCGAATGGCATTTGACAGAAATTGACCTGCGCGACATCATCGCCGATGCCGTCAACGCCACCAGCCATCTGTTCGACGAAAAACAGGCACAACTGCTCGTCGCAATCCCCGATGCCGCCCCGCTCGTCATCGGCGATCATGATCGCCTGATGCAGGTGATGCTCAACCTGCTCTCGAATGCGCTCAAGTTCTGCGACAGCGCCAAAGGTTGGGTCAAGGTCAGTCTGGACGTGCGCCGCGCTGAACTGCAGGTGGATGTGAGCGACAACGGGCCAGGAGTTCCCCCCGAAAACCAGGAGATGATCTTCGAGAAGTTCCGCCAGGTCAAAGATGTCATGCACGGCAAACCGCAAGGAACCGGTCTGGGGTTGCCCATCAGCCGGCGCATCATTGACCATTTCGGCGGCCGCCTCTGGGTGACAAGCGATCTCGGTCACGGTTCGACCTTCTCTTTCGTCCTGCCCGTGCACAATCTCGCGGGCGTCGAGGTGCAGCCAGTCAACACCTGGCAAGATCCGCTGTTGCGCGCTTTGCCAATTGGACCTTGAGCGCGTGCATGGGCGCCGGGAAGCCTTGCAGACCTTCCCGGCGCAACCGCACGATTCGTTGCCGCACCGCCAGCCGTTGACCGGTCGAGCGCCGCCGGTCGTTCCCCCGCCGAGTACAGAAACATGGGTACTGCCGGCCCGTCGCCGGCACCATGGGAGATTTGGAGACCATGCCAAAGAAAGTGCTCATCGTAGACGATGAACCCAACATCGTCATTTCGCTCGAATTCCTGCTCGAACAGGCCGGCTACGCCGTCCAGGTGGCGCGCACCGGTCTGGAAGCGTTGCACCTGACCGGCAGCTTCGGCCCTGATCTGATCCTGCTCGACGTGATGTTGCCAGGGCTGAACGGTTACGAAGTGTTGCAGAAATTGCGCGAAAATCCATACCATCAGCACATCAAGATCATCATGCTGACAGCCAAGGGGCGCGAGGTCGAAATGACCAAGGGGCTGGAACTAGGCGCCAATGCTTATGTCACCAAGCCCTTTTCCACGCGCGAACTGCTGCAAAAAGTGCAGCAATATCTGCGAGACGACGTATGAATCGGCAACAGTTCGAAGCCATCCTGACCGTTGGGGCCATCTTTCTCTTTCTGCTCGGTGCGGCCGTCGCCTGGGGTGTCTTCGTCTGGGTTGGCGCCGAACGCGCCTTTCTGCTGCTACCCATCGGCGTGGCGCTGGCGCTGGTGGCTGCCTTTTGGCTCAATCGTTTCATCCAGGCCTATTTCTTCGAGGCGCGTCGCATCCCGGAAGAAATTACCCTGATGATGACCGCCAACCCGGCCCACCGCCTGCAGATCGAAGCGCCAGCGCCGATGCAGCAGGTGGCCCAGGCCATCAACGCCTTCGGCGAGCGTTACCAGACCATGCTGGCCGATCAGCAGGCGCGCATTCAAGAGGCGCGCGCCAATCTGGAGGATGAGCGCAACCGCCTGGCCGCCCTCGTCTCCGATCTCAGCGAAGGGATCGTCGTCTGCACGCTGGAAGGGCAGATTCTGCTGGTCAACAGCTACGCCCGCCAGTTGCTGAGCCAGGCCGAGGGCGGCAACGGCAGCGCGGGCGGCGCTTTCGTCGGTCTGGGCCGTTCGATCTTTGGCTTGATTGACCGTCACTCCATTACCCATGCGCTAGAGTCGTTGCACGTGCGCCTGGAACAACCCAACGCCGACCTGGTGGCGCATTTCGTCGTCACGGCCAGCAACGGGCGCCTGGTGCGCACCCGCCTGACGCCGGTACTCGATCAGGCGCGCACCGTCAGCGGCTTCATCCTGACGCTGGAGGACATCACCCAACAGCTCGAAACGAGCAACCGTCGCGACCTGCTGCTGCGCACCCTGACGGAGGGGATGCGCGCCCCGCTGGCCAACATCCGCGCCGCCATCGAAACGATGGAGCAGTTCCCGGCCATGGAAACGACACGCCTGGCCCGCTTCCGCGCCGTGATTCAGGATGAGTCGGCGCGCCTCAGCGCCCATCTCGATCAGACGATGGCCGAATATGACACCTACCTCAAGGCGCAGTGGCAGTTGGAAGAAATGCTCGGCGCCGACCTGCTCCTGGCGTTGCAACGCCGCTTGGGCGAAAAGCAGCGCCTACGCATTGACATCCAGGTGGAGGAAGACGATCTCTGGATCAAAGTGGACAGCTACGCCATCATGCAGGCCATGACCTTCCTGGCGCGCCGGCTGCAAGAGGAAGCCCAACTCGACCGCCTGCAGTTCCAGCTCAAGCGCATCGGACGTTTCGTGGCCCTCGACGCCATCTGGCACGGAACGCCGGTAGATAGTGACACGCTGCGCGCCTGGCAAAACGAGGCGCTGATCGTCAACCGCGAGGGCGCACCCTGGACGATGACCGAGGTAGCCGAACGGCACGGCGGTGAAGTCTGGAGCAAGGTGGACCCGCTCGACAACGTCAGCTACTTCCGCTTGCTCATCCAGCCGGTGCATCCGCGTGCGCGCTGGCGGGCGCCCATCAATCAAGAGAGCCGGCCCGAATACTACGATTTCGATCTCTTCCGCCAGGCAACCCCGTCACCCGCGCTGGAAGAACGCCCACTCTCCGAGCTGACCTATACCATCTTCGACACCGAAACGACCGGACTCGACATCACCGCTGGCGATGAAATCATCTCGCTCAGCGCCGTGCGCATCGTCAACGGCCGGCTGTTGCGCCATGAGTATTTCGATCAACTGGTTGACCCGCGCCGCCCGGTGCCCGGCGAGGCCACTGCCATCCACGGCATCTCCACCGCCATGGTCAAGGGCCAGCCCACCATCGCCCAGGTCTTGCCGCTCTTTCAGCGTTTTGCCGAAGAGACCGTGCTGGTGGGGCACAACGTTGCCTTCGATATGCGGCTGTTGCAGCTCAAGGAGGCCGAAACAGGCATCAGGTTCGACAATCCGGTGCTCGACACGCTGCTGCTTTCGCCGGTGGCCCATCCCAACCAGGAAACGCACAGCCTGGAGGCGATTGCGCAGCGGTTGGGCATCAACATCATCGGGCGGCACACGTCGTTGGGCGATGCCATGGTGACTGCCGAAATCTTTATCAAGCTGATTCCACTGTTGGAAGCGCGCGGCATCCACACCCTGGGCGAAGCGCGTCGCGCCGCACAGCAGACGTACTATGCGCGGATCAGTTATTGAGAGGAAGGAGAGAGGAGAGAGGAAATAGGAAATAGGAAATAGGAAATAG